>NZ_BAAGTC010000008.1:0-357885 GCF_054782115.1 Nocardia heshunensis | reverse complement strand
GCCGAGGACTTACCAACAAAGAAGCTACGCGTCCACTGTGCAGTATCTGAAACAACACACGACCGTGTGTTGGAGCGGATATTCGAGGGCTTCGCCCTCGAACTCCCCTCTGGCACATGGAANGGAAGCTAAGGCCACCTGCGCCGATGGTACTGCACTCGACAGGGTGTGGGAGAGTAGGACACCGCCGGAACATCATTCGCGAAACCCCCTGACCACGGTCAGGGGGTTTCTGCGTATCCGGGTCCAGATTGGGAGAGCAGTGCTCTTGACTCGGGGCAGTGTTTCTGTGACTATTGATCGCAACAGAGAGCACCGATCTCGGAGTCGCCATGATTAGCACCGCCTGGTCCACCCTCAACTTGACCCTCGCGTTCGCGTTCGAGCTCGTCGCCGTTGGCGCGCTTGCCTACTGGGGCTTCCGCACCGGGCGTGGCCGGGTGGCGAAACTGCTGCTGGGTGCAGGCATGGCGATTGCCGCCATGACGCTCTGGGGGCTGTTCGCGGCACCGCAGGCGAGCTTCTCGATTCCGGTCGCCGCGGTCGCCACCAAGGTCGTCGTGTTCGGTGGTGCGGCCGCGGGGCTGTGGCAGCTCGGACACCGCACGGCGGCCGTCGCGTTCCCGGTCCTCGTGGTCGCGAATCTGGCCGTGATCCATCTGGGGCACCTGTCGATGTGAGCGCGGTTGTGCGGCGCGGAAATTCGCGCGACAGCTGATGCGTTGCACTGTTAAGTTCGCTCGGCGGGACAACGAATCCCGCCATACTCTCGAAAGCAGGAAGGGGCCTGGCCATGCGTACCTATCGCACCGCCGTCGTCGCCCGCCTCCGCTTCGAGGTGATCCTGGTGTCTTCGCCGGCTCGGTGCCGGCTGCGCGGCCGGTACTGAGTAACCCCGGACTTCTGACGTTCCGGGGAATCGCGCTGTTCTGTACAAGATCAGCTCGAAGGACGTATTACCGTGCGTACCAACATATCTGGACAAAACTTGGCTGTCGTTCGCAACCTCGGAATTCTCGCGCATGTGGACGCGGGCAAGACGACGGTGACCGAACGCATGCTGTTCCTCACCGGGATCACCCACAAGCGTGGCGAGGTGCACGACGGCACCACCGTCACCGATTTCGATCCGCAGGAACGGGATCGGGGCATCACCATCTTCGCGGCCGCGGTGAGCTGCCAGTGGGCGGGGCACCGGCTGACCGTTATCGATACCCCCGGGCACGTCGACTTCTCCGATGAGGTCGAACGCTCCCTGCGAGTATTGGACGGCGCCGTAGCGGTTTTCGACGCCGTCGCCGGTGTCGAGCCGCAGAGCGAATCCGTGTGGCGTCGGGCGGACCGTTACGGCGTGCCGCGCATCGCGTTCGTCAACAAGATGGACCGGGCGGGCGCGGACTTCGCGGCCACCGTGGACTCGATTCGCGAACGGCTGCACCCGGTTCCACTGCCGATCCAGCTGCCCGTGTTCACCGGCGACCTGTTCACCGGTGTGGTGGATCTGGTTCGTCTGCGGGCTCTGCGCTGGGATGGCGGCGTGGTCGAAGGATCGGTGCCGGAGCAGCTGGCGGAGGCTGTCGCGCGATCTCGGCGGGAGCTGGAAGAAGCAGTGGCGGAACGGAATTCGGCGGCGCTCGAAGAGTTCGTCGAACGCTCCGAGCTGTCCGCGGAAACGTTGACCGCGGCGCTGCGGGAGCTCACGCTCTCCGGCGAGGTGGTCCCGGTGCTGTGCGGTGCGGCGTACCGCGATATCGGCATCGAGCCGCTGCTCGACGCCGTGGTCGCCTACCTGCCCTCGCCGCTGGACCGGCCACCGGTCGGTGCCGAGGAGGAGCAGCGTGCGGCGGATCCGGGGCAACCGCTCGCGGCGCTGGCGTTCAAGGTGCATGCCACGCCGACCGGTCGGCTCACCTTCGTGCGCGTCTACTCGGGCGTCCTGGCCAAGGGCGACACCGTGCTCGACGCGGGCGGCGGCCGCCGGGAGCGGATCGCCCGCATCCTGCGGGTGCAGGCGGACCGGCATCAGGAGGTGGAGTCCGCGATAGCGGGCGACATCGTCGCACTGGTTGGGCCCAAGGCTGTCCGGGTCGGCGCGACGCTGTGCGCGCCGGACGCACCGGTTCAACTGGAACCGCCGGTTCCGACCGAGCCGGTGGTGTCGGTGGCGGTCGAGGCGAAATCCAGCGCCGAGACCGAAAAGCTGGCCGTCGCGCTCGCGCGGCTGGCCGACGAGGATCCGTCGCTCACGGTGCGGACCGACCCCGAAACCGGTCAGACGCTGCTGGCCGGACTGGGTGAGCTGCACCTGGAGGTCGTGGTGGAGAAGCTGCGCCGCGACCGCGGGCTGAGCGTGTCGGTCGGCAGGCCGCAGGTGGCGTATCGCGAGACCGTGGTGCGTGGCGTGCGGGGCCTGGTATACCGGCACGTCAAGCAGGACGGCGGCTCCGGGCAGTGGGCGCACATCGTGCTCGATGTGCAGCCGCTGAGCGAATCCGATTCCGGGGCGACCGGTTTCGAGTTCGAGTCCACGGTGGTCGGCGGCCGGGTGCCCGCGGAGTTCGTGCGCGCGGTGGAGGCCGGGTGCCGGGACGCCCTGGCCGAGGGTCCGCTGGCGGGTCATCCGGTCACCGGCGTGCGGGTCACGCTCATCGATGGTGCGACGCATTCGAAGGATTCGTCGGATCTGGCCTTCCGGACCGCCGGGCGGCTCGGCATGCGGGAAGCCTTGCGCGCTAGCGCCATGGTGGTGCTCGAACCATTGGTGGAACTGACCGCCACCGTGCCGGAGGACTATGTCGGCGCGGTGCTCGGTGATCTGGCCGCCCGGCGCGGCCGGGTGACGGGTTCGGTGACCCGCATCGGTTCCGTGGTGCTGACCGCCACGGTGCCGCTGGCCGAATTGTTCGGTTACGCAACCCGTTTGCGCAGCCGGACGCAGGGCCGGGGCACGTTCACCACGCGCCCGCTGGGGTACGCCCCGGCACCGTAACGGGTCCGATCCGGGGCCGGTGGCGGCGACAGTCGATGTCGTCCGCCGCCGGCCCCGGCTTTCGTCGTGGAGGAATCTTCCCGCAAGGGGTTGTTTGTTGTCGCGACTACAGTTACTGTTGTCGCAACAACAGAAATCCCCCGAGTGGAGATGATTCAGATGATGTACTCGTTCAGCGAAACCGCCGTGATCAAGGGCGATGTCGACAAGATCTGGGCGGTCGCGACCGATGTGAACCGGGTGGCCGAGTGGGACCCGCACGAGGAGAAGTCCCGCATCGACGGGGAGTTCGCGCCCGGAACCAAGGGCTGGGTCAAGCCGAAGGGCGCCCCCGCCGGTCCGTTTACGATCGTGGCAGTGGAGCCTGGGAAGTCGTGGAGCAGCGAGGCGGGCATTCCGTTCGGGAAGCTCCGCGGTCGCAATACCTTCGAGGACCTCGGTGATGGGACGGTGCGAGTGACCAAGAATGTGGAGATCCACGGGCCGATGGGTCCGTTGTTCAAGCTCATCTGGGAGAAGCGGATGCGGGCCGATATGCCGCTGACCTTCGCCGCAATGGAACAGGAGGCGCTACGGCGTGGCTGAATCACCGGGGAGCCGGGAGGGGGCGCGAGGCGTGCCGCGGGGGCCGCTGATGAGTCCGGGCTTCTGGCTGCATCATGCCGCGCTGGAGTGGCGGGCGACGCTGGAACGCAATCTGCGCCCGCTCGGCCTCACCCCCACCCAGTTCAACCTGCTGGCCTCGGCCGGTTGGTTGAGCCGGCAGGGGGAGTTGCCGACCCAGCAGCAGGTGGCGGACATGTCCGGCTCGGATCGGATGATGGCGTCCAAGGTGATTCGCGGGCTCGAGGAGCGCGGGTTGCTGGTCCGTCGCGCCGACCCGGCCGATGCCCGCGCCCTGCGCATCGAACTGACGTCCGCCGGGCGGGAATTGGTGAGCAAGGGCGTGCAGACCGCCGTCGACACCGATGCGCAGCTCTTCGGGGACGACGGGGACATGCTCCGCGAGCATCTCAAACCCATTGCTGCGCACCGGCTACCGGACTGATCAGCCCTTGACGAGAATGGCGCGGGTGTAGAGCAGGGCGAAGCCCTGACGCTGCACGTTCTGCTGGGATTTCGATCCGGGCTGGGTGGTGACCACCGCGATATCGCAGCCCGCCGCCGTCGCCTCGGCCAGCCGGACCGACAGCAGGGACGACTGGACGCCGTGCCGCCGGTGCCCGGGATCGGTTGCCGCACCGGTGAGTTGGGCGACACCCTGCAACATGCGCATGCTTGCCCCGCCCGCCACCGCGCCGTCGCGCCGGGCCAGATACCGCTGTACTCCGGCCGAGCGGGTCAGATCGCGCATGGCATTGGCAATAATCTCGGCCGGGAACTCCTCGTGCGAGGCCACACCCTGTGTGTCGGGGTGGGCGAAACCCTCCGCGACAACATGCAGCCAGGCATCGAATTCGTCCTCGCCACTGTGCTTCACCTCGACCCCGTCGGCGACGTCCGCGGCCCGCGCACCGCCGAGCTCGATGCCGAGCACGTTCTCGAACGACACCAGCCGATATCCGCGCTCGGTGAGCAGTTCTCCGACACCCGGATCACCCAGTTGCGATACTTCGGCCTGCACAGCGGTCTTGCGCTCCGCGAACAGCCGCTCGATCTGCTCGAGCTCGGCCACCGTCGGGACCCCGTCGAAGCCGAGCCCGGCCACCTTGTTCAACGGCGACCCGTCCTCCGCGAACGAGGCCACCCCGCCCGCGACCGGAATCACGAACCCGGTCTCGCCGCCGAGCCGCGTCGCCGCGGCCCGAGCGCCCTTGCTGATCAGCTCTGCTTCGACCCGTTCGATGCGCGCCGCCAGCTCGGTCCCGCAGAAAAACGTCCCCTGGTCACCAGCCATGTCCGCCAGCCTAATTCGCGCCACCGCACGCCCGCCTCCAATTTTCGGCGCGGCCGCCGCTGAAATTCCTGGAGCCATTCGGGCCGGGGCGGGGTGGCGAGCTCGCAGGCGCGGGCGGATGCGCCGGGGCGGTGATGCCGGGCAGGGAATCGGCGGGCCGTAGGGTCGGGGCGTGGCTTTTGATCGTGCGACCGGACCGGCGGGCGGCCTCGTGGTGGGGTTCGACCTGGATATGACGCTGATCGATTCGCGGCCGGGGATTGCCGCGGTGTGGGATGCGGTGGCCGCGAAGACCGGGGTGCCGATCGACTCCGAGTTGGTGGTGTCGCGGCTCGGGCCGCCGTTGGCGGACGAGGCGGCGCAGTGGTTTCCCGAGCACGAGGTGCCGGGGATCGTGGCCATGTACCGGGAGTTCTACCCGGACCTGGCGGTGCAACCCTCGGAGAACCTGCCCGGTGTCGTCGACGCTCTCGCGGCCGTGCACCAGGCGGGCGGGCGGGTGCTGGTGATCACGGCCAAGAACGGACCGCACGCGCAGCTGCATCTGGATCACCTCGGCCTCGAGGTGGATGAGCTGGTCGGTGGGGCGTGGGCGGAGGAGAAGGGGGAGGTGCTGCGCGAGCGCGGTGCCCAGATCTATGTGGGGGACCACCTCGGGGACGTGCGCGCGGCCAAGGTGGCCGACGCCGTCTCGGTGGCCGTGACCACCGGCCCCTATGCGGCCGAAGAGCTGTCGGCGGCCGGGGCCGATGTGGTGCTTGATGACCTCACCGAGTTCCCGGCGTGGCTGGCCGGCCACCTGGGTGGATAGAACCCGCGTCATCCCGGCGTGTATTTGGCCGGGATCCACACTGGCGGCGTTGGATTCCGGCCAGAAGCGCGCCGGAATGACGAGGCGGAGGCGACGGCTACAGCGGGGGCGCGAGGGCGAGGGTGACCGCGTGGGCGGGGTCTAGGGCAGGGAGGGCGGCGTCGACGGGTTTGCCTTCGGCGTCGTGGATTCGCCAACCATGTAGGGAGACGACGCGGGTGCCGCGGTGGTTGGCGAGGGCCAGTTCGGAGAGGGTGCCCCAGGATCCGCCGATGACGATGACCGCGTCGGCGGAGGAGATCAGGATGGCGTTTCGGGCTTCGCCCATGTTCGTGTAGAGGACGGCCGAGAGGCCCTCGCAGGCGGCGGCGCGGTCGGTGTCGGGGCGGATGCCGATGACGAGTCCGCCTGCGCGGGAAGCGCCTTCGGTGACGGCGGCCATGACGCCGGTGCCGCCGCCGCACAGGACGGTCGCGCCCGCGGTGGCGAGAAGATGGCCTACTTCGCAGGCGGCGGTGGCCTCGCGATCGGTGCAGTCACGGGGGCCGCAGACGGCTATTTGCAATGGTGGCAAGGGTTTTCCTCTCGTCGGTGGTCGGCGGTAGCCGCGTGGGTCGGCGGCGTTGTTGGCATCAGGCTGATTCGAATCCTGTCGTCTTCCCGGTTGCCGCGGCTACCTTTTGCCCACGGTCACGAGTATCAGCATGTTCGAGCCCCGGCTCGCTGATCGGCAACCCTCGCTTGGCGGTGGGCGGTACCTCCGCCTTCGCTCCGGCCGTGCGCGTCTGAGGACGGCTCCGCCGGCAGCGCATCTGGGGGTGCCCCGGGTGACGACCAGGCGGTGCCGTCGCGGGCATCGCAAGCGCTAACAGGCCGCGGTGGCAGTCGCGGTCGTGTCCCCATGCCCGGTTGGCGAGCCGGTGCGAAGTAGAGGTTTGCGATGAGCAGGTATTGGTCCCGTGGTTTCGGCCGGGTGGCGGTGGGAGTCGCCGCGGCGGCTCTGGTGGCGGGACTGGCCTCGGCCTGCTCCAACGACTCGTCCGGAAGCAGTTCCGACACCGTGTATTTCGGCGTTTCGGGGCCGAAGACGGGTGGTTCGGCCGAGTACGGGCGGCTCTGGCAGCAGGGGTTCGACCTGGCGCTTGACGAGATCAATGCCAATGGCGGGATCAACGGCAAGAAGGTCGCGCTGAAATGGGAGGACTCGCAGTCGGATCCGAAGCAGACGGTGCCGATCGCGACCAAGTTCGTGGGCGATCAATCGATCATCGCCGAGCTGGGTGACTTCTCCTCGCCCGCCTCCATCGCCGCGTCGCCGGTGTACAACCGCGGCAAGCTGGTGCAGTACGGCTTCACCAACTCGTCGGTGGATTTCACCAAGGGCGGCGACTATTCGTGGAGCCCGTCCATCACCCTGGATGTCTTCCAGGAGCGCAATGCCGAATGGGTGAAGTCGAAGGCCAAGAAGGTGTCGGTGGTCTACCTCGAAACCGATTGGGGCAAGCAGGCTTTCCAGTTCTTCCAGCAGTTCGCCAAGGAGAAGGGCATCGAGATCGCCTACTCCTCCTCGATTCTGCCGGACTCGCAGGACTTCCGGCCGGTGCTGATCAAGGGCCGCGACGCCAACCCGGACGCGTTCGTGCACCTGGGCTACGGCCCGGATGGCGCGCTGGTGGCCAAGCAGCTGCGTGATGTCGGGTTCAACGGCCAGTTCTTCGGCGGCCAGAACACGCCGCAGTTCATCGATCTGGCGGGTAAGGCGGCCGAGGGCGACATCGTGAACGGTGTGTTCAGTCCGTCGGATCCGAGCCCGAAGATCCAGGCGTTCGTCACCAAGTTCAAGGCCAAGTTCAATACCGATCCGGGCGACTTCAACGTCTACGCCTATGACGCGCTGAACGTGCTGGTGAAGGCCGCCAAGACCGGTGGCGCGACCCGTGAGGGCGTGCTGAAGGGGCTGCGCGAGGTGAAGGACTTCGACGGAATCGGCCTGGGCACCTTCGCCTTCGATCAGCAGACGCGGCGGCCGAGCGGGGTGAAGCCGATCGAGCTGGTGCTGCAGAACGGCAAGTTCCTGCCGGTCGGAAGCAGTAAGTAGATGTTCGACACGCTTATCGCGGGTCTGGTCCACGGCAATGCGTACGCGCTCATTGCCGTGGGCATCACCCTGATCTTCGGGGTCAGCAATGTCATCAACTTCGCGCACGGCTCGATCTTCGCGTTCGGGTCGGTGCTGGGCTGGTGGTTGATCGCGCAGCACGGGCTGCCGTGGTGGGCGGCGCTGGTCGTGGTGGTGGCGGTGACGGGGCTGGTCGGGGTGGCCATCGATGTGCTGGCGGTGCGACCGCTGCGCCGCGCCCCGGCCATTGCCGCGCTGCTGGCGACGGTGGCGGTCGGGCTGATCATCGAGAACGTGGTGGCCCTGGTCTTCGGACCGGACACCAGGCCCTTCCCGCAGGTGTTGCCCACCAACAATATTCGGGTCGGCGGGGTGCGACTGGGCACCTCGGACGTGGTCATGTTCGCCATCACGCTCACGGTGATGGTGGGGCTGTGGGCGTTCCTGCGCTACAGCCGCCACGGGCTGGCGATTCGCGCCACCGCGCAGGATCCCGATGCGGCCGCGCAGATGGGGATCGGCGTGGGGCGGGTGCAGTCGCTGGCATTCGCCATCGCCTCCGGATTGGGCGGGCTGGCCGGCATTTTCGTGGGCCTCTACAACTCGAATATCTCACCGACCAGCGGCGGCGTCGTCGGCATGACCGGTTTCGTGGCCGCGACCATCGGTGGGCTGGGCTCGATTCCGGGCGCGGTGGTCGGCGGGTTCGTGCTGGGACTGGTGGAAGCGTTCGGCATCTATTGGTTCGGGGATGGGTACCGCGATCTGATCACCTTCGGGCTGTTGGTCATCTTCCTGGTGCTGCGGCCGGGCGGGCTGCTCGCGCGGCCGCCCGCCATCGAATCCGAGCCCATGACCGGGACTTTCCTCAGTGCGGGCCGGGAGCTGCGGGTGCGCTGGTGGCATGCGCTGATCGCGTTGCTGGTTGTCGGCGTGGGGATTCCGTTCGTGGCCAACGATTACGGCATCTCGGTGGGCACCCAGATTCTGGCCTACGCCATCATCGCCGTGTCCATGACGCTGGTGGCCGGGTCGGCGGGCCAGCTGGCCATCGGACAGGCCGGGCCGATCGCCATCGGCGCGTACACCTCGGCGGTGCTGACGGTGTCGCACGGGTGGGCGTTCCTGCCCGCCATCATCGCGGCGGGAATCGTTGCGGCCGTGGTGTCTTCGGTGCTGGCCGCGCCGCTGTGGCGATTGGGCGGCCACTATGTGGCCATCGCGACGCTCGGCATCGGCATCGTGACGGTGGCGATCATCCGCAACTGGGAGTCGGTGACGCGCGGCAGCTACGGCATCTTCGGGATTCCGGCGCCGAAGATCTTCGGCTACGAATTCACCACGCACACCGACATTTTCCGGATGGAACTGGTGGTGCTGGCGCTCGCGCTCGCGGTGATCATCGGGGTGCAGCGGTCCCGGCTGGGCACCGCTATCCGGGCGATCGGCGCGGACGAGGTGGCGGCGCGCTCGGCGGGTGTGCCGGTGCGCGACTACAAGGCGCTGGCGTTCGCGCTGGCGGCGTTCTTTTCCGGGATCGGCGGTGCGCTGCTGGCGCACCAGTACTCCTACATCGACCCGACGGTGTTCAACCTGCCGATGTCGTTATTGGTGGTGACCATTCTGGTGCTCGGCGGCACCGCCTCGCCCTATGGCGCGGTGCTGGGCGCGGCGGTGCTGATCGGGGTGCCGGAGGTGCTGCGGCTCGCGCCGTCGTGGCGAATCGTGTTGTACGGGTTGGTTTTGCTGCTGGTGGTGCGGTTCCGGCCGCAGGGAATTTTGGTGAGGAGGGAACGTGTCCGTGACAACGAACGAAGCGCAGACAGCGAGCTCAGTCCCGCCACCGTCTGACGGTGAGGCCGCGCTGCGGGTCACCGGCCTGCGCCGGTCCTTCGGTGGTGTGCAGGCTGTTGACGGGGTCGAATTCTCCATCGCGCCGGGCGAATTCGTGTCCATCATCGGCCCGAACGGGTCGGGCAAGTCGACGACGGTCAATCTGATCTCCGGCGTGCTGAAGCCGGACGCGGGCGAAGTACTGGTGCGCGGCAAACGGATTCGTCCCGGACGTCCCGAAGCGGCCGCGGCGGCGGGTATCGCACGGACCTTCCAGAACGGCCGCGTATTCGGCAATATGACCGTGCGCGAGAACGTGGACGTGGGCTTGCAGACCACCCTGCGCGCCTCCCGGCCCTTGCGGTCGCTGGCGAATATCCCGGTGCTGCGGTGGGTTTCGCTGCTGGCCGAGCTCGCGGTGGCGCTGGTGCCGACCCCGGCCGCCCGTGTCGAGCGGCGCGAGTCGGCGGCCCGTATCGACGCGCAGTTGGCTCGCTTCCCCGAGCGCTTGGTGCCGCGCGCCGACAACCCGACCTACACGCTGTCCTACGCCAATCGCCGTCGCACCGAGATCGCGCGGGCCTTGGCCCTCGAACCCGATCTGCTGCTGTTGGACGAGCCCGCGGCGGGCATGAACCAGACCGAGACCGTCGAAATCGGCAGGCAGCTGGCCGAATTGAAGGCGCAGGGCCAGACCGTGCTGCTGGTCGAGCACAAGATGGACCTGGTCCACGACCTCTCGGATCGGGTGCTGGTGCTCGACGAGGGTCGCATCATCGCGCAGGGCACCCCGGACGAGGTGCTCCAGGACCCGCGCGTCATCGAGGCGTACCTCGGCCGCAGCCGGGTCGGCGGGAAGGTGGCCGTGGATGTCTGAGGGCTTCGACGAGAACGCCACGCCGATCCTGGAATTCGAGAACGTGGTGGTGCACTACGGCGCGTCCCGGGCCTTGGACGAGGTGTCGCTGCGGGTGCGTCCGGGTGAGATCGTGTCGCTGCTGGGCGGCAATGCCTCCGGCAAATCGACCACCATGAAAACGGCGCTCGGACTGCTGAAACCGACCTCCGGCACGGTCCGCGTCGACGGCGCGGACGTCACCGGCACCTCCGCGTCGGCGCGCATCCGGGCCGGGCTGGCCTCGGTACCGGAAGCGCGGCGGGTGTTCCCGGCCATGACGGTCGAGGAGAACCTCTTCGTCGGCGGCTACATCCGCAAGGAACGCCGCTCGGTGCTGGCGGCCCGCGCCGCTGAACTCTTCGAGCACTTCCCGCGCCTGGCCGAACGCCGCACGCAGCGGGCGGGCACGCTCTCCGGCGGTGAGCAGCAGATGCTGGCCTTCGGCCGGGCGCTGATGAGCAAACCTCGCCTGATCTGCATGGACGAGCCCACCATGGGATTGTCGCCGCTGTTCGTGGACCGGGTGCTCGACGAGATCGCCCGGCTCAATCGGGAGCTGGGCCTGGCCATCCTGATCGTGGAACAGCAGGCGGAACTGGCGCTGAGCATCGCGCACACCGCCAATGTGCTGCGCAGCGGCAAGATCGTGCTGCACGGCCCGGCCGCCGAGCTGGTCGGCGACCCGGCGGTACGCGACGCCTACCTCGGAAAGGTGACGATATGACCCCGCAACACCTCGGGTTCTTCACCCGTCTGGTCCGCACCGCCGCGGGCGAGGACGCGGCCACCGTGTACCGGGAGGCGCTCGAGCAGATCGAACTGGCCGAACGGCTCGGTTACGACACCGCCTGGGTAGCGCAGCATCACCTGGATCCGCGCGAGGGCGGACTGCCGTCACCGTTCGTGTTCCTCGCGCACGCGGCGGCCCGCTTTCCGCGCATTCGCTTCGGAACCGCCATCGTCACGCTGGCGCTGGAGGATCCGATCCGGGTAGCCGAGGACGCGGCCGTGCTGGACACATTGTCGAGCGGGCGTCTCGAACTCGGGTTCGGCGCGGGCGGGTCGCGGCACGCCTTCGAACTGTTCGAGCTGGGCGGCGCGGATCGGCAGCAGGTGTACGCCGACAAGCTCGCGAAAGTGACTGCGGCACTGCATGGTGCGTCCTTGGTCGATGACCGTGGGCTCAACCCGCCCGCGCCGGGCCTGCGAAATCGCCTGTGGCAAGCGACCTTCTCCGCCGGTGGCGCGGAGCGGGCCGGGCGCGCCGGAGACGGACTGCTGCTGTCGAAGTCCCAGCCACGTGACCCGGCCGCGCCCGACGCCGCGCTGTGGGAGATCCAGCAGCCGCTGGTGGATGCCTATCTCGATGCGCTGCCCGCAGGCGCGTCACCCCGAATCGGCGCGTCCCGAGGCGTTTTCGTGGCCGATGACCACGACGAGGCGGTGGCGCTCGCCGAGCACGGCGCGGCCCGCTTCCTCGATCAGCTCGGCCACAACGGCGGCCCCGAGGTGGCGAACTCCGTCGCGGAAGTGCTGCGCGACATCTACTACGGCACCCCCGACGAGGTGGCCGCGCAACTGGCCGCCGACACCGCGCTACGCCACGCCACCGACTTCATCGTGCAGGCCCACCCGGTCGACCCGGGCCACCCGGCCACCCTGCGCTCCATCGAACTCATCGCCACCAAGGTTGCCCCGCAACTGGGTTGGCGCTCCGACGAAAGGATTCGTT
Organism: Nocardia heshunensis; assembly: GCF_054782115.1. Classification (NCBI taxonomy): domain Bacteria; kingdom Bacillati; phylum Actinomycetota; class Actinomycetes; order Mycobacteriales; family Nocardiaceae; genus Nocardia; species Nocardia heshunensis. The sequence continues at coordinate 345,606 of NZ_BAAGTC010000008.1, read as the reverse complement.
CGTGACCGAGGCACCCGCTGCCGCGACCGAGGCGCCACCCGCCGAGGCTGAGACGCCAACCGCTCGAGCCGAAGCGGCGAGCCCGGCACTGACGGCGGATGTTATCGACGCCGTGCTCGGTAGTAGTGCACCGTCGGTGCGGGAGTTGCGGGAGGCTCGTCCGGCGGTCGTCGAGCACACGCAGGGGGTGTACGCGGCACTGCTGGACGGGCCCGCCACCGCGAGTGTCGGGCGGGATCGGCTGATCGCGGCGGCGGTCGCGGTGGCCGAGTTGGCGGGGGCGCCCGCGCTGGCGGCGCATTACGCGGGGCTGGGAACCGTTCCGGCCGAGGGCGATCCGAAGCTGGCCGCCATCCTGCGGCACGCCGCGCGAGTGAGCACCGCGCCCGCGTCGATCACCCGCGCGGATATCGACGCGCTGGCGCCGGTGGGGTTGTCCGAGCGCGACATCGTGACGGTGGCGCAGCTCATCGGGTTCGTGCACTTCCAGGTCCGGCTGCTGGCCGGGCTCGAATTGATCGGAGCGGAGCATGACTAGCGGCGAGGTGCGCACCGGTGCATCCGAGGTGCGCAGCGTCGAAATCGACCGGCGGCCTGCGGGGTTCACGCAGGAGCAGTTGGACTGGGTGCCGTGGGTGGAGCCGATCAAGCTGGTTGATGCGGATGAGGCGCAGCGGCCGTTGCTGGAGGGGGATCGGGGTGTCGGGCCGTACTTCCGGCTACTGGCGCGCAACGCCGCGGTGCTCGCGCACCGCAGTGCCAATGACAAAGAGATCTTCTACGGTCGAGAGGGGTTGACCCGCGCCGAGCGCGAACTCGCGGCGACCGTTACCTCGCGGCACAACGGCTGCGAATACTGCGCCTCCGTTCACTCTCGTTTCACTTCGGCGCTGTCCAAGCGTAGTGACGATGTGCAGCGGTTGCTGGACGAGGGCAACGGGGTGCGGATCGACGAAAGATGGGACGCGATCCTCGATTTCGTGGACGCGCTGGCCGCCAATCCGCCGCGCGCGGACGCGAATCATCTGAAACGCTTGCGGGAGCTGGGTTTCGGCGATGCGGAGCTGCACGATCTGGTTTTGTCGACGGCGTCGTTCTCGTGGGCCAATCGCCTCATGCTGACGCTGGGCGAGCCGGAGGTTCCGGTCGAATAGGGGTCTCTAGGGGCATCTCGAAATAAAACTAGAAAGTTCATGGAAAAGCTCCCGGCCTGGGTGTTCCGTCGGTATCGTCCCGATGGCAAACAGTCAGTGAAAGCGCTGGCAACCTGTCGAAGCGGAGCACCACCATGTCGAATCTCATTTCGGATGTCCTGACCCAGACCATCATCAAGCTGCTGCAGACGGGTTCCTCGACCCTGTCGGCCAAGTAGCCACCGAAGCGCCACTTTTCGGCTACTGCGCGGAAGTCGAATCGATGACGGAGGGCCTGATCCTTGACGAGGGGATCGGGCCCTTTTTCGTGCCCGCCGCAGGTGGCAGTCTTGCCTTCCGGCCGATGGGCTCCGGTGCGTCCGTGGCCTGGGTGGGCCGCGCGTCGGAGCGACACGCCAAATTAATACTAAAAATCTCCTCGAAAAGTATTCCGTCCAGTTCGACCGCTCTGTATCGTGATGAACGGCAAACGATCAGTGACTTTCGGGTCAATGCGACATCGGGCCGCGAGTCTTCCCCCGGACGCGCTTCCCGAACCCGGGGCGGTTCCCCTGCCTATATCCACCGTCCCGGGTGCGTCGCATCCCGAAAGTCACTGAGCCAACTTTCGGCTAACGCGCGGTAAGTCGAAGGTTCAAACGAAGGGCCCGATCCATGACGAGGGGATCGGGCCCTTCGGTATTGTCTGGCGCAATGTCACAGGAAACGAACGCGGGAAGAATGTACGCCGGGCAGCCCGTAGAAGACCGGCAGCGGCAGCGTCGTGCGCGTTTTCTGGAGTCCGGGCTCACGGTGTTCGCGCGCGACGGCTATGCCAATAGTTCCGTCGGGGCCATCTGCAAGGACGCCGGCCTCTCCTCGAGGCAGTTCTACGAGGAGTTCACCGGACGCGAATCGCTGTTGCTCGAGCTCTACGAGCAGATCGATCGCGAATCCCGGGAAGCCGTGGCGGCCACCATCGCCGAGCACTCCGACGCCAGCGCCATCGACATCATCGACGCCGCCGTCCGCGCCTATATCGAGTCCATCGGGCGCGATCCGCGCAAGGCCCGGGTCGCACTCGTCGAAGTCGTCGGGGCGGGACCCAAGGTGGAGAAGTTCCGCCTGGAACTGCGCCGCGCCTGGGGCGCGCTGCTGGCCAGCGCCGCCGAGGATGCCGCCCTGCACGGTGAAATCCCGCCCGGGGACTACGAAATGCGCGTGCTCGCCATCATCGGCGCGGTCAACTACGTGGTCGACGCCTGGAGCGGTTCGGAACCGCGCCAGCCGCTCGACGACGTGATCCGCGTGCTGCGCCGCGTCATCATGGGTGCGGTCAGCGCCTGACCAGCCCCGAATCCCACTGTCCGACTCCACTTGCGCCCGTCCGCCCCTCGCGGACGGGCGCTCATTTTGCGGGTAGCGTGCCGATCATGGAGACCGTGCCCATCCAGCTGCCCGACGGGTCGACGGTGACGGTGCGATTGCTCCCGGCGAAAGGGCCGCACCGGCATCCCATTACGGCCGACACGCCGAGGCCCGTCGTCGTTATCGTTCCGGGACTCGGCGTTCCGGGGGAGTACTACTCGCTGTTCGGGAAGCCCCTGTCGGACCGGGGATTCGACGTGGCGCTGCTGGAACTGCGCGGCAACGACGGCAGGCCGAGACCGGGCGTCTCGAGCTCGCACGGCTATCAGGAGTTGGTGGCCGTCGACTTCCCCGCCATGTTCGAGGTAGTGCGGGAACGATTTCCGGACAGCACGCCGTATCTGCTCGGGCACAGCATGGGCGGGCAACTGGGCGTCATGTACGCCTCACGGATTCGCGGGCGGCTGGGCGGGCTCATCCTCGTCGCGTCCGGAACGCCCCACCATCGCGGCTACACGGGCCTGGCGGCGCTCGGCAGTGCCGCACTGTCCCTGACGGCCAATCTCGCCGGATTCTGGCCGGGGGACACCATTACCGCGGGCGGGTTCGGACGGCAGTCGAAGGTGCTCATCGCCGACTGGGCGCGGCTGGCCCGCACCGGCCGATTCCAGCCCGCCGGAGCGGATATCGATTACGAGGAGCGCATCGGGCGGCTGAAGCTGCCGGTGCTGTCGATCACGCTGACCGGGGACGAGCTCACCCCGCAGAGCTCGGCGCGGCAGCTGCTCGCCAAGATGCCCGAGGCCGACATCACCCGCTGGCACAATCCGGAATCGCTCGGGCACAACGGCTGGATCAGCGATCCCGCCTCCACCCTCGACTACGTCGAAAAGTGGCTGCGGGACCGCTGATTCACGTCCGGGTGGATTCCGGCCAAAAGCACGCCGGAATGACGAGGCTGGACTTCAGAGCGAGCGGGAGCGCGGGGCCGTCATCTTTTCCGGGCTCAAAAGCTCGTCCAGCTCTTCCTTGGTCATCGCACCGCGTTCCAGCACCAAATCGTAGACGCTGCCGCCGGTCTTCAACGCCTCCTTGGCAATCGAGGCCGACTGCTCGTAACCGAGCTTGGGCACCAGCGCGGTGACCAGACCGATGCTGTGGTTGACCAGCTCCCGGCAGTGCTCGCGATTGGCGGTGATGCCGGTGATGCAGCGACTGGTCAGGGTGATGGCCGCATTGCGCAGCATCATGGTGCCCATCAGCAGGTCGTAGGCCATGATCGGTTCGGCCATATTGAGCTCCAGCTGGCTGGCCTCCGCGGCCATGGTGACGGTCATGTCGTAGCCGATGAGCTGGAAGCAGACCTGCGACACCACCTCCGGGATGACCGGATTCACCTTGCCCGGCATGATCGACGAACCCGGCTGCATGGCAGGCAGATTGATCTCGCCCAGCCCGGCGCGCGGTCCACTGGAGAGCAGCCGCAGATCGTTGCAGATCTTCGACAGCTGCACCGCGGCACGCTTGAGGGTGGCAGAGATGGCCACGAAATCGCCCGAGTCCTGGGTGGCTTCGACCAGATTCTCGGCCTGGCAGATGGGCAGCCCGGTCACCTCGGCCAGCTTGGCGGAGACCAGCTCGGCGTAACCGGGCGGGCTGGTGATGCCGGTGCCGATGGCGGTCGCGCCCATGTTCATGGCGAGCAGGTCGATCGAGATGCGCGACAGATGCGTGATGGCCTCACCGATCATGACCGCGTACGCGCCGAACTCCTGGCCCAGCGTCATGGGGACGGCGTCCTGCAACTGGGTGCGGCCCATCTTGATGACGTCGGAGAACTCGACGGCCTTGGCCTTCAGGGCATTCCGCAGTTCCTCGAGGGCCGCGATCGCATCCTGCAGAGACAGGTAGACACCGAGCTTCACCGACGTCGGGTAGACGTCGTTGGTGGACTGCGAGCAGTTCACGTCGTCGTTCGGATGCAGGTAGGTGTATTCGCCCTTGCGATGCCCCAGCAGCTCCAGGCCGCGGTTGGCGATGACCTCGTTGGCGTTCATATTGGTCGAGGTGCCCGCGCCGCCCTGCACCATGTCGACGATGAAGTCCTGGCGCAGATTGCCTTCCAGGATCTCGTCGCAGGCGGCGACGATGGCCCGTGACTTCTCCTCGGTGATCGAGCCGAGTTCCACGTTCGCCAGCGCCGCGGCCTTCTTCACGTAGGCCAGCGCGTTCACCAGGTGCCCGAACTTGCGCAGTTTGATGCCCGAGATCGGGAAGTTCTCCACCGCGCGCAGGGTCTGCACGCCGTAGTACGCCTCGGCGGGCAGTTCCCGGGTGCCGAGCGAATCGTGTTCGGTGCGAATGCCACCCAGCTGTTGCTGGGCCGAGATCGCCTCCGACAGCTGCTCGGAGACGCTGCGCATGCGGTGCGCGATGAGCTGGGCCAGGCGAGAGACCATGCGGTAGTAGCGCTCCGGATGCAGCACCGCCATTTCCCGCAGGGTGGCGCGGGGGACGATCAGCACCACCGCGCCCTTGGTGGTGCGGCCGGTCGCGGTGTGCGGGGTGTCGTCCACCAGCGCGATCTCCGAGACCAGGCTGCCGGGGCCGAGCCGGGCCAGTTCCGTTTCGTGGCCGGTGAGCCCGGAGATGATCTGCACCTCGCCCTCGGCGACGACGCCCGCCCACTCGCGCGGGGTGGATTCGTGGAACAGGATCGCGCCCGCCGGGAACTCGCGCCGCTGCGCGGTGGCGGTGAAGGCGCGAACGTCATCCGGATCGAGCCCGGTCGCCGCGGCGGTGGATTTGATCAGCTCGTCCAGTTGGCCCACATCGACTCCTCGTTCGGAAGGGCAGTGTTTGTTGAGCGATACCCAACACTGGCAAACAAAGCGCAATCTTTCCGAATGGTCCGGATATCTTTCAAGTGCGACGCGGTAACAGCATGCCCCGGGCACCACCAACTTCTAGCCTGACAGGCGGTCGACGATGGTCAAGATGCTGCTCGAGCTCGCGGTCATGCTGGGCATCATCATGATCGGATCCCGGGTCGGAGGCATCGGGCTCGGCGTCTGGGGTGGCATCGGCGTCTTCGCGCTCGCCACCATCTTCGGGGTCGAACCGACGGTGCCGCCGGTGGACGTGCTGCTCATCATTCTGTCGGTGGTGGTGGCCGCGGCGACCATGGAGGCCGCGGGCGGCGTCGACTACATGGTCCGAATCGCCGAACGGATAATTCGCAGCAATCCCAAACGGATCACCTTCGTCGCACCCCTGGTGACCTATGCGTTCACCGTCGGCGCGGGCACCGGGCACCTGCTCTACCCGCTGCTGCCGGTCATCCACGAGGTGGCGCGCGAGGGCGGAATCCGGCCGGAGCGGCCGATCTCCATTGCCACCATCGCCAATCAGATCGCCATCGTGGCCAGCCCGGTCTCGGCCTCGACGGCCGCGTCCGTGGTGATCTTCGGGCCGGACGGGTGGTCGATCGTGAAGATCCTGGCCATCACCATTCCGTCCACGCTGATCGGGTCCATGATCGGTGCGCTGTCGGTGATCAAGATGGGCAAGGATCTCGACGACGATCCGGAGTATCAGCGCCGATTGGCCGCCGGGGAGATCCCGCCCATCGACCCGACCCACGCCGACCGGGCGCCGCTGCCGCCGCGCGCCTCCTGGTCGGCGGGCATCTTCCTGCTGGGCGTGATCGCCATCGTGATCTCTGGCGCGTTCCCGAGCCTGCGGCCGGACGTGCACGGCGCTGGCGGCAAGGTCGACGCGCTCGCCATGCCGTACGCCATCGAGGTGCTCATGCTCGCCACGGCCGCGGTGATCATGGTGGTGTGCAAGGTCAATGCCGCGGTGGTGCCCGGCACCCCGGTCGCCAAGGCGGGTCTGGTCGCGCTGGTCGGCGTGTTCGGATTGGCCTGGCTGGGTGACTCTTTCGTCGAGGCCAACAAGGCGCTGATCGTCGACAAGCTCGGCACTATCGCCAAGGACTGGCCCTGGACCTTCGCGATCATCGTGACCGTGGTCGCGGCACTCATCCTGAGTCAGGCCGCGACCACGAAAACGATGATGCCGCTGGGCATCGCCCTCGGCATTCCCTCGGCGCAGCTGGTGGCCATGCTGCCCGCGGTGGCGGCGCTGTTCATCCTGCCGGTCTATCCGACCAGCATCGCCGCGGTGAATTTCGACCAGAGCGGGACGACCCATTTCGGGAAGTACGTGCTCAACCACTCGTTCATGCGTCCCGGTCTGGTCACTCTCGTCGCGTCCATCGCCATCGGCTACGGGCTCGCGGCGATCATCGGCTGATCAGTCCGGCATCAGCTGCTGGGTGAAGAACTCGTAGATCAGCCCGGCCTGGAACGCCGACTGCTTGTTGTCCGCCGCGCCGCCGTGACCGCCCTCGATGTTCTCGTAGTACCAGACGTCGTGACCCTCGGATTCCAAGAGCGCGGCCATCTTTCGCGCGTGACCGGGGTGCACGCGGTCGTCGCGGGTGGAGGTGGTGAGCAGGATCGGCGGGTACTGCCGCTCGGCGCTGGTGTTCTGGTACGGCGAGTACTTCGAGATGAACTCCCACTCCTCCGGCTTGTCCGGATCGCCGTACTCGGCCATCCAGGACGCGCCCGCCAGCAGCAGGTGATAGCGCTTCATGTCCAGCAGCGGCACCTGGCACACGATGGCCCCGAACAACTCCGGGTAGCGGGTCAGCATGACGCCCATCAGCAGGCCGCCATTGCTGCCGCCGACCGCGCCCAACTGTGCATGGGTGGTGATGCCGCGCTCAACCAGGTCCCGGGCCACGGCCGCGAAATCCTCGTATGCCTTGTGCCGGTTGGCCTTCAGCACCGAGGTGTGCCACTCCGGGCCGTATTCGCCGCCGCCGCGGATATTGGTCATCACGTAGGTGCCGCCGCGTTCCAGCCATCCCATGCCGACCGCGCCGAAATAGCCGGGGGTGCGCGACACCTCGAAACCGCCGTAGCCGGACATGACGGTCGGGCCGGGCGTGCCGCGCCGATCACGGTGGCGGATCACGAAATACGGGATCCGGGTGCCGTCGTCGGAGGTGGCGAAGAACTGTTCGGTCTCGATGCCGTCGGCGTCGAAGAACTCCGGTTCCTTCTTGAGCGGCTCGATGCGGCCGCCCACCGAACCCGCCATGAGCGTGGTCGGGCGGGTGAAACCACTGGTGGAGAGCATGAATTCGTCGCCGCCCTCCAGGCGGTCCAGATTCATGACGCTGGTGGTGGCCATGGGCGGGGTGTCGGCGAGGGGTTCGCGGGTCCAGCCGTCCGGGCCGGGGGTGAGCACGTGCAGCTTGGTCTGCACATCCTCGAGGGTGATCAGCAGCAGATGGTTCTCGGTCCAGCCGTAGCCGTGCAGCGCGGTGTGCGCGTCGGGACGGAAGAGCACCTCGAAATCGCGTGCGCCGGAAAGGAAGGCCTCGAAATCGGTGGCCAGCAGCGAACCCGCCGGATAGGTGGTGCCGTCGACCTCCCACGGCGACTTCAGGCGCACCAGCAGCAGTTCCTTGTACCAGGACTCGCTGGCGTCGCTGGGCACGTCGATGAAGCGCAGGGTGCCGTCGGACTCCAGCAGGTAGACCTCTTCGTTGAAGAAGTCGGTGGCGCGGCCCAGGAAGTGCCGCTCATAGCCGGGGGTGCGGTCGTAGCCCGCCGAGACTGCCACATCGGTGGTCTCGCCCTCGTAGACGAATTCCGCCGCCTCCAACGGGGTTCCGCGATGCCAGCGCTTCACCACGCGGGGGTAGCCGGAGTCGGTGAGCGAGCCCGCGCCGAAATCGGTGCCCACGTACAAGGTGTCGTCGTCGATCCACGCGAAATCGGACTTGGCCTCCGGGAGGTAGAAGCCGCCGTCCTCCGGAGCGATGAAAGCCTTTGCCTCGATATCGAATTCGCGGACCACCTTGGCGTCCGCGCCACCGCGCGAGAGGCTGATCAGCGCCCGGCGCTGCTCGGGCCGCAGCACCGCGGCGCTGCCCCACACCCAGTTCTCGCCCTCGGCCGCGGCCAGCGCGTCCAGGTCGATGAGGATCTCCCAGTCCGGCTCGTCCTTGGCGTACTCGGCGAAGCTGGTGCGCCGCCACAGGCCCTTGGGGTGATCGCGGTCGCGCCAGTAGTTGTAGAGCCACCGGCCGCGGCGGCCCGGGTACGCGATGCGGGTATCGGTGTCGAGCATGGCCAGCACCCGCGCCTCCAGCGCGGCGAACCGCTCCGAGGACGCGAACCTGGCCTTCGCCACCACGTTCCGCTCTTGCGCCCACTCCAGGGCGCGCTCGCTCTCGACCTCTTCGAGCCACAGGTAGGGATCCGTCACGCCCTCTCCAACACCGGTCATGCGCTCATTGTTGCCGAGTCATCCGTTCGCCGTTCGCGAACGTCCCGCCGGAGGCCGCGTCAGGCCAGCCGGACCAGCATCTTCCCGGTGTTGGCGCCGGACAACACGCCGAGAAACGCGGCCGGGGCCTGATCGAGGCCCGCGTAGACGGTCTCCCGGGTGCGCAGGCTGCCGTCGGCCAGCCAGCCCGCGGCCTGCCCGATGAATTCGCCGAAGCTCGCGAAATGACTGGTGACCAGCATGCCGCGCAACGTGATCTCCTTGGTGGCGGCCAGGTACAGGTCGGGCGTGGATTCCGCTCGCGCGCCGCCGTTTCCGCCGCCCGCGTTGTAGCCGCTGATCGCGCCGACCAGGGCGATGCGACCGCCCGGCCGCATGGCCTCGATCGCGGCGGTCAGATGCTCGGCCCCCACGCTGTCGAGATACACGTCGATGCCTTCGGGCGCGGCCGCGGCCAACTGCCCGCGCAGGTCGCCCGCCCGGTAGTCGATGGCCGCGTCGAAACCGAACTCCTCCAGCAGCAGCCGGGTTTTCGCGGGACCGCCCGCCGAGCCGATGACGCGGCTCGCACCCAGCTTGCGGGCGATCTGCCCCGCGACACTGCCCACCGCGCCCGCCGCCGCCGAGATGAACACGACATCGCCGGGCCGGACCTCGGCGATCGCGGTGAGCGCCGCGTAGGCGGTCAGGCCGGTGGTGCCCAAGGCGCCCAGGTAGTGCTGCGGAGCTGCCAGGCCGGTATCGACGACGGTGGCGGTGGCGGCGTCCACCACCGCGAGGTCGCGCCAGCCCTGGAAGTGGGTCACGGTGGCGCCCACCGCGATCGCGTCCGAGCGGGACTCGATCACCTCGCCGACCGCCGAACCCTCCAGGGCCGCGCCGAGCTGGAAGGGCGGCAGGTAGGACGGCTTGTCGTCCATCCGGCCCCGCATGTACGGATCCACCGACATCCAGGTGTTGCGAACCAGGATCTGGCCGTCCAGCAATTCCGGGAGCGGCCGCTCGACGAGGGCGAAGTTCGCGGCGGTCGGCGCCCCGTCGGGACGGGTGGCCAGCTGGATCTCGTGGCCGTTACGCAGCTGAGTTGTCATGGTGCACAATCCTTTTCGCTGTCCCGGGTCGTCTATTCGACCCGATGTGGACAACGTTATGGCCGCTGTACGCCGGCTCCCAGGTCCTGCGATGCCACCGACCGGTCCGCGTGCGCCAGCCCGGTCGGCGAGGTGCCGCGCCAGCGCTGGAACGCCTTGCGCAGGGCGCGATCGTCGGTGAAGCCGAGTTCGGCGGCCACCGACGCCGTCGAACGGCCCTGTGCGAGTAGGGTTTCGGCGCGCTCGTAGCGCAGCAGATCGACCTCGTGCCGCCAGGTGGTGCCGTGGTCGGTGAGTTGCCGTTGCAGCGAGCGGCGGCTCACCAGCAGGCGCCGGGCCACGGTGTCCAGGGTGAGGTCACCGTCGGTCAGTGCGTCGGCGAGTGCGGCCCGGAAGGCTTCCAATGGACCGGGAATGGCGCGCGAGCTCGCCAGCACCAGGTCCGCATGAGTGCGCAGCAGGTCGCCGAGCATCGGATCGGCGCGTAGCAAGGGCGCGGTGGCGTCGGCGGCGTGGAAGGTGATGCTGTCGGCGGGTGCGTCGAATTCGATGCGGTCGGTGCCGAAGGCCTCGATCAGGCTCGAAGTTCGTTGCGGCGCAGGATGTCCGAAGGTGACGCGGGCGGCCCGTACCGGCCGTCCGGTGGCCTCGCGGGCACGGCGCAGGTAGTAGGCGAGCACGTATTCGTTGACCACCGCGGAGACCGCAGGGTCGCCCGCGGTGGTCCGGTAGCCGACGGTGAGTGCGCCGGTGCCTGCCGAAGCTCGGTCGGGGACCGCCTGGTCACGGTCGGTGCCCGCGAGTTCGAAGCTCTCACCCGCGGCGGTGACGACCCGGTGGTAGGGCTGGGCGGCGGTCAGCGAATCGGCCAGGGTGGATCCGGTGGTGACCAGATAATCCCAGGTGGTGAGCGTGCCCAGGGGCGCGGCGGCGGCCACGGCGACACCCGCGCCGGGGCCCGGGCGGAGGTGGGCGATCAACTCCCACAGGCGAATCAGCGAATCCAGGGGAATCCGGTTCAGTTCGCCCGCGAGGGTCTGCTCGTCGATGCCGGGAATGCCCGCCAGTTGGTGTGCCCCGGCACCGGCTTGCAGTGCGGCGTCGCGGACCAGCCGGATCAGCTGGGTCGAGACCGTGCGGTCGAGCGGATCCACCGGTCCCACAGTAGTGATGGTGCTTCTCACACCGATCGGTAGGATTGCGGCTTCGAAGCCCGTCCGCGAGGAGGTTCGGTGTCACCGCAACAAAGTTCGGGGGCCGGCCGGCCCCGGCTGTGGGAGCAGCATTGCTGCCTGCCGCTGCTGCCGACCGCGGATGTGACCGAGCTGCTTCGGTATCCGACCGGTTCGTATTTGTCGGTGAATATCGGGTATTCGCCGCAAACGACGCGCGAGTCGCTGGAGCTGGTCACGCAGTTTCGGCGAGATGCCTTGACCGACGAGCGGTTCCGGCTCGTGCACAGCATCGAGGACGCCTGGCCCGAGGTGCCCACGGCGGAGACCGAATCCACGGTGGCGCTGGCCTTCGACCTCGAGGACTCGGGGCCGCTCGAGGGGGATCTCGACAATGTCGAACTGTTCTACGAATTGGGGCTGCGGTCGCTGCTGCCCAGCTACAACTACGCCAATGCGGCGGGCTGCGGCTGCCTCGACACCGAGGACACCGGACTCACCGGGTACGGGCGCGAGCTGATCCGCAAGCTCAACGAGGTCGGGGTGTTCGCCGACGGGTCGCACTGCTCGCGGCGCACCGGACTCGACATCTCCGAGACCACGACCGTGCCGATGATCTACAGCCACTCGAATTTCGCGGCGCTGTGGGCACATCCGCGCAATATCACCGACGATCAGGCCAAGGCGTGCGCGGCCACCGGCGGGGTGGTCGGGATCAACGGCGTCGGAATCTTCCTGGGGCGCAACGAGGCTCACGCCCGTGCCGAGCGGGTCGCGGCCATGGCCGATCACGTCGCCTACGGTGCGGAATTGCTCGGTATCGAACACATCGGTGTCGCCTCCGACTTCTCCTTCGACGGCGACGAGTTCAACTCGGTCATCGGGTCGATGCCGGAAATTTTCTCGGAGGAGTTCACCAAGTACGGTCCGCTGACGTGGGTGCCGCCGGAGGACCTGCTGGGCGAGTCGGAAGTGCCGGGACTGGACGCGGAGTTGGCCGCGCGCGGCTTCTCCGAAGCCGACCGGGCCGCGGTCTTCGGCGGCAACTTCGCGCGCGTGGCCCGGCAGGTGTGGCGGGATTAGACTCGCCCGCAGGTTGCTCGAATGTCCTTATCCGGCTCGCCGATCGAGAGGGATGCAGTGATGACAGAGCTCGACCCGGCCGTCCAGAAGTTCGTCGACGCGGTCAACGCGGGCGACTCCGGAGCCTTCTTCAAAACCCTGACCGCCGACGCCAGCATGAGCGACGACGGTCAGGAACGGAATCTCGCGCAGTGGACCGAATCGGAGATCTTCGCGACCAACGGTCGGATGAAGGTCGAATCGATCGGTGGGCCGACCGAATTCGTGGCGGACTATTCGAATGATCGCTGGGGTGCCATGCGCACGGCGTGGCGGTTCACCGTGCGAGATGGACTGGTCAGTCGCTTCGAGACCGGGCAGGCCTGAGCGGAATCCGGGCAATCGTGACCGCTCTCACGTGTTCCACCTCTCACGTGGGCGGGGGATGCCGAAGTGAGCATCGGACAACAGGTCTAGTCTCGAAGCCGTGACTTCCCACTACGATGTCGTCGTTCTCGGCGCTGGTCCCGGCGGTTACGTCGCCGCGATTCGTGCCGCTCAACTCGGCCTGCGAACAGCGATTGTCGAGAAGCAATACTGGGGTGGCGTGTGCCTGAACGTGGGCTGCATTCCGTCCAAGGCACTGCTGCGCAACGCGGAACTGGCCCATATCTTCACCAAGGAAGCGAAGACCTTCGGTATCTCGGGTAACGCGACCTTCGACTTCGGCGCGGCGTTCGATCGCAGCCGCAAGGTCGCGGACGGCCGGGTCAAGGGCGTTCACTTCCTGATGAAGAAGAACAAGATCGACGAGTTCGACGGGAAGGGAACCTTCACGGGTCCCAAGTCGCTGTCGGTCGCCCTGACCAACGGCAGCACCGAGGAGATCACGTACGACAACGTGATCATCGCCGCCGGCACCGAGACCAAGCTGCTGCCGGGCACCTCGCTGTCCGCCAACGTGGTCACCTACGAGGAGCAGATCCTCACCCGCGACCTGCCGGGCTCCATCCTCATCGTGGGTGCGGGCGCCATCGGCATGGAGTTCGCCTACGTCCTCAAGAACTACGGCGTGGATGTCCGCATCGTCGAATTCCTCGACCGCGCACTGCCGAACGAGGACGTCGACGTCTCCAAGGAGATCACCAAGGCGTACAAGAAGCTCGGCATCACCATCACCACCGGTGCGGCCGTGCAGTCCATCGACGACGACGGGTCCAAGGTCACCGTCGCGATCAAGGACAACAAGTCCGGCGCGATCGAGACCGTCACCGTGGACAAGGTGCTGCAGGCCGTCGGCTTCGCGCCGCGCGTGCAGGGCTACGGCCTTGAGGCCACCGGTGTCGCGCTCACCGACCGCGGCGCCATCGCCATCGACGAGTACATGCGCACCAACGTCCCCGGCATCTACGCCATCGGTGACGTCACCGCCAAGCTGCAGCTCGCGCACGTCGCCGAGGCGCAGGGCGTGGTGGCCGCCGAGACCATCGCCGGGGCCGAGACCCAGTCCCTGGGCGACTACCGGATGATGCCGCGCGCCACCTTCTGCCAGCCGCAGGTCGCCTCCTTCGGTCTCACCGAGGAGCAGGCCCGCGCCGAAGGCTACGACGTGAAGGTCGCCACCTTCCCGTTCACCGCCAACGGCAAGGCCCACGGCCTCGGCGACCCGAACGGCTTCGTGAAGCTGATCTCCGACGCCAAGTACGGCGAACTCATCGGCGGCCACCTCATCGGCCCGGATGTCTCGGAGCTCCTCCCCGAGCTGACCCTGGCCCAGAAGTGGGACCTCACGGTCAACGAGCTGGCCCGCAACGTCCACACCCACCCGACGTTGTCGGAAGCTCTCCAGGAAGCGATCCACGGCCTCGCCGGCCACATGATCAACTTCTAACTCGCAGAGCTCTCAGGGGCTTCGCCCCCGAACCCCCGAAAGCGGCCCGGTGCCAGCGAAATTCGCTGGCACCGGGCCGCTTTCGTCGATACTGACGGTCAGTCCGCCAGGTGCAGGCGGCGATGCAGGGCGTAAACGCGATCGGTGAGTTCCGGGAAGGGGCCGGAGACCGGGATGCTCGGCGCAACTTCCTGGATCGACAGGGGGCGGACCGGGCCTGCCGGAACGCCGAACTCATTGAGCCAGGCCAGGAGTTGCTCGGTGGAGGCGGCGTAGACGATGCGGCCGAGGCCGACCCAGGCGTGGGCGGCGGAACACATGGGGCAGTGTTCGCCGGAGGTGTAGACGGTCGCTGTCGCGCGCTGTTCGGGCGTGAGGTTTTCGCCAGCCCATCGGGCCAGGTCGAATTCGGGGTGGCGGGTCTGGTCTCCGCCCGAGACCCGATTTCGGTCCTCGGCCAGTACTTTTCCGTCCGCGTCGACCAGCAGTGACCCGAAGGGCTCGTCGCCCGCGTTCAGGGCCTCTTCGGCCAGTTCCACGCAGCGTTCGAGGTAGTGCAGATCATCGTCGGCGGACATGTGGCTCCCTATTGGCGGTGATAGGCGGTTTGGGCGGCCGTGATGGCGTCGATGTTGGATTCGAGGACCTCGATGAGGGCGACCAGTTGGTCGGCTACCTTGGCGCCTAGATCGGTGAGCGTGTATTCGACGACCGGGGGGATGGATTGCTGGACTTCGCGATTGACCATGCCGTCGCGTTCCAGGGTCTGCAGGGTTTGCGAGAGCATGCGCTCGGAGATGCCGTCGACCCGGCGGCGCAGCGCCGAGAAGCGGTACGGTCCCTCGCGGAGGGCGGCCAGGGCGAGCACGCCCCAACGACTCGCGACGTCCTGCAGGACGGGACGGGACTGACAGTTGCGAGCGAAGACGTCGGCCTCGAGCGTGGGGTCGACCGCGAACGCCTGCTCGGGGGGCCGCTCGGTCATGAGTTTCAGATTACCTGTCATTCGGGTAGCGGTTTGGGAATGGGATGTGCTTACTATTAGTTAGTACAGTCCGAGAGTGCAGTTCATTCCCTGAAACCGTGGAGGAAGTCATGACCGTCGCAGTCACCGGAGCAAGTGGTCAGCTGGGCCGTCTCGTCGTCGAGGCGCTGTTGAAGGACGGGTCGCAGCCGGTGGTGGCCGTGGTCCGCGATCCCGCCAAGGTCGCCGACCTGGCCGAGCGCGGCGCCGAGATTCGGGTCGCCAGCTTCGACGACCAGGCCGCGCTGGAGCAGGCGTTCCAGGGTGTCGACCGGGTGCTGCTGGTCTCCGGCAACGAGTTCGGCAAGCGCGTCGAACAGCACACCAATGTGCTGCGGGCCGCCGAGGCGGCCGGTGTGAAGCTGCTGGCCTACACCAGCATTCCGAAGGCCGAGGTCAACCCGCTGATCCTCGCCCAGGAGCACATCGGCACCGAGGCCGTGCTGGCCGAGGCCACCATCCCGACCACCGTGCTGCGCAACAGCTGGTACTGGGAGAACTACACCGGCGGCCTGGCCCACGCCGTCGAGACCGGCACGCTCTACGGTGCGGCTCGCGAGGGCAAGGTATCCGGCGCGTCCCGCGTCGACTACGCGGAGGCCGCCGCCCGCGTGCTCACCACCGACGGCCACGAAGGCAAGGTCTACGAGCTGGGTGGCGACGAGACCCTCACGTACGCCGAACTGGCGCAGGTGATTTCCGAGGTCTCCGGCAAGCCGGTCAGCTACCAGGACCTGCCGCAGGCCGACTACGCCACCGCCCTGCAGGGCGCGGGTCTGGACGCCGGCTACGCCGCAGTCCTGGCCGACGCCGACGCCGGCATCGCCGACGGCATCCTGACCGTCGACTCCGGTCACCTGCAGCAGCTGCTGGGCCGCCCGTCGACCCCGGTCGCCGAGGTCTTCCGCGCCGCCCTGAGCTGAGCTTCGAGGACGGGCAGGCCCTCTAGTACCAGTTGTGGGCCTGCCAGAAGTCCCAGGCGGCGTTGGGGCTGCCGTAGCGCGAGACCATGTAGCGGTAGGCCCAGCGAAGTTGGGTGAGCGGGTTGAACATCCAGTCCGGGCCCTCGCTGAACATCTTGTGCGCGGGCAGGGCCTGGGCGAGGCCGTAGGCGCCCGACGTCGGGTTGATGGCGAAGACCTGCCAGTTGCTCTCGTGCGTGATGATCTCGTTGAAAGCCGCGAATTGTTCGTCCGGAACGATGAATCGGGCGACGGTTTGCAGCGTCGGCTTGGTATAGCGCTGGGCAGTGCCCATCAATTGCAGCAGGCTCGCCGGATCCACCGGCAGGGCGGCCGGGATTTCGGCGGATTGCGCGATCGGGCTCGCGATATCGGTGCGCGCGTCGGCGCTGCCGATGGCGACGGTCAACGGTGTGAGTGCGGCCAGCAATAATCCGAGCAGGGCGGCTCGGAACGGCCTTCTCTCGGTGTCCTCGAAAACTCGCAACGCCTGGTCCTTCCGTGTTGTTCTCCGCAACGCCAAGTGGTCACAAAAAGCCACGAAAAAACAGACCTATCTGTCTTCGAACGAAATCGACGGTACGCCCTGGCAATTCGTGGAAGGGGTGAGCGACACGCCGAAATGCCTGATCAGAGCGGATTCACAGGTTCAACGGGCGCGGGCCAGCAACAATTCGCGCTCGGTGGTATTGGCGGTCAACGCGGCCGCCCGGTGAAAAGCCGCTCGCGCCTCGGAGTCCCGGCCCAAGCGCAGCAACAGATCCCCGCGCACCGCGTGCAGCAGGTGATAGTCGTCGAGTGGAGCGGCCACCGCATCCACCAATTCCAATCCGGCGGCGGGCCCGTGCAGCATGGCCACCGCGACCGCGCGATTCAATTCCACGATCGGCGACGGAAAACGCTGCGCCAGAATCGCGTACAGCCCGGCAATGCGTCGCCAATCGGTGTCCTCGGCGGTGGGGGCCATGGCGTGCACCGCCGCAATGGCGGCCTGCAGGGCATAGCGACCGGGCTCGAGAGTGCGGATTCGATTGAGCGTGTGCGCACGGGCGAGGGCCGCGAAACCACGCCGAATGTAGAGCCGATTCCAGCGGGAGCGATCCTGATCGGGCAGCAGCACCAGACCGGTACCGGACTCGCTGCGGGCGGAGGTGCGTGACGCCTGGAGTTCGATCAGGGCCGCGAGTGCGTGTACCTCCGGCTCCTCGGGGAGCAGACCCGCCAGGATGCGCGCCAATCGCAGGGCGTCCTCGCACAATTCGGCGCGCAGCCAGCGCTCACCAGAGGTGGCGGTGTAGCCCTCGTTGAAGATCAGATAGATGACCTCCAGCACCGAGTCCAGGCGCGCGGTCAACTCCGCGCCCTCGGGCACCTCGTAGGGGACCTTTTTGGCCGCGATGGTGCGTTTGGCGCGCACAATGCGTTGCGCCACGGTCGATTCCGGGACCAGGTAGGCGCGGGCGATCTCGGTGGTGGTCAGGCCGCCGACCATGCGCAGGGTGAGCGCGGCCCGCGCGGGCGGCGTCAGCACGGGATGGCAGGCCGTGAAGATCATCCGCAACAGATCGTCGGCGATCCCTGGCTCCGGCGCACTCGGCTCCTCCGCCTCCAGGATCGCCTGCCGCCCGAGCAATTCCAGCTTCCGCGCGAAGTTCGCATCCCGCCGAATCCGGTCCACCGCACGGTGTTTCGCGGTCAGCATGAGCCAGCCGCCGGGATTGGGCGGAACCCCCGCCCCCGGCCACTGCTCCAACGCCGCAACAAGCGCGTCCTGCGCCAACTCCTCAGCCGTCGCAATATCCCCGACCAGCCTGGTCAACCCGGCAACCAGCTTGGGCCACTCGATCCGCCAAGCCGCCTCCACCGCCCGCCGCGCCCGGGCTTCCCCGGGCGCGGCCGGCGTGTGGTCCGTGGGTGGGGGATTCAGTTCTGGCCGCCCTCGAGCTTCCGCACCTCGACCTCGATGTTCCATTCCGGGCCGTGGACGCGCAGGAAGCGGCTGGCCCATTCGACTGCTTCTTCGGTCGATCGGGTCTGCAGCAGGCAGTAGCCGCCGATGATCTCCTTGGACTCGGTGTAGGGGCCGTCGAGGACGGTTTGTGCGCTGGCGGTCTGGCGGATGCGGACGGTTTCGTCGACGGCGAGGCCCGCGGTGTCCAGCAGTACGCCCGCCTTGGTCATTTCTTCGATGAGGGCGCCCATGTCCTCGATCAGCGTTTCACTCGGACCGTCCGGGGCCTGGCTGGGGTCCAGTCGAATCAGCACCATGTGTCGCATGTTTCGATCCTCTCTCTACGCGACCGCGTAGCGGACGTAAACGGCGCCGGCGTCGAAGGTTTTCGACTCCAGCAGGTTCAGGGTCAGTTCGGTCTTGTCGAGGAACAGCGGGGTGCCGGATCCGATCGTCACCGGGTGGATGGCGATGCGGTACTCGTCGATGAGTCCGGCCGCGGCGAACCAGTGCACCAGGGTCGGGCTGCCGTAGATGACCAGGGCGTCACCGGTTTCCGCCTTCAACTCCGCGACGCGGGCCGCCGCGTTCTTGCTGATAATGCGGGTGTTGTTCCAGCCGGGCGACTCGAGCGTGGTCGAGAAGACCAGCTTGTCGATATTGGTCACCCATTCGGCGTGCTCGAGATCGTGTGCCGTGGCCTCCGGATTGTCCGGGACCGTCGACCAGTGATCGCGCATGCCCTCGAACGTCTTGCGGCCGTACACGGTGGTGCCGACGTCGGCGCGGATGCGCTCGTCGTGGAAGGTGGCGAGATCCGGGCTGTAGCCGTGGCCCGTCCATTCCAGTCCCATTCCGGTGTGTGCGGCCGCGAAGCCGTCGAGGGTCATGTGCGAGAAAGCCACTACCTTGCGCATCGGTGATCCTTCCGTCGAGGTGCGGGACCGGATTGGTCCTTGCCTACTCCTCGATCGGGGTCGACGGGAATCGACACGGTTGGCAGAAAACTTTCGTCAGCGGTTTTCGGTCAGACCCACTGGACCAATTGGATGACGATGCCGTTGGGGTCGAGGGCCTGGAAGTAGCGCTCACCCCACGGCTCGGTCTCGATGGGCGTCACGATCCGAACGCCCTCGCCGCGCACGCGCTCGTACTCGGCGTCGATGTCGTCGACGACGAAGGCGACCAGCAGGCCCTCGCCCGCGCTGCCCGCGATCCGCTCGGGCTTGAAGCTGCCCAGGCCGGTGCGCAGGTAGACGATGTCGAATCCGGCGTCGTCGCGGGTCACGTTCACGAAGCCGTCGGCCGACATCTTCTCGGTGAAGCCGAAGTGGTCGATGAGGAACTGTGCGGACGCGGCCGGGTCGGTCACGTTCAGGGAGATCGCGGATGCGGTGATGTTCACGGGTCCTCCTGGGTGGTGCGAATTAACTCTGTACCAAGTACGCTGTACTTTGTACGTACATTCCGGACGGGCTGCAATGTGACGACCGTCACGCGGATACGATCGGCGGCGGAGGTGAGGCGACATGGCCGGAAAAGGCGGGGAACGCAGCAGTGCGGGCGACCCGGTGCGCACGCTGGAACTGCTGTGGCGCGTACCCGGATCCGGCGGCCCGACGCGCGGACCCAAACAGCGCACCACCCTCGACGCCGTCATCGCTGCCGCGCTCGAGATCGCCGACACCGAAGGGCTGGCCGGGCTCACGATGCGGTCGGTCGCGGCGAAGCTGGGCATCACGCCCATGGCCACCTACACCTACGTGCCCGGCAAGACCGAACTGCTGGATCTCATGCTCGACACCGTCTACCAGCGCATGCCGCGTCCGGACCTGAGTGAAATGCCCTGGCGCGACCGGGTTTCCGCGATAGCCGCCGAGAATCGCGCACTGCTGGCGGCACATCCGTGGGTGGCGTACCTGCCCACCACGCGGCCGCCGCTGGGTCCCGGCGTCGCCGCGAAATACGACCACGAGCTACGGGCCTTCGACGGTCTCGGCCTCGATGATCTGGAAATGGACGCCGCGCTCACCTATGTGCTGGGCTTCGTCACCTCGACCGCGCAGCTGGCCATCGACAGCGCCCGTGCCGCCGCCGAGAGCGGGCAGTCCGATCGGGATTGGTGGGAGCGGGCGGCCCCGCTGCTGGCGCACGTCTTCGATACCGACCGCTATCCTCTGGCGGCCCGGGTCGGCGCGGTCGCCGGTGAGGCCCATGACAGCGCCTACAGTGCGGATCATGCCTACGAGTTCGGGCTGGCCCGGGTGTTGGACGGACTGGCCGTACTGATCGAAAACCGCAGGCACTGAGCGCTGTTTGACCGCGCGGACAATTCGCGCGGGACAGACCGATCGGGACGATGGTCTCAATTTCGCCGCGCGGATCGGTCGATCACGGGCAGAATTCCAGCTATGCCGCGAGCAGCCCCGGCAATCGTCGCCACCGAAACCTTCACGCGGGCAGCGCAGCCGGTGCTCCCGGTGGGAGACGGGCTGGTGCTGCGGCCGTGGCTACGCCGCGACGGGCCGGAGGTGTACGGCGCCTTCCAGGACCCGGCCATTCGCCGTTGGCATGTCCGCACCGCGGACACGCTCGAGGAGGCCGGTGACTGGGTGGACAACTGGGCGCGCTCCTGGACCAGTGGCACCGCCGCGAATTGGGCTGTGGCGGACAGTCGTAGCGGACGGTTGATGGGGCGCGCCTCGCTGCATCACATGGAGCTGTGGCACGGTGAGGCCGAGGTGGCGTACTGGGTGGTGCCCGCCGCGCGCGGGCGCGGCATCGCACCGCGGGCGGTGGACGCACTGGTCCGCTGGTCCTTCGAGGTAGCCGGATTCCATCGTCTCGAACTGCGGCATTCCATCCACAACGCCCAATCCTGCCGCGTGGCCCACAAATCCGGCTTCATCCTCGAGGGCATCAACCGCAGTGCGGGACTGCATGCCGATGGGTGGCACGACATGCACCTGCATGCCCGGCTGGCCCATCACATCCAGCCGACCGAACCCATCCCGGAGGTAGCCACCCAGCCGGTGTACCGCCTGCGGGGCTGAATTCAGTGGTCGGTCTGGATGCGCAGCGCGGTGATGGTGCTGGCGAGGCCCTCGTACTGGTTTGTCAGCAGCACGATTTCGATGAGGTGGCGCTCGTCGTAGTGCGCGGCGAGCGTCCGCCAGGTGGCGTCGTCGAGGTCGCGGCTGGTGACGAGCTGGTCCACCGCCGTGAGCAGCGCGCGTTCCGTGTCGGTCCAGCCCGCGGCCGCCGGGCCCTCGCGCAGGCGGTCCAGGATTTCGGCGGTGACGCCCGCGCGGCGCCCCAAACGAATGTGATGGTCCATCTCGTAATCACATTGGCGCAGGTGGGCGACGCGCAGGATCACCAGTTCCGACTCGTAGCGGCGCAGTTTCCCGCCGGGCATGAGGCGGCCGGAGAAGTGCAGCCACCCGCGGAACAGACCGCCGGTCCGGCCCAATGTGCTGAACAGATGGGCATCGTCCGTCCCTGCGGCGCGGGAAAGCGCCTGCCAGACAACCCAGTTCACCGGCCCCAGTTCGCGCAGACGACCAGGGGCAATGCGTGGCTCCATCGACACCATCCCTCTAGTCAACACCCTGTCTGGGCCACCCGCCAGGCGTGGCGCGCGTGGCGGGTCATTCTCGCATCGCCCGGGCGAGTTTGGTGAGTTCCAGGGCGCGGCGGGCCCGGGTCAGCACGTGCGCCCGGGAACTGGTGAGGTGCGCCAGCAGGGTGCGCAGGGCCGTCTCGAAATCCCCGGCCAGCACGTGTTCGGCGATGACGATGTGGTCGTCGGCCATGGCGGCGATGCGGCCGGGGGTCGGCATGTCGAGGGCGCGGATCGGACGGATCCGGGCATGCACGGCCGAAAGGGCGTCGGCGAGTGCGGCATTGCCCGCGGCCTGCAACAGGGTGGTGTGGAACTGTTCGTCGGCCGCGATGAGGGCCGCGCCGGGTTCGGGCGGGTGTTCGCGGATGCGCCGCCAGGTCTCGAGCTCGCGGCGCACGGCCGCGGTGTCGGGGGCGGCGTCCGCGGGCAGGCGCTGGATTCCCCTGGCCTCCAGCACGATTCGGAGTTCGTAGAGGTCACCGAGTTCGTCGACCCGGGGGCGGTACGGGTAGAGGCCGTCGGCGTGGCGTTCCAGCAGGCCGTCGGCGTAGAGGCGGGCCAGTGCCTCGCGGACGGGGGTGCGGGAGACGCCGTAGGTCTCGGCGAGGCGTTCCTCGCCGAGCCGTTCGGTCGGCACCAGCACCCCGGCCGCGAGATCGCGCTGGAGTGATCGGTAGACCCGCTCGGACAACGGAATACGCCCCCTGCGCGCGTTCACGTGCGTCCGATCAGATCGCCATGGCCAGGCGCACCGCGGATTCCGCGCCCGCACCACCGGCCCCCGACGAGGTGATGCGGCCGGAGCGCAGCACATAGAACTGCTGGGCGGCCTGCAACGCGAATCCGATGTGCTGCTCCACCAGCAGCACGCTCAGGCCGCCGCGCGCGGTGAGTTCGATGATGGTGCGCTCGATCTCGGCCACCACCGACGGCTGGATGCCCTCGGTCGGCTCGTCGAGGATCAGCAGTTTCGGTTCGGTGATGAGGGCGCGGGCGATGGCCAGCTGTTGGCGCTGGCCGCCGGAGAGCAGCCCGGCCTTGCGGGTCAGCAGCTCGCGCAGCGCGGGGAACAGGGTCAGCGATTCGTCGACGAGTTCCTTGCCGCGTTTGCGGCCATCGGCCACCACCTGCAGGTTCTCCATTGTGGACAGCTGTGGAAAACTCTGCTGCCCCTGCGGAACGTAGGCGATGCCGCGCTTGACCCGCCGCGACGGCGACATCTTGGTGATGTCCTCGCCGTCGAAGCGGATGCGCCCGGACTTGGCGGGCAGCAGGCCCACCGCGGCGCGCAGCAGCGAGGTCTTTCCGGCCCCGTTGTGGCCCATGATGGCGGCCACGCCATTGTCCGGAACCGTCAGGGACACACCGTGAATCACCTCGGTGCGGCCGTAGCCGGTGTGTAGGTCAACGAGTTCCAGCATCCGCGGCCTCCTTCGCCTCGTCCGATTCCTGCTGCGCTGTTTCCGTAGGCGGCAGCTCGCCGGCCGCAGCGGTGCCGAGGTAGACCTCCTGCACCTTCGGGTCGGCCTGCACCTGCTCCACGCTGCCTTCGCTGAGCACGCGACCGCCCGCGAGCACCGTCACCGAGTTGGCGAAGGCCCGCATGAAGTCCATGTCGTGCTCGACGACGATGACCACCCGCTCGTCGCCGATGCGGCGCAACAGGTTTCCGGTCTCCTCGCGTTCCTCGGCGCTCATGCCCGCCACCGGCTCGTCCAGCAGCAGCACCGAGGCGTGCTGCACCAGCAGCATGCCGATCTCGAGCCACTGCTTCTGCCCGTGCGCGAGCACCCCCGCGGGCTTGTCGCGCAGGTCGGTGAGCCCGATCGTCTCGAGCGCCTCCTCGATTTCCGGGAGCACCGAGCGCCGCCGCCGCAGCAGGGTGAGCGCGGAACGTCCAGCACCCGCGGCAATATCGAGATTCTGCAGCACGGTGAGCTGTTCGAACACGCTCGCAGTCTGGAAGGTGCGGCCCACGCCGAGCCGGGCGATCTGATGCACCTTGCGGCCGATCAGCTCGGTGCCGGACTTGCGGGCCGAACCGGTGGCCGGAGTGAGGCCGGTGATGGCGTCGATCAGGGTGGTCTTGCCCGCGCCGTTGGGCCCGATGAGGAAGCGCAGATCACCTTGCAGCACAGTGAGATCCACGTCGGAGACGGCCTTGAAACCGTCGAAACTCACCGACAGCTTGCTGATTTCCAGATACTCGGCCATCAGGCTTCCACCTTCTCCGCGACCGCGAGCGTCCCGCGTGGCACGGATCGCACTCGCTCCAGCAATTGCCGTGCCATGGGCCCGAATCCGGCGAGCCCGGCCGGAATGAAACCGACCACCACGATGAACAGCGCACCCTGGAAGTAGGTCCACGCCGACGGGAAGTGCTCGGAGAACGTGGTCTGCGCCCAGGCCACGCCGATCGCGCCAAGCACCGGCCCGAGCAGGGTGGTGCGGCCGCCGATGGCGACGCCGATCAGGAAGGCGATGGACGGCACCACGCCGATGTCGGCGGGGGAGATGATGCCGACGATCGGGGTGAACAGCGCGCCCGCGATGCCCGCGAAGAAGGCGGCCACCACGTAGGCGACGATCTTGATGTTGGCCGGGTCGTAGCCGAGGAAGCGGACCCGCTCCTCCTGATCCCGCACGGCCACAAGAAGTTCGCCGTACCGGCTGCGCATCAGCTGGCGGGCCACCGCGACCACGATCAGCAGGGTGGCCGACGCGATGAAGAACAGCATGCGCCGGTTGACCGGATCATCCAGGCGGAAACCGAAGAACGACTTGAAGTCGCTCAGACCGGTGAAACCACCGATGGTCTGCTGTCCCGTGAGCAGGATCGCCAGCGCCGCGGCCAGCGCCTGACTCAGGATGGCGAAGTACGCGCCCTTGACCCGGCGCTTGAACACTCCGAAACCCAGGACCGCGGCCATCGCGGCGGGCAGCACCAGAATGGCGAGGATCGCCACCGGCGCGGACGCGAAAGGCTGCCAGTACGAAGGCAGTTTGTCCACGCCCGCGATGGTCATGAACTCCGGCACGTCCTCGTGTGCCTTGGCGGCGTCGGCCATCTGCAGGTGCATGGCCATGATGTACGCGCCGATGCCGAAGAACACGCCCTGTCCGAGGGTGAGCATGCCGCCGCGGCCCCAGGCCAGGCCGATGCCGACGGCGACGATGGCGAAGCAGAGGAACTTGGCCAGCAGGCTCAACCGGAAGTCGGAGAGCATGGCGGGCGCGAGCCCGAACAGGACGATGGCGGCAATGGCGAAGCCGCCCAGGGCTTTCAGGGAAGAGTTGGCGCTCAGCCGCTGGATGGTGGTCATGCCAGGCTCCTGGTGCGGACGGTGAACAGGCCCTGCGGGCGCACCTGCAGGAAGATCACGACCACGATGAAGACGATCACCTTGGCGACCGTCGCGGTGGTCGAGTATTCGACGAAGGAATTCAGCAGGCCCATGCCGAAGGCCGCGATGACGGTGCCCTTGATCTGCCCGAGGCCGCCGATGACGACCACCAGGAAGGCGTCCACCAGATACGACTGCCCGATGGTGGGGCTGGTGGAACCGATCAGGGTCAGCGCGACACCGGCCACGGCCGCCAGGCCCGAACCGATGAAGAAGGTGCTGATATCGGTGAGACGCGAAGAGACACCGGAGGTTTCGGCCAGGCTCCGGTTCTGCACCACGGCCCGGATGCGGCGGCCCAGCGGGGTCGTCTTGAGCGCGGTGGCCAGCGCGATCACCGCCACCACGGCCAGCACCATGATGAAGATGCGGGTCTTGGGCACGACCGTGCCAGCGATGGTGAGGCCGCCGGTCAGCCAGTCCGGGGCGACCACGTTCTTGGCGGGCGCGCCGAAGATGTCCCGCACCGCCTGCTGCAACACCAGGCCGACACCGAAGGTGACCAGCAGGGTGTCGAGCGGACGGTCGTACATCCAGCGGATCAGGCCCATTTCCAGGGCGGCGCCCAGCAGACCGCCGACCAGGAAGCCGACGAACAGCGACACGATCAGTGCCACGCCGGTCGACGAGATCGTTTGCTCCACAACGTAAGTCGTGTAGCACCCGGCCATGATGAATTCACCGTGCGCCATATTGATGACGCCCATCTGACCGAAGGTCAATGACAGGCCCAGCGCGGCGAGCAACAGGATCGAGCCCAGGCTGAGCCCGGTAAAGAGTTGTCCGACAAGGACATCCATGTGAGCACCTTCTTCGTCAAAGACGCGCCCCGTCATCCCGGCGTGTCCGTGGCCGGGATCCACACTCGTGAATCGACCGGCAGTGGTGGTGGATTCCGGCCAAAAGCTCGCCGGAATGACGGGGCGGTGGTGGCAGCCGTACGGCTGGTGCGGTTCGCACGGTGAGAGATTCACGCGATCCGCACCAGCCGCCCCTCATCGGCGGCCGCCGAATTACTTGAGGCCCGCTGCCCAGGTGTAGTTCTTCAGGTACGGGTCCGGCTGGATCGGCTTGCCGGAATCCCAGACGGTGTAGATGAGGCCGTCGGGGTGGATCTCGCCGATGCGGGCGGTCTTGGTGATGTGGTGGTTGGAGCCGTCGATGGTGACGGTGCCCTCCGGCGCGTCGAAGCTGACGCCGTCGGCGGCCTTCTGAATGTCGGCCACCGCGAACGACTTCGCCTTCTCGACGGTCGCCTTCCACAGGTAGACCGAGGTGTAGGCGGCCTCCATCGGGTCGGAGGTGGGCTTGTTGGCGCCGTAGGCGGCCTTGTACGCGGCGACGAACGCCTTGTTGGCCGGGGAGTCGACGGTCTGGTAGTAGTTCCAGGCGGTCAGCTGGCCCGCGACGTTCTGCACGCCGACGCCACCGACCTCTTCCTCGGCGATCGACACCGAAACCACCGGCATGTCGGCGGCTTTCAGGCCCGCGTTGGCGTACTCGCGGAAGAAGGCGACATTGGAGTCACCGTTGAGCGTGTTGAACACCGCGCCCGCCTTGGCGCTGCGCACCTTGTTGACGATGGTGGAGAAGTCGGTCGAGCCCAGCGGCGCGTAGTCCTCGCCCTTGATCTCGATGCCGTTGGCCTTGGCGTACGCCTTGATCTCGCGATTGGCGGTCTGCGGGAAGACGTAGTCCGAGCCCACCAGGTAGAGGGACGTGATGCCCTTCTGCTTGAGGTAGTCCAGCGCCGGGATGATCTGCTGGTTGGTGGTCGCGCCGGTGTAGAAGATGTTCTTGGAGTCCTCGAGACCCTCGTACTGAACCGGGTAGTACAGCAGCGAATTCAGGGATTCGAACTTCGGCTTCATGGCCTTGCGGGACGCCGAGGTCCAGCCGCCGAACACCGCGGCCACACAGTCGGAGCTGACCAGCTTCTCGGCCTTCTCCGCGAACGTCTTAGGGTCCGAGGCGCCGTCCTCGAGCACCACCTCGAGCTTCTTGCCCATGACGCCGCCCGCGGCATTGATCTGATCCACCGCCAGCTTGGTGGCATTGGCGACGGTCACCTCACTGATCGCCATGGTGCCGGTCAGCGAGTGCAGCGAACCGATCTTGATGGTGTCCTTCGAGGTGTCCACGCAGGACTTGGCATTGGAGCCCGACGCGGTGTCGCTGTCACGCGAACCGCAACCGGCGAGCATGACGGCGGAGAGCGCCAGCGCGGTCGGAATGATGATCGCCTTCGTCAGGCGGGTGGTCCTGTCCCGGCGGGGAGAGTCGTGCATGGGGCGGATCCTTCACTTCACGGTGTTCGGCGACGCCTGCGCCGCTTGCGAATACCGCCGCGTATACAACGGCTGTATTCGTGAGACGGAACGGTAAACGGGAAGTGTTGCGCCGGAATGACTCTCGGTGAAGGTCGGATTTCTACTGTTGCGTAGGCGTGAATTTCTGCTCACCGCAACCGGATCCGATCGTGTTGCGGGAGATATCCGCGCAGCTCAGGCCTTATGAAGGCCCGAGCGCGACGGTGTTCGTCAGTAGCAGTACGCCAGGTAGGTGTTCGGGCTGACGTAGCACGGCCTGGTGGTGCTCGGCGTCCCGGAGCCGCTCATCCCGCCCATCATCGCGCCGAGCAGGATCCCGGCGGGTATCGCCATGAATCCGAAACCCATGCTGATGACGGTGACCACGAGACCGAAGATGCCCCCGATGAGCGCGCCGGTCGCCGCGTTGGCGCTGCCGGTTTGGGCGGTGCCCGCCGCGACGGCGGTGGCGGTCGGGTGTGCGACCAGTGCGGCGCCGCCGTCAGCGATGCTGGGGTTCAGCGAGAGCACCTGATCGGTGCCGTCGATGGTCACCGAGAGTGGCATCGTGGAAGTGACGATGCCGTTTCCGTCGAGAATGTTCACCGCGGTGTCGGTGAGCTGGAACGTGCCCCCGGTAAGAGTTGTCGTGACCGTCTCATCCGAATCGGAACGAACAATCGCATAGCCCACATCATTCTGATCCTGGGCCGGATGTGTAATCGACTGCACCTTGGTCGGATCCGGCGTCGGCGCGGCGTAGGACGTACCCCCTGCGATCGCCATCGCGGCAATGGTCAGACCGGCAGTGGCAATTACCTTTTCAATTTTCACACTATCGAGTTCGGTCGAACTCCGGCCGGTGTTTCCGAGGTGAATAGGTCACCGTATCGGTCATTGAATGACGTAGGGGGAGATGGAACTTCGGTGCTCGCTGATATCGAGAGACTTGCCGAGCGGTGGGAAGGCGCGCTGCGGGCAGTTCGAGCGTTCGCAGACTCGGCAGCCCGCGCCGATCGGAGTTGCCTTGGGGTCGTTGAGATCCAGGCCGTCGGCGTAGACGGTGCGGCCCGCGTGGCGGAGTTCGCAGCCGAGGCCGATGGCGAAGGTCTTGCTGGGTTCGCCGTAGCGGGTGGCGCGGCGTTCCACGGTGCGGGCGACCCAGAGGTATTTGCGGCCGTCGGGCATCTGGGCGATCTGGGTCATGATCTTGGCGGGGTAGGCGAAGGTTTCGTAGACGTTCCAGAGGGGGCAGGTGCCGCCGCTCGAGGAGAAGTGGAAACCGGTGGCGGACTGGCGTTTCGACATATTGCCCGCCCGGTCGACGCGGACGAAGGAGAAGGGGACGCCGCGTAGTTTGGGGCGTTGCAGCGTCGAGAGGCGGTGGCAGATGGTCTCGTAGCTCTGGGTGAAGAAGGCCGACAGGCGCTCGATGTCGTAGCGGAAATCCTCGGCCACCTCGTGGAAATGGGTGTAGGGCAACACCGTTGCGGCGGCGAAATAGTTGGCCAGGCCGAGCTTCGCCAGCACGATCGATTCGTGGCTGGAGAAATTGCCCTCGGCCACCAGCTTTTCGATCAGGTCACCGCATTCGAGATAGGCGAGTTCGGCCGCGAGTTTGAACACCCGCTGTCCGCCCGACAGATGCGGGGCGATCTCGAGGCGGCGCTGTGTGGTGTCGTAGCGGTGCAGCAGCCCGTCACCGAGGTCGATGCGCTCCACAATCTGCACGCCGTGCGCGTCGGCCAGGCGGCGCGGAATCTCGCGCTTGAGATCGCCGCCGTGGAAACGCATGCGATGGGTGAGTTCCTCGGCGGCGGTATCGAGTTCGTGAATGTAGTTCTGCCGCTGATAGAAGTAGTCGCGCACTTCCTCGTGCGGTTTGGAGATGGCGCCCGAACCGCTGCCGTCGGCGAAACGATCCTCGGTGGCCGCCGCCAGCTGCGCGGTGGTATTGCGATAGCGGCGATGCATGTTCACCATCGCGCGCGCCAAACCCGGGTGCGCGGACACCATTTCGGCGATCTCCTGGGCGTCGGCCTCCACCCCGAGCTCCTGGTCCATCACGACCTCCTGGAGTTCGGCGATGAGCCGGGTGTCGTCCTGGGAGGAGAAGAAGCCGGCGTCGACGCCGAAGACTTCACTGATGCGCAGCAGGACCGGTACGGTGAGCGGGCGCACGTCGTGTTCGATCTGATTCAGATAGCTCGCGGAGATCTCGAGCTTCTTGGCCAGGGACACCTGACTCAGTCCACGCTCGGTGCGCAACTGACGCAGCCGCGCCCCGACAAAAGTCTTGGCCATGCGACCGAGTTTATTGGCGAATTCGCATGGTTGCCAACGTGGGAATTAACAGGGCTGCTGAGCTTTGGGTCACACCGCTGTCGAGTTTCGGGTCAGGCCGCTGTCGGTGGGGCGGGTTACCGTCGGACCATGCTCTTGTCCGAGGTGGTCGAAGCGTCGGGGAGTGCGCGGGCGACATCGTCGCGCAAGAACAAGATCGGCGTCTTCGCCGAGTTACTGCGCCGGGCCGCGCCGGCGGAATTGGCGCAGGTCGTGGCCTGGTTGTCGGGGGAGCTGCCGCAGGGGCGGATCGGCACCGGCTGGCGCACGCTCACCACCCTCGAGGTCGACGCCGCTACGGTGCCGACACTCACCGTGACGGTGGTGGACAAGTTCTTCGAGACGCTTGCGGCGGTCGGTGGCAGCGGGTCCACCGCGCGGCGGCAGGAGTTGCTGAGCGAGCTGTTCACGGCCGCCACCTCGGACGAGCGCGATTTCCTGGTGCGGTTGCTGACCGGGGAGATGCGGCAGGGGGCACTGACCGCGATCGTCGCCGAAGCGGTCGCCGCGGCCTTCGAAGTGCCGATCGCCGCGGTTCGGCGGGCCCACATGCTGTCCGGGCGCTTGCCGGTCACCGCCGTCGCCGCGCGGTCCGGCGGTGTCGAGGCCCTACAGGCGTTCCGGCTCGAGGTCGGACGGCCGATCCAGCCGATGTTGGCCTCGCCGGGAGCGACCTTGGACGAGGCGCTGGCCGAATTCGACGGTGCCGCCAGTGTCGAGGTCAAGATGGACGGTGCCCGTATCCAAGTGCACCGCGACGGCGAGCAGGTGTGGGTCTTCACCCGCACCCTGCGCGACATCACCGCCTCCGTGCCCGAATTGGTGGATTTGGTGCGGGAATTGGACTGCACCAGCGTGGTCCTCGACGGAGAAACGCTGGCGCTCAACGACTCCGGTCGCCCGCGTCCGTTCCAGGAGACCATGAGCCGCTTCGGCGCGACCACCGCCCAGGAGCTGCTGCTGCACCCGTACTTCTTCGACTGCCTGCACCTCGACGGCGTCGACCTGCTCGACGCCCCGCTGCGCGACCGCCGCGCCGCCCTCACCACGGTCGCCCCCGCCTTGGTCATCCCCGCCCTGCTCGCCCCGGACGCCGAGGCGGCCGCCGAATATTTCGACGGTGCGCTGGCCGCGGGCCACGAGGGCATCATGATCAAGTCCCTGGACGCCCCCTACGCGGCGGGCCGCCGCGGCAAGTCCTGGCAGAAGATCAAACCCACCCACACCCTCGACCTCATCGTCCTGGGCGCGGAATGGGGCTACGGCCGCCGCACCGGCTACCTGTCCAACCTGCACCTCGGCGCCCGCGACCCCGAAGGCGGCGACCCGATCATGGTCGGCAAAACCTTCAAGGGCCTCACCGACGCCCTACTCCAATGGCAGACAGCCGAATTCCCCCGCCACGAACGCACCCGAGACACCGGCACCGTCTACCTCTACCCCGAACTGGTCGTCGAAATCGCCCTCGACGGCGTCCAAACCAGCCCTCGCTACCCCGGCGGCGTAGCCCTCCGCTTCGCCCGCGTAGTTCGCTACCGCCCCGACAAGGAACCCGCCGAAGCCGACACCATCGACACCATCCGAGCCCTCCTACCGGGCTGAAAGCTCCGAAAAGCGAGCCTCCCTCACAGAGGATTCACAGCTGGAACAAGGCACGCTCCGAGCTTCGGACTCCATGATTCAGGAGTCGACATCGACCGGACGGTTGTCAGGTGACGAGGAGCAGGTACTGCCACCGCATCTCCCACGCGGATTCCTGTGAAATCGTGCCGCCCGCTCGATCCGACGGTGGACTGCGCATGGTCCACCCTTGTGGCCGATGGTGCCCTGCCCCCTCGCCGGGCACCATCGGCCGCGGTCAATTTCGCGGCCCGTACGGTCGCTTCAGGTTCAGGCTTCGTAGTCGTGGGTGCCGGTCAGATTCGGTAGCCGTCGTCGGCCCGTCGCCAGTTCACCCGCCAGATCCTCGTAAGCGATCGCCAGTTCGGTGAGTCGCTCTGCGGCCTCGTGCACCGCGTCGTCCGGGGACATGGCCAGGGTCAGGTAGGCCAGCGCGGAGAACTGGGCGAGCCGGTCCACCACGGTTCCCACGGTTTCGGTGTGCAGGTGGGCGTCGCGTGCCGCCTTGGGGAGTTCCGCCGCCACCCAGCAGTCGATGTCGTGCACCAGCCGGGCTCGATCATGGTCGATCCGATCGGTGCCGCTCGCCGTGGTGAGTCGCCGCTCGTGCAGGTCCGCGAGTAATCCGGCGCAGCGCAGCACCGGATGATCTTCGGGGGGCAGGCCGCGGCAGGCCTGCAGCAGCAGGTGTTTGGGCGGAAGCGAGTGCACGGCCGACATCCTGCCCTTCGAATATCTCCGAATGGCAACGGCATTCGACCGCACGACATTCGGTGCCACAATGCGCTGCAGGGGTTGCATCCGGTGCCGTGACATGCAGTGATGATGGGGTGATCCTCACCGTGACGATGAACCCCGCCTACGACATGACGTACCGGGTCGAACATTTCGAGCGGGGTCGAGCGCAACGGGTGCGTTCGGTGGATCAGCGCCTGGGCGGGCGCGGCATCAATGTGACCCGGGTGCTCAATCAACTCGGCAAGTACGCGCGCGCCACCGGATTCTCCGATCATTCCTTCGCGGCCGCCGCCGAGCTCGAGATGCCGGTGGATTTCGTGCACGCGCTGCCGTGGGTGCGGCGCACGGTGGTGATCAGCGAATCCGACGACGGCACCGCCACCGCGCTGTGGGAGCCCGGGCCGCGGGTCACCGAACCGCACGCCGTCGATCAACTCCGGGTGCGAGTCAACGGCTTTCTCTCAGACATGAGCGGCCTGGTGATCGCCGGCTCGCTGCCCGGCGGGGTGAGCGCAGGCGTGCCCGCCGAACTGGCCCGCACCGCGCTGGCCGCCGGTGTCCCCACCATCTGCGATTTCGACGGTCAGGCGCTGGAATTGGCGGCCCGGGTGCCCGGCGTGGTGCTCACCCCCAATACCGATGAGCTGGAACGTCTCACCGGCCGCCCGGCGGGCACGATTGCCGAGATCCTGGCGGCCGTGGAGCCCCTGATCGCCGACGGGGTGGCGGCGGTGGTGGTGACCCGGGGCGGCGCGGGCATGGTCGCGGTCACCCCTACCCGGGCCTGGACGGCGGCCCTGCCGAAACCGCTGGCGGGCAATCCGACCGGGGCGGGTGATGCCGCGGTGGCGGCGCTGATCGCCGCCCTGGCCGCCGGTGGGGTGCCGGATTGGCCGGTGCTGCTGGCCGATGCGGTCGCCACTTCGGCTGCCGCCGTGGTCATTCCGGTCGCGGGCGAGATCGACCGGGTGCTGCGCGAAAGATTGCTGCCCACGGTGCAGGTCCGGGAACTCGAATCGGTGGGTGCGCGGCCGTGATTCCGGCAGGTGTGGAGTCGCTGTGAACCGGCGTGGTGGCGCGGTTCGGGGGGTTGTACGGGGTTAGGTTGGGGGAGTGTCGGACCTAGATACTCAGCCTGGTCGGGGGGCGGGTGTGGACAGGTACCGGATGCCGCGGGTGGTGCGCGCGGCTCAATTGCTCGCGCTCGGGATGGCCGGGCTGGGTGTGATCTGTGTGGCGTCGCAGGGCTGGTTGCTCGGGGCGCGATCGGCGATTCCGACGGCGGTGCCGTTCATTCCGGCGTTCCTGCTCGGACTCGTGGCGCTGACCTTCAACTCCGAGGGGCAGCTGGTGCGGATCGGGGCGATCCTGGTGGCCGCCATGAACATGCTGTGGACGGTCCCGTCGATCACCGAGGGGCGGCCACCGGGCCCGCTGGGTCCGCTGGTGTCGCTGGCGGTGATCGTGTTGCTGTTCCGCCGCGAGGCACGTGACTGGTTCGAGCCCTCAACGTGGTGGTAACAAGTCCGTCATTTCATCTGTCCATTTGCAATCTGCGTGCAATTCCGGCCACTTACCGTTGGCGCTATGAGTTCGGAGGAAGTCGCCGCGGGTACCGGCATTCATATCAGCGGGTTGAGCAAGACGTTCCGCTCCGGGCGGCGAGTGGTGCAGGCGCTGGACGCGGTGGATCTGCATACCGCGCAAGGGGCTTTCCTGTCGTTGCTGGGGCCGTCGGGCTGCGGTAAGTCGACGATTCTGCGGATCCTCGCGGATCTGGATTCGCCGTCCGCGGGCACCGCGATGATCAATGGCGAGACCCCGGCGGAGTTGCGTCGCCGCCACGAGTTCGGGATCGCCTTCCAGGATTCGGCGCTGTTGCCCTGGCGCAGTGTGGAATCCAATATCAAACTGCCGCTGCAGGTCGCGGGACTGCCCGCGGACAAGGAGCTGGTCGCCGATCTGATCCGCCTGGTCGGCCTGGACGGGTTCGAGAAGGCCAAACCCGCGCAGCTGTCCGGCGGTATGCGGCAACGGGTTTCGATCGCCCGCGCCCTGGTGGTGAAGCCGACGGTGCTGCTGCTGGACGAGCCGTTCGGTGCGCTCGACGATATGACTCGGCAGCGCCTCAACCTGGAACTGCTGCGCATCTGGACCGAAAAGCCCGCCACCACACTGATGGTCACGCACGGCATCGCCGAAGCGGTGTTCCTCTCCGACGTGGTGGCCGTGATGAGCCCGCGCCCGGGCCGGGTGGTGGAGGTCGTGAACATCGATCTGCCACGCCCGCGCACCCCGGAGATGATGCGGACCCCGGAGTTCCACAAGCTGCACGACTATCTGCAGGAACTGCTGTTCGGGCGCAGCGGGCAGGGCGGGGTGGCCTCGGAATGAGCGAGCTACGAGAACGATTGCGGATCTCGCGACTGGGCGGGCTGGCGGGCATCCTGGTGCTGCTGCTCGGCTGGACCGTGCTGGCCGAACTGCGGGTCGCGGGCGGCACCGTGCCGAGCCCGTGGAATGTCGTGCACACCATGTACTCCGACGGCTGGGCGCTCTACGGCCCGAACTTCCGGGTCACGGCGTGGGGCGCGCTGCAGGGTTTCGTGTGGGGCAATGCGCTGGCGATCGTGCTGGCGCTGCTGGTCATCCTGATCCCCCCGATCGAAATGCTGGTCACCCAGCTGGCCATCCTCAGCTACTGCACGCCGCTGCTGGCGCTGGGCCCGATCATCCTGGTGGTGTTCGGCGGGCGCACCCCGACGGTGTTCCTGGCCGCCATGTACTGCTTCTTCACCACGATGGTCGCCACCGTGGCCGGGCTGCGGTCCGCGGATCGCACCAGCCTGGATCTGGTGCGCGCCTACGGTGGCGGGCGCTGGCAGCGGCTGTGGCGGGTGCAGGTGATCGCGGCGCTGCCGAATACCTTGGCCGCCTTGAAGATCGCCGCGCCGTCGGCGGTGCTGGGCGCGATCATCGGTGAGTATCTGGGCGGCGTGGACAGCGGGATCGGCGTGGCCCTGACGGCCGCGCAGACCGCCTACAACGTGCCGCGCACCTGGGGCATGGCGCTGGCCGCGGCCGCCCTGGCGGGCCTGGGCTACGCCCTGGTCGCGCTGGTGGCGCGGGTGGCGGTGCCCTGGACGCGAGCGGAGGCGTGATGAAGACCTTGAATGTGCTGCGTCCGATCGGCAGATTCCTGCTGCCGCTGGTGGTTTCGCTGATTCTGCTGGTGGCGCTCTGGTATGGCTTTCTGAAGCTGTACCCGCAGGTCGGCCTGGTCGGCAAGAGTCCCGGCGACGTGTGGAAGTACCTGGTGACCGGCCCGACCTCGGACACCGCACGCCGGGTGATATTCGACGAAATGCGAATCACCTTGAAAGACGCGCTGATCGGCTTCGGCTCCGGGCTGGGCGCGGCGCTGGTGGTGGCCGCGCTGTTCATCGGCATCCCGGCGGTGGCGCAGGCGTTCATGCCGGTGGCCATGCTGCTGCGGTCGGTGCCGCTGGTGGCGATCACCCCGATCATCGTGCTGGTGTTCGGGCGCGGGCTGCTGGGGGTCACCGTGATGGCGGCCATCGTGGTGTTCTTCCCGGCCCTGGTCATGATCATGACCGGATTGCGGTCCGCGCCCCGGCAAGCCACGGAACTGGTTGTGGCGTACGGCGGTTCGAATTGGACGGCCATGCGCATGGTGGCCATCCCCGCCGCGCTGCCGTCGGTGTTCGCCGCCGCGCGTGTCTCGGTGCCGGGCGCGCTGATCGGTGCCTTGCTCGGCGAATGGCTGGGCAGCGGAACAGGTTTGGGCGCCGGACTGATCCGTGCGATCCCCACCTTCCAATACAACCGGCTCTGGGCATCGATCGCGCTGGTGACGGTGGTGTCGGTGTTCGCGTACGCGGTGGTCGGCGTGGCCGAAAACCTGGTGCTCGCGCGTTTCGCGCCCGAGCAGGGCCGCGACTGAGATCACGAGTTAACGTGCCGCACACAAATACCTGCGGAAAAGCAAAATATCGGAAATCGAAACGGCCTACATTCTCCGGATGAGTGGTTTGTTCCGGCCGGATTCGGTCTCGCAGTTGTCCCCGTCGTCGCTGGGGCGTCGCTCCTTCCTCCGCTACGCCGGACTGGCCGGTGCGGCGGTGGGCGGTGCCGGGGTGCTCGCCGCCTGCGGCAGCAGTTCCTCCGGCGGCGGCAATGGCAGTTCGGCCGACGGCTCCAAATACGGGACCGTCGCGGTGCAGCTGTCCTGGTTGAAGAACATCGAATTCGCGGGCGAGTACTTCGCCGATTCCAAGGGCTATTACAAGGACGCCGGATTCGGTTCGGTGAATCTGATCGCGGGCGGCGCGGCCAGCACCTCGGTCGAGGCAGGCTTGGGCACCGGCAAGATCTGGATCGGCATGTCCGCGCCGCAGACCACCGCGCCCGCGATCCTGGAGGGGCTGGCCGCCAAGATCGTCGGCACCACGTATCAGAAGAATCCGTTCTGCATCGTGAGCTCGGCGGCCAAGCCGATCAAGACACCGCAGGACATGAAGGGGCGCAAGATCGGTGTGCAGGACACCAATCAGCTCATCTTCAACGCGCTGCTGACGGCCAACGGCATGACGCCGAACGATGTCACCATCGTGCCCGCGCAATTCGATCCGACGCCGCTGGCCAACGGTGAGGTGGACGGCTGGGTCAGCTATGCCACCAACGAGCCGATCACGCTGGCCTCCAAGGGCTTTCAGAACGTGAACTTCCTGTTCGCCGACTACGGGCTGCCGCTGGTGGCGGAGACGCTGACGGTGAGCCAGAAGACCATCGATTCCGAGCGCGACAAGCTCAAGGCGTTCCTGATGGCCGAGGTCAAGGGCTGGAAGGACGCCGTGGCGAGCTCCGAGGAGTCGGCGCGGCTGGCCGTCGAGGTGTACGGCAAGGATCAGCGGCTGGAGTTGAAGGAGCAGACCATGGAGGCCGCGGCCCAGAACGGGCTGGTCGTCTCCGCCGACTCCAAGGTCAACGGGCTGTTCTCCATGACCGACGACCTGATCGCGCAGAACATCACCGCGCTCGGCAAGGCCAAGATCGATATCAAGGCGAGCCAGCTGTTCGACCTGTCGGTGCTCAAGGAGATGTTCGCCGAGCACCCGGAACTGAAGTCGTAGCGGGGTTTTCGGATCGGCGAGCGGTTCAGCGCACCAGTTGCACGTGCCGCTTGCCGCTCCCCGGGGTGGCGGACAGGGGTTCGGCCGAGGTCCCGTTGCGGACCGCCAGCAGTTCGGCGGCGATCGCGACGGCGGTCTCGGCCGGGGTGCGTGCGCCCACATCCAGACCGGCGGGGGAGTGCAGGCGGGCCAGGACGTCGTCGGAAAAGCCACCCGCCTGCAGGGCCTCGGAACGATGCGCGTGTGAAGCCGGGGTACCCAGGGCGGCCAGGTAGCCCAGCTCGGGTAGTCGTAAAGCGACGGTGAGCAGCGGGATTTCGAACTTCGGGTCGTGCGAGAGCACCACCATGGCGGTGCTGGCATCGATCTCGCCCTTGGCGGCCAGCGTGTTCAGGTAGCGGTGCGGCCAGTCGACCACCACCTCGCAGCCCGGATACGCCGCGGCGTTCGCGAAGGTCGGCCGGGCGTCGACGATGGTGATCCGGTAGCCGAGCAGCTTCGCCTGGGTGGCGAGCGCGCTCGCGAACACGTTGGCGCCCACCAGGATCAGATGCGGCGGCCGCGCGAACGAGGACACGAACACATC
Source organism: Nocardia heshunensis (assembly GCF_054782115.1). Lineage (NCBI taxonomy): Bacteria > Bacillati > Actinomycetota > Actinomycetes > Mycobacteriales > Nocardiaceae > Nocardia > Nocardia heshunensis. Next base: position 307,805 of record NZ_BAAGTC010000008.1, on the reverse strand, counting down.
CGAATCCGGCAGCGACACCAGTTCGGTGCCGTGCTTGCGGTCGGTGATCAGATGCTGGCCGATCACATCCGGGTCCGAATGCCACACCACCGTGAACACGGTGACCTGCCGTTGCGCCGCGATATCGGCTGCCACGTCGGGGAATTCGGGGAAATGCCGGCGCGAGAACGGTTCGGTGAAGACGTCCAGGGTGCCGACGCAGTCCATCTGCGCGTCCAGCCCGCTGCCCGGCCCGAAGCGTTGCAGCCCACGCCGTCCGGACCGCGCGGACTCCACCGCGGCCTCGTAGGCGGCGGCCTCCGCGCAGCCCGCCGAGATCGATCCGAAGGCCCGCCCGTCGGCGTCCACCACCATGGCCGAACCCACCGGCACCGGCGTACCACCCTGGGTGCGAACGAGAGTGGCCAGCCCACCGGTTCGCCCGCTGTGCCACACCCGCAGAAGGTCCTCGACGATTTCCCGCATCACATGCTCCCGATCACAGTGCGCGTCCCGCCGGATAATCCCGATCGATCCCCGTTGCGAGGTCATCGCACGTGACGCACACCATATCCGCTCGTTGCCGTAAATAAGTGCCCGCCCCCGAATTTCCCTCCGCGCTGGCACATACCCCCGCCCAGTGCCCCCGCCCCAACACCACCGGATGCCCCGGCGCCCCACCGAAAACCGCCCGCGCCAAACCACTCTCACTCGCCCGCGCCGCCGCGATCAAGCGCCCCACCACATCCGCCCCGACATCCGGCGTATCCACCGGCATGATCGCCACGAATTCGGCCGGTCCGGGCCGACCCGCCCCGGAAGTTCCCGTCGCAGAATTCCGCGAGTGGGTATTCCGCGCCGAGGTATTCCCTGTCTTCGAAGTCCGCGCAGCAGATATTTGATCCCCACGTCGCTGCGGGTTTTCCGCCGCCACGGCAATGCCGGTCGCCGTCTCGGCACCGTTCGAAATCACGCCTCCCACGAGCCCGCCGCTCACCATTGAGCCGAGCTCGCCGCCCTGATTCGGTTCGGCCCCGGCAAGATTCGGCCCCGCCACCGCCTGATCCTGCTCGGACTCGGCAAGGCCGAGCCCCGTCGCGGCGGCCGCGGCCAATCCGGCGCGCATCGACGCGCTCACGCCGATGTCCCAGTCGGCCGCCCAAACCGGCTGTGCCCCTTCGGGAATCGCGATGCCCGAGGTTTGCGAGACCAGCCAGCCGCCGTCCGCGGTGCGGTACGCGGGCCCGGTGGCGCCCAGCACCACGATGATGCGCGCACACCCGCCGTCCCGCAGCGCCGCCACGGCCCCACGCAGCCACCGACCGTCCTCGGCCAGCACTTTCGGCATGCCATACCGCCGACCGGCACCGGCCGCGAGCACGATTCCATCGCAGCGTTCGGGGCTCACGCGAGCAGGGTAGTCCCGAACGCCGCTGTTCGCTGATCAAGCGACCTGCAGGTTGCTCGGTGGCCGGTCAGCAGCCCAGCTCGGCACACTCCGCGCGCAGGATCTCGGCGCGGGGCGATTCGATGTTCTCGTACAGCTTGACCGCCCGGGCGAGCAGATCGCCCGCGGTGCGCAGGTCGCCGATCTGGGCCGCGAGCTTGCCCAGCGCGCGCAGACCGTCGGCCTGACCCAATTGGTCGTCGATATCGCGCGCGACACTCAGCGACTCCTCGTAATGCTCTCGTGCCCTGAGGTATTCGGGTGCTTCCGGACTGTGCGCGCCGGGCCGGTAGCTGTGGCCGAGCCCGCGCAGGGTGTCGATCTGGCCGAGCGGGTCGTCGATCAGGGTGGCGATCTCGTAGGCCTCGGTGAAGCAGTCGCGGGCGTGCTCGTGATCGCCTTCGGCCCGGGCCAGATTGCCCAGGCCCCACAGCGACCATTCCGCGCTGTAGCGGTCGCCGATGCGGCGAGCTATCTCCAGCGCCGCGTCATAGCGCTTGTGCGCCACCTCCGGATTGCCCGCCATGCGCTCGACATGGCCGAGACCGAGCAGCGCGTCGCCCTCGAGCTTGCGGTGCTCGATGCTGCGGGCGATCCGCTGCACCATCAGGTAGAGCGGGCGCGCCATGTCGAAGCGACCCCAGAGCCGGACCACCTCGGCATAACCCCACTGGGCGGTGCCGAGTCGCTCCAGATCGGTCAGTTCGGAGGCGATCGCCTGTGCCTCCTGCGAGTGCCGCACCGCCTCGCGATAGCGGCTGGACATCCGCTCGGCTCGGCTGAGACCTTCCAGGGCGTCGCATTCCGTTTGCCGGTAGCCGATTTCGCGGGAGATCTGCAGGGCCTCCTGGAAATGGGTACGGGCCCAGCGGTATTCGCCGGTCATCCATTCGGATTGGCCGCGTTCGCAGAGGAGTTCCACCTGGATGCGGCGGTCGGAGAGCTCGAGGGCGATGCGGTAGGCGGCGTCGAAGGTGGCGGCGGCCTTGTCGTGGTGGCCGCGGAGGCGCTGGATGCGGCCGCGGCCGAGCAGGGCCCAGGCCAGGCCGACGCGGTCGTCGAGGCGGTGGGCGATGCGCAGGGCGCGGTCGTAGAGGCGGTCGGCCTCGGACCAGTGGCCCAGGCTGCACAGGTGGCAGGCCAGCAGGCGGGCCAATTCCGCGGTGTCGGAATGGATTCCGGCCAGGGGGAGGCAGCCGAGCAGGAGTTCCCGCTCGCGGTTGAGCCAGTCGCGGGCGTGGGTGGCGGCGTCGAGGGAACTGGTGGCGCGGTAGGGGCTGCCCGCGGCGTCGAAGGGGCGCACGGTGGCGGCCTGGCGGGCCACCATGAGGCCGTGGCCGATGATGCGGTCGACCGCCGCGCGCCGATCGTCGGGCTGGTTCTCCAGGTCCGCCTGTACCTGCGCCCACAGCCGATTCAGATCGTGCATGCGATAGCGCGACTGCTGATGGCTGCCGACGATCGCATCCAGCAGGCCCGCCTCCGAGAGGCGATTGATCAGCGTCTTCGCCTCGTCGAGTGAGATGGCGGCCATCGCGCCCAGCGTCTCGGCGGTGACCTCGTTGCCGGGCAGCCAGCCCAGCAGCCGGACCAGCCGCTGCAGATCGGGGTCGCCGAGGCGGCGATAGGACATCTCGAAAGCCGTTCGCACCGACTCCTTCTCGGCCCGGAAGCGGTCGAGGATGTAGCGGGCGGGCGAATCGTCCGACCGGGCGGATGAGCCCTCGTCGGCCGCCGGCTCCTTGTTGCGTTCGGACAGCTCCTTGTTGCGCTCGGTCAACTCGGTGAAGTCGGCGGCGCACTCGGCCAGCATGCCCTCCCCGTGATACGCGATATGACCGGCGATCAGCTTGATGGCCAGCGGCAATCCCGCCGCGGTCCGCACGATCTGCTGCGCGGCCGCGCGGTCGTAGCCGGGCGGCAGCCCCGCCAGCCGCACCAGCAGCTGCTCGGCCTCCACCTCGGTCATGGCCGCCAGATGCAGCGGGTCGGCCCCGGCCAACCCGGTCAACCGGGTGCGACTGGTGATCACCACCAGCGTTCCGGGCGTCTGCGGCAACAGATCTCGCACATGCTCGCTGTCGGGCGCGTTGTCGAAGGTGAGATACATCTGTTTGCGATCCATGGCCGTGCGCCACTGCTCGGCGCGACGGCCGCGTTCCGCGGCGATCAACTCGCGCGGCATCCCGATCTCGAGCAGCAGCTGTTCGAGCACGTCGGCGGACTCGCGCGGCTCCCGGCCTGGCGTGTAGCCGTGCAGATCCACCCAGATCCGGCCGTCCGGATAGCGTGGCGCGAACAACGCTTCCGCGAAACGCGCCAAAGCGGTCTTGCCGACTCCCGGATGACCGTGGATCACATGCACCGACGGCTCGCTGCGGGCGCGCCGATGCGCCACGATGCGACCGCCCAGTTCCTTCACTGCGGCCTTCCGCCCGATGAAATTCGGTTCGCGCGGCGGCAGATCCGCGGCCGGGGTCCCCGAGCGCAGGGTGCTGCGCCGGGCGACCGCATCGCGGAAACGCGTCACCTCGTCGGGACCCAGCGTCGCCAGATCCTCGGTGTCGACCAGCTGATCCCAGGTGGTGCCGTAGATATCGGCCAGGGTTTCCAGCACTTCGAGGGTGAGCCGCGGACCGCTGGGCACCGTCGGCCATCGCTCCAGATACGAAATCTGGTTGGCCTGAACGGTTCTGCGGGTGGCGCGCCGCTCGTTGAACTCGGTCGCCACATCCTCGAGGGTGAGCTCGGCGATCTCCCGGCGGCCATTGGTCCGCGCCAGCCCCGCCGCGTACCGCCACGCCGTGCGCGGCCGCAGCCCGCGCTGCCGCAGTTCGCACACCAGCAGCGGGAGCAACTGCTCGTCGGTCAATCCGGTGTCCGCCAACAGATCTCGCAGGCGTCGGCGCTCCGCCTTGGTCGTCGGATGCGGACCCTTGGTCGTAGGATGACGAGTACTCACCCTGCCTCCGATCGGCCCCCGCCCGCGCCCGGCCCGCCGAGATGACGGCGACACCGCCGAGAAATCCGCCCCCGGTTATTGCATATTCCTTGGTATCAGCGACCTTTTCACCAGGTCAAGCACCATGGCGGTATTGCGGAAGTTCTCCGTCGAGACTTCGGGAGTTCGCGTTCTTTTTTCTGCACTCTTTAAGTGGGTCGACCGACTGCGACGGTCGACGGCGCAGAAGGGAGTTCGCGCATGGCAATTCAGGTGGTCTCGGAGTGGCTGATCACCAGTGACCTCGTGTCGGAGGTCGCCTTCCGGATCGATGTGCCGGAGCCGGACCGGGGCCGATGGATGCTGTCCTATCTTCCCACGAAGAGGCGTTTGACCAGGGAACAAGCCCTGGTCGGGGTGCGGCTCGCGGAGCTGCTGCTGTGCGAATCCGTCTGCGAGAACTCGGAATCGGATCTCTTGGTCGCGCGCTTGCATGCCGAGGAACTCGACATGGATCTCTCCGATGCGATGTGCCTGCTGGCATTGCGCGCGATCGAATACTCCGGCGACGAAACCGGACCGCTGAATTCCCGTGCCCGGGAAGCGGTCCGGTAGTCGTCGGCCGGGTGGCCGCGCCGATGGGCCGGAGGGGTGCCCATCGGCGAGGTCAGAACAGGACGAGGGCGGCGAGCAGACCGGACAGTGCGATCGTCTGCAGGGCGACCCGCGCATTGAGGATGCTGTCCCACTTGTTCTGCAGCGCCCGAGCGTTGTCGGGGATGACGCCGGACTGGGCGGCGGCGGTCTGGGCGGTATTGATCGGCTTGGCGATCAGCACGTAGCAGGCCAGCCAGGTGAGCAGGGCGGCGAGCGCGATACCGGCGGCGACGGCCGCGCCGGTCGATCCGGCGGCGATGGCGAGGCCCAGGGCCGCGACCGCGGTGATGACGCCGCCCGCTCCGAAGATCGGCATCCGCTTGTCCCCGTAGTAGTGGCCCCATCCGGCGCTCATGGTGACGGTCGCGTCGTCGAGGTGGCGGTAGACCGACCGGGTGATGAGGGCGACGGACCAGTCGGTGCCGTAGACGACGGCATTGGCGAGAACGGCGAGTGCGGCGAGGATCTGGCCGGTCAGGATGAGCATTGGTCTGCCTCTTTCGACTGAAATCTAGCGGCGCTAGGAACTGCACCAACGATAGCAGGGCTGGGCTAGATTGTCTAGCGACGCTAGTTTTTCGACTTTCAGTCGACCGAATGGTTTGGATTTCGGACCCCGGTGGCCCGCCTCACAAGGACCAAGATCAGAATGAACTGTGAAGGTGCTCACATCTGGACGGCCGTCGGCGCGTCACGCACCGGTGGCCCCCGTCACGCAAACAGTACGGGCGTTATGCAAAACCGCATGTCAGCGCTACTGGCAAGTAGATTCCGCCGCTGCTATTCGCAAGCAAATTTTGCAGCATTAGCAAAATGCTCGTGAAAGCTAGCGTGGATTCACACTTACAACAGGTAGACGGGACTTTTGTCCTGTGCCATCGTGTGGAAGTACACCTCGCGGGCCTAGCAAGTCTGCAAATACCCGCTCCAGCAGTGGTCGGACAGCGAAGACGGAAACGTCGCGACAGTCCGCCCGGCGGGGCTACCGAGACCGAACGAAGAAGTGGAGTCAGAGATGTCGAACGTCGGCACCCCGAAGACCGCTGCGGAACTCCAGCAGGATTGGGACACCAACCCCCGCTGGAAGGGCGTCACCCGCAACTACACGGCCGATCAGGTCGTCAAGCTGCAGGGCACCGTCGTCGAGGAGGCGACCCTCGCTCGTCGTGGCGCCGAGATCCTCTGGGATCTCGTCAACAACGAGGACTACATCAACTCCCTGGGCGCCCTCACCGGCAACCAGGCCGTGCAGCAGGTCCGTGCCGGCCTGAAGGCCATCTACCTGTCCGGTTGGCAGGTCGCCGGTGACGCGAACCTGTCCGGCCACACCTACCCGGACCAGTCGCTGTACCCGGCCAACTCGGTTCCGGCCGTGGTCCGTCGCATCAACAACGCGCTGCTGCGCGCCGACGAGATCGCCAAGGTCGAGGGTGACACCTCGGTCGCCAACTGGCTGGCCCCGATCGTCGCCGACGCCGAGGCCGGTTTCGGTGGCGCCCTGAACGCCTACGAGCTGCAGAAGGCCATGATCGTGGCCGGCGCCGCGGGCGTGCACTGGGAAGACCAGCTGGCTTCGGAGAAGAAGTGCGGCCACCTCGGTGGCAAGGTGCTGATCCCCACCCAGCAGCACATCCGCACCCTGACCTCCGCGCGTCTGGCTTCCGACGTCGCCGGCGTGCCGTCGGTCATCATCGCCCGCACCGACGCCGAGGCCGCGACCCTCATCACCTCCGATGTGGATGAGCGCGACCGCCCGTTCCTGGACGGCACCCGCACCGCCGAGGGCTTCTTCGGCACCAAGAACGGCATCGAGCCCTGCATCGCGCGTGCCAAGGCCTACGCCCCCTACGCCGACCTGATCTGGATGGAGACCGGCGTGCCGGACCTCGAGGTCGCGCGCAAGTTCGCCGAGTCCGTCCGCAGCGAGTTCCCGGACCAGCTGCTGGCCTACAACTGCTCGCCTTCGTTCAACTGGAAGGCGCACCTGGACGACGCGACCATCGCGAAGTTCCAGCGTGAGCTGGGCGCCATGGGCTTCAAGTTCCAGTTCATCACCCTGGCCGGCTTCCACTCGCTGAACTACGGCATGTTCGACCTGGCGTACGGCTACGCCCGCGAGGGCATGACCGCCTTCGTCGACCTGCAGGAGCGCGAGTTCAAGGCCGCCGCCGAGCGTGGCTTCACCGCCGTCAAGCACCAGCGTGAGGTCGGCGCCGGCTACTTCGACACCATCGCCACCACCGTTGACCCCAACACCAGCACCGCTGCGCTGAAGGGCTCGACCGAAGAGGGCCAGTTCCACTGAGCCACCGGAAGCGGCTCGGATTGATCTGAGCCACTTCAGGTTCCGAGGACAAAAACCCAAGGCGGCAGTCGCATCACACCTTCCGCCGCCGCGGGACCTCAGGATTCGCCGAGAGGGATGGCAAGCCCCTCTCGGCGAGTCCACCCCGCCCTTCCCGTCGACAGCCCCGGCGGGGAGGGCATTTCCTTATAACGTTTTTCGTACCACCGTTTTTCGAGACCTTAAGAAGGCGCAGGGTCGTTCAGTTATACGACGCCTTCACCCATAGCCACGACGGCCAGAACAGCAGGAGCGGGACGTGAGCAACGAGAAGATTCAGCGTGTCGGCATCATCGGTGCAGGACAGATGGGCGCGGGCATCGCAGAGGTTTGCGCGCGGGCGCACGTCGATGTCCTTGTCTTCGAGCAGACCCGTGAGCTCGCCGCCGCCGGTCGCAGCCGCATTCTGCGGTCGCTGGACCGCGGCGTCTCCAGTGGCAAGATCACCGAGCGGGAGCGGGAGCAGGCCGCCTGGCGGCTGCGCTTCACCAGCGACCTCGGCGATTTCGCCGACCGCCAGCTGGTGGTCGAGGCCGTCGTGGAGAACGAGGACGTGAAGACCGCGATCTTCGCCGAACTCGACAAGGTCGTCACCGACCCGAACGCGGTGCTGGCCTCCAACACTTCCTCCATCCCGATCATGAAGATCGCCGTGGCCACGAATCTCCCCGAGCGGGTCGTGGGCATGCACTTCTTCAACCCGGTGCCGGTGCTGCCGCTGGTCGAGCTGGTCACCACGCTCAAGACCACCGAGACCGTCACCAAGCGCGCCGAGCAGTTCGCCGCCGACGTCCTCGGCAAGCAGGTCGTGCGTTCCGCCGACCGCTCCGGCTTCGTGGTCAACGCGCTGCTGGTGCCGTACCTGCTCTCGGCCATCCGGATGGTCGAATCCGGTTTCGCCACCAAGGAAGACGTCGACAAGGCCATGGTGCTGGGCTGTGCCCACCCGATGGGCCCGCTGGCGCTGACCGACCTGGTCGGCCTCGACACCGTGAAGTCCATCGCCGACTCCATGTACGACGAGTTCAAGGAGCCGCTGTACAGCGCGCCGCCGCTGCTGTCGCGCATGGTCGAGGCCGGGCTGCTGGGCAAGAAGGCCGGTGCGGGCTTCTACCAGTACAACCGCGCGTGATCTGAGCCTTTTCATGGCGTTTCGATGCGCTCACGCGGGTGGTCGCGTGGGCGCATCGTGCTTTTTCACCCTTAGTGCACAGCGTCTTTTTCAAATGGGTGCGCGTCGCCGGGCATGTGGCGGCGTCCACCACAACCGGGCATAAGCTGCATTCAGGTCGTTCGGGACCGGCAGCTCGGAAGGAGTGTCCGTTCAGATGGTCAACGTCACCGACGGGTTCGGATCCAGCATCCTGGGTTACCCGCGCATCGGGGAGCACCGGCAACTCAAGCGTGCTTTGGAGTCCTACTGGCACGGCACGCTCTCGCGTGACGAGCTGGTCGCGGTCGGGCGCGACATTCAGGAGAGTCAGTTCCGCGAGCTGGCCGCCACCGGGTTGACGCAGGTCCCCGGCAACACCTTCTCCTTCTACGACCACATTCTCGACAATGCGCTGCTGTTCGGCGCGGTCCCCAAGCGGTTCGAGCCCTATCGAGAAGGCTTGGACCCGTTGGACTTCTACTTCCTGATGGCTCGCGGCCGGCCGGATCTGCCGCCGCTCGAGCTGGTCAAGCTGCTGAACACGCCGTACCACTACCGCCAGCCCGAACTCGCGACCGACACCGAGTTCTCGCTGCACCCCGAGGCCCTGCTGGACGAATTCGACCGCGCCAAGGCCGTCGGCATCGAACTGCGACCGGTGATCCTCGGCCCGCTGTCGCTGCTGCTGCTGTCCAAGACCGGACACGTCCCCGGCGAAACCGAATTCGACAAACTGGTGCTGCTCGACAAGCTGCTACCGGTGTACGAGGAACTGCTCGAGATCCTCGCCAAGCGCGGCGCTACCTGCGTGCAGTTCGACGAGCCGTGTTTCACCAGCGACCGCTCGCCGTCCACCATGGAGCTGTTCGAGAAGACCTACCAGCAGCTGTCCAAGGCCCCGCTGCGCCCGCGCATGCTGGTCACCGGACAGTACGGCGACTTCGGTCCGGCCATCGAAATCCTGTGTCGCACCGCGGTGGAGGCGATCGGCCTGGACCTGTCCAGCCACCGCGTGGTGCCCGAGGAACTGGCCAAGATCCCCGGCATCCGGCGCAAGCGCCTCTACGCGGGCGTCATCAGCGGCACCAATGTGTGGCGCGCCGACCGGTACGTGACGCTGGAATACCTGCACAAGCTGGCCCAGGTCTGCCCCGACATGGTGGTGTCGACCGGGTCCACGCTGCTGCACGTGCCCTACGACGTGCTCGTCGAATACGAGGTCGAGGGACCCGTGGCCGACCGCCTCGCCTTCGCCAAACAGAAGGTCCTGGAAGTGGTTTCGCTGGCCAAGGCGCTCACCGAGGGTCCCTCGGAGAAGTGGCGCAAGCGGCCCACCTCGGTGCACTTCAAGCAGAAGCACGCGGTGCGGCAGCGCGTCTACGCCGTCACCCCGCAGATGCGGGTGCGCGAACCCTACGAGAAGCGAAAGCTGGCGCAGCAGGCCAAGTTGCGGCTGCCGCTGGTGCCCGCCACCACGCTGGGCTCCTTCCCGCAGACCGCGGGCGCCCGGCAGGCGCGCCACGACCTCGGCCAGGGTCGGGTGTCGTTCGACGACTACCGCAAGCGCATCGAAGCCGAGATCGAATCCAGCATCCGGCTGCAGGAGGACATCGGCCTCGACGTGCTGGTGCACGGCGAGCACGAGCGCAACGACATGATCCAGTTCTTCGCCGAACAGCTGGACGGCTTCGCCACCACCCACTTCGGCTGGGTGCAGGTGTACGGATCCCGGTGTGTGCGACCGCCGATCGTGTACGGCGATGTGGCTCGCCCCGAGGCCATGTCGGTGTCGTGGACCGCGTACGCGCAGTCGCTCACCGACAAGCCGGTCAAGGGCATGGTCACCGGGCCGGTCACCATGCTGGCCCGCTCCTTCGTGCGCCAGGACCAGCCGCTCTACGAGACCGCCGACCAGGTGGCGCTGGCCATTCGCGACGAGGTCGTGGACCTGGAGAAGGCGGGCATCGCCATCATCCAGGTGGACGAGCCCTCCATCCGCGAACTGCTGCCGCTGCGCAAGAAGGGCCAGGCCGAATACCTGCGCTGGGCCGTCGGCGCGTTCAAGCTGGCCACCTCCGGCGTCAAGCCGGAGACCCAGATCCACACGCACATCGGCTATTCCAGCCGCGGTGACGTGGTGGCGGCCATCGAGGAACTCGACGCCGACGTCACCGCCATCGTCGCCACCCGCTCCATCGAGTGGGTGCTGGAAGCGCTGAAGGAAGACTGCGCCGAGGGCCGCGGCCTCACCCACGGCGTCGGCCCGGGCGTCTACGAATCCCGTTCCGCCCGTATCCCGGACATCGACGAGCTGGACGAACTCCTCACCGCCGCGGCCGAAGCCGTGACCCCGGAACGCCTGTGGGCCAACCCGGACGGCGGCCTCAAGACCCGCCACCACTGGCAGCTCGACCCGTCCCTGCGCAACCTGGTCGCGGCCGCCCGCCGCGTCCGCCGCCGGGCCGAAGCCGCCGCGGGTGAAACCGCCTGAGGCAGTAGCACTTACACCCGGAACCCCGGTTCGATCCGATGATCGGACCGGGGTTCGCTGTCTCGGCGCAGCTCAGCCCAGGGCGGCGGCGAGGGTGGCGTCGGTCGCTTCGCGCAGTCGTCGGCGGGCTTGCGGGTCCTGGGCTTGAGGGAGTGGCCGGGACAGGCTGTGGCCGTTGAAGAACGCACCGGAGGTGCCCGACAGTGCGGGGTCGGCGATCAGGCGCAGGGTGGCCTCGCCGCCCTCGGCGACCGTGCTCACCGGGGCCACGCCGGATTCGGTGACCATGGTGGTGGCCATGAAGGTCGCGGGGTGCAGCGCGTTCACCGTGACGCCGGTGCCCGACAGCTCGGCCGCCAGGTCGATGGTGGACATGATCATGGCGAGTTTGCTGCGGCGATACGCGGTGACACCGTCGTAGCCGCGATCGAGCGCGAGGTCGTCGAAATCGAGCTCCAGCTGTCCCAGCGAGGCCACGTTCACGATGCGGGCCGGGGCGGCCGCGGTGAGCAGCGGCAGCAGGCGGCGGCTGAGCCGGTCGGCGGCGAGATAGTTGACGGCCCAGCGCAATTCGATACCGTCGGCGGTCAGCTCGCGGGGCGCGCCGGGGTGGCCGAAGCCGATTCCGGCATTGTTGACCAGGACGTCCAGGCGCGGGGTGCGGGCGGCGACCTCGTCGGCCAGGCGATCCACCTCGGCGAGCCGGGACAGGTCCGCGGTGATCACCCACGGTTGCGGGCCGCCCGCCGCGGTGATCTCGGCGGCCACCGCGGCGGCCCGTTCGCGGTCGCGGCCGTGCACGATCACCCGGGCACCGGCCGCGCCGAGCCGGGTCGCCAGGTAGCGGCCCAGGCCGTCGGTGGAGCCGGTGATCAGTACGGTGCGGTCCCTCAGCCCCGAGATCTCGTAGTCGCTCATGACCAGTGCCATCGATCGGGATGGCCCGGATATTCCCCGCGGATTCGGGCCCGCTCGTCATGATCCGGTCACGAAGGACGGATTAGCGTGTGGTCCACAGGTTTTCGAGAAGGGACTCGACCATGGACCCGACGGGCAAGAGCGATCAGCCGGTGGATGATCCGGAGACCGAGAAGCAGTGGTACGACAGCTACAACCAGAAGGGTGACCAGGCGCAGCAGGATCCGCCCTGGAAGTCGGGGAACTGATCTTGTCGGTGGGTGGCGCTACCGTGTGGGCGTGAACCGCACGGATCGGCTCTACGCGATCGTCGAGGAGTTGCGGGCGGTGTCGCCGCGACTCAAGACCGCACGGGAATTGGCCGCACGGCACGGGGTGAGCGTGCGGACGGTGGAGCGGGACATCAGCGCGCTCCAGCAGTCGGGGGTGCCCATCTACGCCGATGTGGGGCGGCGCGGTGGGTACGCGCTCGAGAAGAGCATGTCGTTGCCGCCGTTGAATTTCACCGCGGCCGAGGTGGTGGCGCTGGGGGTCGCCGTGGCGCGGGCCGGGGACGGCCCGTTCGCGGCGGCCGGGCGCAGTGCGCTGCGCAAGATCCTGGCCGCCATGTCGCGCCAGAATGCCGACGCGGCACAGCAATTGGCGCTACGGGTGCGCATCATGGAAGTGCCCGAGGCCATCGAACCGATGCCGATCCCGCCCGAGGTCGAGCAGGCCGTGGTGGCCCGGAGGGTGCTGCGCATCGAATATCTGGACGCGGCGGGCGTGCTCAGCGCGCGCGAAGTGGAGCCGGTCGCACTACTGCACGGCACCAACGGCTGGTATCTGGTGGCGTGGTGTCGGCTACGGGACGAACCGCGCAATTTCCGGCTGGATCGGATGAAGGCCATCGAGTTGACGGAGTGGACCGGGCCCGAGCGGTCCATCGACATGTGCCGTCCGGCCGAGCCGGTGCACGAGATCCGGATGATCTCGCTCGGCTAGCCGAAAATCGGTCGGAAACACCGACAGGGGGTTGTCGTCGGGCGGCGAGATCGTGGTGGGGCAAGACAATCCACCACCACTCTTCGGGAGACACCATGAGCACTCCGCCCTTCAACACCGTCGCCTGGTTCCAGGTCGGCAGCAATGAGCCCGAGCAGGTCAAGGCGTTCTATCAGGAACTGTTCGGCTGGAATTTCGCGCCGGATCCGGACGAGGACGGAAAGTACGACATCGTCACCTACCCGGGTCAGGAAATGCCCGCGGGTGGTATCGCCCATCTGGACGACGCGGCGGACAACCACGCCATCTTCTATGTTCTGGTGCAGGATGTTCCGGAGATCCTGGCCGCGGCCGAGAAGGCCGGCGGCAAGGTGTTCGTGCAGCCGGTGACCGCCAAGAACGGCCTGGTCTTCTCCGAGATCCTCGACACCTCCGGCAACCGCTTCGGCATCTTCAGCCCGCCGCCCGCGAACTGAGCGGCGCCGGTGCTGTAGGCGGGCGCGGTTAGCCTGTCAGCGAAGCGTTTTCGATGACAGGAGTGTGGATCGTGGGCATGTTCGACCAGTTGAAGGATGCGGCGGGCAAGGCGGCGGAGCTGGCGGGACAGCACGCCGACAAGCTGGAGCCGTTGATCGACAAGGCCGGCGATCTGATCGATCAGCAGACCGACGGGAAGTTCGAGGCCGCGGTGGACAAGGTCCAGGAAGCCGCCAAGAAGGCCTTGCACGAGCAGGCCGGGCAGTAGCGGGAGCGGGGCAGTAGCGGAAGGCTCGGCATCGAGCGTCCGGCGGCGGCTTTGCCGCCGGATCCGCTACCGCGACAAGAACTCTCGTCGCGCGACGGTCACCAGTGGTCGCGGTTGTGGTCGCGATTGTGCTCCCGGTCGTAGCGATCGTGGTAGTGGCTCCAGCAGTAGTCCCAGTTGAAGCCGAAATTGTCGCGGTCGCAGTAGTAGTGGTACCAGTAGTCGTCATCGTGGTCGGTGTGGGCGATGCCCGTCCCGACCGGTGCGGCGGCGGCGATGCCCGCGCCCACCGGAAGGACGAACAACGCGGCGGCGGTGATGGTCACCAGTCGCTTGGCAATGGTCGACATGTGATCTGCTCCTTGGTCTTTCACGGGTTCGAGTGGTTGTTTCCCGTGTAAGACCATGGTGCGGATCAGCGGCCGAATACTCTGCCCGCCCGCAGACGCTGGACGTGTGTCCGCGCCGACACAACGGCGCGAACACACGTCCGCGGCGAATTACATGGTGGCGGTGTCGATGACGAAGCGGTAGCGCACGTCCGAGGCGACCACGCGGTCGTAGGCCTCGTCGATGCGATCGGCGGAGATCACCTCGATCTCGGCGCCGATGCCGTGCGCGGCACAGAAGTCCAGCATCTCCTGGGTCTGCGGGATGCCGCCGATCATGGAGCCGGACAGCGAGCGGCGGAAGCCCGCCAGCGTGGAAGCCTTGACGGCATAGGGCTTGTCGGGCAGGCCCAGCACGACCAGGCTGCCGTCGAGCTTGAGCAGCTTGAGGTAGTCGTCGATCGGCAGATCGGCCGACACGGTGTTGATGATCAGGTCGAAGGAGCTGCGTAGCTGTTTGAAGGTGGCGCGGTCACCGGTGGCGTAGTAGTGGTGCGCGCCGAAGCGCAGCCCGTCCTCCTGCTTGGACAGCGAGTGGCTCAGCACGGTGACCTCCGCGCCCATGGCCGCGGCGATCTTCACCCCGACATGCCCGAGCCCGCCCATGCCGACGATGGCGACCTTCTTGCCGGGCCCGGCGTTCCAGTGCCGCAGCGGCGAGAACAGCGTGATGCCCGCGCACAGCAGCGGCGCGGCCTCGTCGAGCGCGATGCCTTCGGGAATGGACAGCACGAAGCCCTCGGTCACCACGACCTGCGTGGAGTAACCGCCCAGGGTGTACCCGCCGGTCTGCTGGTCGACCGGGACCCGGCTGTTGTAGGTCCAGACCAGATTCTGGGTGCAGTACTGCTGTTCCCCGGCCAGGCAGGGTTCGCAGGTGCCGCAGGAATCCACCATGCAGCCCACGCCGACCCGATCGCCGACCTGGTGCTTGGTCACCTCGGCGCCCACGGCGGCGACGATGCCCGCGATCTCGTGGCCGGGCACGCACGGGTAGGCGGTCCCGTGCCATTCGTTGCGGGCGGTGTGGATGTCGGAGTGGCAGATGCCCGCGTATTTGACGTCGATCAGCACATCGTGGGGTCCGACCTCACGGCGTTCGATGGCGATCTTCTCGAAGGCCCCGTCCGGGGCGGAAACGGCATATGCGGCAGCAGTGCTCATGCAGTCATGCCTACTCCCGCATGCCCACGATCTCCAACCGTGGTCGGATATCGCATGCTCGGCGCGGCGTGCCGATCCGGTGGCAAACGCTCGGCATGCTGGCACGGTGGCGATTCTGATCTCGCTGTTCTCGATGTGCGCGACCCTGATCGGCGGGCTGCTGGCGGCCCGCATCGGCGATCGCAAGCGGCTGGTGCTGGGGCTGGCCGCGGGCGTCATGCTCGGCGTGGTGGCCTTCGATCTGATGCCGGAATCCCTGGACGCCGATCACCGGATCGTGCTCGGTGTGCCGGTGCCGCTGCTGGCCGCGGTGGTCGGCTTCTTCACCGTGCACGTCCTCGAGCAGTCGATGGCCATCCATACCGGCTACGAGGACGAGTACGTCGCTCACCAGCACGGACACGATTTCAGCTCGCTGGGTCTGCTGGCCGCGAGCGGGCTGGTCTTCCACAGCGTGCTGGACGGTCTCAGCATCGGTTTCGGTTTTCAGGCCGGGGCCGCGGTGGGTGCGGCGGTCGCCATCGCGGTCGTCTGTCATGACTTCGCCGACGGCTTCAACACTTTCACCCTGACCACGCTCTACGGCAATGCCCGCAAGCGGGCCATGGTGATGCTGTTGCTGGATGCCATCGCCCCGGTGGTCGGTGCGGTGATCGGTACCCTGGTCAAGGTGCCGATCGAACTGGTCGGCCTGTATCTCGGTTATTTCGCGGGATTCCTGCTCTACCTCGCCACGGCCGATATCCTGCCCGAGGCACATGCGGGCAAACCCTCGAAGGGACCGCTGCTGTGCACACTGGCCGGTGTGGTTTTCATGTTGCTCGTTGCCGCCCTGAGCCACTGAAATACTGGTACACCGAATAGATACAGCTCGAGCCGGCGGGCGATCGGCAGTCGGGAGGGTCCGTGGACGACGGTAGACGCCGAGGCCATGCTCGCCTTCGACACCGGAGCGGCCGACTGTTCGCACTGTTCCTCGCCGCGATCGTCGGCTTCACCGGATTCCTCTGCTACCGAGGCGAATTGCCGCACTGGCCCTTCGAGGACGACGCCACCACCGCCAGCCTGATCGGCCCGTCGCAGTCGCCGCTGGACGTCGATCTGGTCTCCCGGGTGGCCGAACCCGCGCTGGTGAACATCACCGCGGGCATCCGCCCCTACGGCCTGGGCGCGGCCGGATCCGGCATCGTGCTGAGCGCCGGGGGTGAGGTGCTCACCAGCCATCACGTCATCAAAGGCGCTGACACCGTGACGGTTTCGGATGTCGGCACCGGCGTGAGCTACACCGCCACCGTCGCCGGTTACGACTCCGGCGCCGATATCGCGCTGCTGGATCTCAATGGCGCCGACGGCCTGCCCGTCGCCCGTATCGGCAGCTCCGGCCTGTTGCATCTGGGCGATGACGTGCTGGCCATCGGCAATGCGGGCGGCACCGGCTCGCCGACCGCGGTGGGCGGTCCGATCACCAATCTGGATTCGGCCATCGTGGCCCGCAATGCCGCCGACCTGTCGCGAAAGTCCTTGCACGGCATGATCGAGGTCGCGGCCGCGGTGGCGGCCGGGCAGTCCGGTGGTGCGCTGGTGGACCGCTTCGGCGCGGTGATCGGCGTCATCACCGCCGCCTCGGGCGATATGTCGAAGGCATTGGGCAAGGGCCCCAACGGTTATGCCGTGCCGATCGACACCGCCATGAACGTGGTCCGCCAGATCCGTTCCGGCACGCCGACCGACAGCGTGCACATCGGGCCGACCGCCACGCTGGGCATCCTCACCTCGGACGCGCAGCCCACCGGCGCCCACGTCGACGTGGCCATCTACGGGCTGCCCGCCTACACCGCGGGAATCGTCGACGGCGAGACCATCACGGCCCTCGACGATCGGCCCATCACCAACTCACCAATGCTGAAAGCCGCACTCAACGCCCATAAACCGGACGATGTGGTGCGGCTCGAGGTCAGCGATGCCGAGGGCGGGCACCGGACGGTGAGCGTGACACTCACCGTCGGTCCGCCGAATTAGAACTTGCTGTTCCAGTACGACTGGAACTGGATGTACACGGTCAGGATGATGATCGCGTAGTAGATGGCGACCAGCGTCCAACGCCACTCCACCAGGATCTGCAGCAGTCCGCGCGAGCGCCCGAACAGCAGGCCGGTCACGATGGCGAACATGGCCGGGGTCACCGCCCACACCACCATGCACCACGGACACAGCGCGTGGATCTCGAACGTCGCGTCCCACACCAGCCAGCCGATGGCCGCGATGCCGACCAGCAGGCCCAGCCACATGCCGCCGAAGAACCAGCGCGGCAACGAGATTCCGACCACCAACAGGACGCCGATGGTGACGAACACCGAGAACCCGATCACGCCGATGATCGGATTCGGGAATCCGAACATCGACGCGGACTTCGCCTCCATGACCGTCGTGCACGAGATGGTGGCGTCGATGGTGCACATCGGCTTGTAGTTGGGCTCGGTCAGCGACTTGAACTTCTCGACCAGCAGCGTCACCGACGCACCCCAGCCGATCAACGCACCCAGCAGCAGCGGCCACGCCGACCGGGGTCCCGCCGAGATCATCACTTGGCCGCGTTCTCGATCACCGCGGTCATGCCGCCGGGGCTCATGAGCGCCTGCGGGTCCTGCACCTGGGTGCCGTTCACGTAGACCGTGGGCGTGGACTTCACGCCGGTGGCGAAGACCTTGTCGGTCTGGGTCTTGAGCCAGCCGGTGTACTTGCCGTCCTTGATGGCCTGGGCCACCGCGGGATCGGTGTAGCCGGCGTCCTTGGCGATCTGGATGAGCTGATCGTCGCTCATGCCGTTGCCGTTCTCCTTGGGCTGCTTCTGGTACATCTCGGCCAGCCAGCCCTGGAACTTGGTCGGGTCGGCCTCGTACATCACGTAGGCGGCCGCGCCGGCGCGGGTGGAGAACTGATTACCGTTGGAGGCCCGGTCCAGGAAGCTGATGATGTTGTAGTCCACCACCGCCTGTCCGCTGGTCACGGCCTTCTTCAGGGCGTCGGCATTGGCGTTCTCGAACATGTCGCAGGCCGGGCACTGCATGTCGGCGACGATGCGGACCGACACCTTCTGCTTCCCCGCGGGCGCGGGGACTCCGGTGTTGTCGATGCGGATGGCACCGTCCGGGGTGAGGTTCGGCGGCACCAGGGCGGTCTGCGCGGCATCCCAGTGGAAGGTGTTGGCGCCCTCGGTCTTGTCGTTGTTGTGCTTGCGCACGGCCAGGGTGATGCCGATGCCGGCGATCAGACCCAGCAGCACGACGGCCACGCCCACCTGGATGAGGATCTTCCGATTGCGGTCGGCGGCAGCCGCCTTCGCCAGCGGATTCTGACCCGTCGGTTTCTTGCTCACCCTGAGCTCACCACGCCTTCCGTTGTCACGACACGTGCGCGCCCATCTTCACCCGAGAACCTGAGAGATTCCTGCACCGGGGTACGCCGAGTCGCGCTCGGTGCCGCAACGACGAGCGATTTTCCGTGAACGACGGCGAAAATTCACCCCTGGGGGTGTGAATCACGCCTGGGCGAGCCGCTTTTTCTGCTCGGCGATATCGAAGTCGGCGGGCGGCCAATCCAGCTTCAGACTCTGCAGTGCGTCGATGAGCAATTCGGTGACGGCCAGGCGCGCGTACCACTTGGCATCGCAGGGCAGCACGTACCAGGGCGCGTAATCGGTGTTCGTGCGATCCAGGACCGCCTGGTACGCCTCCTGGTACTGCGGCCAGAACGCGCGCTCGTCGATATCGGCCGGATTGAACTTCCAGAACTTGTCGGGCCGATCCAGGCGCTGCTGCAGCCGCTTCTTCTGCTCGTCGAGGGAGACGAACATGGCCACCTTCACCACGACCGTGCCGTCGTCCACCAGCTTGCGCTCGAACTTGTTGATCTCGTCGTAGCGCTTGCCCCACACCTCCGGCGGCACCATGTCGTGCACCCGCACCACCAGCACGTCCTCGTAGTGCGAGCGGTCGAAGACGCCGACCTGACCGCCGCGCGGCAGCTTCTTGCGAATCCGCCACAGGTAGTGGTGTTTCCGCTCCTCGGCGGTCGGCACCCCGAAGGCCGCGTGGTCCACGCCCTGCGGGTCCACCGAGCCGATCACGTGCCGCACGATGCCGCCCTTGCCCGCGGTGTCCATGCCCTGCAGCACCAGCAGCACACTGCGGGTATCGCCGGAACGGCCGTTGGCATAGAGCTTTTCCTGCAGATCCGACAGCACCGCGCCACGCTCGGCGAGCAGCTGCTCACCGGCCTTCTTGTCGCCCTTGAAGCCCGGAGTCGCGGATGTATTCAGATCGTTCACCTGTACGCCATCGGCCCGTAGGGCCTTGGTGACCGGTTTGGACCAGGATGTCGCCTTCGCCATCCGTCATGGTTAGCACGCGTCGCGGTTTCCCGCAGGCAACCCGGCCGAATCGGACCTCGCGCCAGCGAGATCAGACGCGGGCCAGCTGGACCAGTTGCGCGGCCAGTTCCTCGTCGGTGACCGGCGTCAGGGTCAGGTCCGCGGCGGTGGTGAGCAAGTAGCGGCCGTCGCCGGAGAAGTCCAGCCAGGTCCGATGCCGGGTCGGTGGGGACAGCGGATTCGCGGGTTCCACGGTGACCGTGATGAATCCGCGCCCGTCCACCGGTTCGCGCAGTTTGCGGCGGAAGCGGTCGGCCTCCTCCCCGGTGCCGGTGGCGTCCGGATACAGCACCGCCTGCTGCGGTTCGCGCAGCGGTTCCAGCTGCCCCGGCGGCGCCGAGCCGATCACCTCCACCAGCTCCCGGCCCAATTGGTCGGCCGGGCACAGGGATACGGTCACCGTGTCCGGCAGCGAGACCAGGATGCCCGCCCGCTGCTGCGCCACCGCCGCGAAGGCGAGAATGCGCCGCGCCCGCGGGCCGGTGGTGTGCTCGCCGTAGAGGGTGACGGTGGTGGTGTCGGTGCGGGCGCACAGCGCCAGCGCCGCGGCCAGCTCCGGATCGGTGCGGCGCAGGAAGCGCGGCGGCGGAGCGCCCCACGGGGGATTGGCGAATCGTGGTGTGCCGTCGGTGTTCCCGAGTGCCGCGGGCGAGGTGTCCAGCGGGTAGGGACGGCGGGCCAGATCGGTTTCGCGGGTCCAGATCATCGCGAACTCGTCCGGGGTCAGGATCCATTTCACGGGGCCGACCCCCCTTTCTGCGGTACAGCCTCCGTCCCGCTCGCGACCCTACCGGAGAGTTTCTGCGGGTGCTGGCTGTCGCCAGTCGGCTCCATCTGTGACCTGGAGCACGTACATAGTCACCGGCTATCGAACGGGTCCGAGGAAGGGTAATACCACTGCGCAGGAGACGGGTTCGGCGTGTTCGGGGTCGAGGGCATCGAGCACCACGCGCACGGCAACCGGATCCTCGGGCAGCTCATTGTGTTCGGTGTAATCGGTCGGGCAGAGGTCCTGGACCACCACATTGTCGACATTCGGCCCGTCGAGCAGGCCCGTGGTCCACGGGGTGGCGATCTCGTCGTAGTGGGTCACGATCGTGGTGAACCGAATGTCCGGCGCGATGGCCGCATTCGCGTTCAGATCGATGGCGACCTGCGAACCGGGTGAGAGTTCGCAGGGACCGCACTGGTCGACGAGTTGGGTGCCGAGCCCGGTGGATTCGAGCAGCAACTGCAGGTTCGCGGCACCGCTGACCGTCGACCCGTGGAACGGGGCGGCCAGGGCCACATAATGATCGATCTTCGCAATGCCGCCGAGATGGTTCAACAGGTAGAACGGCACCGCCCCACCCATCGAATGGCCGACCAGATCGACCTTGTCGGAGCCGGTCGCGGCGCGCACCCGATCGATGAAATCGGAGATCTGCCGCGCGCTGTCGGCGATGGGCGCGATCGCGCTCATGGCATCGCCGAGCGCCCCGGTGCCGTAGGTGGTGCTGAATACGCAGTACCCGGCGTTGGCCAGGACCGGCGACAGGGTGTTCCAGCCCACCGTCTGGTTGCCGAGTCCGTGCAGCAACACCACCGGATTCGGGTGCGCCGCAGTGGGTTTGCACGACCAGTCGTTCGCGCCGGGCGGGGCCTGTCCGGGTGCGGCGAGTTCGGCGGCCAGCCCGCCGAGGTAGCTGTAGGACGGATCGGGCTGATCGGCCGTGGCCGGTCCCGCGATCGCGGCGGCGGACAGGACGGCGAGGGCGAAGCAGCGGATGGCCAATCGCATGAGGTACTCCCGGATTGTGGACCGGTCGGCCCCTGGCACCCCCTTCGCGCCAGGCGTGACCGACCGGTCGGTCATAGGCTAGCCGGTGTGTACCCTGCGGGGGAAGACACAGTGCACGAGAGGATTTCGGTCATGCCCCGACCCGCGGAGCCCGGTCGCAACGCCCTCCTCGACGCGGGCATCGACGTCGCCGTGCGGACCGGACTGCGCGGCTTGTCGGTGAACGCCGTCGTGGCGGCCGCGGGGATGGCGAAAGGCACCTTCTACCACCACTTTCCGGATCGGCGCAGCTATATCGTCGCGCTGCACCGGCGCTATCACGAGGAACTGGCCACCGTCATCCTCGCCGCCATCGGGGACCGCCCGCCCGGTCGCGATCGGCTCCGCGTCGGCATCACCGCGTACCTCGACGGCTGCCTGCGCACCCGGGGTACGAAAGCCTTTCTCGCCCAGGCTCGCACGGACGCCGACCTGCTCGACGAGGTGAATGCCCGCAGCCTGTCCTTCGTGACGCTGATCGCCCCGGACCTGACCGAGCTGGGCTGGGCCGACGCGGCGGCCGTGGCGCACCTGACCATCGCCATGGCGGCCGACATCGCGCTGGCCGAAATGTATGTCGCCGCCATGCGCCCGGACCTGCGTGCCGCGCTCACCGCCCTGATCGAACGCTCCCCGGCCTGAATCAGTCCCGCGGCCGGGTGGCGTAGTCGGCGAGTCCGGCCAGGGCCGTATCGAATCCGTTGGTGGCGGCCTCGATGACTCTGGCGCGCACCGTTTCCGGATCCTCGCCCGCGAGGATTCCCCGGCGGATCTCGGCGTGCAGGGCACGGTTCAACCCGGCCAGCGCGGCGGCGACCAGCCGCGGGGTGCTGTCCGCCGGCGCCGCACCCGTCGTCTCCGAGAGTGCCTGTGCCAGTGCGGCTTCGGACCGCTCGTTGAGCCGGTGCACCCGGGCCTGCAGGGCGGGGCTGTCGTCGATGAGCTTCCAGAAGGTGATCGCGGCGGGGGAGAGACCGAGGGTGGGATCGGCGTGACCCAGCTTGTCGAGAAAGGCGCGGCGTACTGCCGCGGCCGCCGATTCGCCGGGTTCACGGGCGCGCACCGCCGCGGCGAGCCGTCCGACGACCTCGTCCTGCCGGTCGAAGAACAGGTCCTCCTTGGTCGGGAAGTAATTGAACGCGGTATTGACCGACACGTTCGCGGCCCGCGCCACCTCGGCCACGGTCACCTTGTCGAAGCCCTTCGCCACGAACAGCGCCATGGCCGCGTCGGCCAGTGCGGTCCGGGTGGCGAGCTTCTTCTCCTCGCGCAATGCCACTGCTACTCCCTTCGTCGGAAGCAGTATAGGTGTGACACTAAAATTGGTGTGACACCAAAACTCAAGGTACGGTCGGGCCATGACGCTCAGATTCGGGATCTACGCGGGCGGCCTCGGCGCCGATCAGTACGGCAATGTCACGCCCGGCCCGCCGGAGAACGCCGAACACATCACCGAAGCCCTCGGCAACCTGCACGGCGACCACCCGTTCGTGGTGCGCGGCTACACCCTCTACAGCGATGCCCGCGGCGGCCACCAGGAGGCCCCGCCCCGGCCGTGGCAGTACGCGACCGCGCACCGCGCACTCGATCTGGTGGTCTGCTTTCACGAGCCGGGCGAGGACCTCACCGGCTGGCTGGAATTCCTGCGCAGGCAGATTCGGGATCACGGGTCGGTTCTCGCTTCATTGCAGATTGCGGAGGAGGCCAACCACGACGGTCCCGGGGGAGATGGCGGCTACCCGGCCGTCCGGCGGGCCATCATCGAAGGCGTGCAAGCCGCCCGCGCGGAGCTGGACAGGCTTGGTCTCGACATCCCGATCGGTTGCAACTCCTCGGTGATCCTTGATCCGGCACAGGAGTTCTGGACCGACCTGGGACGCCGCGGCGGCAGCGAATTCACCGAGGCACTCGGCTATGTCGGTCTCGACCTGTTCCCCGATGTCTTTCGCCCGATCCCGCCCGAGCGGCTGGAGGCCGCCATCACCGGAGTGATCACCGCCTTCCGTCACGAAAGCCTCGCCGCCGCAGGCATTCCCGCCACCACACCCATCCACATCACCGAAAACGGCTGGGCCACCGGCCCGAATCGTTCCCCGGAGCGCCAGGTCGAGGTGCTCGAGACCGTCGTGCGGATCGTCGACGGCCTGTCGGAAGATCTGAATATCACCACCTACGAACACTTCTCGCTGCGCGACTCCTACAGCGACCAGGGCGATATGAATCTGGAATTCGGCCTGCTGCGCTCGGACTACACCCCCAAACCGGCCTTCGACCGCTATCGCGAACTGATCGACACCCGCAGCACGCCCGCATAGTCCGATCCCCCGCGCGAGGGATGCGGGCGGTTGCCGGTTGTGACAGCATCCGACGCGGCTACTACAACTTGCACCGCTGCTGCATCAACAGTGGATATCGGAGGTTTCCCCATGGGCTCGGCGACCATATTCGGTTCGCGCCGCGGACTGTCCCGGCTGGCGGGCGCGGGCCTGCTGGCCGGTGCGATCGCCGTGGGCGGCGGCCCGGCCGCCGCCACTCCGATTCCCGCCGAGCCCAGCCTCGCCCCGGACTTCATCGGCACGCCCGCGGCGGCCCAGCCGGTGACCGGTGTTCCTCCGGTGCCGCAACATCCGGGCCTGGCCCCCAACGGTGACTCGGGCATCCACGGCGACGGCTGGATGTCGGACACCTACACCCGTCCCGGCCCGCTGGGTGTGGGCACCAAGGTCGATTCGCTGCTGGTGGGCGACGAATGCGGGTCGATCGCCTTCGATCACGCGGGTCGGATCGTCACCACCTGCCCCGGCCTGAATCCCGGCCTGCTGCTCATCGATCCGGCGTCCATGCGGGTGCTGGCCTCGACCCCGCTGCCCGGCCGGGGCGCGGGCGAGTTCCTGAAGCCCGGCGCCTTCACCAGTTTCGGTGGCGGCGCGTACTTCTACCTCGACAACCAGGATCGCGCCGTGGTCGGCACCAACGACGGCCACGTGCGCGTGTACTCGGAAACCGCCGCGGCGGACGGGTTCACGCTCGACCGTGACTACGACCTCGGCGGCTACCTGCGCCCGGGCGAGACGCTCAACTCGGTGCTGCCCGACTCCACCGGCAGGCTCTGGTTCGTCACCAAGATCGACGGCGTGGTCGGCACGCTCGACCCGGAAACCGGTGCGGCCCAGGTGATCCGGCTCGGCAACGGGACGGACGGCGAGATCGAGAACTCCTTCGCCGTGGGCGTCGACGGCGACGTCTACATCGCCACCAACCGCGAAATGCTGCGCTTCGACGCCGGTCCCGGCGGATCCCCCGACATCACCTGGCGCGTTACCTATGCCAATAGCGGCGAGCACAAGCCCGGCCAGGTCGACGACGGCACCGGCACCACCCCGACCGTGCTGCCCGGCGGCTACGTCGCCATCACCGACAATGCCGACCCGATGAACGTCGTCGTCTACCGCACCGCGCGCGATGCCGCGCAACGCGAAGTATGCAGTGTGCCGGTCTTCCCGAAAGGCGCGGGCAATACGGAGAATTCGCTCATCGGCGCGGGTAATTCGATGATCGTCGAGAACAACTACGGCTACTCCGGCCCGGACGCCACCCTGGGCGGCAAGACCACCACCCCCGGCTTCGCCCGCATCGACATCGACCCGGACGGCAATGGCTGCCACCAGGTCTGGACCAACGACACCGTGGCCGCGCCGACGGTGGTGGCCAAGCTCTCGCTGGCCACCGGCCTCGTCTACACCTACGCGAAGGGCAGTGAGCCCACCGACCCGTGGTACTGGACCGCCTTGGACTTCCGCACCGGAAACCTGGTGTGGCAACGCAAGTCCGGATCCGGGCCGCTGTACAACAACAACTACGCGGGTATCGCGCTCGGCCCGGACGGTACGGCCTATCTGGGCGTGCTGGGCGGATTGATCTCCCTGCGGGACAACTGATTCCCTGCGGAACGACCGATCCGCCCGCGCGCGTCAGGCGGGCTTCACCTCGATGGTGATGTCCGCCGCCCGCAGCCGTTCGGTCAGCGCGTCGCCCATGGCGGAGGCCGGGGTGAGGATGCCCGCCAACTCGGGCAGCGTGTCGAACGCCAGGCACAAACCCGACTGGCCGAGCATCACCGAGGTGGCCTGATACCCCGGGTCACCCTTGCCCGCGAACGTGCACACGTACTTCGCGCCCGAGGTGGTGTGCGCGAACGTCCGCATCGTGAACCAGCCGCTCTTGCGCGACTGCTCGCTGGGTCCGGTGCCCGGCTTGGGCACGATCCGGTCGATCAGCCTGCGGCCCACCGCCACTCGCGACAGCACCGCACCCGCCGCCATGGTGGCCACGATGCCGCCCGCGATACCCGCCGCGATCAGCGGCGCGGTCGGAGAGGAGCCCGCGCTCATCACCTCGCGGTAGCGGAAGTTCTTGCCGTACGGCCAGCCCAGCAGGCCATTGGAACGCCGCACGATCTTGGTGTTGTGCGCGCCCATGATGAACGTCGCCACCCAGCCGTTCAGGCTCGGATCGATGGCCGAGGCCCGCGACAGCGCCTGATCGCTCTGGCGGCCGACATTCGGTTCCATCGCCTTGTCCGGGCTCAGCGAGTACGGGTGCGCCATGATCGAACCCTTGGCCGGATCCTCGGCAATGGCCTCCATCATGGCGCGCCCGGAATCGATGGTGCCGCCGCTGGCCCCGCCCTTGAGGCTGGCCACCAGTGTGACATCGGTGAGCTCGCCGGTATTGTCCGCGACGCTGCGCTTGTACAGCTGATACACGCTCAGATCCGACGGAATCGAGTCGTAGCCACAGGAATTCACGATCTTCGCGCCGGTCTCGGCGGCCTTCTCGCTGAACCGGTCGATGCAGTCGCGGATGAACAGCGGCTCACCGGTGAGATCGGCGTAGTGGGTGCCGTTCTCGGCGCACGCCTGCACCAGCGGGAAGCCGTAGCGCAGGTACGGGCCGACCGTGGTGACGACCACCTTGGTCCGCGCCGCCAGTGCGTCCAGACTGGCCTGATCGGTGGAATCCGCCTGCACCAGCGGCCATTCCGCGGCCCCGGCCCCCAGCTCGGCGCGCACCGCGGCCAGCTTCTCCGGCGACCGGCCCGCCAGCGCGATCCGCGCATCCGCGGGCGCGGACTCGAGCAGATACTCCGCCGTCAGCTTGCCCACGAAGCCGGTCGCCCCGAATAGGACGATGTCGAATTCCCTGTTGGTCATTGCTTTTCCCATCGGGTGAGGTTTACGCCTTGGCGGCGCGCTTGCGAGTCTTCTTGGTCGGTCCCCCGGTGGTGGGCGTGGGAGTCGGGCGGCTCGCCAGCCATTCGTGATGTGCGCGACCGAGTTCGGTCACCGGATCATCCCCGTACAGCCATTCCCGCGCGATGCGATGCCAGTTCCCGGTTGCTTCCAGCTGCCCCAGCATGCCGAAGGTCAGGAAGTCGGCGCGCCGCGAGAACAGATGCTCCGGCGGCAGATTCTGCTGCTTCATCCCCTCGAAGTCGCTCGCCCGCGGATCCACCGCCAACACGAAAGCGCCCGAAGCCAATTCGGGCGTGATGGTCAGATCCTCATCGACCAGCGCCCACTCGCACGCCGCGAGCACGTACTCCAGGCACTCCTCGGGGGTGATCTCGTCCGGCGATTCGATGACGCCGCGCTGGATCATCAGGTCCCGCAGTTCCTCTGCCCGCTCCTCGGCGGCCGCCCGAATACAGACGGCCTCGAACTGCACGTGCTCGGGATCCATCCGGTTGTAGAGCCCGAAGTCCAGGAACGCCACCCGCCCGTCGGCCCCCAGCAGCAGATTGCCCGGATGCGGGTCACCGCAGAACTCGTTGAAGGTGAACAGCGAGCCCACATAGAAGCGGTAGATGATCTCGCCGATCCGATTCCGCTCGGCCGCCGGCATTTCCCGGATCTCCTCGAACCCGCGACCCGGGAAATACTCGCTCACCAGCACCCGAGTCGTCGACAGCTCCGGATACGTGGTCGGCACCACGATGAACGGGTGCCCGGTGAACAGCTCCGAGATCTGCTTCTGGGTGTTGGCTTCCGCGACATAGTCGAGTTCGCTCTCCAGATTCAGCCGCAACTCGTCGAGCACCGCCGGGGTCACCCACGGCATGGCCGACTGCAGAATGCGCCGGAACATGGCCAGGTTCTTCAGATCCGCGCGCACCGCCGCGTCGATGCCGGGGTACTGCACCTTCACCGCGACCTCGCGGCCGTCGTGCAGGGTCCCCTTGTAGACCTGCCCGATCGAGGCCGCCGCCACCGGCTCCGGATTGAACTCGGCGAAAACATCTTCCAGGGTCTTGCCGAAATCCTCTTCGATGACGGCCTTCATCACCTCGAACGAGACCGAGGGCGCGCTGTCGCGCAGCACCGCCAGCCGGCGTTGGAAGCGTTCCCGATGTTCCGGCGGCACCAGATCCAGATCCAGCACGGACAGCATCTGCCCGAGCTTCATGGCCACGCCCTTCATGGTGCCCAGCACCATGACCATCTGCTCGGTGGCCCGGATCATGGATTCCTCGGCCATCCGCGCCCGCACCGCCTCCGAACGGCCGCGCATCGAGCGTCGAGTCTTCTGAGCGCGCAAGGCATTACCCGCGACGGCAATACCCAGCTTCGTCCCTCGCGCGAGTCGGGATGTAGGCAGCTCTTTCGCCATCAGTGACCCTCCATGGGAGCCAACACCCCCGTTGGTGTCGACACGGCGGAGATCCCCAAGGGCGGTCCGCCGCTGTCAGCCTAACCACACTGCGAACATTGGTGCTAGCCGTCAGCTAGCACATGCCGAGGTTATTGTTCTCGGAGCATTGTTCGCGGGCTATCCGGCGTGATTTTCGGGGTTTGGTAGTTCGTGGGGACGCGAGTTGAAGTAATGCCGGTCACCACCAGCGCGGACCATGCCCTCGATGGCGCTCCAGGCCATCATCGTGAGGTAGTCCAGCATCTCCTCGCTGGACATGGTGCGGTTGGAGATCCACCAGTCCGTGGCCAGCTGCACGCCGCCGACCAGCACGTACGACCACAGCATCGACCCCTCGGTCTGCACATTGCGGTCGAAGGACTTGTCGATGATGACCGCCGAAACCACCTGCGCGAACAGCTTCTCGAAGTCGGCGAGGGTGGAGGTATCGGTGGCCGAGCCGTTGCCCATGATGAACCGGTAGACGTCGGTATCGGAATCCACCGTGTGCACATAGGCCGCCAGCGTGTTGCGAACCAACTGGTATTCGTCGAGGTCGTCGCTGATGGCCTCGTAGATGCGCGGCATCAGCGTGGTCTCGATGAACCGCTCCATGGTGGCGCGGGTCAGGTCCTGCTTATCCGAGAAGTACCGGTACAGCACGGTTTTGGAGACGCCGATCTCCGCGGCGATCTCATCCATCCCGGCGTCACCGCCGCGCTTGCGGATGGCCGCCAGCGTGCCGTCCACCAACTCCTCGCGCCGATCGATCTTGTGCTGCTGCCAGCGTCGTTTGCGGCCGTCGACACGACCACCGCGCGGGGCGCCCGCCTCCATGGCGGCACTCACGGTGCCTTTGGTGGTCACGCTGCGTTGGCTCCTTGTTCGCGTTCTGGGCCTGGGCATATTCAGCTTAAGCCTCCCATGCTGTGGAACGTCGCCGATCGGGACGGGCCCGGTGGCGGGGAGTTCGTCACACCACGCGCCAGAATGGAAGATATGGAGCAATCCACCGGCAGCGCCGGGGTACTCGAAACCACCGAGCCCGGGCCCACGAAGACCACACCGCCAGGCGGCGCTTTCGCCGACTTCCTCGACGAAGAGGGCAAGAAGCGGGAACTGTGGCGCATGAAGGCCATCGCCACCGGCTTTCTCGCCACGGCCACCGTCATCTACATCGTCTGCGCCTGGCTCGGCTCACGCGGTGACGTAGGCGCGTGGGTCGGCTACGTGAAGGCGGCCTCCGAGGCGGGCATGGTCGGCGCGTTGGCCGACTGGTTCGCCGTGACCGCACTGTTCCGGCATCCACTCGGCCTGCCGATCCCGCACACCGCGATCATCCGCAAGAAGAAGGACCAGGTCGGCGCGGGCCTGGGCGAATTCGTCCGGGAGAACTTCCTGTCCCCGGATGTGGTCGCCGCCAAGGTGAATTCCGCGCAGATTTCACTGCGGCTGGGGCGCTGGCTGGCCGAACCGGAGCACGCGGAACGCATTTCCGATGAGAGCGCGACGATTCTGCGCGCGGTGATCGGTGTGCTGCGCGACGAGGACGTCGAGCAGATCATCGACAGCACCATCGTCAAACGGATCGCCGAACCGCTGTGGGGTCCGCCGCTGGGCAAGGTGCTCAACGAGCTGATCGCCGACAACCGGCAGGCCCCGCTGCTGGACCTGCTGGCCGAGCGCGCGCACCAGTGGGCGCTGGACTCGCAGGAGACGCTGGACCGGATCGTGAACCGCGACTCGCCGTCCTGGGCCCCGAAATTCGTGAATTCGCTGCTGGCCGAGCGCATTTATCGGGAGCTGGTGGAATTCACCTGGAAGGTGCGCACCCAGCCCGATCACGAGGTGCGGCTGGCGGCCAACAAGTTCCTCGAGGATTTCGCCCACGATCTGCAATTCGACGACGCCATGATCGAGAAGGCGGAAAAGATCAAGACCGAGCTCATGGGCCGGCGCGAGGTCACCGGGATGGCGCAGGCCACCTGGCGGGCCGCCAAGCGCGTGATCCTGGAATCGGCGGACGATCCGAATTCCACCCTGCGGCGCAAGGTGTCCGACAACGTGCAGCAGTTGGGCGAGCGGCTCTCGGCGGATCCGGCGATGCGTGACAAGGTGGACGGGTGGCTCGAGCGTGGCGTCCGGTACCTGGTGACCAATTACGGCGCCGAGTTCGCGTCCCTGGTCAGCGATACCGTGGCCCGCTGGGATGCGGAGGAGGCCAGTCGCAAGATCGAATTGGCCGCGGGCAAGGATCTGCAATTCATCCGGATCAACGGCACGGTGATCGGATCGCTGGCGGGTTTGGTCATCTATGCCGTTTCGCATTTGCTGTTCAATGGCTGAACATTTGACCAAATGACATGGCGAGCGAAACGCCGGTTGTTTGCCGGGTGGCATGTGATGAGCTGCGCTAGCAGAGCGCTTGCAAGAGTTAGCACCCCGTCCTAGAATTGTCCGTACAACCGCCGGAAGGTGAGTGATGAAGCACGATCCCGAGGTTCCCGAACCGATCGACGGCGACGAAGCGGAGACGTCCGCAGCCGCTGCCGAACGGGCGGGCCGCGTAGCCAACGCGGCGCACGACATCGGGGGCTTCATCCGGTCGCAACGCGAGGCCGCCCAGGTCTCCTTGCGACAGCTCGCACAGCTGGCGGGGGTGAGCAATCCGTACTTGAGTCAGATCGAGCGCGGGCTGCGTAATCCGTCCGCCGAGGTGCTCGCACAGATCGCGAAGGGTCTGCGGGTCTCCTCGGAGGTCTTGTACATGCGGGCCGGGTACCTCGAGCAGAGGCCGCACGGCCCTGTCCGGGATGCCCTGCTGGCCGACGTCTATCTGACCGAACGTCAGAAACAGGTCCTCCTGGACATCTATGAATCGTTCCGCCGCGAGGCCGAGACCTCGAATCCGGTGGACGAGGACAGAGGGGACGCAACGAACCTGATGGGGGGCGTTCCCGGGGGAAACAGGGACAACGAGGTTCCGAACCGTACAACCGAAGTTCCGCCACGCCAGGAGAACGAACCATGACCGAGCCCAAGCTCACCGCCACCGTGACCAAGCCGATCTACGCGACCGTCGGCGCCGGCGATGTCCTCTACGCCACCGTGCTGGACGTCGTCTCGCAGATCCGCGAGCGCGCCACCTCCGCCGACGTGCAGGGCCGCATCGAAGAAGCCCGCGAGCGCTTCGCCAACCTCCCGGCCGACCTGCAGGAGCAGGCCGAGACGCTGCGTCAGCGCGTGCAGGCGCTGCCGTCCGAGCTGCCCGAGGACCTGGCCGAGCTGCGCGAGAAGGCCACCCCCGAAGAGCTGCGCAAGCTGGTCGACACCTACTACCACCAGCTGCTGGAGTTCTACGCCGACCTGGCCGCCCGCGGCGAGGAGACCGTCGAGAAGGTGCGCCACAGCGAGTATGTCGAGTCGCTGATCAGCCGCGGCGACGCCTTCCTGAACCAGGATGCGGTCACCAGCGCCCAGGATGCCTTCGACAAGGCGCGGGCGCAGGCCGAGGCGGCCTTCGAGAAGGCGTACGAGCAGGTCGGCCCGTACCTCGGTCTGGCCAAGGACGGCGAAGAGGCGCCGGCCGACGAGGCCGTCGACGCCGAGGTCGTGGACGTGACCACCGAGACCGCTCCGGTCGAGGACGAGGCTCCGGTCGCCAAGGCGCCCGCCAAGAAGGCTCCGGCCAAGAAGGCTCCGGCCAAGAAGGCCGCGCCCGCGAAGAAGTAATTCGCGACAGCCGAAAAAGCTTGTAGCCCTCGCACACTCAGGTGTGCGAGGGCTACTGCCGTTTCGGGGTGCCGGGCTCGCGGGGGCGCGTCTGTAAACGTTGCGTTCGAAAACCCGTGTCGCGGCGCGAAGCTCCGGTGGCCAGGGCCGCGCTCCGTATGATGGATGGGGTGATGGGAATTCCCGCTTTGATTCTGTGGGCGTTGAAGCTAGGTGCGATCGGCATGACCGTGTTCGCGCTCGTGCACGCGATTCGCCAGCGCCCGGACGCCTTCACGGCCGTGGACAAGCTGACCAAGCCGGTGTGGATCGCCATCCTGCTGGCCGCGCTCGGCGTGTTGCTGCTGCCCATCTCGCTGCTCGGCATCCTCGGCATCGCCGCGGTCATCGCGACCGGCGTCTACCTCGCCGACGTGCGCCCCAAGGTCGACGAGATCCAGCGCGGGCCGCGCTGGTAACCGGCCTCTCGATTCCTGCGGCCGCCGCCCGGACCATCCGGGTGGCGGCCGTTTTTCATTTTCCGGGGTGCTTGCACTAGCTAGCACCGGGTGATGCGGGTTACTGTATCGATCAGTAACACAAAGGAGTGTCCTATGCGGGCAACGCTGCCTCATCCTGCGGACCTCGGCCGAAAGGTCCGTGACCTGGTGCGCGAGCACCGGGCCGACCTGCGCACCCAGACCTACGCCAATGCGGATCTGAATCCGCCGGCCGGTCCCTACGAGGTCGTACCGGTCACCGCCACCGACGGAGCTCGGCTGCGGGTGCATGCCTACGGTCCCGCCGACGGCAATGTGATCGTGCTGGTGCACGGCTGGACCTGCTGCCTCGAATACTGGAACCCCCAGATCAACGCCTTCGCCGGCGAGTACCGCGTCATCGCCTACGACGTGCGCGGCCACGGCGAGAGCGAACTCGGCACCGCCCCGCTCACCACCGATCAGCTCGCCGACGATCTCGCCGACGTCCTGGACGCCGTGCTGAAGCCAGGCCAGCGGGCGGTCCTGGTGGGACACAGCCTGGGCGGCATGACCGTTCAGGCCTGGGCGGGCCGCTACCCGCAGCGGGTGCGGCGGCAGCTGGCCGCGGTGCTGCTCACCAATACCGCCGCCGGCGATCTCATCGCCGAGACCACGGTGGTCCCGTTCTTCAATCGCGGACTCGTCAAGTTGCCGTTCGTGGCCGGCCTGCTGGGCTTGAGCGCGCCCATCGTCTTCCCGCCGTTCGCGCCGATCAAGTGGGTGTTCCGGCGGCAGATCATGAGCCTGGCCACGGTCGGCGAGGTCGCGGACTACGCCCAGAACATCGTCCGTTCGTGCCCGGCGCGGGTGCGCGGCCGGTTCGGCACCCTGCTGTCCTACCTGGATGTCGGGCGCGGCGCCGCCAACCTGACCGTGCCGACCACCATCCTCGCGGGTTCGGCCGATGACATGACGCCGCCCGTGCACGCGGAGCGGATCGTCGAAATGCTCACCGAGGCGGGCAGTCTCGAGGTTTACCGGGTACTGCCGACCGGGCATCTCGGAAATGTGGAGGCGTACCGGGAGTTCAACGGCGAACTCGACCGGGTTGCCAAGTCCGCGTTCGGGATTCCGGCGCGGGTGGTGGGTGCCTGAGGGGTGGGTCCGCCCACCCCTTGGGGACCTACTGCGGGACGCGTATCACCGCGAACCTTGTTGTATAGCAAGAAGATATATGAGTGCTTGCACTAGCAAGCACCCGGGTTAGCGCGCTACTGTGGTTTGGAACACAAAGGAGTGCTCAT
This sequence comes from Nocardia heshunensis, assembly GCF_054782115.1. Classification (NCBI taxonomy): domain Bacteria; kingdom Bacillati; phylum Actinomycetota; class Actinomycetes; order Mycobacteriales; family Nocardiaceae; genus Nocardia; species Nocardia heshunensis. The sequence goes on along the minus strand of NZ_BAAGTC010000008.1, from coordinate 274,158 downwards.
GCTGGTGAAACTGCCGGAAGCCGGTGTCGGCGCAGACGCGCTGACCGCTCCCTTCCGTTCCGGACTGCGATCGCGCCACTACCGGACCCCCTCCCTGAATACCCCCGCCCCCGCCGAGGTCATCCCCGTGACGACCCGCGACGGTGTCCGGCTGCGCGTGCACGCCTACGGCCCCGCCGACGGCGACGTGATCGTGCTGGCGCACGGCTGGTCCTGCGCCATCGAATACTGGGCCCCGCAGATCAACGCCTTCGCCGGCGAGTACCGCGTGATCGCCTTCGATCAGCGCGGCCACGGCGAAAGCGAGACGGGCACCCGCGCTTTCAGCGCCGATCAGCTCGCCGACGACTTCTCCGACCTGCTCGACGCGGTGCTGCGTCCCGGGCAGCGCGCGGTGCTGGTCGGACACAGCATGGGCGGCATGACCATTCAGGCCTGGGCCGACCGCTACCCGCATCAGGTCCGGCACCGCGCCGCCGCGGCGCTACTGGCCACCACGGCCGCACGCCAGATTCCCAACCGCGCCACCGTGATTCCGCTGCTCAACGATGTCATCCCCGGCCCGGACTGGCTGGCGCTGGCACTGTTCGGCACCCCGGTCCCGCTGCCCGGCGGCCCGGCGGTCCACCTGATCGCCAAGCACCGGCTGATGACCCGCTCGGCGACCCGCGACCAGATCCTCTTCGGCACCTCGATCGTCCGGTCCTGCCGTCCGTCGGTGCGCGCGGCCGTGGCTCGGGGGCTGTTGGAGCTCGATCTGCACGGCGCCGCAGCGAATCTCACGGTGCCGACCACGGTCATCGCGGGTTCCCAGGACCGGCTGCTGCCGGAGGTGCACTCGCGCGAGATCGCCGACACCCTCGCGGCCGCAGGCCATCTCGACCGCTACGCCGTGCTGCCCACCGGGCACCTGGTGAACATCGAGGCCGAGAAGGCATTCAATGTCGAACTGCACCGGCTGATCCGGCGTTCGCGTCGTTCGACGGTCGCCGCCGCGGTCTGATCCGCCCCGAACGACAAACGCCCGCCCCCGTGAAAATGGGGGCGGGCGTTGGCTTTCCGTGACCTATTCGAAGACGACGGTGCGGCGCCCGTGCACCAGCACCCGGCCCTCCAGATGCCAGCGCAGTCCGCGGGCCAGCACCACGCGCTCGATGTCGCGGCCCTGCCGGACCATGTCGTGCACGGTGTCGGAGTGGTCGATGCGGGTCACGTCCTGCTCGAGGATCGGGCCCGCGTCCAGCTCGGCGGTGACGTAGTGGCAGGTCGCGCCGATCAGCTTCACGCCGCGCGCGAACGCCTGGTGGTACGGCCGCGCGCCGACGAAGGACGGCAGGAAGCTGTGGTGGATATTGATGGCCTTGCCCGCCCAGTGCTCGCACAGTTCGGCGGGCAGCACCTGCATGAAGCGGGCCAGCACCACGGCGTGCGGGTCGTGCACGTCGACCAGTTCCCGGACCTGCTCGAAGGCCGGACCGCGTTCGGCCGGGTCCTTCGGGAAGGGCACGTAATGGAACTTCACGCCGTGCGCCTCGGTCATCTCGGCCAGGTCCGGGTGGTTGCCGATGACGGCCTCGATGGTCGCGGGCAGTTCACCGCTGTTCGCGCGGCCGAGCAGGTCGTGCAGGCAGTGGCCATCCTTGGAGACGAGCAGCACCGCGCGTCGGCGCTCACCGGTGTCGTGCACCTGCCAGTCGGTTTCCGGTCCCAGGTCGGCGGCTACGGCGGTGAACCGATCCCGCAGTTCGGTCAGATCGAACGGCACGGTCGCGGCCTTGATGGCCTGCCGGGTGAAGAACCATCCGGTCTCCAGATCGGAGTGATACCCCGCCTCCACGATCGACCCGCCGAAATCGGCGATGAACGAGGTGATGCGGGCAATGATGCCGGGACGGTCGGGACAGCCGAGGGTGAGCACGAAGCGACGGTCATCCGGGGTAGAACTCATCCGGATATTCTCCCAGCAACCCCCGGGCAGGCAGCAAACGGGTGAATCAGCGACCTTTTACAGGTTGTAGAAGGCGTCGGCGTAGCGGAATTCGCCCTTGATCTCGAGCTCGTAGGCGGTCAGCGGCCGGACCTGGAAGTGCGAGGTCCAATCCGCGACATCGGGCACGATGCCCAGCCGCGCACCCGGCACGAACCCGAACCGGGGGTAGTACTCGAGGCTGCCCAGCAGCCCGACGATCGGTTCGTCGAGGGCGTCGGCCGCGCCCAGGGCGGCATGCATGAGCGCCGAGCCGATGCCCTTGCCCTGCTGGTCGCCGCGGACCCCGATCGGGCCCAACGCCAGCACCGGGAACGGGCCGATGCCCGCGCGGGTGAGGCAGGCGTGGCCGATCACCTGATCCTGGAATTCCGCCACCAGCGACAGGGTCGGGATCCAGGCGGAGCCGTCGTCGCGCAACCGGTGCACGAGTTCGACTTCTACGGGGTCGCCGACCGCTGGTGAAGAGGGGATATCGCCGTCGGCAGCCGCGGAGCCTTCGAAGGCGCTGCGGTGCACCGCGTCGATCGCGGCGGCATCGCCGGTACGTTCACGACGGATCAGCACGCCTACAAGCATGCGTGACAGCGGCGGCGGCCCGCAACGAAATTCGCTCCGCATGTGCCAAACTCGGTGCTCATGGCACTGATTTCCCGTCGTGACGTGGCGGCGATGATCGATCACACCCTGCTGGCCCCCGAAGCCACGCCCGCCGACGTGACCGCGCTGATCGACGAAGCGCGCGCGTTGGGCGTGTTCGCTATCTGCGTGTCGCCGTCCATGCTGCCGGTGCGTGCACCCGGCCTGGTGGTGGCCACGGTCGCGGGTTTCCCGTCCGGCAAACATCATTCACTGGTGAAGGGGGCGGAGGCGCGGCTGGCGGTGGATCAGGGCGCGGCCGAGGTCGACATGGTGATCGACGTGGGCGCGGCGAAGGCGGGGGACTACAACGCGGTGCTGGCCGACATCGTCACCGTGCGCGAAGCCGTCGGGGACCGGGCACTGCTCAAGGTCATCATCGAATCCGCCGCCCTGGACGACACCGCCATCGTCGAGGTGTGCCGGGCCGCGGAGAAGGCGGGCGCGGATTTCGTGAAGACCTCCACCGGTTTCCATCCGGCGGGCGGGGCGAGCGCGCACGCGGTGGCCCTCATGGCCGAGACCGTGGGCGGGCGGCTCGGAGTGAAGGCCAGCGGCGGCATTCGCACCTCGGCGCAGGCGGCGGACATGATCGCCGCCGGCGCCACCCGACTGGGACTGTCGCGGTCTCGTGAAGTGCTGGAAGGGTTTTCCGACGACTAGCAGCTGACGGTCTGCTGCTGCCCCTGACTCTGATCGGCGGTCACCTGGGTGTGGCCGCCCTGCAGGGTGATGTGCAGGCCGGCGTTGGTGACCTCCACCTTGGTGGGCTGCAGGCCCATCGGGTAGGTCTGCAGGCTCTCGGTCAGGGCCTGCACGATGCCGGAGACCAGATCGGTGGGCAGCCCGAAGCCGAGCAGTGACGCCTGCACGGTGTCGACCTCGATCTTGTCGCCGACGATCTTCGGCTTGACCTGCAGCTGGGCCAGACCGCCCAGCACCGAGAAGCTCAGCGTGCCGGAGTTGGCGTCCGCGGCGGTCGCCGACACCAGGCCGCCGAGGGTCTTGGTGATGCCGTCGGTGCTCCAGGTGACGTCGGCATTCGAGCTGCCGATCGTCAGTTCCTTGCCGTCGCTGCTGTATTCGACGTCGTCGAAGACCGAGTGCACCACCATGCCCTGCGCCGGGCCGAATTTCACGTCGTCGCTGTCGACGTTCACCCGGGAGACCTTGTGGTCGAAGGCGGTGAGCAGCAACGGCTTCCAGCCGAACGAGACATCGATCTTGGAGCCCATGCTGGCCTGGAACTGGTTGCTGATGCACTTCTCGGCCCGGTTGCGGGCGTACGCCTCGCCACCGGCCAGGCCGCCCGCCACCAGCAGCGCCACCACCAGGCCCACGATGATCAGGGTCTTCTTGCGATTCCGCGGCTTGCGTGGCGAACCGCCCTCGCCGCCACCGACATTCATCGGGGGCGGGGGAGTGCCGGGCGGGGGCTGGAAGCCCTGCGGTGCCGGGATGCCGCCCGAGGCGTCGGTGGCGTACCCGGCGGGCAGCACCGTGGTCGCGGTCGATCCGGTGCCCGGCTGGCCGGGCCCGGTGTTCGCACCGACCGCGTAGGCCGCTTCACCCGGGTGCAGCACCTCGGTGGGCGCTTCGACCTGCTGGGCGGCGGGATCGGTCCACCATTCGGTGGCCGCGGTCTGCTGGGCGCCACCCTGCCCGTTCAACACCTCGGTGGCCGAGTCGTGCTGTGCGGCTAGGACTTCGGTGGGCGTGCTGTCCGGCTTGCCGAGATCGACCGGCTGCGCGGTGGGATCGGCCTGTACGGTCGCGTCGGAGGACTGCGCGGCCGAGCCTTCAGGCTTCGCAGTGGTGTCCCGCTTGGTCGCGTCGTCCGAGGTGGGTTCCGAACTCATGGGGGCGATTCTTCCCGAGCTTTCTGTGTGAGCTCTGAGCTTCCCGTGAGGTGTCGGCTCACACGCGCGGATTGTGACGTAACACACAGGGGTGCGCTTATCCTGAATGTCATGGCTGGCAACGCGGCACCGGAGCCCGATCCGGAAGACGGATGGCGGGCGTTGCGAGACCTGGCCGGGCGGCACGCGGGGTACTTCACCACCCATCAGGTGCTGCGCAGCGGCTGCGAACTCCAGATCCGGGACGGGTTGCGCGACGGCAGCATTCTGCGTTCCGGCGTCGGGTTGCTGCGCTTGGCCGACTGGCCGGACGGGCCGCTGGACGAATACGCCATGTGGTCGGCCTGGTTCGACGGGGCAGCCGCGGTCTCACATCACAGCGCCGCCGAATTGCACGGGCTCGGCCGATTGCGGCCCCGGTTCGTGCACCTCTCGGCCCGGGTCGGGCGGTTCCCGCTGTCGCCGCGGCTGGTGGTGTTGCGGCGCAGTTTCGCCCGTAAGGATGTGGAATCGGCGGGGGCGTTCCTGGTGACGACGCCGCTGCGGACCGTGTTGGATCTGGCGGAGGCGGGCATCGGGCAGGCCGCCCTGGACGAGGTGGTGGCCGACGCGGTCGCCATCCACCGCTGTGCTCGCGCCGAAATCCGTTCCGCCAGTGCCGCTCTGGATCCACCGACGGCGGCCCGCCTGCATCGCGCGCTGACCCGCACCCGGTAGGACCCGCGTTAGCAGCCTGCGGGACCCGTTGGCGGAGCCCGCACGGCGCATCCTTCGAGTTTTGCGCGAACCGGATTCGTGGCAGGGTGACTGTTCATGGGCAAGGTCGGTGCGGGTGTGTGGGATCTGGTTTTTCCGCCGGGGCCGCCCGAACTGATCGCGGACATGTTCTCCGCCGCGGTGGTCGCCGACGCGATCCGGCCCTATGACGCCGATCTGGCGCAGTCGGTGGAGACCTGCCGGGATTGGCGGCACGGCTACCACCGGGTCTTCCGCGGCATGACGGCGCTGGCGATCAGCGCGCCGGAGGTCTCGCTCGGCATGGCCGCGGCGGGCCTGGACTCGGTGCGGCACATGCTGCGTTTCGCGGTCGGGCGCACGGTCGCGACCCTGGACACCGTCGATGTCGACGCGGAAGCCGATGCGGCCGTGCTGGACACCGCCGAGGTGGCGGGCGAGGCCGCGGCGGTGACGCGGCTCGAGGTGCCCTATCGCGGATTGCTGTTGTCGGGCGAATCGCTGCGGGAGCAGCTGGCCGAATGGCAGCAGCGCGGCATTCTGGAGGCGGATTTCGTGGCCGCGCTCGAGCGGGTCATCGAGCATCCGGAATGGTTGCGACTGCCCGGTTTCCAGATGACCGTGACCGGTGCGGGCGCGGAACTCGGCCCGTTGCGGCCGCTGCTGTCGTGGGGTGCGGACGTGCTCGCGGTGGATCGGCCCGGCAAGGCGCGTTGGGAGCGGTTGCGGGCGGCCGCGAAGGCCGGGGCCGGTGTCATGCGCTTTCCCGTCACGGACTCCGAGCCCGGCGTGGATATCGCCAGAAGCTTTCCGGCGCTGGCCCGTTGGATCACCGCCCACAGCGCGGGCCGCCCGGTGCTGGGCCGCTACGCGGAACTGCCCGGAGCCGCCGGGGTGCGCCTGGCCGCCGCCTCCGACGTGCTCGCCGAAACCCTGCTGCGCCACCACCCGGATGCCGCTCTCGCGCTGCTGGGTTCCCCGACCGACACCTACGCCGTCCCTGCGTCCGTGGTGGCGGCGGCCCGGGATCGCCTGGTGCGCCGCGGTTTCCGCGGCAGCGCCCAGGATCTGCTGCACCGCGTGGCCCCGAACTCGCTCTACCGCCTCAACTACGCCCGCCCGATCTTCGACACCGAGGGCGGCGCCTGGGGCCTGTTCGACAACCTCCCCGCCCTCGCCGGACCGGATTACGCCCTGGCCCAACGCCTCCCGCGCTGGCGCGCCGTACTCGCCCGCGCCGCCGGCCACCCCGTCTCCTTCACGGTTGCCCCACCCGCCTGGACCCGCAGCCTCGCCCGCGACAACGGCTGGCGCACCACGGCCTACCGCGCCGCCTCCCACTTCGGCATCGAAGTCTTCGATCCGGCGACGGCCCGCACCCTGCTGGCGGCCAAACTCGTCGCCGATCTCTATGCCCCGGAAGAACTTTCGACGGCCAATCCGGAAGCGCTCTTCGCTACCGGCGCTGCCCACGGCGGCCTGTGGCGTCAGCCCTTCGCCCCGCGTTCCCTGCTGGCCCCCGCCGCCGTCTCCGGCACCGTGCGCGAGGTGCTCCACAAGCTCCAATGATCCGCGCAGCTCACCCCGTCATTCCGGCGTGCTTTTGGCCGGAATCCAACGCTGCGGGTGTGGATCCCAGCCAAAAGCACGCTGGGATGACGGGGTTGGTGCGCCGCCTACGGCAGGGGCGCGACCGCGGACCACGGGACCGTCAGCACGTTGTCGCGCAGGCGGCGGCGGTCCGGGCGGAGTGGAAATCCTTGTTCGCGTAGCAGGTTCGCGGCGTGTCGCCAGCGGACGCGCGGGCCGTAGGGGGCCAGGGGGGCGGCGACGGCCCAGGCGCGGTCGGCGGCCGTCAGCAGGGTGTGGATGGGTTCGCCGGGGATGTTGCGGTGGATGAGGGCCTTGGGGAGGCGTTCGGCGATGTCGGAGGGGACCTCGACGGTGAAGGGGTCCCAGGCCAGGGTGAGCGACAGCGGGCGGGTGCGGTCGAGCAGGACCCAGGCGCAGCGGCGGCCGAGTTCGTCGCAGGTGCCGTCGAGGAGGAGGCCGTCGGGGGCGAGGCCGGACTGGATGGTCGACCAGGCTTCGGGGACGGCGGATTCCGGATACTGGCGCAGCACGTTGAAGGCGCGGACCAGGGTGGGGCGCAGGCCCGCGAGTTCGAAGCCGCCGCGGGCGAAGACCACGTTGTCGCGCCCGGGCACCACGCGCTCGGGATCGATTTCGAGGCCGACCACGCGCAGATCGGGTCGGACGGTGCGCAGCCGGGCTGCCATTTCCAGCGTGGTGACCGGCAGCGCCCCGTAGCCGAGGTCGACGACGAGCGGATCGGTGGCGTCCAGCAAACGCTTGGTAATCAAGGGTTCGTGGACGAGCCACCGGTCGCTGCGGCGCAGTCTGTTGATGCCGGTGGTGCCTCGGGTAATCGTCCCGATCGGTTTGTTTACCCGACGGGGTGTTGCTGATCCAGCCAGTTCTTCGTCACCTCGGCCTCGGCGCGGAACAGGTCCACCAGGTTCACCAGCATGAGCTGTTCGAGCTTGCGCCCGAAGAACGGCACGTGCACCTGCGCATGCGAGGAGGTGCGCAGCGTGCAGCCGGTGTCGGTGGGGAACAAACGCATGGTGCCGCCGAGAGTGCCTGGGCTACCAGGGATTTCGGCGGTGTACTCACCGGTCGTCTCGGGCCCGTAGGGCCCGTAGGTCTCGCGGCGGGTGATCACCATGTCCTTGTGCACGACCAGCTGGGCCATATCGGGCAGCTGGTCGCGGGGGAGCACATGCCGCAGTTCGACGGTGATGCCGTCGTCGCCGGAGTCGAGGCTGACGATGTCGTTCGGGGAGTGCTTGCGCAATTCCTCGATGCGGGCATCCCAGTGCTCACGGTTCATCATCGCCGCGTACACCTCTTGCGTGGTGTGCAGCGGATAACGCGCGGAGTAGTCGAGTCGGCGGGCCACGATCGCTCAGGTTACTGCCGGGCGACCCTCGTCAGTGCGAACTCAGCCAATTGTCGGTGAACTCGGCCTCGCGCTCGAGCAGCGCGGTGAGGTGCTCCTGGATCGCGGCCTCGATCTTCTTGCCGAAGAGCGGGATCTTCACGTCGATGGACGCGTCCACCACGAAGGTGGAGCCGGTGCCGTCGTCGGTCACGGTCAGCGTGCCGTTCACGGTCGCGGGCGCCCCCTCGACCTGGGCCTCGACGGTGCCGCCGCTGCCGTGCCAGGACTCGGTGCGCGGAATGACCAGACCGTTCGGCTTGATCGCGGTGATCTGCGGGGGCAGTTCCTCGGCCGGAATGGTCTGCACCATCTCGACGCGCACCTGATCACCATTGATGACCAGGTTCTCGATGCGGGCGTTCGGCCCGCCGACCGACTCGATGCGGTCCTTCCAGTACTGCTCGTCGGCGAACGCCGCGCGCACGGCGGCCATGGAGTGGGTCGAGTGCGCGGTGAAGGCCAGAGGTGTCGCCATGGTCGGACAGGCTACCGTCTGTGCCTGTGCGTACTTCTCGGGTGGTGTCCTTCGACGACCTGGCCGACCGGCTGACGGCGACCGGTGCGAGCCTGCGCGCCGACGTGCCGCTGGCTGAGCTGACGACCCTGCGGGTCGGCGGCCCGGCCACCGTGGCCGAGTGCGCGAGCACCGACGCGCTGGTGGCGACCGTGCGGGAACTGGACGCGGCCGGAATCCCGGTGCTGCTCATCGCGGGCGGCTCGAACCTGCTCATCGGTGACGACGGCTTCGACGGCGTGGTGGTGCGGATCGCCAACGCCGGGGTGGAGATCTCCGGCGACGCGGTGATCGCCGAGGCGGGCGCGAACTGGGACGCGGTGGTCGCCGCCACGGTCGAGGCCGGTTTCGGCGGCCTCGAATGTCTCTCCGGCATCCCCGGTTCCGCGGGCGCGACGCCGGTGCAGAATGTCGGCGCGTACGGCGTCGAGGTGGCGGGTTTGCTGCGCCGGGTGCGGTTGCTGGACCGTGCGACCGGCGAGATCCGCTGGGTCGAGCCCGGGGAGCTCGGATTCGGTTATCGCACTTCGGTTCTCAAGCACAGCGCGGCCGCGGTGGTGTTGGCGGTCGAATTCGCCCTGCGCGCCGATGGTTCCAGCGCCCCGCTGCGCTACCGCGAACTGGCGAACGCGCTCGGGGTTGTTGAGGGGGAGTCGTGTCCGGCGGCCGCGGTGCGCGCGGAGGTGCTGCGTTTGCGGGCCTCCAAGGGCATGGTGCTGGATCCGGAGGATCATGACACCTGGAGTGCCGGTTCGTTCTTCACCAATCCGGTCATTCCGGACGGGCGGGTGGCGGCGGTGCGCGCGGCGATCGCATCACATGTGGGTGCGGACGTGGCCGTCCCCACGTTCCCGGCCGACGGCGGGGTAAAGTTCTCCGCGGGCTGGCTCATCGAGCGCGCCGGCTTCGCCAAAGGCTTTCCGGGCGACGGGTCCCCAGCACGTTTGTCGACCAAACACACGCTGGCACTGACCAATCGGGGCGCGGCCACCGCGACCGATCTGGTCACCCTCGCCCGTACGGTTCGCGACGGGGTTGCTGAGCGCTTCGGCATCGTCCTGGAACCCGAACCCGTTAACGTGGGTGTGAGCCTGTAGCGAGTGGCATTTGCCACGAATTCAGCGTCCGGGATACACGGTTTGCGGGGGTAGGGTCGAGCAAGTGAGCAATCGAGGACTGTCCCGTCGCGCTGCCCTCTGGGCGGCGCTGGCGGCGTCGACTGCAGGTGTCGTGGCGGCGTGCTCGTCGTCCGGTAAGGGTGGTGGCGGCGGCCCCGAACAGCCCGCCGCCCCGGCTGCCAAGGTCACGCTGGAACCCGCCAACAACGCCGCGAACGTCAACCCGACCGCGGCCGTGACCGTGTCGGTGACCGGCGGCCGCATCGACCAGCTAGCGCTGACGAACGCCAATGGCAAGCAGGTAACCGGCACCTTCGATGCCGCTCGCAGCAAGTTCACCGTTAATGAAGTGCTCGGCTACGGAGTCACCTACACCTGGTCGGGCACCGCGATCGGCACCGACAACAAGCCGGTCGCCATCGACGGCAAGTTCAGCACCGTCAGCCCCAAGTCGACCGCCCCGGCCACCATCAATATCGGTGACGGCCAGGAGGTCGGCATCGCGGCCTCGATCATGTTGCAGTTCAAGGGACATGTCGAGAACAAGGCCGCGGTCGAGAAGGCGCTGACCGTGACCGCGACCCCGGCGACCGAGGGCTCCTGGGCCTGGCTGCAGGACGACAACGGCGGTTCCCGGGTGCACTGGCGGCCGCGCGAGTACTGGCAGCCCGCCACCACCGTGCACGTCGCGGCCAAGCTCTACGGCCTCGACCTGGGTAGCGGCCTGTTCGGCGACTCCGACCTCACCTCCGACTTCAAGATCGGCCGCTCGCAGATCGTGCGCGGTTACGCGCCCTCGCATCGTGTGCAGGTGATCCGCGACGGCGCGACCCTGTTCGACTTCGCGTGCAGCTACGGCGAGGGCAACGAGGACCGCAATGTGACCCGCTCGGGCATCCACGTGGTGACCGAGAAGTACGAGGACTTCGTCATGTCCAACCCGCCGTTCTACACGAACGCGCGCGAGCGTTGGGCCGTCCGCATCTCCAACAACGGCGAATTCATCCACGCCAACCCGCAATCCGCGGGCGCGCAGGGTAATTCGAACGTCACCAACGGCTGCATCAACCTCAGCACCGCGGATGCCCAGTCCTACTTCCCGACCGCCCTCTACGGCGATCCGGTCGAGGTCACCGGCACCCGCATCCAGCTCTCCGCCGCCGACGGCGACATCTACGACTGGACCATCGACTGGGACACCTGGAAGAGCCTCTCCGCCTTGGAAGGCGAACCCAAGAACCAGATCTCCGCGACCCCTCTCGCCCCCCAGCCGGTCGGCGGCCGCTGACAATTCCCGTCCGTTCCCGGCCACCGAATTAATTCGGTGGCCGGGTCCCGTTGCGCCTCAGTACAGTCCTCCGAGTACAGCGAACAGCGAAGTGAGCGGGCCGGAAGCGGTCGGTTATCGGATCAGAGGGTTGCGGGTTCGATTCCCGTCGGAGGCATTGTCTCCGTAGCTCAACCGGAAGAGCATCTGGCAAAACCCCGGTCGTGCCAACACGCCCGCTCACCCGTGTTCGCGTGACGAGAAGACGGGCCGGAGCCGATCGGTTAACGGCATTCAAAGGTTCAAATCCTTACCCGGCCCCGGAGTCATCCGGTGTCCGGTTCCCGGTAGGCACACACATGCCCGTCTTCTCCACGCCCCGAAAGGATTCGGGGTCGAACGAGGAAGAGGTGGTGAGCATGGATGTGTTCGCGAAAATCAACCTCCGCGCCACCAGGCAGACCGAACGGGCTGATGCGCGGCAGGTCCGAAACAGCGCTGGGGGCTTCACTTTCGAAGTGACGCCGGAAGTGCGGCTGCGCCGGTTCCTTACCCTCGGCACCGAGTCGGGAACCTACTACACGAACGCACATGACCTGACGAAGGAAAACGCCGCTGTAGTAATGGATTTCGCGGAGAATCGCACCGCGGACCTGGTGGCCGAGATCGTCGCCGTGTCCACGGCGGGGCGTGCGCCCAAGCAGAATCCGGCGCTCTTCGCGCTCGCCGCGGCCGCGTCGCTCGGTGATGTCGACGGCCGCCGGACCGCGCTCGAGGCGCTGCCGCTGGTGGCGCGCACCGGGACGCACCTGTTCCTGTTCGCGCGCTACATCGAGCAGTTCCGTGGCTGGGGTCGTGGTCTGCGTCGCGGGGTGGCGAACTGGTACCTGGACAAGTCCGTCGATGACCTGGCCTATCAGAGCGTGAAATACCGTCAGCGTGACGGTTGGACTCATCGGGATGTGCTGCGTCTGTCGCACCCGGAGACCGCGCAGGACGAGCGTCGTCGCCTGTTCGACTGGATCTGCGGGCGCGAGACGGCGCTGGACGGCCTGCGGCTGGTCGAGGGGTTCACCCGTGCGCAGTCCGCGCCGGTCGCGCAGCTCCCGGAGCTGGTGCGGGAGTACCGGCTGTCCTGGGAGATGCTGCCGGACGAGGGGATCAACGACCCGCTCGTGTGGGAAGCGTTGCTGGACAACGGGATGCCGCAGACCGCGCTGATGCGTCAGCTGCCGCGGCTGACCCGGCTGGGACTGCTGTCCCCGCTGGGCGCGCGAACCAAGGCCGTCGCCGAGCAGCTGGCCGATCGTGATCGGCTGCGCAAAGCACGGGTGCACCCGATGAATGTGCTTGTCGCGCAGCGCACCTACGCGTCGGGCAAGTCTGCGCGTGGTGAAAGCACCTGGGAGCCTTCGCGTCCGATCGTCGACGCTCTGGACGCTGCGTTCTACGCGGCATTCGAGGCGGTCGAGCCGACCGGTAGGCGGCACCTGCTCGCGCTGGACGTCTCCGGATCGATGACGGCGCAGATCTCCGGGCTGCCGTTGTCCGCTCGCGAGGCGTCCGCAGCGCTGGCCCTGGTCACCGCGTCGATCGAATCCGAGTGCGAGATCGTGGGATTCACGTCGCTCGAAGGCGGCGGTTGGCGGGATGCCGCCCTCACGCCGCTGTCGATCAGCCCGCGTCAGCGACTGGACGATGCCATCCGCGCGGTCAGCAAACTGCCGTTCGGTGGTACGGATTGCGCGCTGCCGATGCTGTACGCGCTGGAGCGCAAGCTGCAGGTCGACGTGTTCGTGGTCGTAACAGACAACGAGACGTGGGCGGGCCAGATCCAGCCGCACCAGGCGCTGGCCCAGTACCGCCGCAAGATCAATCCGGAGGCGAAGTTGGTGGTGATCGGGATGACCGCCACCAACTTCACCATCGCCGATCCGGACGATGCGGGCGAGCTCGATATTGCCGGATTCGATTCGGCGGTACCGACTTTGCTGGCGGACTTCGCGCGCGGTCTGTGACTACAGTCGGGGGCGTGTCCGCAAACCTGACTTTGGCCAATGTGCTCGACGACGCGGCTCTCTTGTCGTTCGAGCACCAGATGCATCTCTCGGAGGTGCTCGGCGAGCATTCGTGGAATGTGAATCTCGTCGAGCGCCGCTTCGAATTCCGGTGTGCCGAACGCACTCTCGTGTGCACCGGAATGCACCTGCTGGGGAGTTCCGCGCCGGGCCCGCAGTCCTGGCTGTGGTCCTGGGCGAACCCGACCGGGTACCCGGCCGATGTGGTCGCGGTCGCGAAATCGATGCAGGAGTTCGGGGCTCAGCACGGTATCCCCGAATTGGCTTCCCCCGAGGTGCCGTTCGCCGCGTTCGGCTCCGAGGTGGAACCGCACCAGGTGTCCTGGACCATGATGGAGCTGGCCAAGCCGATCTCCGGCCACTGGACGTCGTATCAGGGCAATACCGGTAACGGCACCTTCGCGGCCTTCCTGGTCGAGCATCCCGAACTCCAGCTGCCGCAGCCGTCGCTGCCGCGCCTGATGCGGGTGCTGACCCAGGGCGTGTCGGAGATCCACCTGACCGATCACCGTCGCGCGGTGCACAGTTACTTGACCCGGCGCGGTCTCACCGTCAGCTTCGCGCCGGATGGCAGCGCGCTGCGCTTCGAGGGTCCCACCGTGCACGGCAGCGTCGATTTCGACGAGCTCGGCCGGGTCTCGAACTTCAACGGCGGAGTGCCGAGCTGACGCTCACTCCGACCACAAGCGGGTCTCGTGCGCATCGACCAGCGCGCGAACCCGACCCACGGCGTCCGGGGCGGGTTGCGCGGGCAACCGCCGCCCGTCCCGCAGCCGCACGGCCACCGCGCCGTCCGCGGTCTCGGCGGGGCCGAGCACGAACTGGTAGGGGACCAAACGGTTTTCCCGAATGCGCGCACCCAGGCTGCCCGCCTCCGCGCTGATCGCGGTGGCGCGGAGCCCGGCGTTCAGGCATTCCTCGGCCAGCGCGGCGGCCGCCGCATCCTCGGCCTCCGAGACCGGCAGCACCACCACCTGCACCGGTGCCAGCCAGGCGGGGAACGCGCCGCCGTGCACCTCGATCAATTGCGCGACCGCACGTTCGACACTGCCGATAATGCTGCGGTGCACCATGACCGGGCGATGCTTCGCCCCGTCGGCCCCGATGTAGTGCAGGTCGAACTGCTCGGGCTGATGGAAGTCGATCTGAACGGTGGACAGGGTGGCTTCCCGGCCCGCGTGGTCGATCACCTGGACGTCGATCTTCGGCCCGTAGAAGGCGGCTTCTCCCGCCGCCGATTCATAGGGCAGACCGGAGCGATCCAGCACCTCGGTCAGCACCTTGATCGAGCGCTCCCATTTCTCCGGCGCGGCAACGTATTTCCCGCCGGGACCGGGCAGTGACAGCCGGTAGCGCGACGCGCTGATCCCCATCGCCCGATACGCGGCCGCGATCAGCTCCAGGGCAGCGGCGGCCTCGTCGGCGACCTGGTCCAGGGCGCAGAAGATGTGCGCGTCATTGAGCTGAATACAGCGCACCCGGGTCAAACCGCCCAGCACACCAGACAATTCGGAGCGGTACATGCCGCCCAGTTCGGCCAGTCGCAGCGGCAGTTCCCGATAACTGTGCGACCGGGACCGGTAGATCACCGCGTGATGCGGGCACAGGCTGGGCCGCAACACCACCTGCTCACCGCCGAGATCCATCGGCGGATACATGTCGTCGCTGTAATGCGACCAGTGGCCGGATATCTCGTAGAGCTCCCGTTTTCCGAGCACGGGGGAATAGACGTGCCGATAGCCCGCGCGCCGTTCGACGGTACGGATGTACTCCTCGAGGCTGTGCCGCACGATCGCGCCGTCGGGCAGCCAGTACGGCAACCCCGCGCCGATCAACGGGTCGGTATCGAACAGGCCGAGTTCCCGGCCGAGCTTGCGATGGTCGTGCATGGGGATTCTCCTTCGCGGACGAGGGCGAATGACCACACGGAAAAGCCCCGGGCATTCGCCCGGGGCCTTTGCGATCGAAACAGGGATCAGCGCGCCGGGACGTGGTCCGGCGTCGTAGTCGACTGTGCGCGCTGCATGGCCCAGGACCGTACGCCGGGGCCGCCAGGCTTGGCAAGGCGATATTCGCGAGACCGGGTTATCGTCAGCGGATGGCTAGGGCAGCAACCGGATTCGGGCGGAAATTGAGCCCGTCGGAGCGCTGGTTCTGGATCATCGACCGGCTCTCCCCGGCCAATTGCGTCGCCCGGGTGCGCGTGCACGGCCGGGTGTCGATGGCTCGCCTGGAGGCGGCGGCCGTCGCACTGCTTGCGGAATATCCACTGCTGCGCATGGGGATAGTCGACGACGCGGGGCGGAATCCGGAACTGACGCTGCTGGACGCGGCCTCGATTCCCCTGCGCCGGGTGGTCGGTGCGGACGACGAGGCATGGGTTCGGGAAATCGACACCGAATTGCGGACGCCGATCGACCTAGGCAAGGGCCTGGTCAGAATGGTCGATATCGTGTCGGCCGCGGGCACCGTGCACGAATTCCACGACCTCGTACTGACGGTGTCGCACATCATCGGCGACGGCCGTTCTCTGGTGGCGCTGCTGCGCAAGCTGGTCGGATATGCGGGCGCGAACAGCGATACCCCGGTGCCCGAACGGAATTCGATACCACCGGCCGACGACCTGATTCCGCGCGCGGCCCGCGGATTCTGGCGCTATGTGGCCACCAATCTGTTCGACGTGGTCGGTGGGCGCCTGGCGGGGCCGATCCGATTGACCTCGGCGACGGTGGCACTACCGCAGCGACGGACCCGGATCGTGCATCGGGTGCTGGAGCGAGAAGCCCTGGCGGACTTGGTTTCTGATTGCCGCCGGGCCGACGTCACCGTGCACGGTGTGCTCGCCGCGGCGGTGGGGAGCGCGATCGGCCGGGCCTCCGGCGCCGTGGTGGAGGGCATCGCCGGAATCGGTTCCCCGGTGGATTTCCGCGCGGAATTGCATCCTCGGCCGGACCCGGACGAGCTGGGCGTCTACGCCCCCGTCCTGATCGGTTACGCGCCATTCGGACCGGGCGTC
This sequence comes from Nocardia heshunensis, assembly GCF_054782115.1. Lineage (NCBI taxonomy): Bacteria > Bacillati > Actinomycetota > Actinomycetes > Mycobacteriales > Nocardiaceae > Nocardia > Nocardia heshunensis. The sequence goes on along the minus strand of NZ_BAAGTC010000008.1, from coordinate 257,941 downwards.
TCGCTGTGGGACGCGGCCCGCGGGCTGAAACGCCAATTGGACATGGGTATCCGGCAGCGCAGACATTTGTCGACGGTCGCGGGCATGCGATTCGCGACGCCGCGCTCGGCGCGCGCCGGGGCTCGGATCGCGAGCGCGCTGGATCGACGCGCGCCCTGGAATGTATCGGTCACCAATCTGGGCCGCGTCGAATTCCCCAGCGAAACAGCCGGATTGCGATTGTCCGGCCTGCTGGTGGCGGCCTCGAATTCGTGCGTGAGCGTGCTGACCGTCGCCGTCGCCACCGCCCACGACGAAATGCACATCACCTTCTGCTACGTCGAGGACATGCTGTCCGCACGGCAGACGGACGAATTCGCCGATGCGGTCCTCACCGAACTAAGGGAGCGACCGCAACCCTCAGCGGTCCCGCAGCAGGACACGTAGCGCGGCCCGATCGGGCTTACTGGTGCGACCGCTCACCGGGATCTCCCCGACCAGCACGATCTCGTCCGGCAGCGCGGAAGTATCGATGAGCGAGGGCAATTCACTCTCCAGCCGCCCCGCGAGATCATCCGTACCCGGATCCGCCACCACCGCCAGCACGATCCGCTCATCCCCGATCTCATCGGGAATGCCGACCATGATCGCCTGCCGCACCCCCTCGATCGCGGTGATGGCCGGTTCGTACAGTCCCGGATAGATATTGGTCTTGCCGCGGATCATCATGTCCTTCTTGCGACCCATGAGCACCAGCTCCCCGCCCTCGAAGCGGGCGAGATCGCCGGTGGCGACCTCCTTCAGCGGCGCTTCGCCGAGGTAGCCGCGGCACAGGTTGGGTCCGGAGAGAATGAGTTCCCCGTCGTCGGCCAGCCGCGCGTCGACACCCTCGGCCGGGTATCCGAGCAGATCGCCGGGCCCCGCGAACTCCAGCTTCTCGGTGCCGGAAACGACTGCCACCGGCAGGATTTCGGTCATCCCGTAGATGGCGAGGAATTCGGTGTCGGGCAGCGCGGCGCGCGCCCGCCGCAGCAGCGCGGTGGTGACCGGTGCGCCACCCAGCGAAATCTCCTCGACCCCCTTCGGCGCGGTCAGCTGTCCGGTCTCGATGGCGTCGAGCACCACCGCGAGATCGGCGGGGGTGAAGAAGGCATGCGTGGCCGTGTCGAGGGTGCGGGCGAATCCGAGCGGATCGATGTGGGTGCCGAAGCGCGGATAGCGCGGCATGGACCAGCGCGCCCCCTCGAGCACGGCGGGCAGCCCCATCATCAGTTGCTCGGTGTGCAGGTGCGAGCCCGGCATGAGGGTGGTGTGCCCGGCCAGGGCGGCCAGGCCCGCGCCCAGCGAACCCCGGGTGTGCACCACGGCTTTCGGGTCGGCGGTGGTGCCGGAGGTGAAGACGATGAGCGCCTCGGCCTCGGGATCCTCCACCGGGGCATCGACGGTCGAACTGTTCGCCTGCCCGGACCAGCCGGGTTCGGAGCCGATCAGCTGCCGCAGCGGGATCGAGCCGCGCGGCGTGCCGGGTAGCCGTGGCCCACTGTGAATGTGGCGCACCGGCAGTTTTCCGAACTCCGGTAGCGAGAGCCCCAGCCGTCGCCCGTAGCGGCGCAGCGGCCCGCTCAGCAGATACAGCAGCGATTCGGTCGCCGCCCAGCGCGGTTGCACCAATTCCAGTCGCCGCGCGAACAATTCGGGACCGACACCCGGATCCACGAACACGATGGTGCCGCCCGCCGCGACGGTCCCCAGCACCAGCACCACCGCGTCGACGCAGGGCCGAATGGAGAACAGCATCCGGTCGCCGGGTTGGAATCCCCTGCTGTGCAGGCGTTTCACCACCAGCCGGATGCGGGCGTCGAGCTCCGCGAAGCTCAGTGGCGGTTCGCCGATCATGCCCAGTGCGGGCCCGTCCGGGGTGCGGAGTACCTGTTCCCGTAGGAGGGCGGTGAAATCCTCACCGGGCGAACTGTTCTCGGATCTGCCACCGGCGGTCAACGGATGTCCACCAACTCCGGTTTGTACCGGTGGTCGGCGTACCAGGCGAGGGTCTTGCGCACACCCCAGGCTCGCACGCGCCGGTTGGAGCCGTACACCCGCACGTCGCGGCGCAGCCCGTAGTCGGTGGTGAGCATGCGCACCGCGTTCACCAGGGCCCGATCCTCGTGCAGGTCCTCGATGGCCGTGCGCGGGAATCCGCCCGCGGCTTCGTACAGTTCGGCGGTGATGGCCATATTGCAGCCGGGCGTCATGACGTACGGGCCGAGATAGCGCGGATCCTTGTTGCCGGGCCGGAACTTCCCGAAGAACGACGCCACCTCGAGCGCGACCCGGATGATGATGCGGTCTCGCGGTCGCACCCCTTCGTCGGTGCGCGGGATGAGCTGTCCGCTGATCAATCGCAGTCCGTCGTCGAACCCGGCGCGCACCCGCGCGGTCCAGTCGGGCGCGGGCAGGCAGTCGGCATCGGTGCGGGCCAAGCGGATCGCACCGGCCGCGATGGCGTGTCGCATGCCGGTGTCGGCGGCCGCGCCGGTGCCCTTGCACGGCTCACCGATCACCTCGACGCGCATATCCGGCCGGGCGTCGGCGAATTCACGCACCACCTTGGCGGTGGCGTCGGTGGAGTTGTTGTCCACCACCAGCAGCGTGAAGTCGCGGTCCTGCTGCCCGGCCAGGGCGGTCAACGTGGCGGTGATGCCGTGTTCCTCGTTGTAGGCGGGCACGATCACCCAGAGTTCGTTCATCGCCCCTCCTCGTGGATTTCCCACCCCGGCCTACGGTTTCGGCAAGCGGTACGCGATGGCGGCGGCCGAGGGGCCCGCCCCGGCGGCCACGAACAAGGCTACGTCGGCGTGCGCGAGCTTGCCTGCGTCGCGGGCTGCCAGGTAGGCGACCGGCAGTGCCGACGTGTGCGCGTCCAGGCGCGCGGAGCCGCTGTCGTCCACCGGTTCGGTGTCATCGGTGCTGATCGCCTCGGGTGCGATACCCAGGCGCCGGGCCAGCAGGGTGGGGAAGTCGGGGGTGGGCCGTCCGCACACCAGCACGATGCGGTCGAGGGGGACATCGGCCACCTCGAGGGCTTCGCTGGCCGCCGAAATCGCGTGGTGCAGCAACTCTTCGACGGTGCCGGAGCGCTGCACCCGAATCGAAGACCGACCGGTCGTGCCCATTTCCGCAAGGCGCAGATAGCCCTCCGCCATCGGCCGGGCATCCGTGGCCGAGATGTGCAACGCCCCGAAACCCGCTGTGCCCGACACCTTCTCCAACAGCATGGCCGCACCCACCGGCTTGATCGGGAAACCCGGCTGCGGCACCGGCGATTTCGAGGGATGCGCGTCCCCGGCGACCAGCAGCACCCGGTGCACGGTCGGCGCCTCCAGCAGCGCCTGACTGACCTGAATGGCATTGAGAATGCCGCACGCCCCGTTCATCAGATCGAACGACAGACACGGCACATCGCCGCTGTGATACTCCAGCCTGATACCCGCCTGCTGCTGGATCAGCGCGGACATGGCCGGTTCCACCATGTTCGAGTCGCGATAGACGCCGGTATTGATCAGCGCGTCGATCTGCTCGGGGGTGCAACCGGCCTCCGCGATGGCGCGGCGCGCGGCCGCCGCGGCCTGTTCGATGGAGCTGCCGCCGCCGATTTCGGTGGCTACGGAAGAAATTACGATTCCCATGCTGATCACACCCGAAGATCGCCGAGCGTCACCGACAGAAACCCCGCCACCACACCGGAGGCCGCGGGCACCATCAGTACTTTCTCCCCGGACGCTATCCGCTGTTGTTTGAGCGCGTCGTGCAAAACCACGAAATGCGAGGTGGAAGCGGTGTTGCCGTAGCGATCCAGCACCATCAACGCGGGCGGGATCGGAGCATCGAATTCGCGTTCGGCGATCTTCGCTACGAATTCCACTGCGGGGGCGCTGAATTGATGATGGATCACGTGGTCGTAGCCCTCCGCGGCAAAATTGCTGCCCCGCTCCGCCAGGAATTCCCGCTGCCGGGTGGTCCAGAGCAGATAGCGGGACTCGTTGTGCATGGCCCGATTATCGGTGTACAGCGCGATGCCGGAACTGCGGTCGCTGGGCATGCCCAGGCACAGGTGCGCGAATGCGGCGCTGGTATTGAGTTCGATGTAGTCGATGCAGTCCGCGTCGGTGCCCTGACCATCGAGAACGACGGCGGCCGCGCCGTCGCCGACGGTCAGGGAGGCGAACTGCGGATCGTATTTCTCCGACATTTCCCGCACCGCGGTATCGGAGATGGGCGTGATGTACTCCCCGGACACCACCAGCCCGCGTTGCACGAGACCCGCACGAATCATGCGGTCCAGCACCAGAACTCCGCTCATCATGCCGGCGCAGGCATTGGAGACGTCGAAGTGGATCGCCCCGCTCGCGCCGAGTTCATTGCGCAGCATGAGGGCGAAGGAGGGTTCCACACAGAATTCCCCGTCGCGAATGCGCGTGATGGAACACGAGATGACGGCATCCAGATCGGCGGCGTCATAGCCCGAATTGTCCAGGGCGCTACGGGCGGCCGCCATCGCGATGCTGAACGAGTCCTCGTCCTGCGCACAGCGGCGGCGATGGCGCACGCCGCTGATGCGTTCCAGATCCAGTGGCGCGTCGACGGCCAGTTCGGCCAGCAACTCCGCGGTCGATATCTCGGCGGCGGGCAGATACGACCCCACCGCCTCGATGCGTGTTCTCACCATGCGCACTCCCAGCAGCCCTCGGTTGCCGGGGACGCTAGCAGCGTGCGTATTTCAGTTTTGAAAAATCTATGATTCAGATCATGTGAGCTGAACTACAGTGCGGCACAACGCATCAGCTGCGACGCGCGAACCGGCCCGACTCGGCCTGATCGCGCGGCTTCACCACGATGGTGTCCAGATTGACGTGCGGCGGGCGCGAGGCCACGAAACCGATGATCTCCGCAATGTCCTGTGCCACCAGCGGATCGATGCCCTTGTACACATTCGCCGCGCGCTCCTCGTCGCCGCCGAAACGCACCAGCGAGAACTCGGTTTCCACCGCGCCCGGCGCGATCTCGGTCAGGCGGACCGGCTGCCCGAGCAGCTCGCCGCGCAGCGTCCGATGCAGCACCGCTTGCGCGTGCTTCGCTGACGTGTAGCCGGAACCGTTGTCGTACACGGTCATTGCCGCGACCGAGGTGATGGTGACGATCAGGCCGTCACCGGAGGCGATCAGCTTGGGCAGCAACGCCTTCGTCAGGCGCAGCGTGCCCAGCACATTGGTCTCCCACATCCAGCGCCAGTCGTCGAGATCCGCGTCCAGCACCGGGGCCAGGCCCTTCGCGCCGCCGGCATTGTTCACCAGCACATCGCAGCTCTCGACCGCCTCGGTGAAGGCGCGCACCGATTCCTCGTCGGTCACATCCAGCGCCAGCGCGGTCCCGCCGATCTCCGCGGCCAACTGCTCGAGCCGATCGAGGCGACGGGCACCGACGTACACGTGGTACCCCTGCTTGGCGAGTTCGCGGGCAGTTGCCTCGCCGATACCCGAACTGGCTCCGGTCACCACAGCGGTACGAGTGCTCATGTCTCTGAGCTTAGGCAGGGCGTGTCGGCGGCGCGTCGCGGGTGGTTAGCCTCACTGTCATGGCTATTCGGGATGTAGTGAGCGTGGACGGCACGACCATCGTCTACCGGGTGACCGGTCCGGAAGGATCTCGGCCGCTGGTCCTGCTGCACGGCTGGGCCGGGAACCTGCGCAACTGGGGACGTGCCGCCGACCTGCTCGCCGAACACTTCCGGGTGATCGCGGTCGACCTGCGCGGCCACGGCTACTCCGATGCCCCCGAGGCCGGATACGACGACCCGAAGAACTGGGCCGGTGACATCGCCGCGGTCCTCGCGGCCGAGAACATCACCTCCGGCGCGATCCTGCTCGGCTGGTCCTACGGCGGAATCGTGCTCTCGGACTACCTCACCGCCTACGGAACCTCGGCCGTCGCGGGTGTCGTCTATACCGGTTCACAGGCCAATATCGGTCGCGGCGTGGAAGGCGCGGGCACGGGACCGGGCATGGGCAAGGCCATCCCCGACGTCTTCGACGAGAGCGCGGGCCATGCGATTCGCGGTTTCGGTGCCTTCGGCAATGCCAATACCGGACCCGGCCGCGACAAGGGCGTCGACGCCCAGCGGCTCTTCGGCGGCAGCATCGCCACCCTGCCCCGCGTGCGGAAGGCCTTGTTCTATCGCACAGTCGACAACACCGAGACCCTGCGCGGCCTGAACGTGCCGGTCCTGGTCCTGCACGGCACCGCCGACCCGGTCGTGCCCATCGAAAACGGCCGCTACATCGCCGACAACGTCCCCACCGTGCGGACCTCGTACTGGGAGGGTTCGCTGCACGGCCTCTTCATCGAAGATCCCGAGCGGTTCGTGTCCGAAATCACTACTTTCGCGAGCGACCTGCGGTGATAGCAGAATTGCATTCACGCTGACGAAAATCCTTGTGAAGCAGGTCACTTGGGAAGGTAACCCGTGCATGGGGTGTTACTACCCCTGTGCACACTGGAGTGGTGAGTCAACGACCTGACGTACGGCCTGATCGGATTGCCGTGCTGTCGGTGCATACCTCACCACTGGCCCAGCCGGGAACCGGCGACGCGGGCGGCATGAACGTCTACGTGTTGCAGACGGCCATCGAGTTGGCCCGTCGCGGTACCCAGGTCGAGATCTTCACCCGGGCGACCTCCTCTGCCGACGAGCCCGTCGTCGAGGCCGCACCCGGCGTTCTGGTTCGCAATGTGGTCGCGGGCCCTTTCGAGGGCCTCGACAAACACGATCTCCCCACGCAGCTGTGTCCCTTCGCCGCCGAGGTGCTGCGCACCGAGGCTCACAACCTGCCCGGTCACTACGACCTCATCCACTCGCACTACTGGCTCTCGGGTCAGGTCGGCTGGCTGGCTCGGGACCGCTGGCGGGTTCCCATGATCCACACCGCGCACACGCTGGCCGCGGTCAAGAACGCCTACCTCGCCGAGGGCGACTGCCCCGAGCCCGCGGTCCGCGAAATCGGTGAGAAGCAGATCGTCGCCGAGGCCGATCGCCTGGTCGCCAATACCGCCGAGGAAGCCCGGCAGCTCGTCGAGCTGTACGGCGCGGACCCGGCCCACATCGATGTCGCCCTGCCCGGCGCTGACCTGAATCGCTACCGGCCCGGCGACAAGCTCGCCGCCCGCATCGAACTCGGCCTGCCCGCGCACGAGCGCATCGTCGCCTTCATCGGGCGCATCCAGCCGCTCAAGGCCCCCGACGTGCTGGTCCGCGCGGCCGCCCAGGTGCTGGCCGAGGAGGCCGCCCGGCCCACCGCACCTGAGCGCCCGCTGCGCATCGTGATCGTCGGTGGCCCCTCCGGCAGCGGCCTCAAGAAGCCCGAGGCGCTGATCGAACTGGCTGCGGCCCTGGGCATTTCGGCCCGCGTCACCTTCCTGCCCCCGCAGCCCGCACACCGGCTGGTCGAGGTCTACCGGGCCGCCGATCTGGTCGCCGTGCCCAGCTACAACGAATCCTTCGGCCTGGTCGCCATCGAGGCGCAGGCCAGCGGCACCCCCGTGATCGCCGCCGACGTCGGCGGCCTGAGCACCGCCGTCCACGACGGCGTCACCGGCCTGCTGGTCCCGGGACACGAAACCGGCACCTGGGCCGCCGCCCTGCACTCGCTGCTCGACGATCCCGGCCGCCTCGAGGCCATGGGCCACGCCGCAGTCGGCCACGCCGCCAACTTCTCCTGGGCGCACACCGCCGACGCCCTGCTCGACAGCTACTCCGCCGCCCTCGCCCAGGCGCGGGTCGTGCGGCCGCTCCCGAGTAACCTGCACACCGACAGCAATCACGCCAGATCGCTGGCGTTGTGGCGGCGTCGGACGGGAGCACTACGGAGATGAGCGAGGTCGAGCGCGCGGATGATTGGACGCCGCGACCGCACGCCAGCAGCGGCGGCCTGAACGACGAAACCGCCCGCGCCACCGCCCAACTCATCGATGAAACCCTGCGCGACCGCGAGATCGAGTACACCCGCGACGCCCCCGACCTGTTCGTGGTCGTGCTTCCGGGTGAGCGCAAGCTCAAGACCGTCATCGGCGTCACCGTCGGCAAGCACGGCGTGCGCATGGAGTCCTTCGTCTGCCGCAAGCCCGACGAGAACTTCGAAGGCGTCTACCGCTTCCTGCTGCGCCGCAACCGTCGCCTCTACGGCGTGGCCTACACCATCGACCGCGTCGGCGACATCTACGTGGTCGGCCGCATGGCCAACGAACGCGTCACCGCCGACGAACTCGACCGCTGGTTCGGCCAGATCCTCGAGGCCGTCGACGCCGACTTCAACACCCTGCTCGAACTCGGCTTCGCCGAATCCATTCGCAAGGAATGGAAATGGCGCGTCTCGCGGGGTGAATCGCTGAAGAACCTGCGCGCCTTCGAACATCTCGTGGACGCGGCCGACAAAGAGTAAACGGCTGGCACAATGCCCACCATGACTGCGCTCGCACTGGATATCGGGGCTACGAAATTCGCGGCGGCCATGGTCGATCCGGCCGGGGCGGTGGGGGAATCGAAGCGGGTCGCGGTGCCGGAATCCGGGGTGTGGGATGCCTGCCGGGCCTTGTTGATGGAGGTTGCCGGGGATACCCGGATCAGCGCGGTCGGTATCGGGTCGGCCGGGCCCGTGGATGTGACCACCGGGGTGTGCGGGCCGCTCAATATTCCGGAATGGGTCGACGGGTTCCCGATCGTGGATTCGGTGCGGAAACTGTTTCCCGAGGCGGAGATTCGTTTCGCCATCGACGGTGTGTGCCTGGTACTCGCAGAGCAGCGGCTGGGAGCCGCGCGCGGTGTCGACAATGTGCTGGCTCTGACGGTGTCCTCCGGAATCGGGGGCGGCATCATCTCCGACGGCCGGGTTGTCATGGGCCGCACCGGGAATGGCGGGCATGTCGGCCATATCGTGGTGCCCGGTCAGGAAGAACCCTGCGCCTGCGGCGGTTTCGGCTGTGTCGAGGCCGTGGCCAGCGGCAAATCCTCGGTCCGCTGGGCCCGACGGCAGGGCTGGACCGGCACGACCGGAGTGGAACTCTCCGCCGCCGCGCACGCGGGCGAGCCGATCGCAGTGGCCGCGCTCGAGCGGGCGGGTACCGCGATCGGGACGGCCGTCGCCTCTGCCGCCGCCCTGCTCGACACGGATCTGGTGGCAATCGGGGGCGGCTTCGCGCAATCCGGCGAGTTGCTGTGGCAGCCGCTGCGGGCTGCGGCCACCGCGCACGCCCGGTTGAAATTCCTGCGTGAACTGCGGGTGGTGCCGTCCGAGCTGACCGATCAGGCCACCCTGCAGGGTGCTGCGATCCTCGCACTCGGGCGCGTCTAGTTCCGGCGCGCGGGCGGGCATAACCCCAGCGTGAGGGCCGGGGATGCACACAGATCGCCGCGTGGGAGGATGCATTCATGACGTACACCCTCGTGCTGCTGCGCCACGGCGAGAGCGAATGGAATGCACTCAATCTGTTCACCGGCTGGGTCGACGTTCGTCTGACCGACAAGGGTGTCGCGGAAGGCAAGCGTGCCGGCGAATTGCTGGCCGAGCACGGGATTCTCCCGGATATCGTCTACACCTCCCTGCTGCGCCGTGCCATCAGCACCGCCAACAATGCCCTCGACGCCTGTGACCGGCACTGGATTCCGGTGGTCCGCGACTGGCGTCTGAACGAGCGCCACTACGGTGCGCTGCAGGGCAAGAACAAGGCGGAGACCAAGGAGCAGTACGGCAACGACCAGTTCATGCTGTGGCGTCGCAGCTACGACACTCCGCCGCCGCCGATCGAGTCCGGCACCGAGTACTCGCAGGACGGCGACCCGCGCTACGCGGGCATCGAGGTCCCCGCGACGGAGTGCCTCAAGGACGTCGTCGCCCGCATGGTCCCGTACTGGGAAGACACCATTGCCACCGATGTTCGCGCCGGTAAGACCGTTCTCGTTGCCGCGCACGGCAATTCGCTGCGCGCCCTGGTGAAGCACCTGGAGAACATCTCCGACGAGGAGATCGCCGAGCTGAACATCCCCACCGGCATCCCGCTCAAGTACGAGCTGGACGACAACCTGCGCCCCCTCGGCCCGGGCGTCTACCTCGACCCGGAGGCCGCCGCCGCCGGTGCCGCCGCGGTCGCGAACCAGGGCGGGAAATAACAACTCTCGCGGTACTCAGGGCTTCGCCCTGAAACCCTCGAATTGATGCCCCGCCCAAGGAGATTGGGCGGGGCATCATTTTGTTCGCATTCGACTGTGATATGCATCTCACTACGTGACCGTAGGGTATTTCGAACTGCCGCAATCGAATTTGCCGAGTTGTTGCCCGTTTAAATGGGTAACTGTTACCTAGGGTTTGCAACTTACTTTCGAGTAGATATGCTGCTGAACGTTCGACCATTTGCGAGAGGTAGATCACGTTCGATGAGGCACGCGCTACAGGCCACGGTGTTAGCCACCGCGGCCGCTCTGCTCCTTCCGATGACCGGCATCACCGCTGATGCCGACGCGCCCACCGGCCCGGACGGCGGTTCCGCCGGAGCCGCCTGGACCGCCACCGAGGATGGGGCGCAGCAGTATCCGAACGTCTCCATCGACTGGGACGTCCCGATCACCATGAGTGACGGCACCGTCCTGAAGGCGAACGTCTACCACCCGGCCGACGCCGCGGGCCACCGCATCGACACCCCGACGCCGACCATCGTCAACCTGACGCCCTACACCAAGCTGGTGTCGAACGTCGCCGACAGCGCCTTCTCCATCCCGGGCCTGTCCGATGCGCTGCTCAATGTCTTCCGCAATATCCGCCTCGACGGCACCCCGCTCACCGGCTTCGGCGAGCTGCTGAACGCGGCGGGCAACGGCGAACTCCGCAACTTCTCCGTCGACCGCCAGCTCATCAAGTCCGGCTACACGCAGGTCGTCGTGGACGTGCGTGGCACCGGCTTCTCGCAGGGCGAATGGGACATGCTGCGCGGCCGCGAGCAGCAGGACACCGTCGAGGTCATCGACTGGGCTTCCAAGCAGGGCTTCAGCAACGGCCGCATCGGCATGAACGGCCTGTCCTACTCGGCCATCAACCAGGTGCAGGCCGCCGAGAAGCAGCCGCCCGCGCTCAAGGCCATCTTCCCCATCGTGCCCGGCAGCGACCTCATCGACGACGTGCTCGCGCCCGGCGGCGGCTTCGGCTTCAACTTCATCCCGCTGTGGCTGGGTGCGATCAACGGCCTCAAATGGGTGCCGGACCTGGCGTCCATCGCCGCGGGCACCTTCGACTTCAAGTGGCTGCAGGATCGCGCCAACGATCCCTTCGGCTACCTCGACGTGCTCATGTCGGCCTACACCAGCACCAACATGGACAGCCTCGACCCGCGCGTCAAGGACATGCTCAACGGCATGACCCAGGAACGCTCCGAATGGCTGGGCGATCCGAGCCAGATCCAGGTCCCGACCTTCGTCACCGGCGGCTGGCACGACCTGTTCACCTACTCGGAATCCAAGATCTACAACCAGATTCCGCTGCCGCCCGGCCAGAAGCAGCTGCTCATGGGCAACACCTACCACGTCACCTCCGGTGCCGACGTGAACCGGGTCGGCGCACCGCCGCGCCTGGACGTGCTGCAGCGCGCCTGGTTCGACAAGTGGCTCAAGGGCATTGACAACGGCATCGACCAGTACGGTCCGGTCACCCTCAAGACGCAGGGCGGCGGGTGGAACACCCAGGGCGGATTCGGGCCCACCGCACCGGCTTCCGAGGCCGCGGACTACCGCCGCATGTACCTGTCCTCGCAGCGCTCCGGCACCGCGGGCAGCGTCTACGACGGCTCGCTGACCGGGGACGCCAACGGCGACACCGACCGGCTCTCCGTCGCACCCGGCCTGACCACCATCTGCTCCAACGACGCCGCCCAGGCCACCGCGGGCATCCTGAACCTGGTCGACGCCTGCGCCAAGGACTCGCGCATCGCCGAGACCAACGCGCTCACCTTCACGAGTGCGCCGGTCGCCGAGGCCAGCACCATCTCGGGCCCGATCGCGGTGCGGCTCAACACCGTTCAGGACGCGGCCGACGGCTACTGGACCGTCACCGTCAACGACGTCGCCCCCGACGGCACCTCCACCGTGCTCAGCTCCGGCTCGCTGATGGCCTCGCTGCGTCAGGTCGACGAGGACCGCAGCACCCGCTCCGCCAACGGCGACTACACCGACCCGCGCGCCTTCACCTCCCTGGACAAGCGCCAGGAGACCGTGCCCGGTGAGGCCACCACCCTGGATATCGCCCTCGGCGGCACCCAGGCCGTGCTGCAGCCCGGCCACCGGCTGCGCGTGGATGTCTTCGCGGGCAACTTCCCCAAGGGCCTGCCCATCCTGCCGATGCTCATCGACACGGGCCTGAAGCCTGAACACCTGCAGCTCGATCCGGATCGACCGAGCTTCGTGAACATCCCGGTCCGCGGTAACACCGGCTGGTGAATCCGTCCCTCCGGGATTGAAGCCCCGGGTGTGCACAACGGCGTGCACACCCGGGGTTTTGTTATTGGACACCGTATTTTGTGCCAGCATCTTTCACGCTTCGGCATCGCCGACCAGGATGACTTTGCCGGTAACAGTGCCGGATTCGGCGAGGGTGAGTGCACGGGCGGCCTCCCGCAACGGGATTCGGGCCGCGATCTGCGGCTGCAGCGCACCCCGCTCGGCCAGCTCGAACACCGAGCCCAGATCCGCGGCGATCCGCGACCGGAACCGCGCGAGCCGCCGCCGTCCGGCCCAGATGTTGAAGAATGACGCATTCCGCTTGTTGGGCAGCGCATTCCACCACAGCAGCCGCGCGAACAGCTTCAACACCGGCAGCCGGGAATCGCCCTCCTCGTTCTTGGTGGCCGCGCTGCCGTACGAAACGAGCGTGCCGCCGGGAGCCAGCAGCCCGAACGAGTCCACGATTCCGGGCCCGCCCACGTGATCGAAGACGGCGTCCACCCCGCCCGGCGCGAGTGCCCGCACTTGCGCGACGACATCCCCGCGATAGTCGACCGGCTCCGCGCCGAGTGCCGCCACCGCGTCCGCATTGCGCGCCGACGCTGTCCCGATCACCCGGATCCCGGCCGCCTTCGCCAGTTGCACCAGCGTCGAGCCGACGCCACCGTTCGCGCCGTGCACCAGAATGGTCTGCCCGGCACGGACTTTCGCGCTGCGGTACAGCATCTGCCAGGCGGTGATGCCATTGACCACGAAGGTCTCGGCCGCGTCCGCCGCCAGCCCGTCCGGCACCGGCACCAGATCGCCCGCCGGCACGGTGAGGTGGCTGCTCCAGCCGCCGATCTTGGTCAGCGCCGCGACCCGGCGGCCGACCAGCGCCGGATCGACCCCGGCCCCGACCGCCAGCACGGTGCCGACCACGTCGTAGCCGGGCACGAACGGGAACGCGGGCTGGTCGTAGTACTTGCCGCGCCGCATCTGCTGTTCGGCGAAGGACACACCCGTCGCCTCCATTTGCAGCAGCGCCTCGCCCGCTCCCGGCGGCGGCAGTTCACGGTCGGTGACGATCAGGCCCTCCGGCTCGACGCGGCCCGGCAGTACGACCTCGGTGGCGGTGATGTTCGACATCGGTCTTTCCCTTCAGGATGAGTGACTGGTCAATCACTCGATGGTCCAAAGAAAGCGCCCTGATGTCAGGGCGCGGCAAGCTCAGTTGAAGTGGCGGATTCCGGCGGTGAGGGTGGCGGCCCAGGGGCCGTCGCTCGCGTCCAATCCGAGGGTGGTGATCAGGTGGCACAGCTGGCCGTAGGCCATGAAGTGCTGCACCTGTTCACCGCTGCCCTTGGATCGAGACTCGGCGAACTCGGTGACCCGCTGCAGGCCGCGGCGCACGGCCTCGGCGATATCCGGTACATCGGCCGCCGACAGCGCGTGCACCTGCAGCATGAGCAGGGACTTGTCCACGATCAATTCGGCGTAGGCCCCGCCCATTTCGTGCAGGATCTGCTCCGGATCGCCGCCCGGTACCCGAGCGGCCCCGGCGGACAATGCCCCCTCGACGCGCTCGAAACACCGGTCCAGCGCGGCGACGAACAACTCCACCTTGCTGGGGAACAGCTTGAACACGTACGCGGGCGAGATCCCGGCCGTCGCGGCGACGGTATTGATCGGGGTCCCGTGGAATCCGGTCTTGGCGAACTCGGTGATGGCCGCATCCAGCACGGCTTCCCGGCGAACGTCCGAGGTGGAGAGGGCGATCCCGCGTCTGCTCATGTGAGTGACTGTACACTCACTCTCGATTGCCTGGCAACCCCTACTCCTCGTCGGGCACCGCGAAAGCAGCCTCCACCGGCGGGAACATGGCTCGGGCATCCTGGCCCGAGAACCACAGGCCGACAACGAAAGCCGAGGTGGCTTCCAGATATCGGGCCCGGCCCAGGCCGCCCGCGTGGACGGCGTGCAGCTTCAGATCCCCGGCGAGCGCGACCACCGTCGCGATCGCGTCGGCGTCGTCGCCACAGAGCGGGACGGTCAGTGGCCGGCCCTCGAACTCGCGATGCGGACCCGCCCACACCTCGGCCGCGAGCAGATTGAACGCCTTCACCACCCGCGCTCCGGGCGCGCCCGCCGCGATGCGTTCCGCAACGGCCGGTTCGGACAGGCCGAAGCCGCCGGTGTCCGGGGCGAAGGCATTGGTGCAGTCGATCAGGGTGCGACCCGTGAAGTCGCCCACGCCGAGCACCTCGGTGATTGCATCGACCGGCACCGCGAGCAGTGTCACCTCCCCGAATGCCACCGCGTCCCCGATGGTCGCCGCTCGCGCCCCGTGCCCGATGGCCGTCGCCGCCTCCTGCGCGCGGTCCGGGGTGCGCGCCCCGATCGCGATGTCGTGCCCGGCCGCGGCCCACCCGCCGCCCAGTGCCCGGGCCATCTGCCCGGCCCCGATGATTCCGATCCGCATGTGAACTCCTTGGTCTCGCTGGTGAATTCGACGCTAGGAATCCCGATACGCACCCGCGGGTGTCCAATGCCGGTGGCAGGCTGTATTCATGACGGCGGAGATCAGCGAACCGGTGGAGTTCGCCGAGTACGGCGGCCTCGAATCCGACTGCCCGGCGCGACTCGCCGTGGACGTTTTCGGCAATTCGTGGCTGACTGTGATCGTTTACACACTTCGCGAGGGCCCCATGCGCCCCGTGCAGCTGCGCCGGTCCATCGGCGGCATCAGCCAGAAGATGCTCACCCAGACCCTGAATCGCATGATCTCGATGGGGTTGCTGGAACGTCGCCGCTACGCCGAAGCCCCACCGCGCGTTGAGTATTCGCTGACTCCCGCCGGGCGCGATCTGCTGATCCCGATCTTCGCGCTGGGGGAGTGGGCGGACCGCCACGGCGACTCCGTGCGCACCGCGCTCTACGGCGATCCGGAGGACTGATCGGTCGCCCCGAAAGCGGTTGCCGCCAGGCCGCTCACCAGCACGGATACGCTGACCGAACATTGCGTGAACGCCGGGCTAACACGGGCGGAAGTGCCTATGACCTGCGTGAAACTTCCAGCACCCCGGGTTTGACCCTGCTTAGGCGACCGTACGATTCAGTTGTGAGCGTTCCACAGGCCGTGCTTTTGGCAGTCCTGGCGGCCGTAGTTGGACTGGCCGTCGGCGGACTGCTCATTCCGTATGTGAATGCTCGCCAGGAGCGGTTGCGGGCCGCCACCGACACCGGGCTGACCATGTCGCAGGTCCTGGACCTGATCGTGCTGGCCTCCGAATCCGGCATCGCCGTGGTCGACCAGTACCGGGACGTGGTGCTGGTCAACCCACGCGCCGAGGAACTGGGCGTCGTGCACGACCGCCTGCTCGACGAACGCGCCTGGGCCGCGGTCGAACAGGTGCTGTCCACCGGCCAGGACGTGGAGTTCGAGCTCACCGCCAAGATCCCCATGCCCGGCCGCGCCCGCCTCGCTGTCCGAGGAGTTGCTCGGTCGCTGTCGCAGGAGAATCCGAACTTCGTGGTCCTGTTCGCGGACGACGATTCCGAGCAGGCCCGCATGGAGGCCACCCGCCGCGACTTCGTCGCCAATGTGAGCCACGAGCTCAAGACCCCGGTCAGCGCCATGAGCCTGTTGGCCGAGGCGTTGCTGGAATCCGCCGACGATCCGGATTCGGTGCGGCACTTCGGCGAACGCCTGCACGGCGAATCCCGCCGCATGGGCAAGATGGTCACCGAGCTGATCGCGCTGTCCCGCCTGCAGGGCGCGGAACGACTGCCGGAGCTGGAAGCCGTCGATGTCGACACCGTCGTCACCCAGGCCCTCGAGCGCTCCCGCAATGTCGCCGAGGCCGCGGGCATCACCGTCTCCACCGATGCCACCAGCGGCCTCGAGATCCTCGGCGATCAGACGCTGCTGGTGACCGCGCTGTCCAACCTGGTCGAGAACGCCATCGCCTACTCCCCGCGCGGCTCGCACGTCTCGGTGAGCCGGGCGCTGCGCGGCGGCTATGTCAATATCGCGGTCACCGATCGCGGCATCGGCATTTCCAAGGAGGACCAGGAGCGCGTTTTCGAGCGTTTCTTCCGGGCCGACAAGGCGCGCTCGCGTGCCACCGGCGGTACCGGCCTCGGGCTGGCTATCGTCAAGCATGTGGCCGCCAACCACAACGGTGAGATCACCCTGTGGAGCAAACTGGGCACCGGATCGACGTTCACCCTGCGTATCCCGGCCCACCCTGCCGATTCCAACGGGCAGGTCGACAAGAAGCTTGCCGCCGGTGTTCCGGTGGCCAAGAAAGAAAACGGCCAGCGTCCCCTCGGGCGGGCCAGAACCAACGGTGTGGAGGCAACCCGATGACGAGTGTGCTGATCGTCGAGGACGAGGAGTCGCTGGCCGATCCGCTCGCGTTCCTGCTGCGCAAGGAGGGGTTCGAGGTCACCGTGGTGGGCGACGGCCCGTCCGCGCTGTCCGAATTCGACCGGTCCGGTGCGGACATCGTCCTGCTCGATCTCATGCTCCCCGGCATGAGCGGCACCGACGTGTGCAAGCAACTGCGTGCTCGCGGCAGCGTCCCGGTCATCATGGTGACCGCGCGGGACAGCGAGATCGACAAGGTGGTCGGCCTGGAACTGGGCGCCGACGACTACGTCACCAAGCCCTACTCCTCGCGCGAGCTGATCGCTCGCATCCGCGCGGTGCTGCGCCGCGGCGCGGGCGAGGAGCCCGACAACGGCAGCGAGACCAGCGTCCTCGAGGCCGGCCCGGTGCGCATGGATGTGGACCGCCACACCGTGCAGGTCAACGGCAAGGGGGTGACCCTGCCGCTCAAGGAGTTCGACCTGCTCGAGTACCTGCTGCGCAACTCGGGTCGCGTGCTGACCCGTGGACAGCTCATCGACCGGGTCTGGGGTGCCGACTACGTCGGTGACACCAAGACCCTCGACGTGCACGTCAAGCGCCTGCGCTCCAAGATCGAGTCGGACCCGGCCAAGCCCGAGCACCTGGTCACCGTGCGTGGCCTGGGCTACAAACTCGAGGCGTAGCTCTCCGAATACGAAAAGAACCCGCCCGCTTCGGTTTTCCGAAGCGGGCGGGTTTCATGCCTTCTCCCCGACAGAGATTCGTGCATCCCCCGCCCAGGTCCGTACTGCCCCCGCCGAGTTCGGGCTGGGACTACGCGTTCGGGTCGGACTGCATGGTGTCGACCCACGCGGTGCCGAGGCCCGGAAGCTCCTGCTGCTGCAGGATGATCCAGCCCAGGCCCGGGTTGTCCTGCTGCATGCAGCCGTACCACGGCACGTCCGCGCCGTTGCCCTTGCAGGCGATGGTGTGGCTGGTGCCGTACGGGCTGACGATGAGCATCTTGCCCGCGTCCTTGGCGCCCAGCGCGGCCGGATCGTTGTAGGGCACGAAATCGGCGGTGCGATCGGAGAAAGCGGACGGATCGGGAGTATCGGCGAACGCTTGCGGCGCAATGGAGATAACGGCACCGGCGGCCAGGGCCGCGACGGCGAGGGATTTCTTGATCATGGGCAGGATGTCTAACACGTTCCGGTGAATTGGCAATAGCCGGACGATGTCACGCATACTTCCGGCTATTCACACTCCGAGGTCACCGGGCTGACGGGGAATCGAAATATACTTCCACGCAGCCTGATTCGATGGTCGGTCACCGGCACCGATTGTTCACCTGCCGGACACCCCGACCACCGCCGCTAATTCCCCGTGGTGCCGCTGCTCCCGCTGCCCAGCGGCCCGGCCGGGCCGAAGCCGCTCCCGGAACTCGACGAGCCCGAGCCCAGCGGTGCATCCGCCACCTGCACCACGATCGACTGGCTGTTGGGCCCCTGCGACGCGGTGAGGGTGTGCTTGCCGCTGGTGTTGGGCTTCCAGGCGATCGAGGCGTGGCCGACCGGCCACGGGACCTTGGGCGCGCCGATGTCGTGCCCGTTGTCGGTGAAGGTCACCAGCAGGCCGATCGACGCGCCGCTGAGCGTGGCCGAGACGGTGTAGGTCGTATCGACCACCAGGGTGCCCTGATCGACGCTGACGGTGTCGACCGCCGCCAGCGACGCGGGGGCGGCGAGCACCGCGGCCGCCGCGAGCGCGGCGAAACCCGTGATCCCCACGGCGGCGCGGCGTGCGCCGACCCCGGATGGTGTGTTGCGCATGGTTTTTCTCCCGAATCCCGGACCGGCTAGCTGCTGCCGAGGAGTCCGTGCAGCAGACCGCTGATCAGCGAGCCCGCGCTGCCGGTCGCGCTGCCCGTGCCGCTGCCCGAACCGCCGCTACCCGTGCCACCGCTGTTCGGCTGGGTGGTGGTGGCCGGTGTGGTGGTGGTCGGGACCGGGTTGGCGGGCGTCGGCGGCGTGTAGGTGGGAGTCGGGACCGAGGTGTCCGCCACGGTCAGGATCAGCGGCTTCGTGCTGCTGCCCTGGGTGAGCGTGATGACGTGCGGGCCCGCGGCGGTGGGCTTCCAGGTGACGCTGCTGTGCCCGGCCGGGAAGGGGGCCGTCTCGGCCGGGGTGTTGAGGTTGACGCCGTTGTCGGCCCAGACGACCGGCAGGCTGCTGTCGGTCCCGGAGAGGTCGGCACTGAGGGTGTAAGTGCCGCCGACGACGGGCGTGGTGCTGGAACTGCTCAGGGCGTCGACGGTGGCGTTCGCGGGTGCGGTCGTCATCGTGATTGCGGCGGTGCCGGCGGCGGCCACCGCGGCCAGTCCGGCCCCGATCACGCGGCCGGAGAGGTTGCTGCGCATGGGTACTCCTGTGAGGCGTCTCGGGCTGCGGGCCCGAGGGGGAACTGGGAAATCGGGTCAGAGACCGAAGGGCAGGCCGTTGGCGCTGCCGGTGCCGCCACCGCTGGGCTGGGTGCTGGTGGTCGGCGGAGCCGTCGTGGTGACGGGCGGCTCGGTGGTGGTGGTCGGCGGCACCGTCGTGGTCGTCGGCGGCGCTGTCGTGGTGACCGGCGGCTCGGTTGTCGTGGTCGGCGGCACGGTGGTGGTCGTGGGCGGGACCGTCGTGGTGGTCGGGGGCACCGTGGTGGTCGTCGGCGGGACCGTGGTCGTGGTCGGCGGGACCGTGGTCGTGGTCGGCGGGACCGTGGTGGTGGTCGTCGGGGTCGACCCGTCGGTCACGTTGACGATCACCGTCTTGTTGCTGCTGCCCTGGGAGAGCGCGATGATGTGCTGGCCGGGGGTGGTCGGCGTCCAGTCGAGGCTCGCATGACCGACCGGCCACGGGATCTTCCCGACGTCGGTGAGGTTGTGGCCGTTGTCGGTCCAGTAGACGAGCAGGCCGATCGAGGCGCCACTGAGGTTGGCGCTGAGGGTGTAGGTCTGGCCGACGACGTGATCCGTGCCCGAGACGCTGATCGAGTCGACGGTGGCATTGGCGGCCGGTGCGGGGGTACCCACCAGAACCGCGACGGCCCCGGCCGCGACGGCGACACCGGCCACGCCGATGCCGAGATGTCGTCGTGCGGGCGAAGTCTTGCTCATGTGTTCTCCTGTGCTGGACCCATGAGGGGTTGGGTCAATCGCACAGTAAGTGACACCAGTTCTGAAAATCTCAGTTTTCAGAAAGTTACCGAACGGTCAGCTAACTCTTCTTGGTCTTGGGTCCAGTTTTGCCGCCGCCGGCCTGCGCGGCCTCGCTCGCGGCCTTCTCCTGGGCGATGACCGTGGCCGGGTGAACCGCCACGATGCCCAGGCCCTGCCGCCGCTTGCAGTGCGCCGCCAGCTCGTCGTACGCGGGCTTGCCGATCAGCTCGATCAGCTCCGGCGCGTACGCCTCCCACACCGGCCGGGTGCCGACGTGTGCGTCCGGCGAACCCGTGCAGTACCAGTTCAGATCCAGTCCGCCCGGACCCCAACCGCGGCGGTCGTACTCGCCGATCGCGGTGCGCAGGATCTCCACCCCGTCCGGTCGTTCCACCCACTCCTGGGTGCGCCGAATCGGCAGCTGCCAGCAAACTTCCGGCTTGACCGTGAGCGGCTCCAGACCCTTGCGCAACGCCATGGTGTGCAGCGCGCAGCCGATGCCCTCGGCGAAACCCGGGCGGTTGAGGAAGATGCACGCACCGTCGAAACGCCGGGTGCGCAACGCCGGTTCGTCGTCGAGGTCGTCCTCTTCCAGATACAGCTTCTTGCGGACCCGGCCCTTGTCGTCGGTGGCCTCGGGCATCAGCTGCCAGTCCTCGGGTGTGAGCATTTTCACAGCCTCGTGCAGCTTCTTGCCGTCCTCCTCGTCGGAGAGGAAGGCGCCGTGCGAGCAGCAGCCGTCGTTCTCGCGGCCGTCGATGATGCCCTGACAGGCGGGAGTGCCGAAGACGCAGGTCCAGCGCGACAGCAGCCAGGTCATATCGGCCGCGATCAGGTGCTCGTCATTTGCTGGATCAACGAACTCGATCCATTCCCGTGGGAAGTCGAGTTCCACTTCGGGCGTCGGGTCGATCTTCGCCGCTGGTCGCAGCCCGGTCGGTCCGCTCGCCGATGCCCCTGTCGTCACAACGCGGAACGCTAACAGCTCAGTCGCCTGGCCAGAAGTCGTGACGCACCCAGTACCGTGTTCTTGTGCGGCTCGGTGTACTCGATGTGGGAAGCAATACCGTCCACCTGCTCGTGGTGGACGCGCATCGTGGTGGACACCCGATGCCTATGAGCTCGACGAAGTCGGCCTTGCGGCTATCGGAGAGCATGGACGACGAAGGCCGGATCACGGCCGCGGGCGCGGCCCGGCTGACCGCCACGGTAGCCGAATTCGCAAGCATCGCAAAGACTTCCGGCTGTGTGGAGCTGATGGCCTTCGCCACCTCCGCGGTCCGCGAGGCGACCAATTCCGAAGAGGTCCTGGCCCGGGTGCGTCGCGAGACCGGCGTCAATCTGAAGGTGCTCTCCGGTGTCGACGAGGCTCGACACACCTTCCTTGCGGTGCGCCGCTGGTACGGCTGGAGCGCCGGGCGGATTCTCAATCTGGATATCGGCGGCGGCTCGCTCGAGATGAGCAACGGCGCGGACGAGGTCCCGGATGTGGCGCTGTCGCTGCAACTGGGCGCCGGCCGCCTGACGCGCGATTGGCTGCGGCACGATCCGCCGGGCAAACGCCGCGTCGCGGTGCTGCGCGACTGGCTCGACGCCGAGCTGGTGCTGCCGAGCAAGCAGCTGCTGGAGATGGGCCGCCCGGATCTGGCGGTGGGCACCTCCAAGACCTTCCGCTCGCTGGCGAGGCTGACCGGAGCCGCCCCCTCTGTTGCGGGACCGCGAGTTCGGCGTACCCTCACCAGTTCCGGCCTGCGGCAGCTGATTGCGTTCATATCGAGAATGACAGCGGCGGACCGGGCAGAATTGGAAGGCGTAAGTTCTGATCGGTCACAACAACTCGTGGCCGGTGCGCTGGTCGCGGAGGCGAGTATGCGGGCACTGTCCCTGGATACGCTCGAAATATGTCCCTGGGCACTGCGAGAGGGATTGATCTTGCGCAAACTGGATACCGACCTTGATAGCGAACCGATAGCCGGCGGCCCCGACAGCGGCCTGTCGGGCCCGATCGAAACGGTGTCTCGATGACCGAGGATGCAAGTCAGCTGTCCGTCGCCGAGCTACTGGCGCGGAACGGGCAGCAGAGTGGTGCCCCCGCCGGTGGTGGGGGACGCAGACGTCGAAGTGGCCGTGGCATTTCCGTCGCGGAACTGACCGGTGATATTCCGGTGGTGAAGGCGGGATCGTCCTCACATGCCGCGCCGGATGAAGCGGTTTCGGATTATGGAGATGCGGCCGCGTCCGCACCCGAACCAGCTCCGAACGATTCGGACTATTCAAACTTTTCGAACTTCTCGAATTATTCTGATTACTCGAACTTTTCGGATTACTCAGACTTTTCGGCTCCCGGATCCCCAGCGCAGCCGGACTATTCGTCGTACGCCGCGGTACCCGATCCGGACCCCGCGTATTCACCGCTGTCCGGCCCGATCTCGTACTACGACCCGCTGGCCCCGGCCCCGCAGCCGCCGTCCCTACCCGAGCCGTCCGGTCAGAACTGGTCCGCCGGCCTGGACTGGCCGCCGACCGAGAACCCGCTACAGCCGGACGGTCGTTCCACCGGCGGGGGTCGCCGCCGCAAGCCGGATCCCCTCGATGCCGAGACCTCGCTGGATCGCCTGAACGGCACCGAGACTCCCGCGCCGCGCGAGGGCGGTCGTCGCCGTCGCTACGACCCGGAAGACGACACCACCGACGAGGTGCACCCCTTCCGCGGCAACAACGGCAACAACGGTTTCCCCGGCGGTAACGGCGCCACCCGCGACGCCGCCTCGGATGCCATGCGCGACATCACCGCGCGCGCCGGCCGGGACGCCGCACCCCGCCCACTGGATCCGCGACCGCCGCTCGACGAGCCGGCGCGCACCCAGTTCAATCCCACGGCCTTCAACCCCGCGCCCCGCCAGCCCTTCGAGGACGCCGCGCGCACCCAGTTCAATCCGGCCGCCCAGCCGTTCAATCCGGCCGCCCAGCCCTGGTCGCCGCCGCCCGGACCCGAACCGCTGCCGCGCAACGGCCGTCCGGCCTTCGACCCGCAGCAGGCCGCTCCCGCCGCCCCGCCGATGTCGCGGTCGGCTCGCCGACATGCCGAGGCCCAGCAGGCGCCGCCGCTGGCGCCGCCCGCCGAGCGGCGCGGCGGCGTCGATCACGGTGCGGCCGACGGTCTTCCGGCGTGGTCCGCGCGACGACGGCCGGGACGCGACGCCGAGCCGGTTCCCGATCAGGCCGCGGTGCCGACCGCCGCATGGTCGTCGCTGGCGGACTCCGATCAGCAGCTGCTCTCCGGCGAATCGGTTGCCGGGGATTTGATGCGCGACGCGCAGAACCGGGAAGACGAACGCGTCGAACGGAATTCGCGCGCGGGCGGCCACGGTGGCAAACGGCGCGGCGGCATCGGCCGCGGCCGCGCGCCGGTGGCGCCCGAGCCGGAGCCCGACGACCATCTCACCGACTTCTACGAGCCGCTCGACGACGACTACGACGACGAGCCCGCGCCCTCGATGGGCGCCCGGTTCTCGGCGCTCACCCGCAAGGCGGGTGCGCTCGGCCGCAAGTCCCCTCGGGCGTCGGCGCCGGCGCGCTCGCGGGCCAAGGGTCGTTCCGACGAGGACGAGCACCGCCGCCAGTGGCTGGTGATCGCGGGCCAGAGCGTGGGCGCGGCGGTCGCGGGCATGTTGCTGTTCAAGGGCTTCGAGCGCATGTGGGAAATGCTCCCGTGGGTCGCCCTGGCCTTGGCGATGATCGTGATCCTGGGCCTGGTGGCGCTCGTGCGCGTGCTGCGGCGCACCGATGACATTTTCTCCACTGTGATTGCCGTCGTCGTAGGCGTCTTCGTGACGCTCGGACCGCTAGCCTTTCTACTCAGTACGAACTGAGCAGGGAGCAGCAGTGGGGAATTTCGGGCAGGCGCAGGGGGCAGGCACCGAGAACGGGGCGGGGGGCAGGGACGTCCGGGTCGGGCTCTCGACCGCGTCGGTGTATCCGGAGAACACCGAGGCGGCGTTCCGGTACGCGGCCGAACTCGGTTATGACGGTGTGGAACTCATGGTCTGGGCCGAACCGGCCAGTCAGTCCATCGCCACCGTGCAGCATTTCGCGCACAAATACGACACTCCCGTGCTGGCCGTGCACGCGCCGTGTCTGCTGATCTCGCAACGGGTCTGGGGGTCGGACCCGATCGCGAAGCTGACCCGCAGCGTCCACACCGCCGAGGCGCTCGGCGCGGCCACCGTGGTCGTGCATCCGCCCTTCCGCTGGCAGCGGCGCTACGCCGACGGCTTCGCGAAGCAGGTTGCGGAACTGGAGAATTCGAGCCCGGTCGCGGTGGCGGTGGAGAACATGTTCCCGATGCGCGCCGACACCCTGTTCCGCGGCAGCTCGATTCAGCGCCTGGAGCGTCGCGGCGGCCCCGGCCCGTCGATCACCACCTTCAGCCCGTCCTACGACCCGACCGATGTCGGTTTCCGGCACTACACTCTGGACACTTCGCACACCGCCACCGCCGGCGTGGACCCGCTACTGCTGGCGGGCCGCATGGGAGCCGGGCTCACCCACCTGCATCTGGCCGACGGCCGCGGCGCCGCCACCGACGAGCACCTGATCCCCGGCGAAGGCACCCAGCCGGTGGCCGAGCTCTGTGAAATGTTGGTGCACAACGGATTCGACGGTCAGGCGGTGATCGAGGTGAACACCCAGATGGCCCGCACCACCATGGATCGCGCCGCCATGCTGGGTCGCGCGCTGACCTTCGCGCGCACCCACCTCAACGGTTTCACTCCCGCCCCGACGCCGGAGCCGACCGCCGCACATCGCGGATAGTGATTCATCCCACCGCTGGTCCGGAATGACAGTACGGTCCGTTTACGCTGTACAAACCACACGGTGGAAGGACAGTGGATGACAACGGAGTTGACCGTCGAATCGGATTACGCGAGCGAACTCGCGAACGCGCCATTCAGTCGCGTCTGCCGCATGACCGAACTCGATTCGGCGACTCCGGAACTCGGCCGCTATTCGGGCCTGATCGAGCCCACCTGGACCATCGGTAACAAGGTGCACGGCGGCACCATCGTCGCGGGCAGCGCGGCCGCCGCCACCGAATGGCTGCGCCGCACCGCCCCCGAACGTGCCGCCATGTTCCCCATCTCCGCCAGCACCGACTTCCTCGGCGCCCCCGACCCGGGCGAGGTCACCTACGAGGTCCGCACCCGCAAGCTGGGCCGCCAGATCTGCCTGCTCGACGCCGATCTGGTGCAGAACGGCCGCACCCTGGTGCACACCGCCTTCACGTTCAGCCATCTTGACGACTCGGATCCGCAGTACGCGGCCGACCACGCCGGTGACATGCCCGTCGAACCCGCCGCCGACGCCCTCGCCTACGACGAGCGCAATCCCATGGGCAAGCTCGTCCATGTGGCCCAGGGCTCCTCGGTCGCCATCGACCCGACCTGGGCGCGCTTCCTGACCGGCGAAAAATCCGAACCCCGCCTGCGCCTCTGGATCCGCCCCTTCGCCGGCGACGAGGCCGACCCCGACGTCGCCGCCTTCTTCGCCCTGATGTCCGCCGACATGAGCCCCCCGGTCCCGATGAACCTCGGCCACTTCGGCTGGGCCCCCACCGTCCAGATGACCACCTACCTCCGCCGCCGCCCCGCCCCCGGCTGGCTCCGCGTCATCGCCCACAGCCGCGAAGTCGGCAACCGCATGTTCGACGAGGACCAACTCGTCATCGACTCGACCGGCGCCATCGTCGCCCAGTCCCGTCAGCTCGCGCTCATCCCACAACCTCGCTAGCTCGCCCTTGGTCGCCGTGTGCCAAGGCGGCAGCTGATCTCCGCGTCGGTCGGGGTAACTCACCGGGTACGTCCAGAATCGGTTCGGCTCCCAGCCGCCGGAACGGGTTCCCGACGCCAACGGCTCTTAGCCGCCCGCTGAAGGCTCGGGGAGGCGGATTAGCCTGAAACGCATGACGAGGATTGCGGTTATCGGCGGCGGCCGGATCGGTGAGGCGCTGATTGCGGGTCTGCTCGAATCCGGGCGGGCCAACAAGGATCTGGTGGTTGTCGAGCCGGTGGCGGCGCGGGCGGAGTTGCTGGCCGACCGGTTCGGTATCCGGGCTACCGACAGCATCGCCGAGGCCGCCAAGTCCGCCGATGTCATCGTGATCGCGGTCAAGCCGAACGATGTGGACGGCGTGGTCGGCGAGCTCGGCAAGGCGGAGCTCGGGGACGAGCACGATCAGGTGCTGGTGTCGCTGGCGGCCGGTGTCCCGACCGCGCGCATGGAGTCCAAGCTGCCCGCCGGTTTCCCGGTCGTCCGGGTCATGTCGAACACTCCGATGCTGGTCGGCCAGGGTATGAGCGCCATCGCGGCGGGTCGCTACGCCCGCAAGGAGCAGCTGACGCTGGTCACCGAGATGCTGGAGTCGGTCGGCAAGGTGGTGACCGTGGCCGAGTCGCAGATGGACGCCGTGACCGCGGTGTCGGGTTCGGGCCCGGCGTACTTCTTCCTGATCGTCGAGGCCATGGTCGATGCCTCGGTGGGCCTGGGTCTGACCCGCGATGTGGCGACCAAGCTGGTGGTGCAGACCATGCTGGGTTCGGCCGCGCTGCTGGACGAGTCGGGTCAGTCTGCTCCGGAATTGCGTGCGGCCGTCACCTCGCCCGCGGGCACCACCGCGGCGGGTCTGCGGGAGTTGGAGCGCGGCGCGGTGCGTTCGGCTTTCCACGATGCGTTGCACGCCGCAAAACGCCGTTCCATGGAACTCGGCGCGGCCGCGGACTAACGTTGACGGTGCGGGTGTGTGCGTTCCCCGCATTCCAATACTGCTCGGTTGCTAGTTTGCTGCCGGAGGCCGACTCGCCACAGCAAAGGCTGATTTCTCACACCCGTCGCAGCAATCCCACTGGTCCCGCTAAGCTTCAAGGAGCACGTGCGTGTCTGTTCCGCCGGTGGGGAAGCCGGCGGCGCGGACGTGCCGGAGGTCAGTGACGCGATGATGTCTGGAAACAGTCAAGCGAGGTCCGGAAACAGCCCAATCAACGCCAGTTCGGTTATCGGTGGTGGAACTCAGTTCCTCACCGTGGCCGAGGTCGCGAATCTGATGCGGGTATCCAAAATGACGGTGTACCGGTTGGTGCATTCGGGAGAGCTGCCCGCGGTGCGGGTGGGGCGTTCCTTCCGGGTGCACGCGAAGGCGGTGCACGACTATCTGGAGACGTCCTACTTCGACGCGGGGTAGAACGACGGGGTAGTCCGAGAGCCCCCACCCGTTTCGTTCGCCGGAGAGTGGCCCGGTAGCATGGACCGGCATCCTGTACGTGCCGGTGGTGCCGCCGGGTCCATCTCGGCCCGTATCGGGTAGGGACTGTGCAGGGTCAGACAGTGTGCACCCCGCGAAAGCGGGGATGACCCGAGTAGAACGCGAGGAACAACCCTATGGGTTCTGTGATCAAGAAGCGCCGCAAGCGCATGTCGAAGAAGAAGCACCGCAAGTTGCTTCGCCGCACGCGTGTTCAGCGTCGCAAACTCGGCAAGTAAGCCCGCTGCGTCGTAGCTGGAAGCCCGTCACCGTCGGTGGCGGGCTTTCGTTTTTCACGGGTGATTGAAGTCATCGTTAGATCCTGGTTAATACCCTTCGGATGGCACCTACCCGCCGGTTACCCTTGGAGCGCGGGAATACGTGCGGTGACATTTCAAGAGCTTGGGGGCTGCGAGTGGGATCCGGTGCGGCAGGGACCCGAGACGGGCAAGCGCCCAAGGTAGTCATGGTGACCGGTGCGAGCCGGTTCTTCGGCGGCAATGTGGTGGCCCGGCTCGCGGCCGACCCTGCCATCGAGCGCATCATCGCCGTGGATGCCAAACAGCCCAGCCGGGAGTTGCTGCGCCGCATGGGCCGCGCCGAATTCGTGCGCGCCGATATTCGAAATCCGTTGATCCGCAAGGTGATCGACGGTAATCAGGTGGACACGGTGGTGCATCCCGCGGCGCTGTCGCGTCCGCCGTCCGGTGGCGGTCGCGCCGCCATGAAGGACATGAACGTGCTGGGGGCCATGCAGCTGTTCGCGGTGTGCCGCAAGGCTTCCAGCGTGCGGCGGGTGGTGGTGCGTTCCTCGTCCGCCGTCTACGGGTGCAGTGCCAAGGATCCGGTGAAATTCACCGAGGAAATGGGTGCGCGCACCCCGCCGCGCGGCTGGTTCGCGCGGGACATGATCGAGGTGGAGGGATTCGTCCGCGGGCTGGCCCGCAGGCGTCCCGACATTTCGGCCGCCATTCTGCGTTTTCCGCCCATCGTGGGTCCGCAGTTGGCGAAACGCGGTGTGCAGTATTTCCGTTCGCCGATCACGCCCACCATCCTCGGGCGCGATCCGCGCATGCAACTGCTGCACGAGGAGGACGGCATCGCCGCTCTCGTACACGGGGCCATGACGGCCCCGGGTGGCACCTTCAATGTGGCCGGGGACGGCGCCATGGCGTTGTCGCAGGCCATCCGCCGGGCCGGGCGGATCGAATTACCGGTTCCCTACGCGGTTTTCCGCAGTGTCGGGCGCACCGTGATGGGCCCGGTGATGCGGGAGTTCACCGCGGAGCAGATCGACTACTTCCATTTCGGCTGCGGTCTGGACA
Organism: Nocardia heshunensis; assembly: GCF_054782115.1. Classification (NCBI taxonomy): domain Bacteria; kingdom Bacillati; phylum Actinomycetota; class Actinomycetes; order Mycobacteriales; family Nocardiaceae; genus Nocardia; species Nocardia heshunensis. The sequence goes on along the minus strand of NZ_BAAGTC010000008.1, from coordinate 229,273 downwards.
CCACCCGGATGCGCACCGAACTCGGATTCCAACCGCGCTGGACCACGGTGCAGGCATTCGACGACTTCATAGGGGGCGCAGCGTTGCGGCCCGTGATCGATCCCACGTGGATCGACGCCGCAGAGAACAAACTTCTCGGCCTGCTCGGGGCCGGGACGGGAGCACACCAATGAGTGATGTAGCGAAGGTGATTCGACTTCACGACGTGGACTTCGAGGCGCGGCACAATCGCCCGTCTCGGGTGTGGCCGGCGGGGGAACCGGCCGCACTGACCCCGGTGACCTCGCTGACCGATCGGCTCGCCGAAGTCGAAGCGCGTCAGCCCAAGTCGCTGGGGGACATGATTCGGGGGACGGTCGCCGACGGGGTTCGCTACACCGCAGACTTCGCGCGCCGCCGTCTCACCGGCGACTACCTGGTGGACGAGTTCGGCCTGGACGAGCACCTGCTCGAGTCGGTGATCCTGCCGATGCTGCGGCCGCTGTCGGAGCTGTGGTTCCGGGTCGAGGTGGCGGGCATCGAGAACATTCCCGAGGTGGGCGGCGCGTTGATCGTCGCCAATCACGCGGGCACGGTGCCGCTGGACGGGCTGATGCTGCAGCTGGCCGTGCACGACCGGCACCCCAAGCAGCGCGCGCTGCGCATCATGGCCGCCGACCTGATCTTCGAGACGCCGATCATCGGCGGACTGGCCCGCAAGGCCGGGCACACCCTGGCCTGCCCCGCCGACGCCGAAAGGCTGTTGCGCGCGGGCGAAGTCGCGGGCGTGTTCCCGGAGGGCTTCAAGGGCATCGGCAAGCCGTATTCGGACCGGTACAAGTTGCAGCGTTTCGGCCGTGGCGGTTTCGTGTCGGCGGCGGTGCGCACGGGCGTGCCGATCATTCCGTGCTCGATCGTGGGTTCGGAGGAGATCTATCCGAAGCTCGCCGATCTCAAGCCGCTGGCGCGACTGCTCGGCATCCCGTATTTCCCGGTGACGCCGCTGTTCCCGCATCTGGGACCGTTGGGCGCGATTCCGTTCCCGTCGAAGTGGTACATCGAATTCGGCGAACCGATTTCGACCGCCGGATACGAACCCGCGGACGCGGATGATCCGATGACCATGTTCGAGGTGACCGACCAGGTGCGCGAAACGATTCAAGGGACGCTGTACAAGAATCTGATCAAGCGCCGGAATCCGTTCACCGGCTAGATTATTCGAACTGACATACGAATGGCCCGGTCCAATTGGACCGGGCCACTTCGTTTTTCGACCGTGTTCTAACTCGCCTTGGCTTCGCGTTTGCGGGACAGCACCGCCGCCGCCGCGCCTCCGGCCGCGCCGAGCGCGAGTGCCGTCGGCACACCGACTTTCGCGGCCTTGCGGCCGGTGCGGAAGTCACGGATCTCCCAGCCGCGGTTCTTGGCGACCTCGCGCAGATCCGCGTCCGGGTTGATGGCCACCGCGGTGCCGACCAGCGAGAGCATGGGCACGTCGTTGTGACTGTCCGAATAAGCGGTGCAGCGCTTGAGGTTCAGGCCCTCGCGAATGGCCAGCGTGCGCACGGCGTGCGCCTTGCCCAGCCCGTGCAGGATGTCACCGACCAGACGGCCGGTGAAGATGCCGTCCTCGCTCTCTGCGACCGTGCCCAGCGCACCGGTCAGCCCGAGCCGTTTGGCGATCACCTGCGCCAGCTCGACCGGGGTCGCGGTCACCAGCCACACCTGCTGGCCCGCGTCCAGATGCATCTGCGCCAGCGCGCGGGTGCCGGGCCAGATCTTGTCGGCGATGATCTCGTCGTAGATCTCCTCGCCGAGCGCGGCGAGTTCGGCGGTCGGGCGGCCGGCGATGAACGACAGCGCCTTCTCCTTGCCCGACGCCATATCCGAGTGGCTCTCCTTGCCGGTCACCCGGAATTTGACCTGCTTCCAGGCCATATCGACCAGGTCGGAGGTCTTGAAGTATTTGCGGGTCGCCAGGCCACGGGCGAAATGCACGATCGACGCGCCCTGCACCATGGTGTTGTCGACATCGAAGAAGGCCGCGGCGGTGAGGTCGCGGGCGATCGCGTGGGTCGGCGTGTCGCTGTCGTCCCGCAGGGCCAGTTCGGCGTCGTGCAGGGCGAGGGCGGCGTCGGCGCTGGCCTCACCGGCCAGGTTGGCGCGCACCTCTTCCTCGCTCGGACCGAAGGGGCTGCGGGTGATGCGATTGAACTGATCCTGCAGGTCGGCCAGGCCCTGACCCCAGCGCGGCGCGAACTCGCCGAAGCGTCCCGCGATGAATCCCGCCCCCGGCTCTTTCGAACGTTCCGGCACCAGTACCTCCGCCTGTTAATGCGACAAGTCAACAGTAACGCCCGGGGGTGACCGCAACGTAGACGCTGATCGACATATCGGGAAGTTGTTAGATGGTGGCTATGAGCGATTCGCCACATGCAGTGACTCTGTTGACCCGAAGTGGTTGTGGACTGTGCGGTACGGCACTCGAACAATTGCGTCCGATCTGCGCGGAGTTCGGCATCGAGGTTGCGACCGTGGACGTCGACGCGGTCGCCGCGACCGATCCGGGCCTGCGCGCCGAATATGGGGACCGGCTGCCCGTGGTGCTGCTGGACGGTCGTGAGCACAGCTATTTCGATGTCGACGAACCTCGTCTACGCGCCGACCTCGCGAAATAGGGTCCGATAGGGGTCTGCGCGAATACGGGTCGTGGGGTTCTGCAACCCGAACCCCCTTCCCCGCCCCCTCCGGTGTGTTGCGTGGCGGGTTCGCGCCGATGAGGGTTGAATGAACGCGGGGCCGGAGCCCATCGCAAAGTGACTGAATTCACCGACTTTGTGCAGGGCTTCACAAGCGGTTACGGTGGTGGCACGCAACCCGCGTTCAGCGGAAGCGACCCCCTGAACCTGACTCGACCTCGCCTGCAAGGACCGCGATGGTCTCCCGGCGTCGGGTCGACAAAAGAACCCGGACACTCACCCCCGGCCGGACGAGGAGCGCAAGCGACGTGACAGAGCAGCACGAGACGCCGTCGACTGGCGTCTCCAAGGCTCTGCAGAAGGACATCCCGCAGGCCACGGTGGCCCGGCTGGCTACGTACCTTCGCGTGCTCGCCGTACTCGCCGACGACGGTGTAGCCATCGTATCGAGTGAGGAACTGGCTGTCGCGGCGGGTGTCGGTTCGGCGAAGTTGCGCAAGGATCTTTCTTTCCTCGGGCCCAATGGCGTTCGGGGTGTCGGCTATGACGTGATCAAGCTGCGCGACCGCATCGAGGATGTGCTCGGCCTGTCCGAGGGACACCGGGTGGTGCTGGTCGGAGCGGGTCATCTGGGCCGGGCGCTGGTCGGTTACGGCGGTTTCCGCCGCCGCGGTTTCGCCATGGTCGGGCTCTTCGACAACGATCCCGCGGTGATCGGCACGGTGGTGTGCGGACTGGTCGTTCGCGACGTGGCCGAATTGGCCGATGCCGTGGCCACTCTGGAGCCCACCATCGCCGTCGTCACCGTGCCGGACACCGCCGCGCAGGGCGTCTGCGATCTGCTGGTGGCCGCCGGTGTGCAGTGCATTCTGAGTTTCTCGGCGCTGGCGCTGGACGCGCCGCCGAGCGTGGAAGTACGGCGGGTGGATCTCGCGGTGGAGATGCAGCTGCTGTCGTTCGAGCGGGCCCGCAATGCGGAATCGGCCGCCGAGGAAGCGATGAGCGCGGCCGCGTCGGGCGCCGCGAGCGTGGCCGCCGCAGATGCCGTGATGTCCACCCCGATTCGACGGGTGGCGACGATTCAGACCGCGGACACAACCAGCAAGGGAGCGGTGGTCCAGCCATGAGTGTGCTTCTCGTCGGGATCTCGCATCGCAGTGCACCGGTTTCGGTGCTCGAGAAGATCGCCATCACCGAGACCGACCGGCCGAAGCTGACCGACAAGATGCTGGCCTCGAGCCACGTGTCGGAGGCGATGATCGTCTCCACCTGCAACCGCATCGAGGTCTACGCGGTCGTCGACGCCTTCCACCCGGCGCTGGGTGAGATCGGCGAATTGCTCACCAAGCATTCGGGTCTGCCGCTGCCGGAGCTCACCAAGCATGCGTACGTGCGGTACGCGGAGGCCGCGGCCGAGCACCTGTTCGCGGTGGCCTCCGGCCTGGATTCGATGGTGATCGGCGAGCAGCAGATCCTCAGCCAGATCCGGGCCGCCTACTCCGCGTCCGACGCGCAGCAGGCGTCCGGGCGCACCCTGCACGAGCTGGCCCAGCACGCGCTGCGAGTCGGTAAGCGAGTGCATTCGGAGACCGGGATCGACCGCGCGGGTGCGTCGGTGGTGTCGGTGGCGCTGGATCGCGCACGCGCGGTGCAGGGTCCGCTGGCCGGACGCACCGCGCTGGTACTGGGTGCGGGCGCGATGGGCGGGCTCTCGGTGGCGCAACTCGCGCGCGGCGGGGCCGCCAAGATCCTGGTGGTGAACAGGACGCTGGAAAAGGCGCAGCGCCTGGCCAATACGGCGACCGCCATGCACGGTGTGGCGGCCGAGGCGATGGAGTTCGACCGCCTGAACGAGGCGATGGCCGCCGCGGATGTGGTGGTCACCTGTACCGGCGCGGTCGGCACCGTGGTGACCCTCGCGGACGTGCATCACGCGCTGTCGGCCAAGGCCGGAACCGCCTCCGCGACGCGTGAACTGGTGATCTGCGACCTGGGCCTGCCCCGCGACGTGGACCACGCGGTGGCCGGGCTGCCCGGCGTCACCGTGATCGACATGGAGACGCTGCAGCGCGATCCGTCGGCCGGCGCGGCCGCCGACGACACCGCCGCCGCGCGCACCATCGTTGCCGACGAACTGTCCAAATACCTTGCCGGACAGCGCATGGCCGAGGTCACCCCGACCGTCGCCGCGCTGCGGCAGATGGCCGCCGACGTGGTCGAGGCCGAACTGCTACGCCTGGATTCCCGACTACCGGGACTGGAATCCACCGAACGCGAGGAAGTGGCCCGTACCGTGCGACGGGTGGTCGACAAGCTGCTGCACGCGCCGACCGTGCGGGTCAAGCAGCTGGCGTCCACGCCGGGCGGCGACAGCTACGCCGAGGCGCTGCGCGAGCTTTTCGAACTCAAACCCGGTGCGGCACAAGCGGTTGCCGCGCCGATGGAGATCTCCGCCCTGCAGGGCGAACTGGCGGACGATTTCACCGCCGCCCACCCGGGTGAGGAACAGGGGCTGACCGCATGACCGGAGCGATGGTGCACGAGAACGACACAACAGTCCGCGGAACAGTGGACGCGCCCTGGCGCATCGGAACCCGCGGCAGCCTGCTGGCCCTCACCCAGGCCGGTCATGTGCGCGACGCCCTGATCGCCAACGGTCAGCAGGCCGAGCTGGTGATCGTGAAGACCGCCGGTGACCAGAACGCCACCGATCCGGTGTCGAAGATCGGTGTCGGTGTGTTCACCGCCGCGCTGCGCGAGGAATTGGCCGCGGGCGCCGTCGATATCGCGGTGCACTCGTACAAGGATCTGCCGACCGCGCAGGACCCGCTGTTCAATATCGCGGCGATTCCGCCCCGCCAGGATCCGCGTGACGCGCTCGTCGCCCGCGACGGTCTGGTGCTGGGCGAGCTGCCGGTGGGTGCGAAGGTCGGTACTTCCGCTCCGCGCCGGGGCGCGCAGTTGAAGGCGCTGGGTCTCGGCATCGAGATCGTGCCGCTGCGTGGCAATCTCGACACCCGCATTTCCAAGGTCGTCAACGGTGACCTGGATGCCGTCGTGGTGGCGCGGGCCGGACTGGCCCGCATCGACCGCCTGGACGCCGTCACCGAATCCCTCGAACCGGTGCAGATGCTGCCCGCTCCCGCGCAGGGCGCGCTGGCGGTCGAATGCCGCAGCGAGGACACCGAACTCGTGACCATCCTGTCGGCTCTCGATGACGCCGGTACCCGTGCCGCGATCACCGCGGAGCGGAGCCTGCTGGCCGAACTGGAGGCCGGCTGCACCGCACCGATCGGTGCGCTGGCCGAGGTCGTCGAATCGCTCGACGATGACGGCCGGGTGGTGGAGGAACTGTCGCTGCGCGCCTGCGCGGCGGCGATCGATGGCTCGGATGTGATCCGGGCTTCAGTGGTCGGCCCAGTGGCGGATGCCGAGAAACTGGGTCGCGCACTGGCGCGTGAGCTCTTGGAGCTGGGGGCGCGCGAACTGCTCAGCGTGACAGAGGAATCCGCTGAGACCGACGACGACCGCAATCCCAGCCCAATGGAGAACCAAGGATGAGCCGAGTGACGAAGAAGAATCCCGGTCGGATCCTTTTCGTGGGGTCCGGGCCCGGCGATCCGGCGCTGCTCACCGTGCGTGCTCGGGAGGTGATCGGCCGGGCGACGCTGGCGTTCACCGATCCCGATGTCGACAAGGGCGTGCTCGCCCTGATCGGCAGCGCGGTCGAGGAGGATCCGGACGGTACCCGTCCCGTCGACGTGCGCCCCGCGCTGGGCGACGCCGCCGAGGTGGCGAAGACCCTGATCACCGAGGCGCGCAATGGATCCGACGTGGTGCGTCTGGTGTCCGGCGACCCGATGACCACCGATTCGGTCATCCAGGAGATCAACGCCGTCACCCGCTCGCACCTGAACTTCGAGGTGCTGCCGGGCCTTTCGGCCGGCAGCACCGTGCCCGCCTACGCGGGTATCGAATTGGGCTCGAGCCACTCCGAGGTGGATGTGCGCGGCGAGGTGGACTGGGCGGCCGTGGCGGCCGCGCCGGGTCCGCTGGTGCTGCACGCCACCTCCGGGCATCTGGCCGAGACCGCTTCCGCGCTGGTGGAACACGGTATGGCGCCGCAGACGCCGGTCGCGGTGACCGTGCGCGGCACCACCCGGCAGCAGCGCACCATCGATGCCACGCTGGCGACGCTGAACAACGCCGCTTCCGAACTGGTCGGGCCGCTGGTGGTCACGGTCGGTAAGGAAGTGGAGCGGCGCGCCAAGACTTCCTGGTGGGAGTCGCGGGCCCTCTACGGCTGGACCGTACTGGTGCCGCGCACGAAGGAGCAGGCCGGTGAGATGAGCGAGAAGCTCGTCAACCACGGTGCCATCCCCATGGAGGTCCCGACCATCGCGGTCGAGCCGCCGCGCAGCCCCGCGCAGATGGAGCGTGCGGTCAAGGGTCTGGTCGACGGCCGCTACCAGTGGGTGGTGTTCACCTCCACCAACGCGGTGCGCGCGGTGTGGGAGAAGTTCGGCGAATTCGGCCTGGACGCCCGTGCTTTCAGCGGCGTGAAGATCGCCTGCGTCGGCGAGGCCACCGCGGAGAAGGTGCGCTCCTTCGGCATCAACCCCGAGCTGGTGCCGTCGGGTGAGCAGTCCTCCGAGGGCCTGCTGGCCGACTTCCCGCCCTACGACGACGTTTTCGACCCGGTCAACCGGGTGCTGCTGCCGCGCGCGGACATCGCCACCGAGACCCTCGCCGAGGGTCTGCGCGACCGCGGCTGGGAGATCGACGACGTCACCGCGTACCGCACCGTCCGTGCTTCCCCGCCGCCCGCGGAGACCCGCGAGATGATCAAGACCGGCGGTTTCGACGCGGTCCTGTTCACCTCGTCCTCCACGGTCCGCAACCTGGTCGGCATCGCGGGCAAGCCGCACGCCCGCACCATCGTGGCGTGCATCGGCCCGAAGACCGCCGAGACGGCCATCGAATTCGGCCTGCGCGTAGACGTACAGCCCGAAATCGCCCAGGTCGGCCCCCTCGTCGAGGCCCTCGCCGAGCACGCCGCCCACCTCCGCGCCGAGGGCCTGCTGCCCCCGCCCCGCAAGAAGAGCCGCCGCAGCCGCTGAGCCTCGGCTCGGCACCACGGGCTCAGGCTCGAGACAACGGCCGCACCGGGCCCCGCATCACGGCGATGCGGGGCCCGGTGCCGTTCCCGGGGATGCCCCTGGAAGTTCCGGCGTTCCGGATCGAGCCGGAATGCCTAGGCTGAGTTCGGGATTCGATCTCCGCAGACCGATGCCCGCGGTGGAGGCTCTCCGACGTCCTCTTGTGCGGTCGTCGGAGGGCCTCCCTCCTTGTTCAGCGCTGGGCCGCCATCAGCCGCCGCACCATGCGGCAGGTGGCGTCCGAGGGCCAATGCACGCCCACCACTTCGGCTGTCTCGCGGATCTTCTCGTTGGTGGCCTGGTCCGGGCTGAAAGCTCCGGAGTCCAACAGCGCGATGGCCAGGCGCATCGCCTTCAGGCGGCGATTGTGCGAGATGTACCACGAGCGCGGACGGCCCGCGGGCAGCGGCTGCTTGGCCAGCGGCATCCACGGATGATCGATCGTCTCCCCCTTCTTCGGCACTCCGCCCTGGTTCCTCTTGTCGGACATGCTGGTAACAGCTGCGAGCACGACCATTCCTCCCGTCGCGATCCGAGCCCGCGCCGCCTGTTCGAACGGCGCGATCTCATCGAACACATCTTCGATTCTACCCGGGACCGCCGACAAAAACCGCTGCTCACAATGACTTTCAAGGTCACGCTCGACCGGCCCGACCGGGCGCGCGCACCCGGTGCGCGGGGCGGGCATATCATGCGGGTATGACCGGAATGGACCGCCCTCGGCGGTTGCGCCGCACTCCCGCCATGCGTCGGCTCGTCGCCGAGACCAGCCTGGAGCCGCGGCATCTGATTCTGCCCATGTTCGTCGCGGACGGACTCGACGAGGCACGCGAAATCTCTTCCATGCCAGGCGTTTACCAGCACACCATGGATTCGCTGCGCAAGGCCGCCGTGGAGGCGGTGACGGCGGGCGTCGGCGGGCTCATGCTGTTCGGGGTGCCGAAGGCGGAGGACAAGGACGCGATCGGCAGCGGGGCCAGCGATCCCGACGGGATTCTGAATCGCGGGCTGCGGGCGCTGGTGCACGAGGTCGGCGGGTCGACGGTCGTGATGGCCGACACCTGCCTCGACGAGTTCACCGATCACGGGCATTGCGGCGTGCTCGACGCGAACGGCGCGGTCGACAATGACGCCACCCTGACCCGCTATGTGGAAATGGCGCTGGCGCAGGCGGAAACCGGGGCCGATCTGCTCGGCACCAGCGGCATGATGGACGGTCAGGTGGGCGCGATCCGCGACGGCTTGGACGCCGCCGGGTACGCCGACACCGGCATCCTCGCCTACGCGGCCAAGTACGCCTCGGCCTTCTACGGCCCGTTCCGGGAGGCCGTCGGTTCCTCGCTGCAGGGCGATCGCCGCACCTACCAACAGGATCCGGCCAACCGCCGCGAGGCGATTCGCGAGCTGGAACTGGATCTCATGGAGGGCGCGGACATCGTCATGGTCAAGCCCGCCATGTCGTATCTGGATATCCTGCGCGAGGTCGCCGACCGCTCCACCGTGCCGGTGGCGGCCTATCAGATCTCCGGCGAGTACGCGATGATCACCGCGGCCGCGCAGAACGGCTGGATCGATCGCAAGGGCGCGATCCTGGAATCGCTGCTGGGCATCCGCCGGGCGGGCGCGGACATGGTGCTCACCTACTGGGCCACCGAAGCCGCGCACTGGCTGGCGTGAGCCGGATCGAGTAGCTGTAGACGTGAATCCGATGGTCCCGCCGGGCATTTCGCGCCCGGCTCCGGAAGACGTGCGCACCGCCGGTCAACTCTGGTATGCGGCCCTCGGGGTTGGGGTGGTGCAGTTGATCGCCACCCTGATCGCACAGTTCGGGCAGCGGCAGGAACTGGCGCAGCAGATGTTCGACCTGGTGAAGGCGCAACAGCCGACCGTGACGCTGTCGCAGGTGCAGGCCATGACGACGATCGTGTTCGTGCTGGTGGCGCTGTTCTGGCTGGTGCTCACCGGCATCGGGGTGGCGGTGGTGTATCAGCTGAGCCGTGGAAAGAACTGGGCGCGTGCGCTTCTCGCCGGATTCGGGATCTTCCTGGTGATCGGCGCGGTGAGCACGCTGTTCGGATTCGGTGGCAAGGGCGGGGTGGCCGGACTGGTCGCGGGCGGCGCCGGAATCGTGCAGGCGGTACTGGCCGGCGGAGCCGTATTCCTTTGCTACCGTGCCGAATCCGAGGCTTTCTTCCGTCCCCCACCCCAGTAGGTACTCCCGAGTTTGTTACGGGCGTACTAACGGGTAAGGTGAGGGCAGTCACACGGAATTTCGGGAACCGGCAGCCGTCCGCCATACGTTGTGTTATGGCGCATCGGGCTCCGGGAAGGCGGAGGCAACGATGCGAGTGGTGATCCAGCAGCCGCACAGCCTGCGGCGCGATGTGTTGGTGCTGAGTCTGCTGTTCCTCTTCGGACTGCTCACCCTCGCCGTGCTGTTGATTCCGGGCCTGGCCCGCTGATCGATCCCGCAGTCTTTACGCTCGACCCATGAGTGAGTCCATCGACGCCCTCGGGGCCGTGCTGTTCTCCGAACCCGGCGCGCGCTTTCGGACCATCGCCTACGGGCCCGCGCTGTGCGCGATCATTCTGCTGGTCGAGGTGATGCGCGGCGGCGCCATTCACTGGTTCGGGTTGCTCTTCTGCGGGCTGCTTTTGGCCGGATTCGTCTGGTTGCAGGTGGTGGCCGGCAAGCGACACATCAGCGTCGAGCTGACCGCGGACAGTCTGCGCGAGGGCACCGAGACGGTGCCGCTGCGCGACATTGCCGAGGTACTGCCGGAGGATGACGAGGAGTCCTGGGATTATGAGGACTGGCAGTCGGCGCGGGCACTGGGTGAATTGAGCGGAGTGCCGCGGCGGCGCAAGGGAATCGGGTTGAAGCTCACCGACGGTCGGCTGGTGCAGGCCTGGGCGCGCGACCACGTCACCTTGCGGGCCGAGTTGGCGGCCGCGCTGGAGCGGTCGAACGGTGGAACGGTCGAGGAGAAGAAGGAGGCGCAGTGATGCGGTGGCTGACCGTGTTCGCCGAATTCGTGCTCGTACCGCTGCTGGTGGTGGCGGCGGTGTGGTGCTGGCGCAATGGCATTCAGACCACCGTGTTCCAGCCGCAGGGTGATGTCCCGCAGTACAACGCCACGCGATACGCGGGGCCGTGGCTGGCCGTCGGCGCGGTCGCGGCGATCGGCGCCGGGTTGCTGCTGATCGATGTGCTGGCGCGGGCGTTCCGCCGGGCGCGCTGACTTTTCGTCGACCGCGCGCTATTCGCCGGGCACGCCGCCTGTTTCGCCGCGACACACCGTTGCCGGGGGTGCGAAGTCGGGTTTTGTCTTGGTGGGGCCGGGGTAAGCGCGGAACATGATGGGCATGAAGCGCACAGATCTCGTGAAACGCACCGCCGCCGCGGTGCTGGTGACCGGGGTTGTCGGCGCTGTGGCCGCGGCTCCGGCCGTAGCTTCGGCGGATGCCGTCCCGGATTTCCGGTCGCAACCCGCATCGACGTCCTGGCAGGACCTACTACCGCCACAACTGGATTGCCTGCTGTCCACCGGATGGGCGGCCTTCTGCCTGGGGATTCCGCTCTCGTAGCGGACCGTGTCACAGGGCTGGTGGCGGCGCGACCGCAGACCGTGCCGCCGTCACTCCCGGCCGTTGGTCACTGACCCCAGTTCTGGTAAATATCCAGCACCCGTCCGCCGCGCGACCCCGGAGCGTTGAAGAAGACCACCACGTTGCCGTCCGGGTGATCGCCCGCCTCCATGATCACCTGACGCAGTGAGGCATGCACGCCGCCCTTGTCGTCCTTGTGGATCGTGGTGTCGGGCTGCAGTCCGGCGCCCATCCGGCTCAAAGGCACGAACATGCTGATCACCGCGGGTAATGGGCCATCCGCGATGGCGACGGTCTCGTCGTGCGACAACGCCACACCGACTCGGCCCTGATCGATCTGCGCCACCGGAACCCCGGCGGACGCCGTACCTCCCGCGGCCACGATTCCGGCCGCGACCGCTGCGATTCCAACCCCGAACAGAACGACTCTCATCCGTCTCGCCCTCTCGCTGAAGCCGCCACCTGCGTCGAGACATTACGCATCGGCAATCCAGTAGCGAATAACGTTGTCCGAAACTCACTCCGGCGTGTTGCGCTCGGCGCGTCCAGGGGGATGACGGGGTTGCCTCCGGGATGCGGAGTTCACCTCGAGGTGCGAGTATGGCGGGTTCGGCTGTGGGAGAGGCCACTCGACTACACCCTGTCGTCGACGGAGCCGGGGGCGGCTGAGAGACTGGGTGCCGTGAGTTCTTCTCCGCGTGTGAGCCAGGTGTCGGTCCCGGTCTCAGCTCAACTTTTCGAACGCGCCGCGGCGGTCATTCCGGGCGGCGTGAATTCGCCGGTGCGGGCGTTCAACTCCGTGGGCGGGACGCCGCGATTCATCGCGTCCGCGCGCGGCTGCACGCTGACCGATGCCGACGGCAACGAGTACGTGGACCTGGTGTGTTCCTGGGGCCCGATGATTCTCGGCCACGCCCACCCGGCCGTGGTCGAAGCCGTGCAGCGGGCCGCCGTCGGCGGGCTGTCCTTCGGCGCGCCGACCGAGGCGGAAATCGAACTCGCCGAGGCCATCGCGGGCCGGGTCGCACCGGTCGACCGGGTGCGGCTGGTGAACTCCGGCACCGAGGCCACCATGAGCGCGGTCCGACTGGCGCGCGGCTTCACCGGGCGCAGCAAGATCGTGAAGTTCAGCGGCTGCTACCACGGGCACGTGGACGCGTTGCTGGCCGACGCCGGTTCGGGTGTCGCCACCCTCGGTCTGCCGACCTCGCCGGGTGTCACCGGCGCGCAGGCGGCCGACACCATCGTGCTGCCCTACAACGATCTCGAGGCCTTGGCCGCCGCGTTCGCGGCGAATCCGGGCCAGATCGCCTGTGTCATCACCGAGGCCGCGGCGGGCAATATGGGCGCGGTCGCGCCGGTCCCCGGCTTCAACGCGGGGCTGCGCAAGCTCACCACCGAGCACGGCGCGCTGCTCATCATGGACGAGGTCATGACCGGATTCCGGGTGAGCCACTCGGGCTGGTTCGGCATCGACGGGGTGGCCGGTGACCTCTACACCTTCGGCAAGGTGATGAGCGGTGGCCTACCGGCCGCCGCGTTCGGCGGGCGTGCCGAGATCATGAATCACCTGGCCCCGCTGGGCCCGGTCTATCAGGCGGGCACGCTGTCGGGGAACCCGGTCGCGGTGGCCGCGGGCCTGGCCACTCTGCGCACCGCCGACGAGCAGGTCTACGCGACGCTGAACAAGAACGCCGAACGGCTCGGCGGTCTGCTGACGGACGCGTTGAGCGCCGAAGGCGTGCGGCACCGGGTGCAATTCGCGGGCAATATGGTGAGCGTGTTCTTCGCCGAGAACCCGGTCACGGACTATGCCGCCGCCAAGGCGGCCGAAACCTGGCGTTTCCCAGCCTTCTTCCACGCGCTGCTGGATGCCGGTGTGTATGCGCCGCCGAGCGCCTTCGAAGCCTGGTTCGTCTCCGCCGCCCTCGACGAGGACGCGTTCGATCGCATCGCCGCCGCCCTCCCCGCCGCCGCGCGCGCCGCGGCGGCCGCCACCCCCGAAGGATCCGCCGCGTGAGCTCCGCCCACCCCGACTCCGGCCTACCCGCACCCGCCCCCCACGAGGCCCCCCTCTCCGCCGCCGAGGCCAACCGCCTGCTGGACTCCATCCGCCAGGCCGAACACGACCTGGCCGTCACCGGCGAACACATCGCCGTCTCCCCGACCGCCGAATCCACCACCGCCACACCGGAATCCGACAATTCCGGCGAGGTGTTGGAGGCTGACGTCCCCGCCGATGCCGTCGAGCAGGTCTTCGAGGCGGCTGTGTCGGCCGCCGAGGAATTCGCCGCGCCGACTGCCGAAAAGGCCGTCGTAGCCGCGGACGAGTATCCCGCGGCGGTCACCATCGACGCCGTGGTCGGGTCCGCCGCCGAGGTGTCGGCCGAATCTGCCGCTCCGGCAAGTGAATCCGGCGAATCCGGCGTGATCGGCGCGGTGCCGGGGCAGTTCGCGGCCGAGGTGGCCGGGCACGGGAACGATGGTGTGGTTGTGGGCTCCGCGGCCGAGGTGTTCGCGGCCGTCGCCACAGCCGCCGATGAATTCGTCGCTGGTGAAGGCGATTCCGAGCATGCCGCGCGGGTGTCGGAGTTCGTCGAGTCCGCCGCGTTCGTGGCCGAAGTAGTGGTCGAGATCGATCCCGCCGATGAGGGTTCCACCGAACCCGCGGCTGACGTGGCTGCTGACGAGGTTCGGACCGACGAAGTCGCGGTGGTCGAGGTCGAGGAAGCCGTGGCGGCGGATGAGCCCATCGTCGCCGCCAGCGGGTTGATTCTGCCCGGGGATGTGGTCTCGGATGCCGAGACGATCGTGCATGTCATGCGGCACGGTGAAGTCCACAATCCCAAGGGGATTCTGTACGGCCGCCTGTCCGGTTTCGGGTTGTCGGTGACGGGGCGGGCGCAGGCGCAGACGGTGGCGCGGTCGCTGGCCGACCACGACATCGCGCTGGTGGTGGCCTCGCCGTTGCAGCGTGCGCAGGAGACCGCGGAGCCGATCGCGCTCGGGCACGGGCTGAGCATTCGGACCGACGAGAATCTGATCGAGGCGGGCAATACCTTCGAGGGCCTGCGGGTTTCGCCGAAGGCGCTGCGTAAGCCCCGGCACTGGTTGAAGCTGCGCGACCCGTTCACCCCGTCGTGGGGTGAGCCGTATCTGCAGATCGCGCACCGCATGTTGGCCGCGGTGAACAAGGCGCGGGTGGAGGCCGCCGGTCGCGAGGCCGTGCTGGTGTCGCATCAGCTGCCGGTGTGGACGCTGCGTCGTTTCCTGCAGGGGCAGCGGCTGTGGCACGATCCGCGCAATCGGCAGTGCTCGCTGGCGTCCCTGACTTCGCTTGTCTACCAGGGCGATACGTTGATCGACATCGTGTACTCGGAGCCGGCCGGTGCGTCGGATCCCGCGGTGACCGGAGCATGAGACCCGCCATCGCGTCCCACCCGCACGTCGCGCGCCCCCTGCGGCGTGCGGCGGCGTTGCTCGCGGGCCTGTGCGTGGCCGCCGTGCTTGCCGGATGCACGACGGCGGGCAAGGATGCGGTGGCGCAGGGCGGCACCTTCGACTTCGTCTCGCCGGGCGGTAAGACCGAGATCTTCTACGATCCGCCGTCCTCGCGCGGCACCATCGGCAAGCTGTCGGGCCCGGATCTGATGCACGATGGCAAGACCACCTCGGTCGAGGATTTCCCGGGCAAGGTCGTCGTCATCAATATCTGGGGCCAGTGGTGTGGCCCGTGCCGCGCGGAAGCTCCCGCGCTGGAACAGGTTTACGACGCGAGCAAGGACAAGGGCGTCGCCTTCCTGGGCATCAATGTCCGCGACAATCAGAAGGACAAGGCCCAGGATTTCGTGACCGACAACAAGGTCGGTTACCCCTCGATCTACGACCCGTCCATGCGCAGCCTGCTCGCGCTCGGCGGCAAGTTCCCGACCAGCGTCATCCCCACCACCATCGTGCTGGACAAGCAGCATCGGGTGGCGGCCGTCTTCCTGCGTGCGCTGCTGGCGCAGGATCTGCAGCCGGTGGTCGACAAGCTGGCGCAGGAGCAGTCGTGAACCAGGTGACCGTGCTTGCCAGCGTGGGTGATTCGTTCCAGCAGACCGCCGCGACCGGCCCGCTGCTGCTGGCCCTGGGCGCCTGCCTGCTGGCCGGTCTGGTGTCGTTCGCCTCGCCGTGCGTGGTGCCGCTGGTGCCCGGCTACCTGTCGTATCTGGCGGGTGTGGTCGGCGCGGAGGCCCCGCCGGTGACGGTGGAATCGGCCAAGAGCGCCAAAACCGCCGTGGCCAACCGCAATTCCGCGCGCCTGCGGGTGGCGGGTGCGGCGGGCCTGTTCGTGGCCGGTTTCACCGTGGTGTTCGTGCTGGCCTCGGCCACCGTGTTCGGTGCGATCCAGGCCCTGAACGTGAATCGTGATCTGCTGCAACGCATCGGCGGCGTGGTGACCATCGTGATGGGCCTGGCGTTCATCGGCCTCATCCCCGCCCTGCAGCGCGACACCCGCATGGAGCCGCGCCGACTGAGCGGTCTGATCGGAGCCCCGTTGCTGGGCGCGGTTTTCGCGCTCGGCTGGACGCCGTGCCTGGGCCCGACCCTGTCGGGTGTGATGGCCGTGTCGGCGGGCACCGACGGCACCACCGCCGCCCGCGGCGTCGCCCTGATCGTGGCCTACTGCCTGGGTCTGGGGCTGCCGTTCGTGATCCTGGCCTTCGGTTCGGCGACCGCATTGCGCGGCGTCGGCTGGCTGCGCCGTAATTCCCGCACCATTCAGGTGATTGGCGGTCTGCTCTTGGTGGCCGTCGGTATCGCCCTGGTGACCGGGGCGTGGGACCAGTTCGTTTCCTGGGTCCGCGACGCCTTCGTCTCGAATGTGACCCTGCCGATCTGATGACTGCCACCATCGAAACCCCCAGCGCCCCCACCCATCCGCCGCGGCAATCACCGCCGCACCGCGTGCTCGCCCTGCTGCGCAACGGCTGGCGCGGACTGACCAGCATGCGCACCGCGTTGATGCTGCTGTTCCTGCTGGCCCTGGCCGCGATCCCGGGCGCGCTACTGCCGCAGCGCAGCCTGAATGCGGGCAAGGTCGACGACTACATCCGCAATCGCTCGACCCTGGGCCCGTGGATGGACCGGCTGCAACTGTTCGACGTGTTCTCCAGTTTCTGGTTCACGGCCGTCTATGTGCTGCTGTTCGTTTCGCTGGTGGGCTGCATCATGCCGCGCTGCCTGGATCATTACCGGGCGTTGCGGACGCCGCCGGTCAAGGCGCCGCGCAACCTGTCGCGGCTGCCGCACCACTGGTCGGGCGCCGACGCCGCGAGCCCGGACGAGGTGATCGATCGGGCGCTGTCACAGATGCGCGGCTGGCGCACGGTCGTGCAGCCGGGCAGTCGTGAAGGGGAAGTGACCCTTTCGGCGGAGAAGGGCTACACCCGCGAGCTCGGCAATCTGGTCTTCCATCTGGCGCTGGTGTGTCTGCTGGCGTCGGTGGCGCTGGGCAAGCTCTTCGGTTACGAGGGCAATGTCGTGGTGCTCGCCAATGACGGCCCGGGTTTCTGCACCACCTCGCCCGCGGTGTTCGACTCGTTCCGCGCGGGCAATGTCAACGACGGCACCGGGCTGACCCCGTTGTGCGTGCGGGTCAAGGACTTCAAGGCCGATTACCTGTCCAATGGTCAGGCGGCCATGTTCACCTCGAACATCCAGTACCAGACCGGCAAGGATCTGGACTCCGGTACCTGGCGTGACACCAGCATTTCGGTGAACCATCCGCTGCGTGTCGCCGGTGACCGGGTGTACCTGCAGGGCCACGGTTTTGCGCCCAAGTTCACGGTGACCTTCCCGAACGGGCAGACGCGCACCGAGGCCATTCAGTGGAAGCCGGACGACGCCACCACCTTCCTGTCCTCGGGTGTGCTGCGCATCGATCCGCCGGGCGGTATGTACCCGAACGAGGATGAGCGGCGTAAGCATCAGGTCGCCATCCAGGGTCTGTTCGCGCCGACCGCGCTGATGCACGGTTCGCTGCTGACCTCCATGTATCCGGCGATGCGGGATCCGGCCGTGGCGGTCGACATCTATCAGGGCGATACCGGTCTGGACACCGGGCGCGCGCAGTCGCTGTTCTCGCTGGATCCGGAGATGATCAAGCAGGGTCGCCTGGTCAAGGAGCAGCGGGTGAACCTGAAGCCGGGGGAGACCTCGACCCTGTCCGACGGCACCAAGGTGACCTTCGACGGCGCGGAAGAGTTTGTGAACCTGCAGGTTTCGCACGATCCGGCGCAGCAGTGGGTGCTGGTGTCGGCGCTGACCATGATGGCGGGCCTGCTGGTGTCGCTGCTGGTGAAGCGCCGCCGCATCTGGTTGCGCGTGTACCCGTCGCCCGAAACCGATGGTGTACGACATACTGTAGTAGAAATGGGCGGATTGGCCCGCACCGACCAGGCCGGGTGGGGCGGCGAATTCGACCGCCTGCGTGAGCGGCTGCTGACGGGAGACAAGTAATGCCGATCGACGAGAACATCGCCTCCTACAGCGATCTCGCGTTCAAGTCGGCCATCGTGATCTACGCGCTGGTCTGGATCATGCTGGTCTGGCAGTTCGCCCTCACCCGCACGGTGCCGGTCGTCGCCCGCCAATTGGTCACCGTCGGTGGCGGATCCGACCCCGTCGACGAGCCGCCCGCCAACGTCCCCGGCAAGGTGACGCCGCGCGGCGAGCAGCGCCCGTTCCCGGAGCGCCTGGGCAACATGGCCTTCGCGGTCCTGTTCGTCGGCTTCGGCGTGCACGCGGCCTCGATCGTCTTGCGCGGCTTCGCCACCCACCGCTTCCCGCTCGGCAACATGTTCGAGTTCATCTCGATGGCCACGGCCGCCGCCGTGGGCTTGGGGCTGATCCTGCTGCGCGATCAGCGCTACCGAGCCATGTGGTCGTTCCTGCTCGTCCCCGTGCTGATCCTGCTGTTCCTGGCAGGCACCAAACTCCACGTAGACGCCGCCCCCGTGGTTCCGGCCCTCAAGTCCTACTGGCTCCCGGTCCACGTCACCGTCGTCTCCATCGGCTCCGGCGTCTTCCTGGTCTCCGGCGTAGCCAGCCTGCTGTTCCTGTTCCGCCTCTGGCAGCCCGCAGGCGCGGAAGCCGACAACATCTTCGGCCAGCTCGCCCGCCGCCTCCCTGACGCTCAACTCCTCGACCGCCTCGCCTACCGCACCACCATCATCGGCTTCCCCATCTTCGGCATCGGCGTCATCCTCGGCGCCATCTGGGCCGAAGCCGCCTGGGGCCGCTTCTGGGGCTGGGACCCGAAGGAAACCTGCTCCTTCATCGCCTGGGTCCTCTACGCGGCCTACCTCCACGCCCGAGCCACCTCCGGCTGGCGAGACACCAAGGCCGCCTGGATCAACATCGCCGGCTTCGTCGCAATGCTCTTCAACCTCTTCATCATCAACATCGTCGTCAGCGGCCTGCACTCCTACGCAGGCCTGAACTGACCCGAGGTTCGGCCCACAGCGGGCCGAACCTCGTTGCTGAGCGGCCTATTTGGCCGAGAGGCTGCTCAGCAGGCCTCCGATGATCGGGATGGAGGAGGCGCTTCCGGTCGACGCGGGGGCGGCGACGACGGCAATGTTGGTGATGATGGCCGAGATGTATTGCGAGTTGCCGTTGAGGTCTTCCTCGAGCCAGATCTGGTGAGTACCGGCGGTTTTCGGTGTCCACGCGGTGGAGCCCGACCAGTTCGATACCGGCGTCTTCGTCGTGCTGTTCAGTGTATTACCGGTGACGTCCTGGTCGATCAGAACAAAGGTCGCGTTCGTCAGGACCGGGATCGTCGAGGTGTACGTATAGCTTTGGCCGACTGTGAAATTGCTCCCGGCGAGGGTGGCGTTGTTGCTGGTCATGTCGGCCGCCGCGGACGGCGCTGTGAGTGCTGGAGCGGCAATCACCGCGGCGACGGCCGCCGACGTGATGAGCCCCGAGAAGCCGGTAGCCAACCCACGCTTGACCCGTGTTGCGTTCAAGAGAATCCCTCCCAAGTGTCGAACAGTCCCCGTATCGGGGAGCTGACGCAGGCTAACAGGAGTCTGAAACGCATGTCAGTCAGTTGAGATAGCCTGTTTCAGTCCCCTTGCTTGCCGCCAAGGATGTTGTCGCGTCCTGGACGCCGACCGCGCCTGGTCAGGTGATGATCAGTGCATGGCCCAGCGGCTCGTATGCGGGCCAGGCGCCTTTCGGTGAGAACGGGCCCGCGGGGACCCCGGCACTGTGGTGCCGGGGTTTTCGTGTTTTTCGGGGGGATCTACCGGAGCGTAGGGATGGGATGTACCGTGTTAAGCGACAGTGATTAGAACGTGTTCTAGTTTGCGAGCTGGAGGCTCATCATGGCAGTGGCGCCGCAGGGTCGGGTCGGTAAGGTCCGGGAGATCGATGTGGGGACTGCGCCTACTCGGTTTGCTCGGGGGTGGCACTGTGTGGGGCTGGCCAAGGATCTTCGGGATGGGAAGCCGCATCAGGTTTCGGCGTTCGGGACGAAGTTGGTTATTTTCGCTGACAGTCAGGGGGAGCTGCATGTGCTCGACTCCTACTGCCGGCATCTCGGGGGCGATCTGAGTATGGGGGAGGTGAAGGGGGATTCGATTGCTTGTCCGTTCCATGACTGGCGGTGGGGTGGGAACGGGAAGTGCACGGGGATTCCGTATGCGAAGCGGGTGCCGCCGTTGGCGCGGACGCGGTCGTGGGCCACGTTGGAGCGCAACGGGCAACTGTTCGTGTGGCATGACCATGAGGGCAGTGCGCCGACCGACGAGGTGACGATTCCTTATATCGAGGGGCCGTACACCGATGCCGACGGCAACGGGACCGAGGGGCTGTCGGACGGGTGGACCGAGTGGACCTGGGAGTCCATGGTGATCGAGGGGTCCAACTGCCGCGAGATCATCGACAACGTCGTGGACATGGCCCACTTCTTCTACATTCACTTCGCGTATCCGACGTTCTTCAAGAACGTTTTCGAGGGGCACGTCGCGACGCAGTACCTGGATTCCACGGCCCGGCCGGACAAGGGCATGGCCACCCAGTACGGAGGCGATTCCACGCTCAAGTCGGTGGCCTCCTATTTCGGGCCGTCCTACATGGTGAATCCGCTGGTCAACAACTACAGCGGGTTCGAGCTCGAGACGGTGCTGATCAACTGCCACTACCCGATCTCGCAGGACGCGTTCGTGCTGCAGTACGGCATGTCGGTGCGCAAGCCGACCGGTGTGAACGACGAGCAGGCCGACCGGATCGCCAAGAAGATGACCAAGGGCATCGGCGAGGGCTTCCTGCAGGATGTCGAGATCTGGAAGCACAAGTCCAAGATCGAGAATCCGCTGCTGACCGAGGAGGATGGCCCGGTCTACCAGCTGCGTCGCTGGTATGACCAGTTCTACGTGGACGTGGCCGATATCGACCCGAAGTCGGTGCAGCGCTTCGAATTCGAGGTCGACACCACCAAGGCCAATCAGGCTTGGGAGGCAGAGGTCGCCGAAAACCTCAGGCGCAAGGCGGAAGAGGACGCGCTGCAGAACTGACGGTCACCGTGTTTCGGGGCGAGGCGAGGACTTCTCGTCTCGCCCCGAATGCGTTGGGCCGCTGGGTCAGTGGGCCGCGGCGGTGACCGCCGCGATCAGCGCCTCGCCGGTGTAGGCGCGGCCACCGATGCCCCACGCCCCGTCGGGCGCATTGAGGATATTGACCCAAATGTCCTCGCGCCGATGGGTTTCGGCGGTGAGGCCCGCGACGATGTCGGTGGCCGCGGTGATGAAGGCCGCGCGTGCGGCCGGATCGGGCAGTCCGATATTCGGCAGTTTGAGCTCGACCATGACGATCGGCCGGTTCTCACCCCCGGCGTAGACGTCGCCCGGCGGCAGCAAATGCACTGTGCCACCGATGATTCCGGTGAAGAAGTCATTGCCGGTGCCGCCGCTGACCGCGGCCAGGGCGGCGGTGAGGGCGGGCAGGATCTCGTGTTCGCCGCGGTCGGTGAGGATGCCGCGGGGTGCGGTGACGGTGATGGGCACGGAGTACTCCATTCTCGACGGGCTAGTACGTACGTACTAGCGAATCGAGTGTGTACTAGGATGGCCGTACTAGTCAACGGTTGGGAGAGAAACCATGGCGGCCACCACCCGCGACCGCATGATCGACGCGGCCATCGACGCCCTGCAGAAGAAGGGTGTCGCGGGCATGTCCTTCACCGCCGTCCTGGACGCCAGCGGCGCCGCACGCGGCGCGATCTACCACCACTTTCCCGGCGGCAAGACCGAATTGGTGGCCACCGCCGCGGCCCGCAACGGCGACCAGGTCCGCGAGCATCTGGCCGCGCTCCCGGCCGCCGATCCGCTGAGCCTGGTCGAGGCGTTCCTCGCCCTGGTCCGTCCGGTCGTCGAGGCGTCGGCCGAGGGTGCGGGCTGCGCCGTCGCCGCCGTCACGGTCGACCCCGACAGCGGCGATCTGCGCACCGTCGCCGCCACCGCATTCGATTCCTGGACAACGACTCTTACCGAACGCCTGACGGCCGCCGGTGTCGAGCCCGCGGTCGCCGCCGACCTGGCCACCACGCTGCTCACCCTGCTGCAGGGCGCGCACGTGCTGTGCCGGGCCGAGGGCGGCATCGAACCCTTCGACCGAATGTCGCGCGCCGCAACCGATCTGGTGCGCTACCGCTTCGCGCCCTAGACCCCGTCCTCCAGTACCCCGTCCTCGACCACCGGGGTATCGTCCCCGAGCACTTGGCCTGGACCTCCGAAATCACCGTTGGCCAAACGCATTTCGGTGTGGGCCGCCGATCTCGCCTCGTGCCGCTCGACGCGCGGGGTGATCGCCCGTTCCCGCTCGGTGGTCTCCGCCGCGTCCTCGCGGGTCGGCGGTTCGTAATCCCCGCCCGATTCCTGGCGGATCAGATTCATCTCCGCGAGGTGATCCCGCCGCTCGGCTCGCCGGATGGCGGCTCGCTCATCGCCGACCTTGCGGCGCGCGTCCTGGGACAGATTCTGTTGATGCTCCATCGAGGCACCTCCGGCCTGCGACCGCTGAGGAACAGGACCTGCTCAGTATGGCCCCGCGGCGCGCCCGGCGCTCACTCGCGGTAGGCACGCAGGAAGGTGTCGGTCGCGGCCTGGGCCAGGGCCAGCAGTTCCGGCCCCGGGACCGCTCGATTGCCCTGGTGGGAGCGGATTTCCAGCGGTCCGCTGAGCAGTGCGAGGAATTGTTCGGCGGCGACGGCCGGGTCGCTGTGTCGCAGCCGGCCGGCCAGGGTCAGCCGGGCCAGCCGGTCGGCGAGGGTTTCCCGCAGTCGCAGGGTGGTGTGCCGCAGCACGATGTCGACCAGGTCGGGGAAGTCGGCAGCTTGCGCGTAGGTGAGCCGGTGCAGGGCCAGCGCGCGCTCGTCGGAGCAGGCGCGCAGCAGTAGCTCGGCGGTGTGGGTGACGGCGGCGGTGAGGTCCGTGCCCGGCTCGCGCAGCGGCTCGAGCGCAGTCAGGGCCTGGTTCCCGATCACCTCCGCGGCGGCCGAAATCGCCTCTCGGAAAAGGGTTTCCTTGTCGGTGAGGTGGTTGTAGACCGTCGGTTTCGCGACGGACGCGGCGTCTGCGATCTCCTGGACGCACGCCTGGGCGTAGCCGCGCCGGGCGAAGACGGTCAGGGCCGCGTCGAGGATGGCCTGCCGCTTGTCGATTCGGCCGCGGCTCGCCTTCGCTGTGGTCACCTCGCCATCGTACGTCCGCGTTCGAACTATTGAACTCGTGGGTTCAATAAGCTCTACTTGGACCGGCTGGTAACTATTTCTGAACCAGCAAGTTCAATTCAAGGAGTAGTCATGATCGTGCACATCCTGCGATTCCGCTTCCGAGACGAGACGTCCGAGGCGCAGCGCGCCGAAGTGCTCGCGGCCATGCGGCGCACCGCCTCGGTCGATTCGGTCAGTTTCTCGACCGTCGGGCAGCACCTCGGCGATCCCGCCGAGGGGGTGACGCATGCCTTCTGTGTGGGCATCGAGGATCTCGCGGCGTTGGAGCGCTATCTGCACGACCCGGTGCATCTGGCCGGGGACCCGGAGATCGCGCCGCATTTCGCGAAACTGGTGATCGGGCCGGACCTTTCGGATGATCCGGACCCGGAGCTGGCCGCCAAGATCGAAGCGCTGCATCGGCGCAAGGTCGAGCTGTACCCGGAGTGGGAGGAGTTGATGGCCACCATCCCCGAGTTGACCTTCGCCTGAAGCACCGGAAAACGACGCGTCCCCCGTGGGCTGCGCTGGCGCGGGTTCCACGGGGGACGGTCACATTCGGCTATATGGCTAACTCGTTGGCGAGCTTCGGTAATTCAGGTGGAATCGCCATCTCGATGCTCCCGGGAGAGCTTGGCGAGGAAATCCGGATCGTCTTCTGGACCGATGATGCGGTGGTGCCGAGCGGGTGCTGGGCCGGTGCCGGCCGATCGCTGGGGTCCGAAAGCTTTCCAGCACAGCATCGCGATGGCGACTACCGCGATGAGTGCCAACAGGTACGTCACGTCGCTCACCTCCTGACATCGAGGGTAATCCGAGTGCGTACCCGAGGCACGTGAAGCGGGTGGTAATCCGTGAAAATGGGTGTTACACGCGGGCCTCGGTGGTGAGGGACCGCAGGAGTTGCATGACTTCGGATTCGCGGAACCGGCGGTGGCCGCCCGGAGTCCGCAGGGAGCCCAGTCGTCCGGCGTGAGCCCAGCGGGTCACGGTCTTCGGATCGACGTGGAACAGGGCAGCGACTTGGCCTGGCGTGAGCAGTGTGTCCTGGCCGTTGACGGAACCCATTACGCGGCTCGCCGCGGTGAACGCAGTCATTCGCAAACCTTTCCGTTTCGACAGATCCCTCATCAGTAGCGACATCGTTGCACTGCGACCCCCGGGTGTTCGAACGGTCTCGCTTTGGTAAAGAGGAAGTAATAGACAAAACGGATATCCGTTATGTGTTTACGGTCACGTTTGGCCGGGGGCCAGCGAATCTCCAGCGACATTCGGGCCTGCGGCAGCGGCTCCGACCCGGTCACCTACGCTGGGCTGCGTGAGTGACGCAACCCCGACCGAAAGCGCGGGCCGCCGTCTGGCCCGCAGTTTCGCCCTCTACACGGTGGCCAGGCTCGGACTGGTCGCCGTCATCACCGTGGTCATCCTCGGCGTGGGCGCGCTCGTGCACGTCACCGTTCCGCTGCTGGTCGCCATGCTGTTCGCGCTGCTCATCGCCATGCCGCTGTCGCTGCTGCTGTTCAAGAAGCTGCGCCAGCAGGTCAATCGGGACATCACCGCCGTGGATGCCAAGCGCCGCAAGGAGCGTGAGCAGCTGATGTCGCGGCTGCAGGGCAAGGACGAGCAGTGAAACGCTGCGATCGCAGCGCACCTCGCGATTGGGTCGACAATGCGGTGCGGCTCATCGATGCCGACACCCAGCGCAGTGCGGACACGCATTTGCTGCGCTACCCGCTGCCCGACGAGTGGGGCATTCAGCTTTATCTGAAGGATGAATCCACCCACCCGACAGGCAGTCTCAAACACCGGCTGGCGAGATCACTGTTCCTGTACGCCATCTGCAACGGTTGGGTCACGGAAGGCACCACCGTGGTGGAGGCTTCCTCGGGATCGACCGCCATCAGCGAGGCGTATTTCGCCCGCATGCTCGGACTGGATTTCGTGGCCGTGGTCCCGGCCAAGACCTCGCCGGAGAAGCTGGCGCTCATCGAGGCGCAGGGCGGCCGTTGCCATCTGGTGGATCGGGCCCCCGACATCTATACCGAGGCAGCGCGTCTGGCGGCCGAGTCCGGCGGCCATTACATGGACCAGTTCACCAATGCCGAGCGCGCCACCGACTGGCGCGGCAACAACAACATCGCCGAATCCATCTTCCAGCAGCTGTCTTTGGAGAACCATCCGATCCCGGAGTGGGTGGTGGTGGGCGCGGGCACCGGCGGTACCAGCGCGACCATCGGCCGGTATCTGCGCTACAAGCGGCATGCGACCCGGCTGGCCGTGGTGGATCCGGAGAACTCGGCCTTCTATGGCGGCTACGAGGTCGACGACCTGGCGTATCAGACCGGAATGCCCTCGCGGATCGAGGGAATCGGGCGACCGCGGGTGGAGCCCTCGTTCGTGCCGAGTGTCGTGGACTGCATGATCGAGGTGCCCGACGCGGCGTCGGTGGCGACCGCGCGGCACGCGGGGACGGTGCGGGGCCGGCGGGTGGGCGGTTCCACGGGTACCAACCTGTGGGGGGCGTTTGCCCTGATTGCCGACATGATCGCGGAGAACCGTACCGGCAGTGTGGTGACGCTACTGTGTGACGGTGGAGACCGTTATGCCGGAACCTATTTCAATGACGAATGGGTTGCCGACCAGGGGCTGAGCTTGACCGAACCGGCCACGGTGCTGGCCGAATTCATCGCCACCGGTACTTGGTCGGGTTAGTTTTCGCACGGCACGGCAGTCCGCCGATTACCGATGATCAACCATCCCGAAGATTGCTATCAATTTGCTGTAGCGGTTTTGTAGGGGTTGGATCGTTAGCTGGCGCAGCTTCTTCCGGTCTTACCGGTCGGTTTTTTGGGTCCCTATTGGTGTTAACAGGCCTTGACGTTTCGGGGCGCCGACGCACCACCGGACGGGTCACCGCGGTCGGCCGATCGACCGTCGTGCCCAGTACCAACAACCACGACTGCAGCGTCGATTGCGTCCGCCAGAGATTGATCCGCAACTCGGTGATGGCCAGCGTCCGCGGATCGCGGACCAGCTTGACGAGATGGCTGCGCTCGGCGGCGACCGCGTCGGATCGCCACATCAGCGCGAAGTCCGAATTGGTCAGGCACTTGCCTAGGATCTCGGCGCCGCGCTCGTCCTCGCCGCTGCGGGCCAGTTGCATCCGGAAGCGGCTGGCGGCCGCGCGCGTCTCGGCGTCCCAGTTCACCATCACCGTGCGCGCGACCGGATTGAAGATCAGCCATTCCAGGTAGTTGATCCCCGGCTCGAGCTCGAGGAACAGTTCGCGGTGCGCGGTATTGATCGCGACGATGTCGTAAAGTCCGGTGATGTAGGCGCCGATCGCGGGGTTGAGTAGGTCCAGGTACTCCTGGTCGGCGGGGGTGGGGTGGTCGGCCTCGATGCGGGGCAGTGGCCCTTCGGCCAGCACCAGCGCGTACTCGAATTCGGCGGGCGGCAGTTTCAGTGCGGTGCCGAGGGATTCGATGACCCGGCGTGATGGGTTGGCGCCGCCTTCGATCTTGGTCAGGTAGGGCACCGAGAGGTTGGCCAACCAGGCCAGCTGCGGGCGCGTGAGATTCGCGGTGGTGCGGCGCTGGCGAATGTACTCGCCGAACGTGGGTACTCCATCCATTTACTTAGGCTGACCTTACTTGTATCGCCGTCAGGTACACGCTCGGTTGCCGACGGATACCCCCGCGGTCTCCGGGTGGGGGACTGGACGGTACACCGCTCTGCTCCAATAGTTTGAAACAACAACAAATCAGGAGTCGAATTGGGGCAGCAACCGCGGCCGGTTCTGGATATCAATGTCACAGTCGGGCCCTGGGTGCTCTCGGCGGTGCCCGGCACGGCCGTGCGGCCGGAGTCGGCCGATGGGGGTAATGCCTGGGAGCCGATAGCCTTCGGGTTGTACCGGGATCGGGACGGTGATCTCTGGGAGAAGGATCCGCGCGGCTGGCGGCTGTGCCTGCAGGACGGCATCCCCGTCGATCCCGACACGGTGTGGGACTGGACGGACTCTGTGCGTGAGTTCGCTCCCTTGATCCCCTGGGGCTGAACATCTTTCCGGTTGGTGTCAATTTTCGTTGACGCGCCGTGAGTGTCAACGTAAATTGACACTCATGAGTGAAGCAACGACTCTGGCGGCCGCCGCCGGCAGCCCCGACCCCCAGGTCGGGCTCCGCGCGGTGCTGGCACTGCGTCGGTTGCTCGAGCGGCTCGAGGCCATCCAGGTCGGCAATGCCCGCAAGCAGGGCTGGTCCTGGCAGGCCATCGCGGACGCGCTCGAGGTCAGCCGGCAGGCGGTCCACCAGAAGTACAACCGGAAGGGCGGTATCCGCTGATGTTCGAACGATTCGACAAGGCCGCCAAATTCGCGGTCGTGATGGCCCAGGAAGAAGCACGCGACCTGTGCTCGTCGAGCATCGAGGTCGAGCACGTGCTGCTGGGCCTGCTCGTCAGCCCCGACGAGGCACTGCGGGAAGTGCTTGCCGCACACGGGCTCACCGCCGAGAGCGTGCGAGAGGCGGTGGCCCGCAAGCGCAGTAGCGAACCGCTCGGCGCGGAGGACGCGGAAGCATTGCGCTCCATCGGCATCGACCTCGACGCCGTGCGCGAAAGCCTGGAGGCCACCTTCGGCGAGAACGCCCTCGACCAGGCGGCCGTGCCCGAGGAGAAGTCTCGCTGGGGCAAGTACTGGGGTTCGGAAGGCGGTCCGCGCGGCCACATTCCGTTCGCCAAGGAATCCAAGAAGGTGATCGAACTGTCGCTGCGCGAGGCGCTGGCGCGCAAGGACGACCGCATCGTGGCCGGGCACATGATGCTGGCCGTGCTGCGCGCGCCCAATGCCGTCACGCGCCGCCTGCTCGGGGACGACGAGGCGGTGGCGGCCCTGCGCGACGCCGTATCCGGCCACCTCGACCGGGCGGCCTGACCGGGGATGTCCGGCCTCCGGGATGATCTCGCCCTACGATCGGGGCATGACGCTCCTGATACGTCTGCTGATCAACGGCGTGGCCATTTGGCTGGCTGCCGCCTGGGTGACCGGCATCGAGATCAAAACCCCCGAAGACACCACGCAGAGCAAGATTCTGGTGATCGCCGCCATCACCGTCGTGTTCGCCCTGGTGAACACGCTGGTGAAACCGATCGTGAAACTGCTCTCGTTCCCCTTCATCGTGGTGTCGCTGGGCCTGTTCCTGCTGGTGATCAACGCGCTCATGCTGTGGCTGACCGCGAAGATCACCGGCACCACGGACTACGGGCTGCGGGTGGACGGCTTCTGGGCCGCGGTACTCGGCGGCGTGATCATCTCGCTGGTCAACTGGGTGCTCGGCATTCTCGTCCCCGACGAGGACTAGAGCCCCGAGATCGCCAGCGCGACGGCGGTCAGGATCGACCACACCAGCATGGCCAGACCGGTACCGGCAAGGGCGGGAATCAGTCCCGGCCCGTTCTTGCCGGACCGCACCGGCTCGTTGGCCTTCCACGCCAGCGGCAGCGCGATCAGCCCGGCCAGCGCCCACGGCGTCCGCGCCACCAGCGCCAGGCTCGCCAGGAACGGCACCGCCAACAGCACCAGATGCAGTGTGCGGGTGCGGGTGTCGCCCAGCCGCACGGCCAGGGTGAGCTTGCCGGATTCGGTGTCGGTCGGAATGTCGCGCAGATTATTGGTGACCAGCACGGCGCTGGAGAACGAACCCACCGCCACCGCGCACGCCAGTCCGGCCCACTCCACCCGCCCGGCCTGCACGAACTCGGTGCCCAGCACCGCCACCAGGCCGAAGAACACGAACACCGCGATCTCGCCGAAACCGCTGTAGCCGTACGGGTTCCGGCCGCCGGTGTAGAACCAGGCCCCGGCCAGGCAGGCGGCGCCCACCAGGATCAGCCACCAGGCGCTGGTGGCCACCAGGATCAGGCCGATCACCGCGCCCAGCGACAGGCAGGCGACGGCGGCATTGCGGACGGCGGTGGGCGCGGCCAGTTTCGAACCGACCAGGCGCAGCGGGCCGACCCGCTCGTCATCGGTGCCGCGAATGCCGTCGGAGTAGTCGTTGGCGTAGTTCACGCCGATGATCAGGGCCACCGAAAGCAGCAGGCACAGTATCGCTTTCCACCACACGAACCCGCTGATCGAGGCGGCCGCCCCCGTGCCCGCCAGGACCGGGGCGATGGCGTTCGGAAGGGTACGCGGCCGCGCGCCCTCGATCCACTGCGCTGCTGTAGCCATGCACCGCAGCCTAATGCGAGGGTCGGCGGCCGCGCCTCCCCGAGTCCATTCGTGCCGATTCAGGCCTCGGCGGCGGCCTTGAGCTGGGCCAGCCCCTTCTCGAAGTCCTTGCCCACCAGGCGGTCCATCGGCATCAGCTTGCCGACGATCGCCATGATGCCGTTCTGCTGCCCGGTCATGCGCCAGGTCACCGCGGTGGTGTCGCCGGCCGGACGGAACTCGAAGGTGACCTGGTTGGATGCCTTGAACGGCTTCTCGAAGTTGAGCTTGATGCCAATCTGATCGGTGGTGGCGGAGGTGATCTCCATATCTCCGCGGCCGGCCTTGCGATTGCCGTTCCAGAAATAGCGGGCCCCGATGCCGCGGTCCGCGCCGCTGTAGACGCGTTCCATGGCCGGGTCGGTGTCCTCCCAGGGCGACCACTTGCGCCACTGGTGGAAATCGTCGATGAGTGCCTGGAGCTGGGTGGGATCGGCCTTGATGACCGTTTCCCGGTGAATGTCGAATTCGGCCATGGCATGAGCCTAGGCGTTGCGGAGCCGCGACGGCCGACCCTGCGCAAAACCTGTTGAAACGAGTCGGGTCGATCGGGTAAACCGAGGTCCGGCCAGCCGCGGAGCTCACCCCACCGAGAATGTGAACGGGGCGCAGCTCGCCATCGGACACATCCGGCATCGGCCCGATGGCTCACCTAGGATTGGCAAGGGATGATTTCGGATAACGGCAGTTCGAGCACGGGAAGCGCGCGGGTGGCGGACGTGGTCGACTCGACCCTGGTGGCCCTGCTGGGCGAGATCGCACTGCGCCGCGACGGTGCGCTCGCCGCCGTACCCGGAGCCCGGGCCCGCCTGCTGGTCGCGGCCCTGGCCACGCACCCCGGCCGCAGCCGCGGCGCGCAGGCGCTGATCGACGAGGTCTGGGGTGACGCGCCGCCCCGCGCACCGATGAACGCGCTGCACACGCAGGTCTCGCGACTACGCTCCGCGCTGCCCGAGGGCGCGCTGGAAATCGGCCCGGCCGGATACCGGCTGGTCCTCGCCCCCGAACAGGTCGACCTGACCCTGGCCCAGCAGCTGGAAAAGCAAGCCCGCCAAGCCCATACGGTCGGCGATCACCGCACCTGCCTGGACCTGCTGGCCGCCGCCCGTACCCTCTGGCGCGGCGAACCCGCCGCCGATCTCCCGCCGGGCCCCGTCGCCGAGGAACTCGCCACCCTCGCCGCCACTCGTCTCCGCGCCTTGGACGTGCTCGAATTGGCCGCGCGCGAGGCCATCGGCGACTTGCTCGGCGCCATCGAACTGGCCGAACGTGCCTGCGCCGCCGACCCTTTCGATGAACCGGCCCACGGCACCCTCATGCGCCTGCTCGCCGCCGCGGGCCGCACCAACGAGGCCCTCGACGTCTTCGCCACGCTGCGCACCCGCCTGGTCGATCAACTCGGCGCGGACCCGGGACCCGCCCTGGTCGCCTTGAACACCGCGATCCTGCGCGGCGAACCGCTGCCCGGACAACCGAGTCGGGTGCGCGGTGCGGGTTCGAGCGGTCATGGCTACGCAGTGGACGGTGTGGCCGCGCACGATGATCCGGCCGCCCTCGAGCGGGGATCCTCGACCGGACGTGGGACCGCCGACGCGGTGCGCGAATTGGCCGCGGTATCCGATATCGGCGCGGCGGGATCCGACGCCCGCGGTCGCGGCGGCGCGGCGCACGCGGGAATCCCGGGGTCGGCCGAGGGCCGCACGCTGAACACGGGCAATTCGGTGACCCCCGGCAACTCGGGAGTCGGGGCGGAAGTCGCTCGACCGCACTGGGATTCGTCGGGTACTCGGCGTGGCTTCGAGTCCGGCGAGGGCCGCGCGCTGTCGAGTCGGGCGGCGACGGCGCAGGCGCGCGAACCGGCGGGGGAGCCCGCCATCGGCCTGCGGGCCGCGCCGAATCCGCTGCTGGGTCGGGAGGCGGATCTGGCTGCGCTGGAACAGATTCTGCGGTTCTCGCGGGTGGTCACCGTGCTCGGGCCGGGCGGCACCGGCAAGACCCGCATCGCCAATGAGCTGGGTGCGCGGATGGCGCACGAGACGGCGGTAACGCTGGTCGAATTGGCGTCGCTGCGTGCGGATTCCGAGGGATCGACCGACACCCGGTTCGAGATCGAGGCGGCCATCGCGGCCACGCTCGGGGTGGCCGATGTGGTGTGGGAGACCCGCCTGCTGGCGCAGAAGCAGAGTCGCGATATTCGCCAGAAACTGCGCGAAATCCTGGGTGCGCGGCCGACCTTGCTGATCCTCGACAATTGCGAGCACCTGATCGAGCCGGTCGCCGAGGTGGTGGCCGATCTGGTGGGGGCCAGCGATCAGTTGACCGTGCTCGCCACCAGCCGCGCGCCGTTGGAGATCACGGCCGAGGCCGTTTATCCCTTGCCGCCGTTGACGATCGACGCCGCCGGGTCGCCCGCGACCGATCTGTTCGAGGCGCGCGCCCGCGCGGTGCGGCCGTCGGTGCGGCTGGATGCCGAGGTGGTGGCCAGACTGTGCCGCACCCTCGACGGGTTGCCGCTGGCCATCGAGCTCGCGGCCGCACGGGTGCGCACCATGAGCGTGGAGGAGATCGACTCCCGGCTCGACCATCGGTTCGCGCTGCTGCGCAGCGGGGATCGCAGTTCGCCGCAACGGCATCGGACCCTGCATGCGGTGATCGAGTGGAGCTGGAACCTGCTCGACGAGCCGCAGCGGGTGGCGTTGCGCCGTTTGTGTCGATTCCCCGCCGGATTCACCCTGGAGGCGGCCGAATGCCTGCTGTCCGGTCCCGAGATCGACGATCCCGCAATGGCTTTGGATGGTCTGGTGAGCCAGTCGCTGCTGGCGGTGCTGGAGGACGAGGCGGGTGGCACCCGCTACCGGATGCTCGAGACGGTCCGCGAATTCGGTGAGGAGCAGCTGGCCTTCACCGGTGAGACCGATCTGGTGATGGGCCGAATGTCGGAGTGGGCCAGGGAGTTCGCGGTGGATACCGCGCGCCGCTATCACACCGACGAACAGTTGCCCGCGATTCTGGCACTGGGTGCGGACGCGGACAATCTGGTGGCCGTGCTGCGCTACGCGCTGGAGCGGCGCGACCGCGAGACGGTACACACCGTGTTCCCGATCCTGGCCGGACTGTGGATGTTGCGGGGCGCGCACGCCGAACTGATCAGTTGGTCGCCGCGCATCATCGCGCTGCCGCCGGTCGCCTACCCGGCCGTCTCGGCCGCCACCGACCTCTATGTCTACGGCCAGCTGATGCTCGGCATGCATCTGATGTTCGGCGGCACCGATTTTCGCGATGCAGCCCGGGTGCGGACCACCATCCGCCGCCTGCTGGCCTCGGGCGCGCCGATGAGCCCGGTCACGCGCTATCTCGGTGGACTGGCCACCGGGCCCCGCGATACCTGGCAGCTGGCGCGGCAGCTGAGTGCGGGTGTCCGGTCGCCGGACGAGCAGATTCAGCTCGCGGCGCTGCTGTTGCGCGCCAACCTGTGCGAGAACGACGGCATGGTGTACCGGTCGATCAAGGACGCGGAGACCGCCATGGCCCTCACCGGTGTCGAAGACACCTGGGGCATCGCCATGACGACGCAGCATCTCGGCAGCATGCACGGCCAGACCGCGCACTACGACCGGGCGGTCGGCTACTACCGGCAGGCCGTCGAACTGCTCGAGAAACTGCGGGCCCGGGACGAGGCCGTGGAAATCCGTGCCCTGCTGGCGATCACGCTGGCCGCGACCGGTCAGCCCGCCGAGGCGCGCCGAGCGCTCGAGCCCACTCTCGACGTGGTGGGTGAACTGCCGGTCGACGCGGTGGTCACCAAACCCAATCACCGGCTCGCCGCGGTGGCCGCCGCGCTGGCAGAAATCGAACTCGCCGAGGGCGATATCGAGACCGGCCTGCGTCGTTTCCGGCAGGTACCCGCGCTGATGGCCTGGCCGCACAATCTGGGCATGCCGGGGCCGGCGACGTTCATCTATGTGGCCGCCGTCATCGACGCCCACATCCTCTACGGCGACGCCGAGTTGATGCGCGGCACGGCCGCCGAACTCGTCGACGCCGCCGTCCAGGTGATGGGTGGCCAGTACTGGGATCTGCCGCAGATCGGGTCGATGAGCTGCGCGGTCGGCACCTATCTGCTGGCGACCGGGCAACACGTCGAGCTCGGGGTGGAGTTGATCCTCCTGACGCCCAAGGTGTTCGGACGCCAGGACTACCCGTCGATGCAGTGGCGGCGACATCTGGACCTGCACCGCGCCATGCTCGGGGAGGACCGGATCAGCGCCGCCTCGAAGTCAATCGCGGGCCTGGGACGTCGTAAGGCCGCCAACCGGGTCCTGGGACATCTCGCCGCGATCAGCGGAACCCTCTGAGCTGTCGTCGCGATCGCCACCCAGCAGCCGCCAGGCCAGCACACCCAGCGCGACAGCAGCGAACACCAGCAGCACCGTCGAGTTCGAGACCAGGTCGCCGAGCTGTTTGACCCGGTTCTCCAACGCGAATTCGGTGTCGGCGCTGAGGATTCCGGGTAGGGCGGCGGTGCCGTCGAAGGCCAGGAACAGGGCGCCGAGGACGATGAAGAACAGGCCCGAGAGCACCGAGGTGGTGTGGAGTTCGAGGCGGCCGAGCCGGAAGGTGCGGCCGCGCAGCCACTTTCGCTTGCCCAGTTCGAAGCGGTCCCAGAGTGACGCCAGCACGAACAGCGGGGCGGCCAGGCCGAGGGCGTAGACCGCCAGCAGCAGGCCGCCGTGGACCGGTGAGCCGCCGAGGGCGGCCACCGCGAGAATCGAGCCCAGGATCGGGCCCGCGCAGAAGCCCGCGAGGCCGTAGACCAGGCCGAGCAGGTACACCGCGCCGGTCTGCTCGGGGCGGCTCTGTTTGGCCGCGGCACGCTGGGCGAAGCCGAAAGCGAAACCGCGGCCGAGGATTTGGACGACACCGAGCACGATGATGGTCCAGCCGCCGATCGCGATCAGTACCTCGCGATGCCCGACCAGCAGCCGCCCGGCCATCGACCCCGCCGCGCCGAGCGGCACCAGCGTGGTGCACAGGCCCAGGTAGAAGACGCCGGTGCGGGCGAGCAGCTTGCCCTGGTTCTCGAAGGAGTAGGCGAAGAAGCTCGGCAGCAGCAGGGCGCTGCACGGACTCAGCAAGGCCAGCAGGCCGCCCAGGAACGCGGCGAAAAAACTGATGCCGCCGGTCATTCGGTGGCCTGCTCGGCAACTTTGGCGGCGGCGTCGACGGTGGCGCGGAACTGCTCGACGGGCTGCGCGCCCAGGATCGGGCGGCCATTGATCAGGAAGGCCGGGGTCGAGTTCACGCCGATATTGATGCCCTCGTTCACATCACCCTGCACGGCCGCGCTGGCGGCGGGGGAGTCCAGGTCGGCGCGGAACTTGTCGAGGTCGGGAACGCCCGCGGTGGTGGCCAGGTCGGCGAGTTTGTCCCGGGTGAACGCGCCGGTGTTCTTCTTCGCGGGCGCATGGTCGAACAGCGCCTTGTGGTACTCCCAGAACTTGCCCTGCTGCCCGGCCGCCCAGGCGGCACGCGACGCGTCCTCGGACTCCGGCCCGAAGATGGCCATGCTGCGCCACTCGATGCGCATGACGCCCTTGTCGACGTAGTCGGCAATGAGCTGCGGCTCGATCTTGGTGGCGAACACCTTGCAGTACGGGCACTGGAAGTCGGAATATTCGACCATCACCACCGGCGCGTCGGCCCGGCCCATGGCCATCGGATCGTGCGCGTCGCGGCGGGCCATCTTCGCCAATTGCGCATAGGCCGGATTGAGCTCGGCCGCAGTGGCCGGCTTATCGGATTTCTTGTCGTCGCCCAGCATTTGGAAGGCGGCAATGGCGAGCAGGCAGACGGCCGCCACGATGGCGAGACCGGCGAACGACTTTCTAGCCTTGGGATTCTTCAGTTTTCGGGACATGCGAGTACTCCTCAACGGCTGCATCGAGAATGACGAAAAGGTGCTGGATCATCGAGCAAGCTCTAAATGATCAGCACGGTCGTCAGATGCGGAGCCGCCACCGGAAGAGTGGGCGCTCGCGGTTGTTTTCCGATCGAAAACTGCTGGGAATGAGGGAATTCCGGTTGCAGGGCGGTGCAATCCGCGGCGAGTTGATCGCCGAGGACCCGCGGCGGTGACGCCAGCGTGCCGGTGGGGGCGGAGGCGGGATGCTCCTGCTTGCGGCAGACCGGGGCGGTGTCCAGCACCGAATGCCCGGAATCCTGCGTGACCTGCGGCTGTGTGGCGGCCGCCACCGGCCCGTCCGCCACGACCAGTGAATCGCGCTGTGACGAGCCCCATCCCGCGACGGCGGCGATGAGCCCCATGACAATCACGACACCCGTCAACCATGCACACCAATTCGACCGAATGGAGATTCGGTCTGTGGAGGCGGGGGACGGATGCACCGGACCGACCATAACAGAACGCCCGTCCATCGAATTTCTCGATGGACGGGCGTTCCAACCGCGGGGCGAGTAACAGCGCGTCAGGCGCGCCGCATGTACGCCTTCACCGCCAGCGGGGCGAAGATCACGATCACCAGCGCCGAGCCGATGAGCGAATACACCAGGTTGTGGCTGTAGACGTTGTCGTTCATCAGTTCACGGGCGGCATTGACCATGTAGTAGATCGGGTTGACCTTGTTGATGCCCTGCAGCCAGCCCGGCATCGTCGAGACCGGGGCGAACGCGCCGGACATGAAGGTCAGCGGGAACATGATCATCATCGAGATGCCCTGTACCGCGGCCGCGCTCTTACCGGTGATGCCGACCAGCGCCCAGATCCAGCTGACCGCGAAGGAGCAGAACACCACCAGCAGACCGGCGACCACCACGGCCACGAACCCGCCGTGCGGACGGTAGCCGAGGATCATGCCCATGGTGATGGTGAGCACGGTCGCCAGGCCGTAGCGCACCATATCCGCCAGCAGTGCGCCCGCCAGGGCCGAAATGCGGGCGATGGGAAGGGATTTGAAGCGATCGAAGACGCCCTTGTCCATATCCTCGCGCATCTGGGTGCCGGTGACCACGGAGGTCAGCACCACCGTCTGCACCAGCAGGCCCGGGATCAGGATCGGCAGGTAGCCGGACACGCTGTGTGCGATGGCCCCACCGAAGATGCCCGCGAACAGCGCGGTGAACAGGATCGGCTGGACGGTGACGTCGAAGAGTTGCTCGGGATTGTGCTTGATCTTGAGGATTCCGCGGTAGGCCATGGTGAACGAGTTCGCCACGGTCTGCTTGAACGGAATGTGATTGCTGACTTGGGGAATGGGTGCGGCCTCGGCCGCGTGCCGCCCCGCAGGTGCGGTGAGAGTCGTGGTCATGCCGCGCTCCGTTCGGTCTCGTCGTTGTCGTCCTCGGCGGCGTGGCCGGTGAGTGCGAAGAACACTTCGTCCAGGCTCGGCTTGGCGACATTGATCTCTTCGATCCGGATGTCGTGCTCGCGCAACCGGATCAGGATGTCGGTGGTGATGGAGGGGTCGGGCAGGGGCGCGGTGATGCGGCCCGCCTCGGGGGAGACGGTGGCCTCGACCGGGTGCCCGGCCGCATGGGAAAGGAACTCGCCCAGCAGGATTCGGGCCTCCTCGATGCGGTCGCGGTCGGTCAGCGTCAGCTGTAGGGCGGACAGGCCGACCGAGGACTTGAGCTCGTCGGAGGTGCCGTCGGCGATCACCTTGCCGCGGTCGATGACCGCGATCCGGTCGGCCAGCTGATCGGCCTCGTCCAGGTACTGCGTGGTGAGCAGCACCGTCGAGCCCTCCCGCACCAGGCGGCGGATGGTGTCCCACATCTGGGCGCGGGTGCGCGGGTCCAGGCCGGTGGTCGGCTCGTCCAGGAACAGCAGCGGAGGACGCGAGATCAGGCTGGCGGCCAGATCCAGGCGGCGACGCATGCCGCCGGAGAAGTTCTCCAGGGGCTTGTCGGCGGCCTCGGTGAGGCCGAATTCCTCGAGCAGCTCGGCGGCCTTGTGGCGCGAATCGCTGCGGGACAGGCCCAGCAGCCGCGAGAAGATGACGAGATTCTCGGTGGCCGAGAGCTTTTCGTCGACGGAGGCGTACTGGCCGGTGACACCGATCAGCGAGCGCACGGCGGTCGGCTCGGCCATCACATCGCGGCCGAAGATCCGGGCGCTGCCGCCGTCGGGGCGCAGCAGGGTCGCGAGCATGCGGATGGTCGTGGTCTTGCCGGCCCCGTTGGGTCCGAGCACGCCGTAGACAGCCCCCCGCGGCACCGCGAGACTTACGCCGTCAACGGCCCGCTGCTCCCCGAAGACCTTGACCAAGCCGTCCGCCTCGATGGCGAGAGTCTCAGCAGGTGTGTAAGAAGTCATGCGATAACCATGGGAGGCGGGTCTTGCACCCCCCTTGCACCGGTATTGCGCGGCTACGCAAGGGCCTCTTGCGTCGGGCCGGCGCAAGAGGCCCTTGCTCGTCATCCCGGCGTGTTCTTGGCCGGGATCCACACAACGAGGCGTTGGATTCCGGCCAAAAGCACGCCGGAATGACGAGGAGATCAGTTCGGGGAGGCGGCCAGCAGTAGTTCGCGGAGTTTCGCGCGGTCCGGTTTGCCTGGGCCGCGGAGCGGGAGTTCTTCCAGGACGGCCAGTTCGCGGGGGGCGGCGATGGCGTCGAGCTCGGCGACCACGTGTTCGCGGAGTTCGTCGAGGACCGGGGCGGTCGCGCCCGGGGCCAGGACGATGGCGGTGGCCACGCGCTGGCCGAGGCGTTCGTCGGGCAGGCCCAGGACGACGCATTCGGAGATGGCCGGATGCGTGATCAGGACGGCCTCGACCACCTGCGGGATGACCAGCAGGCCGCCGGTCATGATCGCCTCGTCCAGACGGCCGGTGATGGCCAGCACGCCGTTCTCGAAGTGGCCCGCGTCCTCGGTGCGGAACCAGCCGGGTTCGGCGAAGGCCGGATGGTCGGGGATATTGCGGTAGCCCTTGGCGACCGTGTCGCCGCCGAGCAGCACCCGGCCGTCCTCGATGCGTACCTTGGTGCCCGTCAGCGGTACTCCCTCGTACACGCAGCCACCGCAGGTTTCGCTCATGCCGTAGGTGCGGAAGATCGTGAGGCCCGCCGCGCGGGCTCGTTCCAGTACCGGCTTCGGGGTCGCCGCCCCGCCGACCAGGATGCCGTCCAGCGAGGCGAGGGCCGCGGTGGCGGCGGGCTCGTCGAGCGCCTTGATCAGCTGGGTGGGGACCAGCGAGGTGTAGCGGCGGGGGCCGCGCATGCTCGCGATCGCGCCGACCAGCGCCTCGGGCAGGAAGCCGCCAGAGACATCCAGCATGGTCGGTTCGGTTCCCGCCAGAATGCTGCGCAGCAGCACCTGGATGCCCGCGATGTGATGGGTCGGCAAGGCCAGCAACCACTGGCCGGGCCCGCCCAGCCGCTCATGGGTGGCATCGCCGCTGGACCGCAGATTGGCTGCGGTGAGCATGGCGCCCTTGGGGTTTCCCGTGGTGCCGGAGGTGGTGACCACCAGGGCCACCTCTTCGTCGATCTCCTCGCCGGGCCGCAGGCTGCCGCTCAGGCGCTGGGCCTCGCGGCGGTCGGCGGTGGGCACCGGGAGCCAGGCGGGGCCGTTGCCCTCCAAGGCTTCTCGGAGATGCGGCAATACTTCGCTCACCGCTGCGCCGGTGGGCATGGGAAGAATTCGGAGGGTATTGCTCACGTTCGCGATCGTGTCATTCCGTGGGGTGGCGGCGCGCGGAGGGGTCGGCGCCCGGGTGTCGATGCTGCAGGGTCTCGTGCGGTCAGTCGGACGTCGGTGTCGCCAGCGGCCATCCACCGGCTGCGAGCCTGGAGGCCACCCGAGCGATATCGTCCTCGCCGGGCTGCTCCTTGGCAACTCGGGCAATCGCCGCCTCGATGTCGGCGCGCTCGATGTCCGAGGTGGCCACGCGGTCGCGGATCAGTTCTTCCACGACCAGGTGTACCTCGTAGTCGGTGAGCCGCCGATGCAGCACCGCCAGCAGCGCCACATAGTCCGATTGCGGTATGCCCTGCGGGTATCCGGCCCGCAACCACGCCAGCACCTTCTGCAGAACGTTGGTGCGCGGCGGCGGATTCGGGGCCGGGTTCGGTTCGGGAGTACTCACGAGCGTGCCTTTCGACGAGGCGGCGTCACGCGCCGAGCAGGTGAATACCGAGTCGGGTGGCCAGGAAGTCCTTTGCGATGTAGAGCACACCGAGGACCACCGCGATCATGACCACCCCGAAGCAGAGCATCGACACGGCCAGGGCCACGGTCCGGGCGGAGCCGGTCGCGCCGTCGTCCACCTGGGCGCGGAAGCGGATACCGGCCGCGAACACCGTGGGCAGTCCGGCTCCGAAGATCAAGGCGGCCAGCGTCACTCGCCACAGATCGGTGAGGTTGTGCAGGAAGTTGTGCATCCGGTCCTCCTAGCCGATTCCGACGGTGTCGTCCGCGGTGTTGGTCTTGGCAGCCGGGGCGGGCGTGTCGTCCCAGTCGGCGGTGACGTTGTGCGAGTTCACCACTGCGCGCTTGGAGCGCATCCAGATCAGCGCCGCCATGACGATCAGCAGCGCGAACACCACCAGCACACCGGTGGTGCCACCGATGCCGTGCAGCAGCGCCCAGCACAGTCCGCCCACGATCGCGGCCAGCGGCAGCGTCAGCACCCAGGCGGTGGCCATCCGGCCCAGCACGCCCCAACGCACCTCCGCGCCCGGCCGTCCGATGCCCGAGCCGAGGATGGATCCGGTGACCACCTGGGTGGTGGACATCGGCAGGCCGAAGTGGGCCGAGGTCAGAATGATCGCCGCACTGGTGGATTCGGCGGCGAAGCCCTGCGGCGGCACGATGTCGACCAGGCCCTTGCCCAGGGTGCGGATGATGCGCCAGCCGCCCACGCAGGTGCCCGCCGCCATGGCGACGGCGCAGGCGACGATGACCCAGAGCGGGATCTGATCGGTGGGCTTGGCGGTGCCGTGCGCGATCAGCGCCAGGAAGATGATGCCCATGGTCTTCTGCGCGTCATTGGTGCCGTGCGCCAGCGAGACCAGGGAGGCGGTGCCGATCTGCCCCCAGCGGAAGCCTTTCGACACCGTCTTCTCGTTGCTGCGCTGCGTGATCCGATACACCACCCAGGAGGCGGTGGCGGCCACCAGCGCGGCCACGACCGGGGAGAGCACGGCCGGAATGATGATCTTGGCGAGCACGCCGTCGCTGCCGCGGGCCCAGATCACGCCGTGCCAGCCGAGCGCGGCGATGGTGGAACCGATGATCCCGCCGAAGAGGGCGTGCGAGGAACTCGACGGCAAACCCAACAACCAGGTGAAC
Source organism: Nocardia heshunensis (assembly GCF_054782115.1). Classification (NCBI taxonomy): domain Bacteria; kingdom Bacillati; phylum Actinomycetota; class Actinomycetes; order Mycobacteriales; family Nocardiaceae; genus Nocardia; species Nocardia heshunensis. The sequence goes on along the minus strand of NZ_BAAGTC010000008.1, from coordinate 188,479 downwards.
AGATTCCACAGAATGCCGCCGACGAGACCGGCGAAGACGATGTCGAGCAATGCCCGCCCGCTCACCTCCGAGAGGTCCACGATGCCCTTCGCGACCGTCGCGGCGACGGCGACGCTGAGGAACGCGCCGATGAGATTCAGCGCGCCGGACAGGAGTACGGCGGTACGGGGCTTGAGCGCACCGGTCGCAATGGAGGTGGCCATCGCGTTCGCGGTGTCGTGGAATCCGTTGGTGAAGTCGAATGCCAAGGCTGTGCAAACAACGATCAGCAGAACGAGCAGTTCGGCAGACACACCGATCAGTCTGCGCTATACCCTTTACGCTCCGTTAACCGGTGCCCCCCGACGCATTTCACAGTTACCTTCGTGCTAAGGAGGCTGCCGGGCTCGCGGCACGGTCTGGGCGCGGCCGCTTCAGTCGCCCCGAATGTCGCGCCGGATCGGGTGATTCGCCGGAATCTCGACGAAGACCAGGGGCACCCCGTCGGGATCGCGGACCCACATTTCGATGAGTCCCCACGGTTCGCGCTCGGGCGCGCGGTCGATCGCGACGCCGCGCAGCGCGAGTTCCGCAGCAGTGTCGCCACAATCACGTACCTGCAACCAGATGGCCCCGGCGAACCCGGCGGGCGCATCCGCCCCGCGCCCGTGCCCGGCCACCTCGATCAGGTTCTGCCCCGCGAAAAAGACCGTCCCGCCCGGATACTCGCGGGCAATGGCGAGGCCGAGCGCGTCACGATAAAACCCCAGCGTCCGCTCGTAGTCACCCGGCCGCAGGATGATCCGACTGCTCAGTATCTCCATGAGTGCAGCATGACAGCTTGCTGTTTGCCGCGTGCGGGGGTTTGGGGGCGGAGCCTCCAAAAATGCCCCTGGGGGTTCGGGGGCGAAGCCCCTGAGAGTCTGGAGAGTTCAGAAGTAGTAGGGGTACGGCTTCCAGTCCGGCTCGCGCTTCTCGAGAAAGGCGTCGCGGCCCTCGACGGCCTCGTCGGTCATGTAGGCCAGGCGCGTGGCCTCGCCCGCGAAGAGCTGCTGACCGACCAGTCCATCGTCCTGGAGGTTGAAGGCGTACTTCAGCATCCGGATGGCCTGCGGCGACTTGCCGAGGATCTCGGCACTCCACTCCAGCGCCACATCCTCGAGCCGCTCGTGATCCACGACCGCGTTGACCGCACCCATCTGATGCATCTCCTCGGCGGTGTAGGGCCGCCCCAGGAAGAAGATCTCGCGAGCGAACTTCTGTCCCACCATCTTCGCCAGGTAGGCGCTGCCGTACCCGGCGTCGAAGCTGCCCACATCGGCGTCGGTCTGCTTGAACCGCGCGTGCTCGCGCGAGGCCAGAGTGAGGTCGCAGGTGACGTGCAGGCTGTGTCCGCCGCCCGCGGCCCAGCCGTTCACCAGCGCGATGACCACCTTGGGCATGAATCTGATGAGGCGCTGCACCTCGAGGATGTGCAGCCGGCCCGCGCGCGCCACGTCCACGGTGTCGGCGGTCTCACCGGAGGCGTACTGGTAGCCGTTGCGGCCGCGGATGCGCTGGTCGCCGCCGGAGCAGAAGGCCCAGCCGCCGTCCTTGGGGCTGGGTCCGTTCCCGGTGAGCAGGACCGCGCCGACATCGGGGGTCATGCGGGCGTGGTCGAGGGCGCGGTAGAGCTCGTCGACGGTGTGCGGCCGGAAGGCATTGCGTACTTCGGGGCGATCGAAGGCGATCCGTACCGTGCCCTGCTCGATGTGCCGGTGGTACGTGATGTCGGTGAGGTTCTCGAATCCCGGAACGGGCCGCCACAGCGTCGCATTGAAGGTCACGGCTTTAGAACATACTGTTCCGCTTTCCGTCGCGGTGAAGGCCCACCGCAGTTCGGCGCGGTGTTTTGTGCGTCACGTCGAGTTTGCTGCAGCGGGTTTCGGCCATCGGACAAGGGCGCTGATCGTTAGCGGATGGGGTTGCCGGAAGGTTCGAACGATCGCTTGCTACTCGTCGTTCGTGGACTCCTACCCACGGGTTGCCGAAAGTGAAACGCTGCCAACTGATTGCGGAGGGCTTACAGTGCTGTTGCTGCCACGGCAGTAACAGCACGTAGGCATCGGTGTGCGGGGAAGTCGATGCGTATAGTTGCGTGCGCTCGTTCATCGAAAAACTATCCGGAGGAACCTGAAAGTGGTTGCAGCACTGTCTGAATCCCTGCTCGATGACGCCAAGCGTTCGGCCTTCATCGGCGACGCCGTGAAGGTTCTGGATGAGGAGGTGTCGGACAAGGGCGGCGCGTCGGGCCTCGTCGTCAAGGGCGGCTACGCCGCGATCAAGAAGGTCAGCCCCTCGATCGTGGGTGACGCGCTGGAGTCGTTCGCGCCCAAGTTCGTCGAGCAGCTGGAGCCGTACTGGGCGGAATACCAGAGCAATGGCGCGGGTTCGTTCGCCGATCTGCTGGTGTCCAAGCAGGACGAGGTCGCCGATGCGCTGCTGTCGGTGACCGACGCGCGGGCCGAGGCCTCCTCGCGTCCGGCGCTGACCAAGGTCTACAACTCCATGCGGTCGTCGGCGAAGAAGCATGTCGCCGAGGCTCTTCCGCGTCTGGGTGACCTGGTCCAGAAGCACGCTGGTTAATTAGACCGACCGGTTCGCGGCCCGGCGAGGGGCCGCGAACAGTCACTGATCGGCCGCCGGAAGCGCGATTCGGCGGAGGCTGCGAATGCCCGTGGAGGTGGTTCCCGGGCACTCGCCCACCACATCGGTACCGGCGTCCCGAATTCAGCCCTGGGACTTGCCGACTCGCCAGTAGCCGGTGAAAGTGATGTCCGCCTTGGGGATCTCGCGCTCCTGCGCCAGGTGCCGCCGCACGCCCGCGGCCAGCTTCTGCTCGCCCGCGACCATGGCGTAGACGCCCCGACCCGGCAGCTCCGCCGCTTGCACGGCCGTCGCGGCCAGCGCGCCCACCTCGGCGTGGGCATCCTCGCGAACCAGCCAGTTCACCTGCACGCCTGCGGGTTCGCCCAGTTCCTGGGCATCCTCGGCGTGCGGAATCTCGATATACGCCGCGCCCTTCGTGCCGCGCGGCAGTGACCGCAGCACGCCGCCGATGGCAGGCAGGGCGCTCTCGTCGCCCACCAGCAGCGTCCAATCACTGTGCTCCGGGGCCTGATACATGATGCCCTCGTCCAGCAGCCCGACCTTGCCGCCCGGAGTCGCATTGTTCGCCCAGGACGAGGCCGGGCTGTCGTCGCCGTGCGAGACGAAGTCGATGTCGATCTCCGCAGTGCTGCCGAACTCCCCGAAACCGGCGGCCCGGTAGTCGCGCACCGTGTAGTTGCGCGCCAGCGGCCGATGCTCCTTGCCCATCATCAGGTACTGCGCGTACCAGCCCAGGTTGCTCGCGGAGGTGGGCAGTTTCAGGCTGCCGTCGCGACCGGGCATGAACAGCCGGAACCACTGGTCGAATCCCATGGCGGTGAATCCGGCCAGGCCCGGCCCGCCCAGGGTGACGCGGACGAAATTGGGGCTGATCCGTTTGCTGGCCAGGACTTCCGCGGTGAGTATTTCGCGGTGTTCGGGCTTGACATACTTGCTGCGCTTCGCCATTGGCTTAGGTTAGCAAAGCCTAACTTTCCCGAATAGGTGTGAGCGGGGCGACGCAGCGCGAATGATCGCTGTCTGGGAGGCTTGGGGCGTGAATCCTTCGACTGCACAGGCGCACGTCGTCGTCGACGAGCTCGCCCGCGGCGGAGTGCGGGACGTCGTCCTGTGCCCCGGATCGCGAAACGCACCGCTGGCCTTCGCATTACAGGCCGCGGATCAGGCCGGGCGCATCCGGCTGCACATGCGCATCGACGAGCGCAGCGCCGGATTCCTGGCCATCGGCCTGGCCGTGGCCGCCGGGCGGCCCGTGCCCGTCGTCATGACCTCCGGCACCGCCGTGGCGAATCTGGGCCCGGCCGTGCTCGAGGCCAACTACGCGCGCATCCCGCTGATCGTGCTGAGCGCCAACCGGCCCTACGAGATGCTCGGCACCGGCGCGAACCAGACGGTCGAACAGTTCGGGCTCTTCGGTAGCCAGGTGCGTGCCGCCATCAGTCTCGGACTCGCCGAGGTGGAAACCGGCGAGGATCTCTACCCGTCGCAGAACAGCGTCTGGCGTTCGGCCGTGTGCCGGGTGCTGGCGGCCGCCCGCGGCACCCGCTCCGGCAATGCCGGGCCCGTGCACTTCGATATCCCGCTGCGCGAACCGCTGGTCCCGGACCTGGCCGCCGGCGCCGCGATTCCCGCCGGGCGGGACGGCGAACGGCCCTGGACGGCAACGCAATACGCCACTCTCGATGTGCCGCTCGATATCGATCTGACCCCGGACACCGTGGTCATCTCCGGGCACGGCGCGGGCCATCGCCCCGAGCTCGCGGCCCTGCCCACGGTCGCCGAACCCACCGCGCCCATGCACGGTCCCGCGCTGCATCCGCTGGCGTTGTCGCTGCTGAAGCCCAAGCAGGCCATCATCACCGGGCGGCCCACCCTGCACCGGCAGGTGTCGAAGGTGCTGGCCGATCCGGAGGTCACCGTGTTCGCGCTGACCACGGGTCCGCGCTGGCCCGATGTCTCCGGCAATGTGGTGGGCACGGGTACCCGCGCGGTCACCCACGGCACGCCGCGGCCGGAGTGGCTCGAGCAGTGCCGGGAGCTGAACGAGAAGGCCGTGTCGGTGGTGCGGGCCGAGCTGGCCGGGCACCCGAAGCCGACCGGTTTGCATGTGGCGGCGGTGGTCATGAACGCCCTGCGCGAAGGCGATCAACTCCTGCTCGGTGCGTCCAATCCGGTGCGCGACGCGGCACTGGTGTCGCGGCCGCACCCCGGCGTGCGGGTGCTCTCGAACCGGGGCGTCGCGGGCATCGACGGCACGGTCTCCGCGGCAGTCGGTGCGGCCCTCACCCATTCGGGTCGCACGCTGGCCCTGATGGGCGACCTGACCTTCCTGCACGACGCGTCCGGGCTGCTGATCGGGCCCGGCGAACCGCGCCCGGAGGACCTCACCATCGTGGTCGCCAACGACGATGGCGGCGGCATCTTCGAACTGCTTGAGCAGGGCGATCCGCAGTACGCGGGCGTGTTCGAGCGGGTCTTCGGGACCCCACACGGCATGGACCTGGCCGCGCTGTGTGCCGCCTACCGGATTCCGCATCGCCAGGTCGACACGGCGGAACTCGCGGTCGAACTGGCAGGAAACGCCCACGGCATGCGGGTGCTCGAGGTCGCGACCGAGCGCTCGAGCCTGCGGGAACTGCACGCCACCGTGCGGGCGGGCGTCTGCACCTAGTCCGGGTAGTCGTCGTCCATCGGGACGGCGATGGACTGTTCCACCAGATCGCCTTCGGAGGCGGTCCAGCCGTTGTCGTCGGCGGGGAGCGGATTGATCTCGGAATCCGGGGTTTCGGAGTCCGCCTCCGCGGCCGGGTACGCGAGGATGCTCTGTTCCGCGTAGTCGGCCTCGGGCACTGCGTCGATGCGATCGATCATCGGTTGCTCCTGTCTGCCGGGCGTGCAGTCGGGCCACTCAGTTGCAGTCGGGCACTGTCGAGAATGCGCTCGATCGGGCCCGGTCGGCAACCGCCCCCTCACTCGCCCGGCAGCGGGCCGTCGTCGGCGGGATGCTCGACCAGCGCCAGCACCCGGCCCGCCATGAAGCGCGCGGTGCGCACCGAACTCCCGGTCCGGGTCACCTCGCTGACTTCCACGATGCCGCGCGCAATGCGCGTCTCGATCCGCCGGCCGGCTCTGGTCGCGATAATTTCGTAATTCCGAGACCCGTCGCCGGTATCGACGACGATCTCCACACGATCACCCTTCATCTATCAATTCTCCTCCCCACCAGCGACTTTCGCCGCTGATCGCACCTAACGAACGGGTTGCGACCCGAGGTTGCAAGCACATCTCGCGGACCCGGCGATGAATTTCGGTGCCGGGCTTCGTCCTAACCCGTGACCGGGCCGCACCGGTGGTTCGGCATGTCGTTCGCACTGCTCCGGGAGGACCCATGACCGCACCGGCCTTCGATCTGGAAGCCGCCGCCAGCGCGGTGGAGGCGGTCGTCGCCGCCGTCGCCGACACCGATTTCGACCGCCGCACGCCCTCGGGGATCAGCGTGCGCGACATGCTCGCCCACATCCAGGGCTTCACCGAGGCCTTCCGGCAGGGCGCGACCAAGGAGATGATCGGCCGCTCCCAGCCGCCCGCGCCCGGAGCGCCGCTCGCCGACGATTGGCGCGATCGCATTCCGGCGCACCTGAAGGCCCTGACCGCCGCCTGGCGTGAACCCGACGCCTGGGCGGGTGAGACCGAGGTCGGCGGCGCGGTCGGGCCCGCCCCGCAGATGGCGATCTTCGCCCTCGACGAACTGGTTGTCCACGGCTGGGACCTGGCCCGCGCCATCGGCGTGACCTACACCCCGGCCGAGTCGGATCTGGCTGTGCTGCACGGCTTCCTGCGCGAGACGCCGCGGGAGGGCATCCCCGGCCTCTTCGGCCCGGTCGTCGACATCCCGGCCGAAGCGCCACTGCTGGATCGGGTCATCGGCCTGACGGGTCGCGACCCGGCCTGGGTGGCGGACTGACGGACGAAAAACGGCGGCCCGCAGGCGTGGCGAGGGGTCGCGCCTGCGGGCCGCCGCGTGCCCCGTCCCCGCCCCGTCATCCCAGCGTGCTTTTGGCTGGGATCCAACGCGGTCGGTTTGGATTCCGGCCAAAAGCACGCCGGAATGACGAGGGGGTCAGCTCGTGGACTTCGTTGCGGCGGAGGCGAATACACCCTGCTCGGCCGCCAGCGCTGCGGCTGCCGCGGCGGTGGTGATCGCGGCCTCGTCGACCGGGTCGCCGCTGGCCAGCAGGCGGTAGTAGAGCGGGGCGGAGACGGCGGAAAGGACTGCGCGCGGGTCGGTTTCGGGTGGGATCTCGCCGCGGGTGATGGCCGCTTCGACGCAGGGTGACCATTCGCGCAGGCGGGTGTCGTAGAAGGTGCGCAGGGCCGCGGCGGCGGTGTCGTCGCTGGTGGCGGCGGCGATGACGGCCCGGAAGAGGCGGCCTTGGCGGGGGTCGGTGAGGGTTGTGCCGACCAGGCGGGCGTTTTCGAGCAGGTCGCCGCGCAGGGTGCCGGTATCGCTGTGGGGGAGTGAGGTTTCGGCCATCTCGGCCAGCAGATCGGCGACGAGTCCGGCGGGGTTGCGCCAGCGGCGGTAGACGGTGGTCTTGCCGACCTCGGCGCGCGCCGCCACCTCGCCCAGGTCGAGGGTGGCGAAGCCGCGCTCGACCAGCAGGTCACCGGCCGCACGCAGGACGGATTCGCGGACGCGGGCGGTGCGACCGCCCGGGCGGAGCGAGCCCGGGGTCGTGGCGTCGATCGCATCGTCGAGGCTCATAACGGTTCTCCAGTTCCATTTGCGACCGGATGAGTGTAGCGTCCGAATTGTTAATGAAACTGCAGTTCCGTTAGGAGTGATCATGGAATACCGTCGGCTTGGTGCTTCCGGTCTGCTGGTTCCGGCCCTGAGCTTCGGCGCGGGCACCTTCGGTGGTCGTGGCGAACTCTTCTCCGCCTGGGGCGACACCGATGCCCGGCAGGCACGCAGGCTGGTGGACATCAGCCTGGAGGCGGGCGTCACCCTGTTCGATACCGCCGACGTCTACTCGGACGGCGCGTCGGAAGAGGTGCTGGGGGAGGCGATTCGGGGCCGCCGCGATCAGCTGCTGCTCTCGACCAAAGCCGGTCTGCCCACCGGCCCCGGCCCCGCCGACGCGGGATCCGGTCGCGCCCGGCTGATTTCGGCGGTCGAGGGTTCGCTACGGCGACTCGGTACCGACCACATCGACCTGTTCCAGCTGCATGCCTTCGATGCCGGAACCCCGGTCGAAGAGGTGCTCTCGGCCCTGGATCAGCTGGTGCGCTCCGGCAAGATCCGCTACGTCGGCGCGTCCAATTTCGCGGGCTGGCAGCTCATGAAATCCCTTGCCGCAGCCGACAAGCACGGCTTCCCGCGCTACGTCGCACACCAGGTCTACTACTCGCTGGTCGGCCGCGATTACGAGTGGGAACTCATGCCGTTGGGCCTGGATCAGGGCGTCGGTGCCGTGGTCTGGAGTCCGCTCGGCTGGGGTCGACTGACCGGGAAGATCCGTCGCGGCCAACCGCTTCCGGAGGGTAGCCGTCTGCACACCACGGCCGAGGCCGGGCCGCCCGTCGACGACGAGCGGCTCTACGACATCGTCGACGTGCTGGACGAGCTCGCCGCCGAGACCGGCCGGACCGTCCCGCAGCTCGCCCTGAACTGGCTGCTGCAGCGGCCGACCGTGGCGACCGTCATCGTCGGCGCGCGCAATGAGGAACAGCTGCGGCAGAACCTGGGCGCGGTCGGCTGGAGTCTCGATGCCGAGCAGCTCGCCCGCCTGGACAAGGCGAGCGCGGTCACGCCGCCGTATCCCTACTACCCGTACTACCGGCTCGCGGACTTCGCCCGCGTCAATCTGCCTGCCGTGTAAGGGTTCACGGGGCCGAGTAGAGACCCTGGGCGAGCACCGGCCACGACGCTTTCAGATCGTCCTGCCAATAACCCCAGATATGGGTTCCGGTGGTACGGAATTCGAAGGTCGCCGGAATGTTCAGCGATTGCAGCCGGGTTTGCAGAATCGACGTGGACAGTTCCACGTTCGCTTCGATGAACGAGCCCAGGGCCACCGTTTTGGTGGTGTCGGCGGGATTCTTCTCCATCCGGCCGCGCGCTCCCGGCACGTCGAACGCGCCGGGAATGCCGTTGCCGGTGGAGATGAAAAGGTTGGTGCCGCGCAGTTTCTCGGCATTCAGGGTGGGGTCGTTGGCGGCCCACAGCGGGTCGTTGTCGGGGCCCCACATGTTCTCCACCTTGCCGCCGCCGTAGAGCTCGGTGACCATGCGGATGGATTCGCGGCCCAGCGTGGAGGTGGTCTGGAAGAACCCGCTGTACACGGCCGCGCTGCGGAACAGTCCCGGATTGAAGATGACCGAATTCAGGACGGGCAGACCGGCCATGGAGATGCCGGCGATGGCATTGACGCCATTGCTGTCCATCGCGGCATTCATCAGCGGCGGCAGTTCCTTGCCGAGGTAGGTGGACCATTTGTTGACCCCGAGCGCGGGGTCCGGATTGATCCAGTCGGTGTACCAGGTGAAGGCGCCGCCGATGGGCTGCACCACGTTCACGTTCTTGTCGGCCAGGAAATCCAGTGCGTCGGTGCGCAATTGCCAGGTGGCCTGGTCCACGCCGCCGCCCGCGCCATTGAGCAGGTAGAGGGTGGGGCGGGGTTGCGAGGTGTCCTGCGGGCGCAGCACGTCGACCGGGAAGACCTGGTTCATGGCGGCGGAGAAGATGGTGAAGGTGACGGTGTGCTCGTCCTTGGCCGCCACGTTCTTGATGTAGGAGCCGTCGTCGGTCTTCAGGTCCGGCAGGGTGACGCCGGGCAGGGTCGCCGGGGCGGGCGGGACGGCGGGCACGCTGTCATCGGCCCCGGCGGGAATACCGCCCAGGCTCAGCGCCGCCGCGGCGGTGAGGGCTGCTACCGCCAGCCGTGCGGTGATTCGACTGATCCGGACCGACATCGGTCTTAAATATCATGATTTCAGATGTGCCGGACCGAAATCAGTAGACGTCGCGCACGTAGCGCTTCTCCGCCACCAGTTGCTTCTTGAACGCCAGCGCGCCGTCCTCGCTGAGCTTGCCGTGAATCCGGGCAATCCGCAGCAGCGTGTCGTCCACATCCTTGGCCATGCGCGCGGCATCGCCACACACGTAGAAGTGCCCGCCCTCGCACAGCCACGCCCACAATTCCGCACCGTGCTCGATCATGCGGTGCTGCACGTAGATCCGCTCCCGCTGATCGCGCGAGAACGCCAGATCCAGCCGGGTCAGGAAGCCCGAACGGAACATGTCCTCCAGCTCGGCGCGGTAGTAGAAATTGTCCTTGGCGTGCTGATCGCCGAAGAACAGCCAGTTGCGGCCGGTGCAACCCAGCGCGCGACGCTCCTGCAGGAACCCGCGGAACGGCGCGATGCCGGTGCCCGGACCCACCATGATCATGGGCGCGGTCGGATCCAGCGGCGGCCGGAAATGCGGGGCTCGCTGCAGGAAGATCGGTACCGGGGCCTCGGCGCGATCGGCCAGGAAGGTGGAGCACACCCCGCCGCGCCGGGCCTGCGACCCGATGGCCGCCGGATCGCCGTAGCGCACCACGCCAACGGTCAACTGCACCTCGTGCGGGTCCACCAGCGGGCTCGAGGAGATCGAATACTGGCGCGGCTGCAGCTTTTTCAGCGTCCCCAGCCACTCCACCAGATCGGCCTGCACCGGGAAATCGCGCAGCACGTCCACCACCTGCCGATCCCACAGGTAGCCGTCCAATTCATTGCGATTGTCGCGGCGCAACAGCTTCGCCAAGCGCGGACTGGCATTGTGCTCGGCCACGAAGGACAGCAGATCCGTGCTCACCCGGGTGATGTCGTAGCGGGTGCGCAACGCCTGCGCCAGCGTCATCTCGTCATCGTCGACATCGATGATCCGCCGCCCGTCCAACCCGGTCGCCGCCAGCCATTCCGCCACCAGCGCATCGCAATTCGCGGGCCGGATCCCGAGCGAATCCCCGACCTCGTAGGTCGCTTCCAGATCGCTCAGGTCGAACCCGAACTGCCGCACCTCTTTCCCTGACCCGACGCGCGAGAGCAGTTCGTTGCGAACCAGTTTCGCGAGCACGGGGGCGTTCCGGGTGAACGGCGCGGCCGTCAGGGTGCGCGTGCGGCCGGAGGTGAGTCCCGTGGCCGGACGGGGGTCGGACGGGCCACCGGTCGGCCGCGAGCGCCGCGCCGGATCGAGGCCGGTCGTGGTCGCGGATCGGGGAGCGTTCGAAGCGCCGGTTTCCGGTGCGCCGAATCCGGTCGGGCCGGTCGGTCCGAATCCGCTGTCACCGCCGCTGGATTCGGGCGCCGGGGCGGTGAGGATCGCCGCGACCTCGTCGATCCAGGTCGCCGACAGCTCTTCGTGATCGGGTTCGCTGTCGACGCGGGGCAGCAGGCGGGCAGCGCCGCGCGCGGCGAAGAGTTCGTCCAGTTTCCGGCCGTGGCCGCAGAAGTCGTCGTAGGAGGAGTCGCCCAGAGCGAAGACCGCGTACCGCACGCCGGTCAGCCGGATCGCGCTGTCGCTGAGTCGTTCCCAGAAGTCCGCGCCGTTGTCGGGCGGCCCGCCGTCGCCGAAGGTGCTGGTGATGATCAGGACATCGCCGGTCAGATCCGACAGTTCGGCGGAATCCATATCCAGCAGCCGCGGCTCGATGCCGGAATCGAGCAGGTAGGTGGTGAGCGCCGCGGCGAGATCCTCCGCCGTCCCGGTCTGCGAGGCCCACAGCACGGTCACCGTGCGCGTCGCCGCTGCCGAACCAGCCGCCGTCGACAATCCCTCGGCGCCACCGCCGAGCACCGGCGAAGCGGATTGCGGCCCACGCGAATACATGCCGCCCAGCAGCCCGTTGACCCAGGTCCGGCTGCGCTCGGAGATCGGCGCGGTCTCGGGTAGCACGGGCACCCCGCTGACCGGCAGGCTCTGCAGCGCCGCGAGATAACCACCGAGGTAGATCCGCTCGATCTCGCTCAGCGTCGGCGCGCTCCCGGTCTCCAGGCCGAGCACGACCGCCAGCGGATGCGGCCCGGCGGCGGGGACGGGCGGCATTCCGAAACCGCCCAGCGGGTTCGAATCGTTGTGCACGGCAGCCGGTTCGGCGGCATCGACCACGGCATCCGGGTTACCGGGAGCCTGATCGGCATCCGCCCCGCGCGGCACCGCCACCTTGCGCAGTCGGACCGCGCACGCCTTGAACTCCGGCTGCAGCGAGATCGGGTCGACGGCGTCGTTGGTGACGGCGTTGATGGTGAGGTATTCGCCCTGCTCGTCGTTCCAGTGGAAGGGTGCGAAGCAGGTGCCGGGCAGCACCCGGTCGCTGATCTGTACGGGCAGCACCGCACGCCCGCGGCGCGAGGCGATCTCGAGCTGATCACCCTCGCGGACCTCGAGTTTCGCGGCGTCGTCCGGGTGGACCTCCAGGAACGGCCTGCCGTTGAGCTTGTTCAGCTTCGCCACCTTCCCGGTCTTGGTCATGGTGTGCCACTGGTGTTGCAGGCGGCCGGTATTGAGCACGAACGGGTGATCGTCGTCGGGCATCTCCGCGGGCAGCAGGTGCGGGCGCGCGAAGAACACGGCCCGGCGGCTGGGGGTGGCGAAGGCCAGGCGAGGCGTCTGTCCGTGCTCGTCGGTGTACAGGGTCTGGCTGACACCGTCGTTGAGATAGCGAATCGGGTTGCGGCGCTGCGCCGGATCCGGGCACGGCCACTGCGCGGGCCCGTCGGCGAGCCCCGCGTAGTCGATGCCGCGCAGGTCGTAACCGGTGGCCGGATTACTGAATTGCCGCAGCTCGTCGAAGATCTCGGCGCTGGAGGCGTACTCGAAGCCCGGGAAGCCGAGTGCGGTGGCCAGCTGCGCGATCAACTGCCAGTCCGGCCGGGCGTCGCCGATCGGATCGACCGAGCGCCGCAGCAGCGTCAGGTTGCGTTCCGAATTGACCTGGACGCCATCGGATTCGGCCCACAGCGTGGCGGGCAGCAGCAGGTCGGCGTAGGCGTTGGTGGCGGTGTCGGTGTACACGTCCTGCGCGATCACCAGCTCCGCGGCCTCCAGTCCGGCGATCACGGTGCGCCGATTCGCCATGGAGGCAACGGGATTGCTGCAGATGATCCACGCGGCCTTGATCTCGCCCTCGGCCAGCCCGCGGAACATCTCGATGGAACCCGGCCCGGCCTCGTCGCGAATGGTGCCCGGCTCCAGCCCCCACCGCTCCTCGGTGAAGGCCCGGTCGGCGGCCGAGAGCAGGCTGCGCTGCCCCGGCAGTCCCGGTCCCATGTAACCCATTTCGCGCCCGCCCATGGCGTTGGGCTGCCCGGTCAGCGAGAACGGCCCGCTGCCGGTCCGGCAGAGGGTGCCGGTGGCCAGGTGCAGGTTGATCAGGGCATTGGTGGACCAGGTGCCGTGGGTGGACTGGTTGATGCCCATGGTCCACAGCGACATCCACTCACCGGCCGCGCCGATCCATTCGGCGGCCGTACGGATATCGGCCTCGGCCAGCCCGGTCACCTCGGCCACCAGCGCGGGCTGGTACCCGGCCAGGAATTCCGGCATGCCGTCCCAGCCCTCGGTGTGCTCGGCGATGAATTCGGCGTCGATGTCGCCGTTCTCCACGAGCAGGTGCAGCAGGCCATTGAGCAGGGCCAGATCGGTGCCGGGCCGGATCTGCAGGAACAGGTCGGCCCGCTCGGCGGTGGCGGTGCGCCGCGGGTCCACCACGATCAGCTTCGCGCCCGCCTTGAGCCGATCGGCCATGCGCAGGAACAGGATCGGATGGCAGTCGGCCATATTCGCGCCGATGACGAAGAACAGGTCGGCGTGATCGAGGTCGTCATACGAGCCGGGCGGGCCGTCCGCGCCGAGCGAAAGCTTGTATCCACCCGCCGCACTGGCCATGCACAGCCGCGAATTGGCCTCCATGTGCACGGTGCGCAGGTGCCCCTTGGCGAGTTTGGTGGCCAGGTACTGGGCCTCGATCGACATCTGCCCGGACACGTAGAGTGCGATGGCGTCCGGTCCGTATGTGTCGAGGATCACCCGAAGTCGTTCGGCGGCTTCGTGAATCGCCTCGTCGACCGGCAGCGGCACCGGCGGCTGCCCGCGTTCGGGACGGCGGTAGGCGGTCTCCATGCGGCCGGGCGCGGCCATCAGTTCGGCGTGCGTCGCGCCCTTGGTGCACAGCCGCCCCGCATTGACCGGGTGCTGCTTGTCGCCCTTGACCTTGGTGATGATCGGCAGCCCGCGCGCATCGGGCTTGGTCTCCACGGTGATCCCGCAGCCCACCCCGCAGTACGAGCACGCGGTCCGGGTGCTCGTCGGGGGCGTCGACTGATCCGGCATGGTTCCGAGTTAAGCCAGCCCGGGTTGCGGGCGATTTACCGAACGTTATCTCCAGATGACAATCGGCCTCACAGTCGGATTTCGCGACTGTGAGGCCAGGTCAGAGCCCTGTAGTGAGCGATCCCACACCGGGCACCGAGTGTTCAGCCCAGCTTGTAGCCGCGATGCAGGGCCACGATCCCACCGGTGAGATTGCGCCACTTCACCGAGGACCAACCGGCATCCGCGATCCGCATGGCCAGCTGCGGCTGGTTGGGCCACTCCCGGATCGATTCGGCCAGATAGACGTAGGCGTCCGGATTGGAACTGACCGCGCTGGCCACCTGGGGCAGCGCCTTCATCAGGTACTCCATGTAGACCGTCCGGAACGGCGCGAAGGTCGGGGTGGAGAACTCGGCCACCACCAGGCGGCCGCCGGGCTTGGTCACCCGCGCCATTTCGCGCAGTGCCAGATCCGGGTCGGCGACATTGCGCAGCCCGTAGGAGATGGTGACCGCGTCGAAGGAGTCGTCGGCGAACGGCAGCGCCATGGCATCGCCCGCCACCATCGGCACATTCCGCCAGCGTCCGGCCGCGAGCATGCCCTGGGAGAAATCGGCGGCCACGCACCAGGCGCCGGACTTGGCCATCTCCACGGTCGAAACGCCGGTCCCCGCAGCGAGATCGAGCACCCGTTCACCGGGCCGCAGCGCCAACGCTTTTCGGGTCACCCGACGCCAGTAGCGGTCGATGCCGCCGGTCATCACGGTGTTGGTGATGTCGTACCGCTTCGCGACGCCATCGAACATGGACGCGACATCGCGCGGCTGCTTGTCCAGCTGGGCCCGAAACGATTCCCGCTGCCTGATTTTCGCCACCCTCGCACCCTAACGGGCGGCATCCTCGTGCGACGAGCGCGCCCGCGCGGCGCGTACCCGCGTCCGCAGTACACCCAGCCACCGCTTCGGCGAGGAGCCGAGCAGCCAGAGAATGGGCAGTGCGACGGCCCAGCAGACCACGATCACCGAGGCCGCCGGGATGACGGCGACACGTGCATCGCGACCCGCCACGCGTACGAGATCGGGATCGCTGCGCCGGTATTCGACATTGATGCGTTCGCCGACGGTCAGCTTGGTCGGGTACAGCACGCCGGTCTTGGGATTGTGGGTCTCACCGTCCGGGGTGACGAAGATGACCGCGGACCGCAGCGTGCCCGCCGAGAGCACTTCCGCGCTGGTCACGCCCTTGTCGGAGTTGATCAGATGGTCGTCGCGCCAGGCCGCCAACACCAGGAGAACGGACAGGAAGCTGATGGTCGCCGCCGCGACCACGATCCCGATCCGAGCCCGCCGCAACCGAACCGCCCTGTGCTGTTCAGCCCTATGAGACTGGCTAGTTTCCGACACTTCAGCAGGCTATTCCATCGCTGAGCTACGGTCTTCGCCATGTCCCGAAAATTCAGCTTCACCGTGCAGTACAGCGTTCCGGTCGAAGATCTTCACCGGGCACTCACCAATGACGAGATGTGGCAGTCCCGCTTCGCCGAAGCGACCACCGCCACGCTGGAGCTCACCCACCCGGACGGCCCCGGCACCATCAGCATCCATATGACCGAAAAAGCACCCGAAGACCAGATTCCAGGCATCGTCAAGAAGGTCCTCAAGAGCGAGCTCGAGCTCGAGCGCACCGACAGCTGGGGCCCGCTGAACGACGGTGTCGCCAAGGGCGAGTTCACCGGCCGCTCCGGCGGTATCACCACCGAGATGGCGGGCGCATTCGAATTGCGGCCCACCGCCGAGGGTTCCGAGATCGAGGTCACCGGCACCGTCGACGTGAAGGTCCCGCTGGTGGGCGGGGCCATCGAGCCGCTGGTCGAGAACCTGCTCAAGAAGGTCATGAACAGCGAGCGCAAGTCCGTCGAATCCTGGTTCGCCGCGCAGAACGCCTGATCCCGGTAAAACCGTGGATGCGGGGGTGGTCCCGCATCCACGGGGGCGTGTCGGGGCGCTACTGCGGCCCGAAGTCGCCCTTGCTCGGATCGAATTCGCGGTTCTCGACCAGGACCAGCCAGTTGCCGGAGTTGTCGCGGATGATGGCCTCCACGCCGTAGGGGCGTTCGGCGGGCGGCTGGATGAACTCGACGCCCTTCGCGGTGAGTTCCTCGAAAGCCTTCTGGCAGTTCTCGGTTCGCAGGCCGAGCGCGCCGTGGGTGCCATTGGCCATGGAGCGGCGGATCGCCTCGGCCAGATCGTCGGTGAGCGGGGGACCGGGCACCATCAGGGTGACCTCCAGCTCCGGATGTTCCGGATGCGCCACCGTCACCCAGCGGAAGCCGTTGTCGCCCATGGTGATGTCGGAGTTCTCCACGAAACCCAGATTGTCGATGTACCAGCGCTTGGACTCGGTCTGGTCGGTCACGTACACGGTGACCAGCGAGACATTCGAGATGATCGTCATGCCCCCAGGCTATGGATCGTCGAGTCGTCCGTGCTTCTCCGAAATTGCTGAGTCGGCACACTCGGAAATTGCTGAGTTCACACACTCGGAACCTCGGTGAGGCTGACGTAACAGCTACGACATCGTTCGGAAAGCCAAGATCAACAATCACTGACCACTCTCGAACCGGAAAACAGCTCGCGACGAGCCCGAACGAGGAGTGCCGGTGGTTCAAGTAGAAACCCCGACGGCCAACGCGGTCGCAGCGTCCAAGGAGACGCTGGAGGATTACACGCTGCGGTTCGCGCCCCGCAGCTACCGCAAATGGAGTCCGGCGGTGGTCGGCGTCTCCGCGCTCGGCGGCATCGCCTACCTGGCCGATTTCTCCATCGGCGCGAACATCGGCATCGCCAACGGCACCGGCAATGCGCTGGTGGGCATCGGCATCTTCGCGATCATCATCATGATCACGGGCTTCCCGCTGGCCTACTACGCGGCCCGCTACAACATCGACCTGGACCTGATCACCCGCGGCAGCGGCTTCGGGTACTACGGGTCGGTGGTCACGAACATCGTGTTCGCCTCGTTCACCTTCATCTTCTTCGCGCTCGAGGGCTCGATCATGGCGCAGGGCCTGAAACTCGGCCTGCACGTACCACTTCCGCTCGGCTACCTGGTGTCCACGCTGATGATCTTCCCGCTGGTCATCTACGGCATGAACACCCTGGCCAAGCTCCAGGTGTGGACCACCCCGCTGTGGTTGATCCTGATGGTGCTGCCCTTCGGCTTCCTGCTGGTGCGCCACCCGGATTCGGTCGGTACCTTCCTGGCCTACGGCGGCCAGGACGGCAAGGGCGTCTCACTGTCGGGTGCGCTGCTCGCCGCCGGTGTCTGCCTCTCGCTCATCGCCCAGATCGCCGAACAGATCGACTACCTGCGCTTCATGCCGCCCCGCACCCCCGAGAACGCCCGTAAGTGGTGGGGCTGGATGCTGCTGGCCGGACCCGGCTGGGTGCTCTTCGGCGCGATCAAGCAGGTCGTCGGCCTGTTCCTCGCGGTCTACCTGATCGCCAGCCTGCCCGGCGCGCAGAACATCGCCAACCAGCCGGTGCACCAGTTCCTCGAGATCTACCGCGACATGATGCCGTCCTGGCTGGCCATGACCCTGGCCGTGGTGCTGGTCGTCATCAGCCAGATCAAAATCAATGTGACCAACGCGTATTCGGGTTCGCTGGCGTGGACCAACTCGTTCACCCGCGTCACCAAGACCTACCCGGGCCGCCTGGTGTTCCTGGCCCTGAACCTGGTCATCGCGCTGATCCTGATGGAAGCCAACATGTTCGACTTCCTCAACAACATCCTCGGCTTCTACGCCAACTGCGGCATCGCCTGGATCGTCACCGTCGCAACCGATATCGCGATCAACAAGTATGTGCTGAAGCTCTCGCCCAAGGAGCCGGAGTTCCGCCGCGGCATGCTCTACGACTTCAACCCGGTCGGCCTGGTCGGCTTCGGATTGTCGGCGGCGCTGTCCATCGCGACCTTCTTCGGCCTCTTCGGTGAAACCCTGAAGCCGTACTCGCCCATTGTGGCCGTGCTGGTTTCGTTCCTGGCCACGCCGCTGACCGCGATCCTCACCAAGGGCAAGTACTACCTGCGCCGCGACCACGACGGCATCGAACTGGACATGTTCGACGAGCACGGCAACCCGTCGGGGGAGACCCTCACCTGCGCCGTCACCGGCATGGAATTCGAACGCCCCGACATGATCGCCTCGGCGGTTCCGGGACCCGAGGGCGAGATCCAGTACATCAGCTCGTTGGCCCTCTCGACCGACAAGACGGGCATTCACGTCCTGCCCGCGAAATAACCGCTACGCCTGCGGTTTCCGATCCGAGAGACCGTGCATGAAGACGTAGCAACCCGGAATATGGGGTGCGCCCTCGGCCGCGAACTTCGCTTGATACTCCGAGGGCGACATCCCCACCAGTTCGGTGAACTTGCTGCTGAACGACCCGAGACTGCTGTAGCCGACCAGCATGCAGGTCTCGGTCACCGTCACGTTGGTGGCGCGCAACAGATCCTGTGCCCGCTCGATGCGGCGCTCGGCCAGATACACCGCCGGGGTCTTGCCGTAGGTCGCGGCGAAACACCGCAGGAAGTGATACTTCGACACTCCGGCGGCCGCCGCCAGCGCATCCAGATCCAAGGGCTCGGCATAGTTCCGGTCGGCCAGATCCCGTGCTCGCCGCAGATGCGGCAGCAGATCCTCGGGAACCGGCCGACTCGTCACGAGAACGGCCGGATCTTGTCGAATCGCAGCGAGGCCCGCCCCGACGCCCGCCACAGCCGGGCCGTCAGGTCCACGTCCTCATCGGTGACCAGATTGCCCATCACCCGCACGGCCGTGCGCTGCAACAGCTTCGACCGCATCATCGGTGGCCCGCCCAGCGGCACCGTGCGCGGATGCGTGGCCAGCCCCGCCAGCCGCCGCGCCACCGAATAGGTGCGGCCGTAGCGCTGCCGCAGCATCTCCGGCCAGATGTGGGTCAGATCGGGCTGATCCAGAATCCCGGCGAGCATGTGCCCGCCCTCCAGGCCGTAGTCGATGCCCTCGCCGTTGAGCGGATTCACGCACCCCGCCGCGTCACCGAGCAGCGCCCAGTTGCGACCCGCCAGATTCGACACCGCGCCGCCCATCGGCAGCAGCGCCGAGGCCACCGCCCGCGCCTCACCCTCGAAACCCCATTCCGCGCGCCGCTGCGAGACATAGTGCTGCAGTAGCGGTTTCAGCGCGATATGCGACGGCCGCTTCTCGGTCGCCAGCGAGCCGACCCCGATATTGACCTCGCCGTTGCCGAGCGGGAACACCCAGCCGTAGCCCGGAATCAATTCCCCCGCGGCATCCCGCAATTCGAGGTGCGAGGTGATCCACGGATCGTCACTGCGCTCGGACTTGATGTAGGCCCGCGCCGCCGTCCCGTACGCGTACTGCCGATGCCAGGTGCGGCCCAGCATCTTTCCCACCGGCGAGCGCACCCCGTCGGCCACGATCAGCGTCCGGCACGACACCGCGCGCAGCCCGCCGTCGGTCTTGATGGTCACCCCGGTGACCCGGTCGCCCTCGCGGGCCACCTCCACCACCTTGGCCCCGTCCACCATGCGCGCCCCCGACTTCACCGCGGTCTCGCGCAGCTTGTCGTCGAGTTCGGTTCGCGGAACGGCACTTCCATAGGTCGGGAAGGACCCGTCCGGCCAGGGCAGCAGCGCCTCGCGCCCGAACCCGGCCATCCGCAGCCCGTGATTGACCGTGTGCGCCCGCACCCAGTCACCCAGCCCGAGATGCTCGAGTTCGGCGGTCGCGCGCGGGGTCAGCCCGTCGCCGCAGGTCTTGTCGCGCGGGAACACCGCGGAATCGGTCAGCAGCACATCGCGTCCGGCTCTAGCCGCCCACGCGGCCGCCGCGGACCCGGCGGGACCCGCACCGACGACAAGCACATCGACGTGCGAGGGCAATACGTCCGACGATTTCCCCTGCTCGGGCGCGACTTCCGGTGAACCCATGCGGTCAATACTTGCAGCACATCACCGAGCGTGCATATCTGCCCCGTACTCCATCCGGCCTCCGCCTGGGCCGTTTCGATTCACATAGCGATTGTTTCGTGCGTCGCACTACGGTGGTGTGCATAGGGGGTGATCGGTCCACACGCTAGGTTCTTTGGCGTGGGGTCGGACGCGGCACTGGGAGATGAAATGAGCGCATCAGCTGTGAGCGATGAGAGCACCGTGGTCGCGGGGGTGGATCTGGGCGATCCCGAGCTCGCGGCGACTGTGCGCAAGGGTCTGATCGAGGTCGAGGATCTGCTGATCACCGAGCTGTCCGACGGCGAGGAGTTCCTGCAGGAGGCCGCGCTGCATCTGGCCAAGGCCGGCGGCAAGCGTTTCCGTCCGCTGTTCACCATCCTCACCGGCCAGCTCGGCCCGGACCCGACCAGTCCGGACCTGGTCACCGCGGGCACCGTGGTGGAACTCGTGCACCTCGCGACCCTCTACCACGACGACGTCATGGACGAGGCCTCCATGCGCCGCGGCGCACCCAGCGTGAACTCGCGCTGGGGCAACAGCGTCGCGATCCTCGCGGGTGACTACCTGTTCGCCCATGCTTCCCGCCTGGTCTCCACCCTCGGCCCCGATGCCGTGCGCATCATCGCCGAGACCTTCGCGGAGCTGGTCACGGGCCAGATGCGAGAGACCATCGGCGCGCGGCAGTCCCAGGATCCGGTCGAACACTACCTGCGCGTGGTGTGGGAGAAGACCGGTTCGCTGATCGCGGCCGCGGGCCGTTTCGGCGGCACCTTCTCCGGCGCGAGCCACGATCACGTGGAACGCCTGGCCCGCCTCGGCGACGCCGTGGGCACCGCGTTCCAGATCGCCGACGACATCATCGACATCTCCTCGGTGTCCGAGCAGTCCGGCAAGACCCCCGGCACCGACCTGCGCGAGGGCGTGCACACCCTGCCGGTCCTCTACGCCCTGCGCGACGAGGGCTCCGAGGGCGACCGCCTGCGCAAGCTGCTGGCCCAGCCGTTGCAGACCGATGCCGAGGTCGACGAGGCGCTGTACCTGCTCTCGCGTTCGCGCGGCCTGGTACTGGCCAAGGAGAAGCTGCACGGCTACGCCGACATCGCGCACGCCGAGCTTTCGGCGCTGCCGGGCGGCCCGGCCAACGAGGCGCTGGAACAGCTGGTCCGCTACACCATCGAACGCGTCGGCTGACCGGGTCGCGGCCTGCTGCCGCGACCCCATCCGAAACCGATCAGTCGAACAACTGGGAACTTCATCCTGCGGCTCTATCGTTGACCTGGTGTAACTCAGCGATGAGGGGGCACAGAAGGAGACCGTTTATGCATGGGCATGGTTATGCGAACGGGTTGAAGACGTTCGGGCTCCTGGTGGGCATGTCGGCGTTGATCGTGTTCGCCGGGGCCATGTTCCGGAGCCCGACGATCCTGATCCTCTCGATCGTGCTGGCCGTCGGCATGAACGCCTACGCCTATTTCAACAGCGACAAACTGGCGCTCAAGGCGATGCACGCGCAGCCGGTGACCGAGCTGGAAGCCCCGGCCATGTACCGCATCGTGCGCGAGTTGGCCACGGCCGCACGGCAACCCATGCCGCGGCTCTACATCAGCCCCACCAATGCGCCGAATGCCTTTGCCACGGGCCGCAATCCGCGCAACGCCGCGGTCTGCTGCACCACCGGCATCCTGCAGATCCTGGACGAGCGGGAACTGCGCGCCGTCCTCGGCCACGAGCTCTCGCACGTCTACAACCGCGACATCCTGATCTCGTCGGTGGCGGGCGCGCTCGCCGCGGTCATCTCCGGTCTGGCCAATCTCGCGTTCTTCGCCGGTATCTTCGGCGGCGGCAACCGCGACGGCGAAGGCCCGAATGTCATTGGCATTCTGCTGGTTTCGCTGCTCGGCCCGATCGCGGCCTCGCTCATCAAACTGGCCGTCTCGCGTTCGCGCGAGTATCAAGCCGACCAGGACGGCGCGGAACTGACCGGCGACCCCCTGGCCCTCGCCTCGGCCCTGCGCAAGCTGGAGCGCGGCATCCAGGCCGCCCCGCTGCCCCCGGAGCCGCAACTGACGGCCCAGTCCCACCTGATGATCGCCAACCCCTTCCGGGCCGGCGACAAGATGGCCCGCTGGTTCTCCACCCACCCGCCCATGGAGGACCGCATCGCCCGCCTGGAGGAGATGGCGGGCGGCCCCCGCCGCTACTGAGGCGGGGGTGTGGGGGCGTAGCCCCCACCCTCGTTCCGCTCCTAGCGGTAGTTCACGAACTGCAGCGCGATATCGAAGTCGCCGCCCTTGAGCAGGGCGATCACGGCCTGCAGGTCGTCGCGGTTCTTGGAGGTGACCCGCAACTCCTCGCCCTGAATCTGCGCCTTCACGCTCTTGGGGCCCTCGTCGCGGATCTTCTTGGCGATCTTCTTCGCGTTCTCGGTGGTGATGCCCTGCACCAGCTCGCCTGTGATCTTGTACACCTTGCCCGAGGCCTGCGGATCGCCGGCGTCGAACGCCTTGAGCGAGATGTCGCGGCGAATCAGCTTCTCCTTGAACACATCCAGCGCGGCCTTCACTCGGTCCTGGGAATCCGCGGTGAGAACGATCTTCTCCTCGCCGGACCATTCGATGCTCGCGCCGGTGTTGCGGAAGTCGTAGCGCTGGCTCAGCTCCTTGGCGGCCTGGTTGAGCGCGTTGTCCACCTCCTGGCGATCGATCTTGCTCACCACATCGAACGACGAATCGGCCACGCTTGTGCTCCTTGTCCGAGATCGGAAAGTTGGGGTTTCGACCGCCGACGCTAGTCCCTGCGGCGTGGCGATATCCAGCCGGTTTGCATTGCGGGAGGGGGTTGGATGTATTCTCGTCACCGCACCGCAAGGCGCACCCCGGCAGATTGCCCGAGCGGCCAATGGGAGCGGACTGTAAATCCGTCGGCGAAAGCCTACGTAGGTTCGAATCCTACATCTGCCACCCGAGAACCCCGTGGATGAAAATCCACGGGGTTCTTTGCTTTTCACGGTCGCCCGCGCCCGCGCCGCCGCGCCTGCTCCTCGGGCACGTCGCGCCGGCGTCTCCGGCACGTCCTCGATCCGCTCCAAAATCTGCTCTGACCAGCCGGTTTGGAAGTGTGGGGGTGGGGTGTGTAATCTCGTTCAAGTCGTCAGCGCCCCGGCCCAGACCGGAGCAAGACAGACACGCCCCCTTAGCTCAGTCGGCAGAGCGTTTCCATGGTAAGGAAAAGGTCAACGGTTCGATTCCGTTAGGGGGCTCGCCGGATTGCCGGTGGTGACCGACTCGGCTTCTCCTTGCAGGACCGGGACATCCCCGCCGTCAAGTACCGACACCAGATGGCGGTGTAGCTCAGTCGGTAGAGCAAACGACTCATAATCGTTGTGTCGCCGGTTCAAGTCCGGCCATCGCTACATACTGATATTCCAATCAGGCTGACCGGAAAGAAGGAAAATCGTGGCCGCGAAGTCCACTGATATCCGGCCAAAGATCACCTTGGCCTGCGAGCAGTGCAAGCACCGTAACTACATCACCAAGAAGAACCGGCGCAACGACCCGGACCGCTTGGAGCTGAAGAAGTTCTGCCCCAACTGCGGCACCCACCGGGCGCACCGCGAATCTCGATAACTTAACCCCGCGCGCTCTACCGCGTGGAAGAAGTGCCGGATCGGCAAGTCAGACAGTCTCTTGAAAAGGGACATTGGCTCCGGTCCGGCACTTGGTGTATATAGCGGTGGTTCAGCGCTCCGCCCGATCCTGATGAAGGATCAGATAGGGACTCCCTGCCGTGACTCTCAACACCGAGATCGATACCGAGGCCGACATGCTCGATCCGAGCGAGGCCTTCGACCCCGCCGCGCACGCTGCCGCGATGGTCGGTTATCACTACCGCGTCGACGACTACTACGAGGTCGGCCGCGAGAAGGTGCGTGAATACGCCCGCGCCGTGCAGGACTACCACCCGGCCCATTGGGACGAGGACATCGCCCGCGGCTACGGCCACGACGGCCTGGTGGCCCCGCTCACCTTCATCTCCCTGGTCGGAATCCTGGCCCAGCGCAAGCTCTTCGAGCAGATCGTCACCGGCTACGACCTGAGCCAGATCATGCAGACCGATCAGATCCTGGAGTTCCACCGGCCCATCAAGGCCGGCGACCAGCTCTCCTGCATCGTCTACCTGCACTCGTTCCGACAGGCCTTCGGCGGCGACATCATCGTCACCCGCAACGACGTGGTCGCGCAGAACGACGAGTTGGTGCTCACCACCTACACCACCCTGATCGGCCGCAGCGGCGGTGACATCGATCCCAATATCGGTGACGCCGTGCGTAATGTGCTCATGCACGGGGTCGGCCCGGACGCCGCCGACGCCGACAAGCCCGTCGAGATCGACGCCCCCGAGCACGCCGTCGCGGTCGTCCCGACCGGGCGCGTGGTGGCCAGCGCGCAGACCCGCCGCTTCGAGGACATCGCGGCCGGCGACGAACTGCCCTCGCGCACCGTGCAGCTCACCCGCGGCGACCTGGTGAACTACGCCGGCGTCTCCGGCGACGCCAACCCGATCCACTGGAGCGACGATGTCGTGAAGCTGGTCGGCCTGGAAAACGTTGTGGCGCACGGCATGCTGACCATGGGCCTGGGTGGCGGCTTCGTCACCTCGTGGCTCGGCGACCCGGGTGCGGTCAAGGAGTACAACGTCCGCTTCACCAGCCCGGTCTACGTCCCCGCCGACCGCCCCGCGGAGATCGAATACACCGGCAAGGTGAAGTCCGTCGACCCCGAGACCCGCACCGCGGTGATCGCGATCGTCGCGAAGTCGGAGGGCCGCAAGATCTTCGGCCGCGCCACCGCAACCGTCCAGCTGGGCTGAGCCCACACCCGAGGTACGCTGCGACACCCCGATTGGCGATCGCCACGCGGGGTAACGTAGTATCGAAAATCTGGGGTCACCAGCCGATGCGCGCTGCTCCGAGGAGCGGCGCGCGTGTTGTGTGGATCCCCGTGTACAACTGAATGAGACACACAGTGGCTGGACCAACCCCGTCCAGCCGAAGGGGCGTAGCTCAACTGGCAGAGCAGCGGTCTCCAAAACCGCAGGTTGCAGGTTCAAGTCCTGTCGCCCCTGCCCTGGATGCCGACGTTAGAGAGGATCGACGTGAGCGACGAGCGGGACACTCGCCACGAAGATGGCGATGACACCGCCGCGGTGGCTCGTCCGAGCGGCAAGCGGTCCGCCCGGCGTTCACGCGCCGCGTCGTCGACCGCGACGATCGAGCGACCGTCGGAAGCGGCCAAGGCAACCACCAAGAAGTCCGGCAAGGACAAAAAAGCCGGGCGCAGCGGTAGGGGCAATCCGTTCCTGAGCCTGTGGACGTTCCTCAAGCAAGTTGTTGCGGAACTCCGCAAGGTCATCTGGCCCAACCGCAAGCAGATGGTCACCTATACGAGCGTTGTCCTGGTGTTCGTGGTCTTCGTGATCGCGTTCATCGGTGGGTTGGATGTTGCGTTCATCAAGGGTGTCAGCTGGCTCTTCGGCTAGGCGGCACGATGACCGCCTCTGACCGTCGCAGCCGGTGACCGGCCCCCGTGCAGAGGCGGGGGAGCGGGACCATCCGCCGGGCGTATTGCCCCGGCGCGCAGAGGATTACGTGACGACCAAGAAAGCGAGTGCCCCAGTGAGCACCCCGGAGAACGGCACAACCGAGGAATTCCCGGTGGATGACGTTGTCATCGACGACGACGCTGAGGCCACCACCGCCGATGACGAGTTCGCCGCCGTAGCGGACGAATTCGCCGCCGACGCGGAAGAGGACGAGCCCGCGCAGCCCGTCGCCGAGATCACCGACGAGCCCGCCGACCCGGTGGCAGAGATGACGGCCGCGCTGCGTCGCGCCCCCGGTGACTGGTATGTCGTGCACTCCTACGCCGGCTACGAGAACAAGGTGAAGACCAATCTCGAGACCCGCGTACAGAACCTCGGTCTCGAGGAGTACATCTTCCAGGTCGAGGTACCGACCGAAGAGGTCACCGAGATCAAGAACGGCCAGAAGAAGAACGTCAATCGCAAGGTGCTGCCGGGCTACATCCTGGTCCGCATGGAGCTGAACGACGAGTCCTGGGGCGCGGTGCGCAACACCCCCGGTGTGACCGGATTCGTCGGTGCCACCTCGCGGCCCTCGCCGCTGACCATCCCCGAGGTCGTGAAGTTCCTGGTCCCGGCCGCGCAGCAGAAGAAGGCCGCCCCGGCCGCCACCGCTGCCGCCGCCTCCGGCTCCGGCGACTCCTCGATCGTGAAGCCGGTCATCGAGGTCGACTTCGAGGTCGGCGAGTCGGTCACCGTCATGGACGGCCCCTTCGCCACCCTCCCGGCCAGCATTTCCGAGGTCAATGCCGAGCAGCAGAAGCTCAAGGTGCTGGTCTCGATCTTCGGCCGCGAGACTCCGGTCGAGCTGGCCTTCACGCAGGTCGCCAAGATTTAGTCGCATGAAGGCGGTGGCCCGGGTTTCACCCGGTGTCACCGCCTTTTTTGCGTGCACGTAGACTTGCCGGGTTGTGCCTAGGGCCGATGCTCGACATTCCCCATGGCACGCAATCCCGGAAAAGGCTTGCGGGTAATCCGCAAGGAACCTAACCAAGGAAGAAAGATGCCCCCGAAGAAGAAGAAGGTCTCTGGGCTTATCAAGCTCCAGATCCAGGCCGGTGCCGCTAACCCGGCCCCGCCGGTCGGTCCCGCGCTGGGCCAGCACGGCGTCAACATCATGGAATTCTGCAAGGCGTACAACGCGGCGACCGAGTCGCAGCGTGGCAACGTCATTCCGGTCGAGATCACGGTCTACGAAGACCGCTCGTTCGACTTCAAGCTGAAGACGCCGCCCGCCGCGCGTCTGCTGCTGAAGGCCGCCGGAATCCAGAAGGGTTCGGCCGAGCCGCACCGCCTGAAGGTCGCGCAGATCACCATGGACCAGGTCCGTGAGATCGCCAAGACCAAGCAGGAAGACCTGAACGCCAACGACATCGACGCCGCGGCGAAGATCATCGCCGGCACCGCCCGCTCGATGGGTATCACCGTCGCGGAGTAAGAGCTCTCCGTATCTCCGACAAGGGGATACCGAGCTCTGGTGGGAGGGACGGCCAGTCCCGCAACCACTTCTGACTACTTAAGGACAGACAAATCATGGCAAAACGAAGCAAGGCTTATCTCGAGGCGGCCGCCAAGGTCGACCGCGCCGCGCTGTACTCCCCGCTGAGCGCCGTGCGCCTGGCGAAGGACACCGCGACCACCAAGACCGACGCGACCGTCGAGGTCGCCGTCCGTCTGGGCGTTGATCCCCGCAAGGCCGACCAGATGGTCCGTGGCACCGTCAACCTGCCGCACGGCACCGGTAAGACCGCCCGCGTCATCGTGTTCGCCGTCGGCGACAAGGCCGCCGAGGCCGAGGCCGCCGGTGCCGACGCCGTGGGCGCCGAGGACCTGATCGAGCGGATCCAGGGCGGCTGGCTGGACTTCGACGCCGCGATCGCCACCCCGGACCAGATGGCCAAGGTCGGTCGTATCGCGCGTGTCCTGGGCCCGCGTGGTCTGATGCCGAACCCCAAGACCGGCACCGTCACCCCCGACGTGACCAAGGCCGTGCAGGACATCAAGGGCGGCAAGATCAACTTCCGCGTCGACAAGCAGGCCAACCTGCACTTCGTGATCGGCAAGGCTTCCTTCGACGAGAAGAAGCTGGCCGAGAACTACGGCGCCGCGCTCGACGAGATCCTGCGTGTGAAGCCCTCCACCGCGAAGGGCCGCTACGTCAAGAAGGTGACGTTCTCGACGAACACCGGACCGGGCATCCCGGTGGACCCGAACCGCACCCGCAACTTCGCCGAAGAGGACTGAGTCCTTTTCGCGTAGCGTAGCGACGCAAAAACATACAAAGGCCAGCGCGATAAATCGCGCTGGCCTTTGGTGTTGGTGGGGTTGGGCTCGCTTCGCGACTTGGGTGATGCAGTCGGCGAGGGGCCACGCCAGGCTTTGGTGTTGGTGGGGCGGAAACTGCTTCGCGACTTGATGTGGCCGGGCCGGAAATCGCGGTGGCCCTCGGTGTTCGGCGGGGCGCAGCCGTCAGTTGCCGGAGCCGGAGTTCAGGGCGTTGCAGAGGGGGACGGGGTTGGGTGAGGGGGAGGCCCACATGCCGCAGAGCAGGACGGCGATGAAGGACAGGGGGACCTTCAGGAGTTGGGCGGAGCCCGATGCGGAGCCGGAATCGGCGATGGATTGCGCGGGGGCGGCGGGTGCGGCCATGGCGGGGGTGGCAGCGATGCCTGCGAGGGCGGCGGAAATTGCCACGGTGGCAAGGGATTTGGTGAGCATTCGGCTCATGGGGGACCTCCGGTTCGGTGAACGCGTCGAACGTATCCGGTGCAATCCCCGCCCTGATACACCCATATTTCTTTGGCGCAGGTTTCGCGGGATCAGGGGAGCAGGCCCGCGCTGCCGGCGTAGAGGCTCATCAGGAAGCTGCACAGCGGGGTCGGCTGGTAGTTCGGGTTGACGGAGTCGTTGTAGCAGAGCGGCATTGCCAGGAAGGCGAGCGGCAGGGCCAGGATTTTGCCGGATCCGGAGGCGGAACCGGTTTGGGTGCCGGTGTCGGCATGGGCGGGGGCCAGGGCGAGGCTGGTGAGCCCGACGGTGAGGGCCGCGGTGGCGAGGGCTTTGGCGAGCGGGCGGTGCATGGGGAACCTCCGGGTGTGGGTGCGACGAATTTAGCTGTGCGCCGGGCTTTTTGAAATACCAGAGTTTCAATATCGTGTCGACACGCCGGGCGACCGGGTGATCGGCCGGGGTCGCGAAGTGGCGAAAACCTAGCGCTTGGATGGGGATCAGGCGTGTTGGCGGCGTCTGTTCGGATCGTCCATCCAGCTCGGAGGCGTGATGACTCGATTTCGCTCGGCGGCAATACTTTTCGGAGCATTGATGGTGGCCGTGACAGCCCTCGCGGTGCAGGCGCGCGCGGACGAGCCGCGCCGGGTGCCGGTGGGCGGCGGCACCGGGTTGGCCCTGCAGTGGGGGGTGCCGGTGGGATCGCTGTCGCTGCTGCATTTCTGCACGCTCACCGCGATCGGGTCGGATGCGGCGGGGAATCTGGTCGGACTGACGAACGCGCACTGCGCCTACGACAGTCAGCGGCAGGGCGCCGGTGACGCGGTCTATCTGCAGTCGGCGGTCGACCCCGGGCCCGCGCACGACCCGTCACTCGGGCGGATCGGGACGGTCGACTACATCAGCGGCGGCAATCCGATCGCGCCGGGTCCGCACGGGGTGGGGCTGGACTATGCGGTCATCGTCTTCGACCGGTCGAAGGTGAATCCCGTTGCCACGGTGGGAGATACCACCATCCACAGCATCGCCGACCCGCCGCCGGAAGGCACCCCGGTGTGCAAGCAGGGCACCACCAGCGGACGCACCTGCGGGACCACACTCACCTCGATGGGGCCGTACCTGGTGACCACGGTCCCCGAGTTCCCCGGCGACTCCGGCGCGCCGGTGGTCGTCGGCGACACGTTGATCGGCAACCAGTGGGTGTGGGGCGGCAGTTCCTCGATGACCGCGATCCTCGACGATCTGGCCGCGCGCGGCGGGGCCGGATCCGGGTTTCACCTCGATTTTTGATTTCATTCGAAAGTGTTGGTGCGACGGTGATTTCGGGAGATCATTGGCGGCGTGTCGAGTGGTGTGGGCGCGGCGTCGGAGCGGCGGGCGGGTAATTCTCCGAGGCGGGTCTTCGCCGAGCAGTTGACGGCGCTGTTCGACGCGGCGGGCAAGCCCACCTTGCAGTCCGTGGCCGCCGCGGCCACCAAACGGGTGGCGCCGGCCGGGGGCAGCCCGGTCACCGTGCAGCGACTCAGCGACTGGCGGCGCGGGAGAAACGTGCCCGCGGAATTCGATTCGCTGGCACCGGTCCTGCTCACCCTCATCGAACGGGCCACCGCGCAACAGGGCGACACGTCCGAGCTGATGACACTGACCGCGTGGCGGGTGCTGTGGAAGGCCGCCCAGGAATGGGATCCGGACGCCGAATCCGTCTGCCCCTACCTGGGACTGACCGCCTACAGCGCCGCGGATTCCGGGTGGTTCTTCGGCCGGAGCCGGGCCACCGCGGAACTGCGAGAGCTGGTGCGTGCCACCGTGACCGGCCCGGACGCCGGTCCGATCGTCGTCATGGGCGCTTCGGGTGCGGGGAAATCCTCACTGCTGCATGCGGGTCTTATGCCCGTGCTCGCGACCGACGGCGACTGGACGGTCGCCACCATGACACCCGGTTCGCGACCGGTGAAGACCCTCACCGAACTCCTCGACCGCGACGGAGACGGCCACGGCGACGGCCCGCCGGAGCGGCGCACCCTGCTGGTCGTCGACCAGTTCGAGGAAACCTTCACCGTCTGCCTCGACGAGCGCGAGCGCGAGGAGTTCCTCGGCCGTCTCACCGAACTCGCCGCGGCCCGGGAAAACGGCTGCGCCGCCGTCGTTCTCGCGGTGCGCGCGGACTTCTACCCGCAGTGCCTGGCCTATCCGGCCCTGGAAGACGCTCTCAACCAACGCTGCTACGCCCTCGGTCCGATGCGATTGGAAGAGCTCACCGAGGCCGTCACCGGCCCGGCCCGCGCGGCCGGGCTGAATCTGGAACCCGGGCTGGCGGAACTGGTGGTCACCGAGCTGTGCGGCCTGGGCGGTGAACACGATCGGCGCGGCTACGATCCGGGCGGCCTGCCGCTGTTCTCACACGTCATGGCCGCCACCTGGGCGCAGCGGGCGGGCGCGCGCCTGACCGTGGCCGGTTACCGCCGCTCCGGTGGCGTGTCCGGGTCGGTGGCGGCGACGGCCGAGGAAGCCTGGCAGGGACTCTCGCCCGCCGAACAGGACGAGGCCCGGCAGTTGCTGATGCGGCTGGTCACCGTCGGTGCGGACAGCCGCGACACCCGTCGTCGGGTCTCGCGCACGGAGCTGCTGGACGCCGCCCTGGATGCCGAGTCCGCGAATACCGTGCTCACCCGGCTCATCGACGCCCGGCTGGTCACCGCCGACACCGGCGGCGACACGGCCCCGGAGCTGGTCTGGTTCACCCACGAGATCGTGCTGGACGCGTGGCCGCGCCTGCGTGCGTGGATCGATGACGGCCGGGTCGAGCATCTCCTCCGCCAGCGACTGTCCGTGGACGCCACGGAATGGCTTGCCGCCCAGCGTGATCCGGCCCTGCTCTATCACGGCGTGCGGTTGGAGACGGCGACCCCGGCGGGCCGTCCGCTCGGCGGCGCGGTCGGCGAATTCCTCACCGCCGCCCATGCCGCGCAACGACGTTCGCGCCGCCTGGCCCTGGTCACCCGCACCGCGCTGGCCCTGCTCGGCGTCGGCGTGCTGGTGCTGGGCATCGCCGCCTACGCGCAGACCCGGCTCTCGGCACAGGAACACGACAATGCCACCCTTGCCGAAATCCTCGGCGAGGCCGACACTGTCCGCGCGACCGACCCCTCGCTGTCCGCGCAGCTGGAACTGGTGGCCGACCGCCTACGCCCCGGCGATCCGGACCTCCGCTCGCGGCTGCTGCGCACCCAGAATCTGCCGCTGGGCACACCCCTGGCCGGGCACACCAAGGGCATCAACGAACTGGCGTATCAGCCGGGCGGGCATCTGCTCGCCTCGGCGTCCGACGACGGCACGGTCCGGCTCTGGGATGTCGCCGATATCGCGCATCCCCGTGCCCTCGGCTCGTCACTGGACTGCGGGGCCGCCGCGACGGCAACGTCTTTCAGCCCGAACGGCACGGTGCTCGCGGTGGTCTGCGGCGGTGCGATCCGGCTGTGGGGAATGGCGGATCCGGCGCGACCGGCAGCCCTGCCCGCTCTCACCACCGATGCCAGCAGACTCGTCTTCGGTCCGAACGGACTCCTCGCGGCGGTGGGTGGCACCACCGTAACCCTCTGGAACATCGAGAATCCCGCCGCGCCGGTGCGTTCGGGCCGATCCATCCAGATCCCGGATGTGGTGTCGGGCGTCGCTTTTCAGCCGCACGGAGCCTGGCTGGCCGTCGCGGGCGGGCACACCGTGCGGGAGTGGACGCTCACCGGCGACCCGGCCCCGGTGGGTGCGCCGATCACGGTGCCGGGCCCCGCGATTCAGGCCATGGCGCTGGATCCGGACGGGACCACCCTGGCCGTCGGCGGCGGCGACAGCCAGTACTTCGCCGCCGGGACCGACGACGCGACCGTGACGTTGTGGGATCTCGCCGACCCGGTACACCCGACCCAGCACGGCAATTCGCTCATCGTCGCGGCCAAGTCCGATGTGCGTGCCCTCGCCTTCGATGCCGACGGCAATACGCTGGCGGCCGCCGATCGCGACGGTGTCGGCCTGTGGACCATTGTCGATCGGGCCCGCCCGACCCGGTTGGGCGAGCCCTTGGCGGCGCCGTCGCCGCCCTGCCCGATGGCCAGCGAGAGTCAGCCGTGCCGGGACAGTCCCAACACGGTGGCCTTCGCGGCCGACGGTCGCTCGGTGGTCGTCGGCGGCGCGCTCGGGGTGCTGCGGTTGTGGTCGTTGCCGCCCGCGGTGATCGGCGGCCGGGCCGGATGGTTCGCCAATGCCGGGGCCACCAGCAATGTCGGCACCATGGTGACGAGCGTGGTGAACGGCCGAATCGAACTGTGGGACATCCACGATCGGCAATCGGTCCGGCTGCTGGCCGATATCGCCCCCGGGCCCGGCCGGGCCTTCAGCCCGTCGCCCTCGATCAGTGACGACGGCACGCTGACGGTCGTGTCCGCGGGACCGGACGGCGGAGTCCAACTGCTGGATCTCACCGATCCGGCGCACATCCGGCCGCTGGGACAGGTGCCGGGCGTCATGAGTGGCTGGGTCGCGCAGGGCCGCCGGGTACTGCTCACCCTCAATACGTACTGGTCGTATCAACTGTGGGATCTGGCCGATCCCGCGCATCCGGTCGCGATGACCCCGGTCGTGCGTTTCGGTTCGGGGACACTGGGTCTGGCGAGGTTCGTGGTGGCACCCGATCTGCGCCACCTGGTAACGATGGCGCCCGAGACCACCGCGGGCGGGGTGCTGGAGTCGACGATCAAGATGTGGGATCTCGGTGCGGCAGGGGGGCCACGCGAGATCGCGCGGATGGTCGGCGACCGTGACCGGCCGTTCTCGTCGTTCGCGATCACCCCCGACTGGCACGCCATGGTCACCCTCGCCGCGAATACGCTGCGGTTCTGGGACATCTCGGATCCGGAGCACGTCCGACCGTCGACCGAGCCGGTCATCGGGCACGCCTTCAACATCCAGTCCGTGGACTTCAACCGCGACGCCACCGTAATGGCAACCGCCAGCGCGGATTCCACGGTCCGGCTCTGGGACATGCGCGATCGCCGGCATCCCACACCCATCGGCGGGGCCATCACCATGCCCGGCCACACCAACTGGAGCCTCGGGTTCGATCCATCCACCGATCTGCTGATCGGCGTCGGCAGCGATGTCATGAGCATCTGGGACCTGGACGAGAACCACGCGCGTCAACGCATCTGCACCGCCACCCGCGGCGTGCTCACCGCCGAGGTCTGGCAGGCGCATCTGCCGCGCCTGGCCTACCACCCGCCGTGTTCGGAGAAGCAATGAATCGATATCGAAGCGCGGCAGTGCTTTTCGCCGCGCTGCTGATGCTGTCGGGTGCCGCCGCGACGGCCCGTGCGGACGAGCCGACCGGGCGGGTGCCGGTGGGTGGCGGGACCGGGATCGCCCTGCCGGAGGGGCCGTGGTTCCAGACTCCGGCCGGGACGCTGCGGTTCTTCAGCTACTGCACGCTCACGGCGATCGGGTACGACGCACTCGGGAATCTGATCGGCCTCACCAACGCGCACTGTATGTACGAGGACGCGCGGCAACTGGTCGGCGACGAGGTGTTCTCCTGGACGGGGGTCACCGATCAGGGTGCGGCCCATGATGTTCGGGCGCTGGGGACCGTCGAATACATCGGCGCAGGCAACCCGATCGTCCCCGGGCCGAACGGGGTCGGCCTCGATTACGGGATCATCGTGTTCGACAAGTCGCGCGTCGAACCCGTTGACACGGTGGGCGGCACCACGATTCGCCGCATCGCCGCGCCGCCTCCGCCGGGGACGCCCGTCTGCAAGCAGGGCTATACGAGCGGCCGGACCTGCGGCAACACCGTCACCACCCTGGGCCCCTACCTGGTGACCACGGTCTCGGAGATCCCCGGCGACTCCGGAGCCCCGGTAGTCTCGGGCGACGCCCTCGTCGGTAATTCCTGGATGTGGGGCGGCAGCAGCTCGATCACCGCGATCATCGCCGATATGGACGCCCGCGGCGGGGTCGGAGCCGGATTCCACCTCGATTTTGGTGGATAGATGCGCGTCCGCTATATTGGACGACGGTCATCGGCCCGCTTTTCGAAGTGACTGCCGGAGATCAACCCCAAATCGTTCTACCGAAGACCGTTGGTTGCTGCCGTCAGGCAGCTGAAGGTCCGGCGATATTGCCGGCGACCCACGCAGGGAAGAACCGAGGTCGGGAAACCCGCGAGCGATCGCGATCGTTTCTTCTGCGCCCCGGATCGCCTTGCGACCGGGGCGTTAGCTTTGTCGCCGGCCCCTGTGGCGGAACTCGGTAGTTCATACGAGATTCCGACCATCCAGAGAGGAGGCGAAGTATGGCAAACGCTGAGAAGATCACCGCCGTCGCGGAGATCACCGAGCAGTTCAAGGAGTCGACCGCGACCGTCGTCACGGAATACCGTGGCCTGTCGGTCAGCAAGATCACCGAACTGCGTCGTGCCCTCGGTGCGAACGCTACCTACTCCGTCGCCAAGAACACCCTGGTCAAGCGTGCCGCTGCTGAGGCGGGCGTGGAAGGCCTGGATGACTTGTTCGTCGGTCCGACCGCCATCACCTTCATCAAGGGTGAGCCGGTCGACGCCGCGAAGGCGCTGAAGGCGTTCGCCAAGGACAACAAGGCGCTCATCATCAAGGGCGGCTACATGGACGGCGTCGCGCTGTCCGTGTCCGAGGTCGAGCGCATCGCGGACCTCGAGTCCCGCGAGGTGCTGCTGGCCAAGCTGGCCGGCGCCATGAAGGGCAACCTGTCGAAGGCCGCGGGTCTGTTCGCTGCCCCCGGCAACCAGGTCGCTCGCCTGCTCGCCGCTCTGCAGGAGAAGAAGCAGACCGAGGGTGGCGCTGCCGCTCCGGTCGCCGACGCTGCTGCCGACGCCGAATAAGTCACTACCCCAAACCTATTCGTCGCCCTCGTGCGGTGACGGATCTACCGAAAGGAAATATCAATGGCTAACGTTGATGAGCTGCTCGAGACCTTCGCCGGCATGACCCTGCTGGAGCTGTCCGAGTTCGTGAAGGCGTTCGAGGACAAGTTCGAGGTCACCGCTGCCGCTCCGGTCGCCGTTGCCGTCGCCGGTGGCGCTGCTCCGGTCGAGGCCGCCGAGGAGCAGGACGAGTTCGACGTCATCCTCGAGGGTGCCGGCGACAAGAAGATCCAGGTCATCAAGGTCGTGCGTGAGATCGTCTCCGGCCTGGGCCTGAAGGAAGCCAAGGACCTCGTCGAGGGTGCCCCCAAGGCCATCCTGGAGAAGGTCAACAAGGAGGCCGCCGAGGCCGCCAAGGCCAAGCTCGAAGAGGCCGGCGCCAAGATCTCCGTCAAGTAAGAAGACGGCGATTGTGCCGGGGGCATACCCCGGCGACGCTTAGTTTGTGAAAAGGGCGATTCCCATTGTGGGATCGCCCTTTTCGCGTAATCTGCGCTCGTGATTTCGCCGTGATCACGACTGCGGTCGAAAACTTTCTACCGACCAGTCAGGTCCCGGTGTCCGAGACGGTATATATGCGATACAGTGGCCGAACCTACTGTGACGCGCCACACCGCGCGATATTTGTGGCGCGCGGTCACATGTGGGGCGCTCGTCGGAGAAAGTGGAGGTTGGCGTGGGCGTCGAGGTCAGGACCGAAGGCATCACGAAGTCGTTCGGTTCTCAGCGTATTTGGCAGGACGTCACTCTGACGCTGCCTCCGGGGGAAGTCAGCGCTCTGCTCGGCCCGTCCGGTACCGGTAAGTCCGTCTTCCTGAAGTCGTTGATCGGTCTGCTCCGTCCGGAGAAGGGCTCGATCTACATCGACGGCACCGACATCACCACCTGTTCGAACAAGGATCTGTACGAGATCCGCAAGCTGTTCGGCGTCCTCTTCCAGGACGGCGCGCTGTTCGGGTCGATGAACCTGTTCGACAACACCGCCTTCCCGTTGCGCGAGCACACCAAGAAGAGCGAATCCGAGATCAAGAAGATCGTCATGGAGAAGCTCGAGCTGACCGGTCTGCTCGGCGCCGAAGGCAAGCTCCCCGGTGAGATCTCCGGTGGTATGCGCAAGCGCGCCGGCCTGGCCCGCGCCCTGGTGCTGGACCCGCAGATCATCCTGGTCGACGAGCCGGACTCCGGTCTGGATCCCGTTCGTACGACGTATCTCTCGCAGCTGTTGATCGATATCAACGCGCAGATCGACGCGACGATCCTGATCGTCACGCACAACATCAACCTGGCCCGTTCGGTGCCGGACAACATCGGCATGCTGTTCCGCCGCAACCTGGTCATGTTCGGTCCCCGCGAGGTGCTGCTCACCTCGGAGGAGCCGGTGGTCAAGCAGTTCCTCAACGGCCGCATGCAGGGCCCCATCGGCATGTCCGAGGAGAAGGACGAAGCCCAGATGGCCCGCGAGCAGGCCCTGTTCGACGGTGGTCACCACGCCGGTGGCGCCGAAGAGGTCGAGGGCATCATTCCGCAGATGCGTGCCACGCCGGGCATGCCCATCCGCGGTGCCGTGCAGCGCCGTCGCGAGCGGGTCCGTCAGATCATGCACACGCTGCCCCCGGCCGCTCAGGAAGCCATCCGAGAGTCCATGTCGCAGAACGGCGATGATTCCGACACACAGGTGATGCCCGCCTATACCGGCGGGTATGACACCACGGTTCGACAGAACCTGACTAACGGGTAACATACGGCGCGTGAATCCCACCCTGACGCGACTGCGCACCCCGGTCGAGTCGGGACTTGCCCAGGCCGGCAACATTTTCGCACTGTTCCTGGACGTGCTTCGCAAGACGTTCCGGCGGCCCTTCCAGGTCCGGGAGTTCATCGAGCAGTCGTGGTTCATCGCGAGTGTCTCGATCCTCCCGGCCGCCCTGGTGGCAATCCCGTTCGGTGCCGTGGTGGCCCTGCAGACCGGCTCGCTCATCAAGCAGCTGGGTGCGGAGAACTTCACCGGCGCGACCAGCGTGCTGGCGACCGTGCAGCAAGCCGCACCGGTGGTGACCGCATTGATCATCGCCGGCGCGGCCGGTTCGGCCGTCGCCGCCGATCTCGGCTCGCGCACCATCCGCGAGGAGATCGACGCCATGGAGGTGCTGGGCATCGATCCCATTCAGCGCCTGGTGGTTCCGCGCGTGCTCGGCATGATGCTGGTCGCCTTCCTGCTCAACGGGCTGGTGTCGGTGGTCGGTATCTGCGGTGGCTACTTCTTCAATGTCGGGCTGCAGGGCGGCACCCCGGGCGCGTACCTCGCGTCCTTCTCCGCCCTCGCACAGATCCCCGACCTGGTGATCGGCGAGATCAAGGCGCTGATCTTCGGCGTGGTGGCGGGCGTGATCGCCGCATACAAGGGCCTGCATCCGAAGGGGGGACCGAAAGGAGTGGGTGACGCGGTGAACCAGTCCGTGGTGATCACGTTCCTCGTGCTGTTCTTCCTCAATCTGGTTCTGACCCTGATCTATCTTCAGGTCGTCCCCGCAAAGGGCGCGTGACCCATGGTCGTTTCGCAGCGTTCCACCGTTTTCACCCGGTCGGCGCGCAGGGTCAAACCTGTGCTCGAGGCCCCGGTCAACCTGGTCGACAAGGCCGGGGACCAGATGTCGTTCTACTCCAGGGCGATCGGCGCGATCCCGAAGACCATCGTGCACTTCCGCAAGGAGGTCATGCGGCTGCTGGCCGAGGTGACCTTCGGCTCGGGTGCGCTCGCCGTCATCGGCGGCACCATCGGCGTCATCGTCTTCATGTCGGCCTCGGTCGGTGTGGTCGTCGGCCTGCAGGGCTTCAAAGCCCTTGACGCCCTTGGCTCCGGAGTCCTCACCGGCTTCCTGACCGGCTACATCAACACCCGCGAGCTCGCGCCCCTGGTTGCGGCGCTGGCACTGTCGGCGACGGTCGGCTGTGGTTTCACCGCGCAGCTCGGCGCCATGCGCATCTCCGAGGAGATCGACGCGCTCGAGGTGATGGCGGTGCCGTCGGTGCCGTTCCTGGTGACCACGCGCGCCATCGCGGGCTTCCTCGCGGTGATTCCGCTGTACGTGGTCGGCCTGCTCGGCACCTATGTGGCGTCGCGGCTGATCAGCATCTACTTCAACGGGCAATCCAGTGGCTCCTATGACCACTACTTCAGCCTGTTCCTGCCACCGGAAGACGTGCTCTATTCGTTCGTGAAGGTGCTCGTCTTCGCGTTCGTGATCATCCTGGTGCACTGCTACTACGGCTACAACGCCAGCGGCGGCCCGGCGGGTGTCGGTGTGGCCGTGGGCCGCGCGGTGCGTGCCGCGATCGTGCTGATCAACGTGCTGGACTTCTTCCTGTCCCTGGCGATCTGGGGCACGACCACGACGGTGCGGGTGGCCGGATGAGCAATCCGAAGAACATCGAGTTGTGGCGCTCCACCGAGAAGCTGCGCAAGCGCACCCTCGGCGTGCTGTTCTTCCTCGTGGTGGCGCTGTTCCTGTGGACCACCATCGCCATCTACAACAAGCAGTTCACGGATGTGGTGCGGGTCAACCTGATCACCGACACCGTCGGAAACGCCTTGACCCGCAACGCGGATGTGAAGGTCCGCGGTGTGACGGTCGGGGAGATGCGGTCGAGCAAGTACGACGGCAAGAACGTCACCCTGGATCTGGCCATCGATCCGGACAAGGCGAGCAAGATCCCGGCCAATGTGACCGCGCGATTGCTGCCCAAGACGCTGTTCGGTGAGCGCTACATCGATCTGGTGTGGCCGGACGCCCCGCAGGGGCATCTCACCGCGGGCGTCACCCTCAAGCAGGACACCACCGGCAATGCCGTCGAGGTGAGCCAGCTGCTGGACCACATTCTGCCGCTGCTGCAGGCGATTCCGCCGCAGTACCTGTCCTCCACGCTGGGCGCGCTGTCCAACGCGCTGCAGGGTCAGGGTGAGGAACTGGGCAAGACCGTCGATCGGCTCGACGACATCATCACCCAGGTCAACGGTGAAATGCCGACGCTGCAGCAGGATCTCAAGAGCCTGGCGGATGTCGCGACCACCTACGCCGATGCCGCGCCGCAGCTGGTGAACGCGCTGGACAACCTGCGCACCACCAATGCCACCATCGTGCAGAAGCGTTCGCAGATCGACACCCTGCTGGCCACGCTGACGCCGAGCGCCTCGACCACCGCGGACTTCCTGGTGGCCAACCGCGACAACATCATCGACGTGGCCGCCGACTCGCGCCCCGCGCTCGAGGCGCTGGCCAAGTACTCGCCCAGCTACGCCTGCGCGCTCGCCGGTATGGCGGAGCTCAAGCCGCGCATCGACCAGATCTTCGGCAAGGGCACCGACCTGCCGGGTTCGCGCGTGACCGTGCAGATCGTGAATCCGCGCGGCCGCTACATCCCCAACCAGGACGAGCCGCGCTGGTTCGATACGCGTCCGCCGCTGTGCGTCCCGATGTACCCGCCGGGCACCGACCCGGGCCAGTACACCGACGGATCCGCCAATGACGGCTCCTACCAGCCGCCCAGCCGCAATCCGGGTGACCAGAACATCGGCAAGATGTCGGAGCCGCAGTACAAGGTGTACGGGCCGCAGGCCCCGAGCATCGCGTATTCGCCGCAGGAGGCCCAGACGCTGGGCACGATCTACGGTGCGGCCCACGGGGTTTCGCCCGAAGCGGTGCCCACCTGGGTGACCAAGATCGCCGCCCCGGCGTTCCGCGGCAGTGAGGTGAGCGTCAAGTGAAGGATCTGTTGCGCGGCCTCGGGCCGACGCTGACCAAACTGATCGCCTTCATTCTCGTCACGGTCTTCCTGACGGGCGTGCTGGCGTTGACCATCGCCAACTACGGTGGCGGCGGTACCAAGTTCAATGCCCGTTTCACCGACGTCACCTCCCTGAACAAGGGCGACGAGGTGCGCATCGCCGGTGTCCGGGTGGGCAAGGTGACCGGGGTGTCCATCGTGGACAAGCGCCTGGCCAATGTGGAATTCGAACTGAGCGACCGGGATTGGCTGCCCGCCTCCACCACCGCGACCATCAAGTACCGCAACCTGGTGGGCCAGCGCTACATCGCGCTGGAGCAGGGCACCGGGCAGCAGGGCCGCAAGATGAACAAGGGCTCCACGATTCCGTTGGAGCGCACCAAGCCCGCGGTCAATCTGACCGAGCTGTTCAACGGCTTCCGGCCGCTGTTCCAGACGCTGACCCCCGAGGACGTGAACAAGCTGTCCTCGGAGATCATCCAGGTCTTCCAGGGCGAATCCGGCACCATCCGGGATCTGGTCGCCACCACCGCCTCGCTCACCAACAAGGTGGCCGACAAGGACGCGGTGATCGGTGAGCTGATCAAGAACCTGAATGCGGTGCTGGACAGCATCAATTCGCGCGGCGACCAACTCGACCAGCTGATCGTGAACACCGAGGCGCTGGTCACCGGGCTCAACGCCGACCGCGGCACCATCGGGTCCGCGATCACCTCGCTGGGCAACCTGGCCTCGGCCACCGGGGACCTGCTGGTCCCGGTCCGGCCGAACCTGCAGGGCGCGATCGCGGGCCTCAACCAGTTGACCGGCACGCTCAACGACCGCAAGGACGAGGTCGACGAGGGCCTGACCAACCTGCCCCTCAAGATGGAGAAGCTCGGCCGCGCCGCCTCCTACGGCTCCTGGTTCCAGTTCTACCTGTGCGGCATCGACATCGTCGCCGGGCCGGGCACCAAGGACGCGCCGCAGCTGAATCTGCCGCCCGCACTGGCGAACATGCCGACGGTGAATCAGCCGATCTACACGAATCCGGCCCCGCGCTGCCATGGGAAGGGAGGCCGCTGATGGACGATCGCGCCGTATTGGGCAAGCGCAGCCCGGTATTCATGGGCGGGCTCGGCCTGCTCATGGTGCTGCTGGTGACCATGTCCGCGTTCAGCCTGGACAAGCTGCCGTTGCTGTCGGCCG
The DNA here is from genome assembly GCF_054782115.1 of Nocardia heshunensis. Taxonomy (NCBI): domain Bacteria; kingdom Bacillati; phylum Actinomycetota; class Actinomycetes; order Mycobacteriales; family Nocardiaceae; genus Nocardia; species Nocardia heshunensis. The sequence continues at coordinate 147,188 of NZ_BAAGTC010000008.1, read as the reverse complement.
GCACCAAGTACACCGCCGAGTTCTCCGAGGCCGCAGGGCTGAAGAAGGGCAATGAGGTTCGCATCGCCGGCGTGAAGGTGGGCGCGGTCTCCGACGTCCGCCTCGACGGCGACAAGGTGCTCGTCGACTTCCGCACCCAGGACGCCTGGGTCGGCAACGAGACCACCGCCTCGATCCAGATCAAGACCCTGCTCGGGCAGAAGTACCTGGCGCTCGATCCCAAGGGCACCAAGATCCTCAACCCGTCCGACCGGATCCCGCTCTCGCGCACCGTGTCTCCGTACGACGTGGTCGACGCGTTCAGCGATGCCGCCAAGAACATCGAGGACACCAAGACCGATCAGCTCGCGCAGAGCTTCCGGGTGCTCTCGGACGCCTTCTCGGCGACGCCGCCGGAACTGCGCGGCTCCATCGACGGCGTGGCCCGGCTCTCGGAGTCGCTGGCCAAGCGCGACGATCAGCTCAAGCAGCTGTTCGCCGCCACCAAGACCACCTCGAAGGTGCTCGCAGACCGCAATCAGGAATTCGAGCGGCTGATCGCCAACGGCGGCGAGTTGCTGGCCGAGCTGAACGTGCGTCAGCAGGCCATCCACCAGCTGCTCACCGGCGCGAAAACCGTTGCGACGGAACTGACCGCGCTGGTCAAGGACAACGAGGAACAGATCGGCCCGGCGCTGACCAACCTCAACAAGACCATCGACCTGCTCAACAACCATCAGGCCGACATCTCCAAGACGCTCGCCCTGGCCGCGCCCTTCTACGGGCTCTACTCCAACGTGCTGGGCACCGGCCGCTGGTTCGACGCGGTCATCACCAACCTGATTCCGCCCGCCCTGCCGGATGTTCCGGGTAACCGGGATCCGATCCGAAAGCTGGGAGGTTAGTCCGTGACGAATCCGCTGACCGCCCTGCGCGGTTCGAGTACCAAGAGCAAGGTCATCGCGGCGGTGGCCGTGCTGGCCGTCGCGCTCGCGGGTGTGGGCTGGTGGGGCTTCCAGAAGCTCAACACCACCACCATCACCGCGGCCTTCGACAAGTCCATCGGCATCTACGAGGGCTCGGACGTCCGCATCCTGGGCGTCCCGGTCGGCCATGTCACCAAGGTGACGCCCAAGGGCGACATCGTCGAGGTGGTCATGGAGGTGGATCGCAAGTACGACGTCCCGGCCGATGCCAAGGCCGCGCAGATCACCCCGTCGGTGGTGTCGGACCGGTACATCCAGCTCGCGCCCGCCTACAAGGGCGGACCCAAGATGGGGCGCAACGCCACCATCCCGAAGGACCGCACCGCGACCCCGGTCGAGGTGGACCGGCTCTACAAGAGCATCACCGAGCTGTCGAACGCGCTCGGCCCGGACGGCGCGAACAAGCCCGGCGCCAATGGCGAAGGCGCGCTGAACCAATTGGTGCGCACGGGCGCCGAGAACCTCTCCGGCAACGGTGAGGCGCTGGGAAACAGCTTCACCCAGCTGTCCAAGGCCGCGCACGCCCTCTCGGATTCGCGGACGGACATCTTCGACACGGTCAAGAACCTGCAGACCTTCGTGCAGATGCTGGCCGACAACGACTCCCAGGTGCGGACCTTCAATACCCAGCTGGCCTCGCTGGCCGGGTTCCTGTCCGACGAGCGCCAGACCCTCGGCGACGCGCTGAGCCTGCTGTCGGTCGCGCTCGGTGACGTGGCCCGGTTCATCGACAACAACCGGGATCTGGTGCAGTCCAACGCCGATGCGCTGACCAAGCTCACCCAGACCCTCGCCGATCAGCGCGACGATCTGGCCAAGGCGTTGCCGCTCATCCCGACCGCGCTGAGCAACCTGATCAACGTGCACGACGCCGAGACCGGCACGCTCAATATGCGCACCAACTTCACCGACATGCAGGACCCGTTCGGTGTGGTGTGCAAGATGCTGGACCTGGGCAAGCTGCGTCCCGGCGACCCCAAGTTCGACGCCATCTCCCGGCAGCTCGGGCCGATCCTGAACAACTGCAAGGCGATCACCGACCAGATCACCGCGGGCGTGAAGACGCCGTCGCTGGTGCTGCCCTTCGGCATTCTGAGCGGCGAGAACGAGCAGCACAACACCGTGCCCGGCTCCGTCCCCGGCAATCCGTCCGACCAGCTGCCGCCGTCGCAGCAGGAAGGTGGGCAGCGATGAGCGCCAACCGGATTCGCGGAGGCCGGATCAGGCGGGCCGCCCTGGTCGCCACCTCGCTGGGCGCGGTCACCCTGGTGGCCGCGGGCTGCGGCGCGAACAGCATTCCGCTGCCCGGCGGGCCGAACGTGGGCAAACACCCGCTGCACTTGGATATTCGCTTCGCCGACGTGCTGGACCTGGTCCCGCAGTCCTCGGTGAAGGTCGACGGTGTGGCTGTGGGCCGCGTCGACAAGATCCGCATCGCACCCGACAACGCCTGGGAAGCCAGCGTGCAGGTGCTGGTCAACGATGACGTGAAGCTGCCCGCCAACGCGCACGCCGAGGTCAAGCAGACCAACCTGCTCGGTGAGAAGTACATCGAACTGGCCGCTCCCGCCAAGGATCCCGACTCCGCGCCCCTGAAGGACGGAGCGAAGATCCCGGTCGAGAACACCCAGACCGCCACCGAGGTCGAGCAGGTGCTCGGCGCACTGTCGCTGCTGCTCAACGGCGGCGGCGTGGCCCAGCTGCAGCCGATCGTGGTGGAGCTCAACAAGACTCTCGGCGGTCGTGAGGGCAAGGTCCGCGACCTGCTGGACCAGGCCAACACCCTGATCAAGGGTCTCGACGACCAGGTCGACAACATCACCCGCGCGCTCGACAGCCTCAACACGCTCAGCGGTCGGGTGGCGCAGCAGACCATGCAGATCTCCAAGGTCCTCGACGAGCTGCCGGCCGGTATCAAGATCCTCAATGAGCAACGGCCGCAACTCATTCAGCTGCTCACCCAGCTGGATCGGGTGGGGCAGGCCGGATTCGACGTGCTCAACCACTCGAAGGACAACCTGATCACCGACCTGTCCTCGCTGCGGCCCACGCTGCAGGCGCTGGGCGCGTCGTCCAACGATCTGGTGTCCGCCTTCCCGCTGCTGCCGACCTACCCGTTCCCGGACGAGGCCCTCAAGTCCACGTTCGGCGGCCAGGTCAACACCTGGCTCTCGGTGGACCTGCAAATCGGCACCCTGCTGTCGAATCTCGGTGTCGGCAAACAGGATCCGCAGTACCTGCCGCCCAGCGGCCGCCCGGTGAACGTGGATCCGACCAACCCGTACTACAACGGCAACGGGCCGCGCGGCGGCTGGCCGACCATCTCCCTGCTGCCGCTGCCACCCACCGTGGCGCGGCCGACCGGGGCGACCGGACCGACCGATCCGCTGGGATCGATCCTCGAGCAGCTGGGAGTGGGTGGTCCGCGATGACACGCCTGGTACGTAATCAGTTGATCGCCTTCGCGCTCATCGCCGTGCTCGGCGTCGTGTTCGTCGGCGCCAAATACGTTCGCCTGGACAACATGCTGGGCTTCGGGCTCTACAAGGTGAAGGTCGAGGCCAAGGAGACCGGCAACCTGTCCAAGGGCGCCGAGGTCACCTACCGCGGCGTCCCCGTGGGCCGGGTCGGCGACCTCGACGTCACCCCCGACGGCGTGCTCATCACCCTGGAGATGAACTCCGGCAAGCCCAAGGTGCCCGCCAATGCGGTGGCCGCCATCGCCGACCGCTCCGCCATCGGCGAGCAGTACGTCGACCTGATGCCGACCAGCGACACCTCGCCCTACCTGCACGACGGCTCCGTCATCAAGGGCGCGAGCACCCCGATCCACGTCGAGGAACTGCTCTCCAGCGTCGACACCTTCGCCAGCACCACCGACCTGAAGGCGTTGTCCACCACCATCACCGAGCTGGGCAAGGCGTTCGACGGCCGCGGCGACGACCTCAAGATCCTGGTCGACTCGCTCAACAAGTTCACCGCCACCGCCAGTGGCGACAACCTGCAGCAGACCTTGGCGCTGATCCGCTCCGCGCACACCGCGCTGGCCACCCAGGCCGAGCAGTCCCCGGCGATCCTGCAGTTCAGCGACGGCCTCGACAAGCTCACCGCGCAGCTGAAGTCCAACGATCCGGACATCCGCCGCCTCATCGGCACCGGCACCGACGCGGGCTCCGCGATCCAGCGCCTGCTGCAGGAGAGCGGCCCGGCCCTCACCACGGATCTCGGCAATCTGCGCACCCTGCTGCTGACCGTCTCGCCCAAGTTCTACGCGCTCGGCCCGGTGCTGGCCATGCTGCCGCTGCTGCCGCTCGGTGGCTCCTCCACCGCGCCCGGCGACGGCACCACCCACTTCGGCCTGGTGCTCGAGACCAACAACCCGCCCGCCTGCACCGTCGGATACGAAGGCACGCAACGGATTCTGGACCAGATGAAGGCCCAGAACCCCAACTTCGACGACAGCCGCGACGATTTCCCGTTCAACACCCAGGCCGCCTGCACCGTCCCGCAGGGCAGCGAGACCGCCGTCCGTGGCGGCGCACGCGCCGAACTGGCCGACCCGAGCGTCCCGCAGCCGTGGGACGACAAGCCCAAGTACGACCCGGAAAAGCTCAACCTGAACCCGGTCGCGACCCAGCTGTCGACGCTCATGGGCGTGACGGTCAAGCACTGACGACGGTCGTGTGACACACAGTCCCAGCTAGGACGCGAAGAGAGGAAAGTATGGTGGCGGCGTGAGCCAGCAAAAGGACAGCGATTCGGGGGAGCACCTCGAGAAGCCGACGAGCGAGTCGGTTCCCGAAACCACCCCGGACGCGGGTCCGGCTGACGCCGACACCACGGTGAGCGAATCCGCTACGGAGACGGTCGAATCGGCTGCCGAGCCGACCGTCGTACTGGACAAGCCCGTCGACTCCGCGCCCGCACCCGTCCACTCCGAGCCCGCGTCGCGGCCTTCCGATATGCAGCGTTTCGCGCTGGTCGGTGCCGTCGTACTGCTGGCGGCCTCCGTGGTCGCGGCGGCCGTGGTCGGCTTCCTCTGGTTCGGCGACCACAAGGACGACAACCGGGCGAGCGCCCGCGACGCCGTCCTGACCGACGCCCGCCAGGCCGCAATGAACCTGATGTCCATCAACCCGGACGATATCGACGGGTCGCTGGCAAATATCCGGTCATCTATGACCGGGGACCTGCTCAAGCAGCAGGAGGACGGGCAGGATCAGCTCAAGCAGACCGCCCAGGACTCCAAGACCCGCATCACGGCCGACGTCGAGGGCCTCACCCTCACCTCGCTCAACAGCGAGCTCGACCACGCCTCCGCCTTCGCGGTGCTGAAGATCACCCGCAGCTGGCCCGGCGGCCAGCCCGCCACCTTCCGCCAGCTGTGGACCCTCGACATGGTCAAGCAGGGCAGCACCTGGAAGGCCGAGAAGGCCCAGAACCTGGGCGAACCGGTACCGCTGGGCACGGCCGCGCCGCAGCAGGACGCCCAGCAGCCGACCTCGACCCAGACCCCGACCCCCAAACCGGGCAACTAGGAGGGAGTGACCATGGCCAATCGGAAACGCCCCGTCAACCGCGTCACCACCCCGCGCCGCCCGGCCGCCTCTCGCGGTACCGCGTCGCGGACGACCGCGGCAGACGTGCGGAACGCTTCGACAGTGAAGAACGCCCGGTCCACCACCGAGCGTTCCAGCCGATCCGCGTCACGTTCCACCCCGCCGCGCGGCTCGGGCCTGACCAAACTCCCTGCCTCGCAACAGTATTCCAAGCCGACCCGGCAGGGCGGATTTTGGCGTAACTGGGGTGTCGCCACGATCTGTGGCGCGGTCTCGGTGCTGCTGCTGGCCTTCGCGGTGACCGGCGCGGTGTTCCACTGGGTGGAGAAGCCCAAGTCGGACTCCGGGAATCTCGCCTACGTCGACAACGGCGCCACCGACGAGGTGAAGGCCGCGGGCGATCACGCCCTGGCCACCCTGTACGGCTACAAGGCCGCCGACATCGACAAGTGGAAGTCCACGGTCAACTCGGTGCTCACCGACAAGATGCAGAAGGACTTCGCCAAGTACGTCGACACCACCGTCGACACCATCAAGCAGACCCAGACCGACACCGAGGTCAAGACCGACCCGATCGGCGTGACCCTGCTCACCGGCGATCGCGCGGAACTGCTGGTCAACCTGAACATTTCGGCCATCAAGGACGGCAAGCCCGAACCCCTCGCGTCGGGCCCGATCGTGCTGCGCATGCAGAAGATCGACGGCCACTGGCTGGCCTCGGATATCACCGACAAGTAGCCCCCGGCACCGGTGAAGTGGTCCTCGACCGGGCCGCTCACCGGTGTCTTTCCGGTATCGTGCGACGTCGCCGGGTGATCTTGTAGTGGGACAGGCGATCTCGCGATTTGTCAACTCGGGCCGCCACTTGACGACTTTCGCCCGAGCCGTCACGCTATTCACAACAGCGGCGGCTGTCACAGGGGACATGACGCCGGCGAGGGCCTTGCGAACGCAGCCAGCGGACTCTGCGGCCCAGCCGGAAATCCATGTGGAGACCGTCACTCGGAAGTGCCGTTATCGGGCGCGGGTCGCCCCGATATCGACACAGACACACCGGGGCGAAGTTGCCGCCCACGGATCGCCACGGGTGGTACTTTGACACCCCCGTAGGTTTGGGTGTAGTTTTGGACGTTGCGCTGGCTGCCTCCTGTCCATACCTCGATCGCATCACGAAAGTTCCACCTTCCGGTGTTACTTCCGCTGTCTGCTGTTCGGGTTTCGTTCGGGGTAGTAACCAGCGGAATTCGTAGCAGACAAGCGACGGTCGCGGACCACCACGCGACGCGCGTGAGGTGCTGGAAGGACGCATCTTGGCAGTCTCCACCCAGACCAAGGCCGGTATCCCCGGAGCCCCGAAGCGGGTGTCTTTCGCGAAGATTCGCGAACCCCTCGAGGTTCCCGGACTTCTCGATCTACAAACCGAATCGTTCGCCTGGCTGGTCGGTTCAGCAGACTGGCGTGAACGTGCCATCGCGCGCGGCGACGTCACGAACCCCGTCGGGGGCCTCGAGGAGGTGCTCGAGGAGCTTTCGCCGATCGAGGACTTCTCCGGTTCCATGTCACTGTCCTTCTCCGACCCGCGCTTCGAAGAGGTCAAGGCCTCCATCGAAGAGTGCAAGGACAAGGACATGACGTATGCGGCTCCGCTGTTCGTGACGGCGGAGTTCATCAACAACAACACCGGTGAGATCAAGTCTCAGACGGTCTTCATGGGTGATTTCCCGATGATGACCGACAAGGGCACGTTCATCATCAACGGCACCGAGCGCGTCGTCGTGTCGCAGCTGGTCCGTTCGCCGGGTGTGTACTTCGACGACTCCATCGACAAGTCGACCGAGAAGACGCTGCACTCCGTGCGTGTCATCCCCTCGCGCGGCGCGTGGCTGGAGTTCGACGTCGACAAGCGCGACACCGTCGGTGTGCGTATCGACCGCAAGCGTCGCCAGCCGGTCACCGTGCTGCTGAAGGCGCTGGGTCTGACCACCGAGGAGATCACCGAGCGTTTCGGTTTCTCCGAGATCATGATGTCCACCCTCGAGAAGGACTCCACCCCGGGTCAGGACGAGGCGCTGCTCGACATCTACCGCAAGCTGCGTCCGGGCGAGCCGCCGACCAAGGAGTCCGCGCAGACCCTGCTGGAGAACCTGTTCTTCAAGGAGAAGCGCTACGACCTGGCGCGCGTCGGTCGCTACAAGATCAACAAGAAGCTGGGCCTGAACCTGGACCAGCCGGTCACCGGCTCGACGCTGACCAAGGAAGACATCGTCGCGACGATCGAGTACCTGGTCCGTCTGCACCAGGGCGATCGCATGATGACCGCCCCCGGTGGCTCCGAAGTCCCGGTCGACGTCGATGACATCGACCACTTCGGCAACCGTCGTCTGCGGACGGTTGGCGAGCTGATCCAGAACCAGATCCGCGTCGGCCTCTCGCGTATGGAACGTGTCGTGCGTGAGCGCATGACCACCCAGGACGTCGAGGCCATCACGCCGCAGACCCTGATCAACATCCGTCCCGTCGTGGCGGCGATCAAGGAATTCTTCGGCACCTCGCAGCTGTCGCAGTTCATGGACCAGAACAACCCGCTCTCGGGTCTGACCCACAAGCGTCGTCTCTCGGCGCTGGGCCCGGGTGGTCTGTCCCGTGAGCGTGCCGGCCTGGAAGTCCGTGACGTCCACCCGTCGCACTACGGCCGCATGTGCCCGATCGAGACCCCGGAAGGCCCGAACATCGGCCTGATCGGTTCGCTCTCGGTCTACGCCCGGGTGAACCCGTTCGGCTTCATCGAGACCCCGTACCGCAAGGTCGTCGACGGCCGCGTCACCGATGAGGTCAAGTACCTCACCGCCGACGAGGAAGACCGCCACATCCGCGCACAGGCGAACTCGCCGGTGGACTCGGACGGCAAGTTCCTCGAGGAGCGCGTCCTCGCCCGCCACGGCAACGAGGAAATGGAATACGTCCCCGCCAAGGACATCGACTACATGGATGTCTCGCCGCGCCAGATGGTGTCGGTCGCGACGGCCATGATTCCGTTCCTCGAGCACGACGACGCCAACCGTGCCCTCATGGGCGCGAACATGCAGCGTCAGGCCGTGCCGCTGATCCGTTCCGAGTCGCCGCTGGTCGGCACCGGTATGGAGCTGCGTGCCGCGGTCGACGCCGGCGACGTGGTCGTGAACCAGAAGGCCGGTGTGGTGGAAGAGGTTTCGGCCGACTTCATCACCGTCATGCACGACGACGGCACCCGCCGCAGCTACCGCCTGCGCAAGTTCGAGCGCTCCAACCAGGGCACCTGCGCCAACCAGCGTCCGATCGTGGACGAGGGCACCCGCGTGGAGGCCGGGCACGTGCTCGCCGACGGTCCTTGCACCGAGAACGGTGAGATGGCCCTGGGCAAGAACCTGCTCGTGGCGATCATGCCGTGGGAAGGCCACAACTACGAGGACGCGATCATCCTGTCGCAGCGCCTCGTGGAGGACGACGTGCTCACCTCGATTCACATCGAGGAGCACGAGATCGACGCTCGCGACACCAAGCTCGGTGCCGAGGAGATCACCCGGGACATCCCGAACGTCTCCGACGAGGTCCTCGCGGACCTCGACGAGCGCGGCATCGTGCGCATCGGCGCGGAGGTCCGTGACGGCGACATCCTGGTCGGCAAGGTCACCCCGAAGGGCGAGACCGAGCTGACCCCCGAAGAGCGCCTGCTGCGCGCCATCTTCGGTGAGAAGGCTCGCGAGGTTCGCGACACCTCCCTCAAGGTGCCCCACGGTGAGTCCGGCAAGGTCATCGGCGTGCGCGTCTTCTCGCGTGACGACGACGACGATCTGCCCCCCGGCGTGAATGAGCTGGTGCGCGTTTACGTTGCGCAGAAGCGCAAGATCCAGGACGGCGACAAGCTGGCCGGCCGCCACGGCAACAAGGGTGTCATCGGCAAGATCCTTCCGCAGGAAGACATGCCGTTCCTCCCGGACGGCACCCCGGTCGACATCATCCTGAACACCCACGGTGTGCCGCGTCGTATGAACATCGGCCAGGTGCTGGAAACCCATCTGGGTTACATCGCCAAGACCGGTTGGCAGGTCGACGGCACCCCGGACTGGGCGAAGAACCTGCCCGAGGAAATGATCGGACAGCCGGCCGACACGAACATCGCCACCCCGGTGTTCGACGGTGCGCGCGAGGAAGAGCTGACCGGCCTGCTCGGTTCGACTCTGCCGAACCGCGACGGCGAGAAGATGATCGACGACAACGGCAAGGCCATCCTGCTGGACGGCCGCTCCGGCGAGCCGTTCCCGTACCCGGTGGCCGTCGGCTACATGTACATCCTGAAGCTGCACCACCTGGTCGACGACAAGATCCACGCGCGTTCGACCGGTCCGTACTCGATGATCACGCAGCAGCCGCTGGGTGGTAAGGCGCAGTTCGGTGGTCAGCGCTTCGGTGAAATGGAATGTTGGGCCATGCAGGCGTACGGCGCGGCCTACACCCTGCAGGAACTCCTCACCATCAAGTCGGACGACGTGGTCGGCCGCGTGAAGGTGTACGAGGCCATCGTCAAGGGCGAGAACATTCCGGAGCCGGGTATCCCGGAGTCGTTCAAGGTTCTGCTCAAGGAACTCCAGTCGCTGTGCCTGAACGTGGAGGTGCTGTCCTCGGACGGCGCCGCCATCGAAATGCGTGACGGTGACGACGAGGACCTGGAGCGCGCCGCGGCGAACCTGGGTATCAACCTGTCCCGCAACGAGGCTGCGACGGTCGACGACCTGGCGCAGTGAGCGATCGGTCGCGGGACGCCCTGAAAAGCGTCCCGCGGCAACGGATTTAGCGAACTTTTGCTCAAACTCAACCCGAACAGGGGAAAGGAAGTTACGTGCTAGACGTCAACTTCTTCGATGAACTCCGGATCGGCCTGGCGACCGCCGAAGACATTCGCAACTGGTCGTTTGGCGAGGTCAAGAAGCCGGAGACCATCAACTACCGCACGTTGAAGCCGGAGAAGGACGGCCTCTTCTGCGAGAAGATCTTCGGTCCCACCCGGGACTGGGAGTGCTACTGCGGCAAGTACAAGCGCGTCCGCTTCAAGGGCATCATCTGTGAGCGCTGTGGCGTCGAGGTGACTCGCGCCAAGGTGCGTCGTGAGCGCATGGGCCACATCGAGCTGGCCGCCCCGGTCACCCACATCTGGTACTTCAAGGGTGTCCCGTCGCGTCTGGGCTACCTGCTCGACCTGGCGCCGAAGGATCTCGAGAAGATCATCTACTTCGCCGCCTACGTCATCACCGCTGTCGATGACGAGCTGCGCCACAACGAGCTGTCCACGCTCGAGGCGGAGATGGAGGTCGAGAAGAAGACCGTCGCCGACCAGCGTGACGCCGACCTGGAGGCCCGCGCCCAGAAGCTCGAGGCCGACCTGGCCGAGCTCGAGGCCGAGGGTGCCAAGTCCGATGTCCGCCGCAAGGTCAAGGACGGCGGCGAGCGCGAGATGCGTCAGCTGCGCGACCGCGCCCAGCGTGAGCTGGATCGTCTCGACGAGATCTGGACCACCTTCACCAAGCTGGCCAAGAAGCAGCTGATCATCGACGAGGTGATCTACCGCGAGCTGCAGGACCGCTACGGCGAATACTTCACGGGCGCCATGGGTGCCGAGGCGATCCAGAAGCTCATGGAGACCTTCGACATCGACGCCGAGGCCGAGTTCCTGCGCGAGACCATTCGTACGGGCAAGGGCCAGAAGAAGCTTCGCGCGCTGAAGCGTCTGAAGGTCGTCGCCGCGTTCCAGACCAACGGCAACTCGCCGATGGGCATGGTCCTCGACGCCGTGCCGGTGATCCCGCCGGAGCTGCGCCCGATGGTGCAGCTGGACGGTGGCCGCTTCGCGACCTCCGACCTGAACGACCTGTACCGCCGCGTCATCAACCGCAACAACCGTTTGAAGCGACTGATCGATCTGGGTGCGCCCGAGATCATCGTGAACAACGAGAAGCGCATGCTTCAGGAGTCGGTGGACGCGCTGTTCGACAACGGCCGTCGTGGCCGTCCGGTCACCGGTCCGGGTAACCGCCCGCTGAAGTCCCTGAGCGATCTGCTCAAGGGCAAGCAGGGTCGTTTCCGTCAGAACCTCCTCGGCAAGCGTGTCGACTACTCGGGCCGTTCGGTCATCGTGGTCGGTCCGCAGCTGAAGCTGCACCAGTGTGGTCTGCCGAAGCTGATGGCGCTCGAGCTGTTCAAGCCGTTCGTCATGAAGCGTCTGGTCGATCTGAACCACGCGCAGAACATCAAGTCCGCCAAGCGGATGGTCGAGCGTCAGCGTCCCCAGGTGTGGGATGTCCTCGAAGAGGTCATCTCCGAGCACCCGGTGCTGCTGAACCGTGCGCCCACCCTGCACCGCCTGGGTATCCAGGCCTTCGAGCCGCTGCTGGTCGAAGGTAAGGCCATCCAGCTGCACCCGCTCGTGTGTGAGGCGTTCAACGCCGACTTCGACGGTGACCAGATGGCCGTGCACCTTCCGCTGTCCGCGGAGGCGCAGGCCGAGGCCCGCATCCTGATGCTGTCCTCGAACAACATCCTGTCGCCCGCCTCGGGTCGTCCGCTCGCCATGCCGCGTCTGGACATGGTGACCGGTCTGTACTACCTGACGCGTCTCGAAGAGAACGCGAAGGGCGAGTACCGCGCGGCCGCCAAGGATTCGGCCGAGTTCGGCGTCTACTCCTCGCCCGCCGAGGCGCAGATGGCCGTCGACCGCGGTGAGCTCACCGTGCGTACGCTGATCAAGATCCGTCTGACCGAGCAGCGTCCGCCGCGGGATGTCGAGACCGAGCTGTTCCCGAACGGCTGGCAGCGGGGCGACGCGTGGCTCACCAAGACCACGCTGGGCCGCGTCATCTTCAACGATCTGCTCCCGGCGGACTACGCGTTCATCGACGAGCCGATGCCGAAGAAGCGTCAGGCGGCGATCATCAACGATCTCGCCGAGCGTTACCCGATGATCGTGGTCGCGCAGACCGTCGACAAGCTGAAGGACTCGGGCTTCTACTGGGCCACGCGTTCCGGCGTCACGGTCGCCATGTCGGACGTGCTCGTGCCGACCGAGAAGGCCGAGATCATGGCGCGTTACGACGCGCAGGCCGATCAGATCGAGAAGAAGTACCAGCGTGGTGCTTTGGATCACCAGGAGCGCAACAACGCCCTGGTCAAGATCTGGCAGGAAGCGACCGAAGAGGTCGGTAAGGCGCTGCGTGCGCACTACCCGGCCGACAACCCGATCATCACGATCGTCGACTCGGGCGCCACGGGTAACTTCACCCAGACTCGTACCCTCGCCGGTATGAAGGGTCTGGTGACGAACCCGAAGGGTGAGTTCATCCCGCAGCCGATCAAGTCCTCCTTCCGTGAGGGTCTGACGGTTCTGGAGTACTTCATCAACACCCACGGTGCGCGAAAGGGTCTGGCCGACACCGCGCTTCGTACCGCCGACTCGGGTTACCTGACCCGTCGTCTGGTGGACGTGTCGCAGGACGTCATCGTGCGCGAGACCGACTGTGGCACCGAGCGCGGCATCGTGGTGCCGATCGCGGAGAAGCAGGCCGACGGCTCGCTCATCCGGGACGCCCACGTGGAGACCAGCACCTACGCTCGTACGCTGGCCACCGACGCGGTCGACGCCAAGGGCAATGTCGTTGTCGAGAAGGGCCACGACCTGGGCGATCCCGCCCTGGAGGCGCTGCTCGACGCCGGTATCACCGAGGTGAAGGTCCGCTCCGTGCTGACCTGCACCACCGGCACCGGCGTGTGTGCGACCTGCTACGGCCGCTCGATGGCGACCGGCAAGCTGGTGGACATCGGTGAGGCCGTCGGTATCGTCGCCGCGCAGTCCATCGGTGAGCCCGGTACCCAGCTGACCATGCGTACCTTCCACCAGGGTGGTGTCGCGGGTGACGACATCACGGGTGGTCTGCCCCGAGTTCAGGAGCTCTTCGAGGCTCGTGTTCCCAAGGGCAAGGCCCCCATTGCCGAGGTGTCGGGTCGCGTGCGGCTCGAGGACGACGACCGCTTCTACAAGATCACGATCATCCCGGACGACGGGTCGGACGAGGTCCTGTACGACAAGCTGTCGAAGCGTCAGCGGCTGCGGGTGTTCAAGCACGAGGACGGTTCCGAGCGTCTGCTCGCCGACGGCGATCACGTGGAAGTCGGCCAGCAGCTGCTGGAGGGCTCCGCGGATCCGCACGAGGTGCTGCGCGTGATGGGTCCCCGTCAGGTGCAGATCCACCTGGTCCACGAGGTCCAGGAGGTCTACCGCTCGCAGGGTGTGTCGATCCACGACAAGCACATCGAGGTCATCGTGCGCCAGATGCTGCGTCGCGTGACGATCATCGATTCGGGTGCGACCGAGTTCCTGCCCGGCTCCCTGGTGGAGCGCGCCGAGTTCGAGAACTCGAATCGTCGCGTGGTCTCCGAGGGCGCCGAGCCGGCCTCCGGCCGTCCGGTCCTGATGGGTATCACCAAGGCGTCGCTCGCGACCGATTCGTGGCTGTCGGCGGCCTCCTTCCAGGAGACCACCCGCGTGCTCACGGACGCCGCGATCAACTGCCGCTCCGACAAGCTGATCGGCCTGAAGGAGAACGTGATCATCGGTAAGCTGATCCCGGCCGGTACCGGCATCAACCGGTACCGCAACATCCAGGTTCAGCCGACCGAAGAGGCGCGTCAGGCCGCGTACGCTGTCCCGTCCTACGACGACAGCTACTACAGCCCGGACGGCTTCGGCACCTCCACCGGTGCCGCGGTGCCGCTGGACGACTACGGCTTCAGCGACTACCGCTAAGCCTGTAGGCAGCCAAGAGATTTCGGCCCCCGCTCCTTCCCGGAGCGGGGGCCGTTTTCGTTTCGGGACCGATCCGGCGAAGCCGGGTTTATGCTGGTTGCGACGGTTTTGCTAGCCCCCGGCCGGGAGGATTCGGCATGTCTGCTCGTCGTGGTGTGGTCGTGGCCCTGCTGTGCGGGGCGGCGTTGTCGGTGAGTCTGCCGCTCGCGCAGGCCGATCCGGGTCCGGGCGGCTGCGCCCACGGTGGCCTGTTGACCGGAACCATGGTGCCCGGTACGGGCAGCGCGGGCCAGGGTATCCACCGCGAAGCGGATGTCTGGGGCTGTTCGAGTTCATTGCTGCCTGGCATCACCGCGGGCCACTTCACTGCCGAATTGCCTTGGAATGCACTCGATTCGCCGACCCTCGGCCAATTCTCCTGGTCCGACGGCAGTGTCAGCCGCGTGATCGGGCAGCCCAATGGCCTGTGGACGGTGGTGGATGGCCCAGCGAACGGTCACACCCTACGTTTCGGCCTCACGCAGGAGGTGAACGTCTGGTGGTACCACTGGGCCAACTCGTTGCCGATCGAATCGGTGAGTTTCCTCGACTGATTCGGTTGGCGGGCTTGTCAGTTCGTGGGCATCGGGATGGGGAGGGCGGACAGCGCCGCGAAGGCGGGCCGGAAGGCGTCGCCGGTGCCGGGGGCCAGTGAGTTGAGGTAGTCGGTGGTGGCGTCGGAGGCTTCCTGGCCACCGTCCACCGCGAGTCCGACCACGCCGCCGATGACCCCGCCGACCACGGCGAGCAGCGGGGCGGTGATGAAGTCGACGACGAACAGGCCGAGCGGGAAGCCCGCGATGAACCCGATGGTGGCTCCGATGGCCGCACCGGTGGCCACGGCGGGCATGTGCGCCTGGACCACGTCGAAGAGGCGCTGCTGAGCGTCGACATCGTGCAGGGGGGTCGCGGATTCGGCGACGGGGGTGAGGGTGAGGCGGTGGTTGTCCTGGTCGATGACCGGGGTGAATTCGGCTGTCTTACCGGCGATGTCGTACTTCAGCGGGATGGTGGAGACCAGGACGCCGTTGTCGTCGGTGACGATGACCGCCTCGCCGTCCCAGGTGGCGAGGAAGTGGCCCGCCTGCAGCGTGCTGACCGCGGAGCGCTCGTCGTTGGAGAGTGCCACGTTGTAGCCGATGTTGTGGTCGGTGCCGTTGATCTGGAGGGCGGGTTGCGCGGGCGCCGGGGCCGGGTCGGCGGCGGCCGTGCCCGGAAAAGCGGTGCCTGAGACCGCGGTGGCGGTCAGGCAGAGCAGGGCGGGCGCAAGGTATTTGGTGACACGCATGGTGGCTTCTCTCGGTCGCGGACGAGTTCCCCCGGCATTTGCGACAAACTACCGTTATCAACTCGAGATGTGAAGAGTTATGGCGCAGAGAGGTCTTCGCCGGGCTCCCCGAGTCGCACAACCACCACGCCGGCGAGAATCAATGCGCCGCCGAGCAATTGAATCGGCGCGGGCGTCTGTCCCAAGAGCGCCCAGGAGAACAGGATGGCCGCTAGCACCTCGCCGAGCGCAGCGAAGGAGGCGAGCCGGGAGCCGAGCAGTCGGGTGGCGGTGATGCCGGTGACGTAGGCGATGGCCGCGGTGATCACGCCGAGCGCGAGCAGTGGCACCCACCAATCAACGGTGAAGCCCTGGAACGCCACCGGATTCGTGGTGGCGTGCAACGGCACGATGCCGATCAGTCCGGCCGCCAGGATGCCGACACCGCCGACCAGCAGCCCGCCGGTGGCCAGCACGGTTCCGGGAACGGCGTCCCCGGCGTGCGCGGACAGGATGAAATACGCTGCCGCGCCGACCATCGCGCCCATCGCCCAGGCGATGCCGACCCAGCTGGTATGTGCCCCGTCTCGCAGGTTCAGTACCAGGATCAGGCCCGCGATCCCGATGATCGCGCCGAGAACCGTTGCGCGACCCGGCTTCTGACTGTGTCGCAACCACAGCCACACGATGACCGCGATGGGTGCGGTGTATTCGATCAGCAGCGCCACCCCGACCGCCATGTGGGCGACCGCGTTGAAATACGCGAGTTGCGCCGAGGCGACCGCGAGCAGCCCGTAGCCGAGCAGTAGTCCGGCATTGCGGCGCAGCAGGTTCCAGTCCCCGTGCAGCTGCACCAGGGCGACCGGGAGCAGGACGGCCGCGCCGAGCAGGACGCGCACGATGACGACCGCGGCCGGGCTCCAGCCCGCGTCCATCAGCCCGCGCGCGAGCGGTCCGGACAGACCGAAGGACGACGCCGACAACACGGCGGCGAGCAAGCCAGTACGCAACCGGTGCGAAGTCACCACCGTGTCATGAGTCAAAGTCGTCATGACTAATGACGCTAAGGGCTGCGTGTGTAATATGTCAACGTGCTTTTCGCTGATGACACGGTGGCGGCCATGGCCGCGGCGGTCGAGCTGGTGAACTCGGCCGAGGAACCGGACACGCTCACCGAGATCGCGCAGCTCGACGCCTTTTTCGACCGGCACGGCTACACCGGCAGGCACGTCCACACGGCCGCCGAACTGGCCGCGGTCCGCGCCCAGCGCGCCCCCCTGCGGCGCCTGCTCACCGCCGATCGTGACGCGGCCGTCGACCTGGTGAACGGCATCCTGGCGCAGCATCGCGCGGTCCCGCAGCTGGTCCGGCACGACGACCTGGACTACCACATTCACGCCGTTCCGCCCGATGCTCCGCTGGAGGTGCGCATCGCCGTCGAGACCGCCATGGCCATGATCGACCTGATCCGCGCCGACGAGCTGTCGCGTCTGGCCATCTGCGCCGACGACACCTGCGAGGGCATCGTGCTGGACCTGTCCCGTAATCGGTCGCGCCGTTATTGCTCGCCCGCCTGTACCAATCGCAATGCGGTGGCGGCCTATCGGGCCCGCAAGGCCGTCGGCTGATCGCGTCGCGCCAGGGGTCGATAGCTCCGGGTGCGCGGGCGCGGGTTCGGCGATAGGGTTGCTGCGCCGCCCTGGCGGGCCGGTGGATGGTGCTAGCGTGCCTCTACGCTGTACGAGTTCAATCGGGGTTTTCCAGGTAATGACGATGAGAACACAACTGCCGCTCCGGCCTTACGATGTCGTATTGATCGGCGGCGGCATTATGAGTGCGACGCTCGCGATGCTGATCAAGCATCTGGAGCCCAGTTGGACCATCGCGGTCTATGAGCGTTTGCCTGAGGTCGGGTCGGAAGCCTCGGCGGCCTGGAACAATTCGGGTACCGGTCATGCGGGTCTGTGCGAACTCGATTACACCGCGCAGAATCCGGACGGTTCGATCGATATCGAGCCCGCGCTCGAACTCAACGAGCAGTTCCAGCTGACCCGCCAGTTGCTGGCGTCGCTGGTGACATCCAAGGTGCTGCGCGATCCGTCGACCTTCATCAATCCGGTGCCGCACATGACGCTGGCGCGCGGCCGCGACGAGGTGGACTTCCTGCGCCGCCGGCACGAAACCCTGTCCGCGCATCACCTTTTCGCGAATATGCGATTCAGTGACGATCCGGCGGTGATCGGCGAGTGGGCGCCGCTGCTCACGGCCGGGCGCGACGCTGCCGAGCCGATCGCCGCGACCCGCGACATCACCGGCAGCGATATCGATTTCGGGGAGCTCACCGGCCAGCTTTTCCATTGGCTGCGGTGGCGTGATGTCGAGATCCATCGCAATTGCGAGGTGCGCGGCATGCGCCGCAACAATGACGGCACCTGGCAGTTGCGGGTGGATTGGCGCACCGACAATGATCGGCTCACCCGGAAGGTGGACGCGCGCTTCGTGTTCGCGGGTGCGGGCGGCTGGGCCTTGAAGGTGCTGCAGAAGGCGGGCGTCCCGGAGGCCCACGGCTACGGTTTGCTGCCGGTGAGCGGCCGGTTCCTGCGCTGTGATAATCCGGAGGTGGTGGCCGCGCACGAGGCCAAGGTGTACGGCCGCGGTCCGGTCGGTGCGCCGTCGATTTCCATGCCGCATCTGGACACCCGGGTCGTGAACGACACCAAGGCGCTGCTGTTCGGCCCCTTCCCGGGCTCGAATCCCCGTTTCCTCAAACGTGGTTCGCTGTTCGATGCCCCGGCTTCGCTGCGGCCGGACAATGTCGGGCCCCTCCTGTCGATGCTGAAACAGAACCGGGATCTGGTGTGGCTGCTGGCTTCTCAGGTGGCATCGACGCGTAAGAAGAAACTGGCGGCGCTCCGGAATTTCGTGCCGGAGGCCCGCGCCGAGGACTGGTCCTTGATCACGGCGGGGCAGCGTGCCCAGATCGTGAAGCCGGACGCCGAACGCGGTGGCGTGCTGGAATTCGGTACCGAAGTGGTTGCCGCGCACGATGGTTCGATCGCGGCGGTACTGGGTGCCACGCCGGGCGCCTCGACCGCCCCGGTGATCATGCTGGAGGTGCTGGAGCGCTGCTTCCCGCGCTACGCGGCGCTGTGGGAGCCGCGCCTGCGTGAGCTGATGCCGACGCTGGGCCACAGTCTGGCCAAGGATGCCCGGCTGGCGCGTCAGACCATGGCGAGCACGGCCGAGGTGCTGGGCCTGCAAGGACGTGTGGTCGGCTGACCCGATGGCAGGAAGCTGCCGCGAACGAAGCCGCTCATGGACAAAGCCGCTCCCGCCCCGGTATGAAATTAGAACACGTTTCAATTTCGCGTCGGCAGGAGAAGTGATGGACAGCGCCACCATGGGCGAGATGGTGATGGCGGGCTTCCAGAAGCTCGGCTTCATCCAGTTCACCGGCATCGAGGGCGTGGAATACGCGCCCGGCCGCAATGTGGTGCGGATGGCCGGTCGGCCCGAGCACTACAACCACAATGGCGATGTGCACGCCGCGCTGCTGTTCGGTCTGGCCGAGACCGCGGCCATGGGTGCGTCCATCTCCGGCATCACCGATCTGCTGGGCGACACCTTCATCGTCGCCCGCAACGGCCGCATCGACTACCTGGCCCGCGCCAAGGGCGAGCTGGGCCCGTTCAGCGCCACCTCCGAGCTGACCGCGGAGACGCTCGAGAAGACCCGCGCGAATATCGCGTCCCGCACGGAGATCGAGCTGGAGGTGCCGGTGACGATCGCCGATGTCACCGGCAAGCCCGTGGCCACCGCGGCTTTCACCGCGGTGATCCGCCCGCGTCGGAAGTAGCGCTCAGCGCTCGCTGTCGAGCATGGCCATCTGCGCCGGGGCGTAGCGGCCGCCCGCGACCTGGTCGGCGGGCACGGCCGCCTCGATGGTGGCCAGCTCGTCGGCGGAGAGCTGGATGTCCGCCGCCGCAACGGCTTCCGTCCAGCGCTCCGGCTTGCGCGCCCCGATGAGCGGCACGATGTCGGTGCCCCGCGACAGCGCCCAGGCGATGGCCAGCTGCGCCACGGTCACGTCGTGGTCGGCCGCGATCTTGGCGAGCGCGTCGACCAAACGCAGGTTGGCGGTGAGGTTCTCGCCCTGGAAGCGCGGGCTGTGCGCCCGGAAGTCACTGGGCGCGAACTGCTGCCCCGGCCGCATCGAATCGCTGAGCAGGCCGCGCGAGAGCACCCCGTAGGCGGTGATGCCGATGCCGAGTTCACGTGCCACGGGCAGAATTTCGGCCTCGATGCCGCGCGAGATCAGCGAGTACTCGATCTGCAGATCGGCGATCGGGTGCACGGCCGCGGCCCGGCGCAGCGTCTCCGCGCCGACCTCCGAGAGCCCGATGTGGCGGATGTACCCGGCCTTGACCATGTCCGCGAGCCCGCCGATGGTCTCCTCGATCGGGACGTTCGGATCCAGCCGCGCGGGCCGGTAGATGTCGATGTAGTCGACGCCGAGCCGCTGCAGCGAGTAGGCGAGGAAGTTCTTGGTGGCCGCCGGCCGGGTGTCGACCCCGCCGAAGCTGTTGTCGGGACCGCGCAGCGCACCGTACTTCACGCTGAGCAGGTAGTCCTCGCGCTTACGCTCGGCGAGCGCCTGCCGCAGGAGCAGTTCGTTGTGCCCCATGCCGTAGAAGTCGCCGGTGTCGATGAGGTTCGCGCCCGAGTCGAGGGCGGCGTGCACGGTGGCGATGGAGGTGGCCTCGTCGGCCGTGCCGTACATGCCGGACATCCCCATGGCCCCGAGGGCAAGGCGGGAAACGGCAGGCCCGGTCTGGCCGAGCTGAACGGTGCTGAGTGTCTGCGTCATGCCGATAACACTGCCCGGATCCAGGGATCGGCGGGAGAGGACCGTTCATCCAGGGATCGCCGATCCCTGGCTACGGCCTGGGGACCGTGGTGGATACCGCGGTGACCCGCATGACTGGGATCGTCGGTACCTGGATAGCAGGTCTCGGACAGGGGAGAGTGGGGGGATGGATCGCAACGAGCTGGCAGATTTCCTGCGCCGCCGCCGTGAGCAGCTGCAACCCGGGACCGTGGGGTTGCCGCCGGGGGCGCGGCGTCGTACTCCGGGACTGCGCCGCGATGAGGTCGCGATGCTGGCGGGGATGTCGACGGACTACTACGCGCGGCTCGAGCAGGCGCGCGGGCCGCGGCCGTCGGTGCAGGTGCTGGCGTCGCTGGCGCGGGCGCTGCGGCTGACCGATGTGGAGCGTGACCATCTGTATCACCTGGCGGGGCAGCAAGCGCCCTCGCGGGGTGGGGACAGTCATGTGGGTCCGGGCATTCTGCATGTGCTCTCGAAGCTGGACGACACTCCGGCGGTGGTCATTTCGGACCTGGGCGAGGTGCTGGTGCAGAACCGTATGCACATCCTGCTGTCCGGGGACTTCTCCCAGCGGCGTGGTCTGGACCGGTGTGTTCCGTGGCTCTGGTTCACCGACGCCGAGTTCCGTGGGAGCTACCCGGTGGAGGATCGGGAGACGATGAGCCACAAGCACGTCGGTGATCTGCGCGCCACTGCGGCCCGCCGCGCCGGTGACGCCGATGTGACCGAGCTGGTGACGCGATTGCGTGCGGCCAGTCCGGAATTCGAGCGGTTGTGGAACGAGCACGAAGTCGGTTCGGGACGTGGCCACACCAAGCGCGTGGTTCATCCGGAAGTCGGTGTGCTGGACCTGATCTGCGAACCGCTGCTCACGCCCAGCGCCACCCGTCATGTACTGATCTACTACCCCGCGCCGAATACCGATACGCAGGAGAAGCTGGATCTGTTGCGGGTCATCGGAACTCAATCCATGACCAGCAACTGACTATTCGTGCGGAACCCCGCACCGTCGTTTCCTCGGCTTCAAATGCAAGCCTGGCAATGGCGGTGCCGGAATCCGCTGTTCCGGCGTATGTCCGGCGATATCGGCGAACCGGCCGACATCGTGCTTCTCCCAATCGTTTCGGGCCTGTTCGATCTCTTCGTGACTGCGCGCCACGAAGTTCCACCACATGACCAGATCCTCGCCGAACGGCTCACCACCGAGCAGCAGCAGATGCGCACCCGCGGTGTCGTGCAACCGAATCGATTCGCGATCACTGCCCAGATAGCACAGGCTGCCCGGCTCGACGAGTGAGCCGTCGATTGTGACGGCCCCTTCGATCACCAGGACCGCGTGCTCGAATTCCGGATTCAACGGCAGCGCGGTATCCGCGTCGGCCGCCACGCGCAGATCCGCGCCGACGATCGGGGTGTACGCGGTCGCCGGTGAGGTGACCCCGCCCAATGTCCCGATCAGCACGATGCCCTCGACCGAGGGAATCGAGAACCGGGGCAACTCGGTGTGCTGTTCGAAATGCGGTGCGATATCCCGGGATTCGTTCGGCAGCGCGACCCACAGTTGCAGACCGTTCCCCGAGATATGCCCCGGCACCCGGTATTCCGAATGCGCGATGCCGTGTCCCGAGGTCATGATGTTCAACTGCCCCGGCGCGATCTCCACATCCGAGCCGACGCTGTCGCGGTGCCGGATGCGGCCGTCCAAAGGCCAGGTCACCGTTTGCAATCCGATGTGCGGATGCGGCTCGATGTCATGGCCGTCGGGGTTGATCTCCGAGCCGGGGTGGAAGTGATCGAGGAAGCACCACGCGCCCACGGTGGGCAGGTCACGCTGCGGCAGCGTCCGGAAGACCGTCACTCCGCGCACGCCGCCCAGCGGGACCTCCCGCGCGGGAAAGAATTCCGTGCGCGGGCCCGGCCGGCCGGAGGATTCGCACAGCGATGCCTCCGGCTGCGGTTCGAGATCACTCATTTCCGCTCCTTCCCGATCACCTCTTGATGCCCTTGCCCACCACGTACTCGTCGTATTCCGGGTGTTTGTCGAGCCAGCTCTTGATGAACGGGCAGCGCGGCACGATGACGCGACCGCGGGCGATCACATCCTTGATCGCCTCCTGGGCGAGCAGATTCGCCAGGCCCTTTCCGCTGAATTCCTGGTCCACTTCGGTGTGAATGAAGGTGGTGTCGTTGTCGTCGCGCTCGCGGTACTCGCTGAACCCGGCGAGCGAATTCCCGTACCACACCTCGTACCGGTGTTGCGCGTCGTTGCGAACGACTGCGGCCGCCACGGCCTGTTCGCTCATTGTTCAGTTCTCCTTCCGCACCCGCACCGGATGTTTGCTCATAATCGACACGCGATTGAACGCGCCGATAGTGGTGGCAGCCCAGATGAGGACAGACATCTGGTCATCCGACAATTGTTGCCGCGCAGCAGCATACTCACGCTGCATGCTGTTTTCATCCGGCAACGAAGTCACTGTTTCGGCCACCTGCAGGGCCGCCTGTTCGATATCGGTGAACAGGTAGGGGCTGCGCTGCCAGGCCGGCAATACATCCAGTTGCTGCTGGGTGATGCCGGCGGCGCGGGCATAGCGAGAGTGCAGGTCCAGGCAGAAGGGGCAACCGGTCAGCTGGGAAACGCGGACGTTGACCAGTTCCATGACCGAGCGGTCGAGGCCGGCGGCCGTGGCGGCGTCCCGGACCGCGACCGCGACGCTCTCGTAGGCGCGGAAGGCCTCGGGCGTCTGCTTGTCGATCCATATCCGGTCGTGAGTTACAGACTGCATAGTGGCTGCATCGTAAGCCGAGAACGCGAACCATGCCTTCCGGTCTGAAAATTGGCGTTTCAGTCCGCGAAGAACTCCAGTACAGCCGCGTACCAGAGCTCGGGCTGCTCGATCATGACCACATGTCCGCCCGGCAGTTCCCGATACCGCGCGCCGGGAATGCCCGCCGCCTGCTCCCGCGCATTGGCGGGGTCGGACAGCAGATCGCCGGTCATACCGATGACCAGCGTCGGCACCGCGACATTCGCCAGATCGTCGCGCACATCGGCGGCCTCGACCAGGGCGGCCTGCGCCGCGGTGCCGCCGGGCACGTTCGCCGCGGTCTGCGCCAGGATCTCGGAGAGCTGTTCCGCCGGAATCGCATTCACGAATTCCTTGCTGAACCCGGCCAGCATGACGTAGCGCGCGAACGCCTCCCGATCCCCGGCGGCCAGGGCCCGCTGCCAGAGATCGACATTCATCAGGCCGCGATTGTCGAGGCGGGCGAAGCCGCCGGTGAGCACCAGGCCGCGCACCCGCTCGGGATGCCGGACGGCGGCGCGGATCGCGACGGCGGTGCCCAGCGAGAAGGCGACGAGGCTGAAGGTTTCCGCGCCGTTCGCCACCGCCTCGGCCACCAGGGCGTCGGCGAGAGCGTCGAGGGTGAGCGGGGTGTCGTCGGCAGGGAAGTCGGAGCCGATGACCAGATGGTCGGCGGCCAGCAGCGGGATCAGCCCGCCGAAGTTCGCGTCGATGCCGCCGCCCCCGCCGTGCACCAGCACGATGGCGGGGCCGGAGCCGGTGACCTGGGTCTTGTGCAGAGAAATGTTCGTCATGGCGGCGACGTTAGGGATTCACATGGGTGTGAAGGTCAACGCGATGTGTGGGAGGTCACAATGCTGATCGGCGAGCTGTCCCGGACCACCGGCGTCGCGCCGCGGCTGCTGCGCTACTACGAGGAGCAGGGACTGCTTGTCCCGCACCGCGATTCGAACGGCTATCGCAGTTATCCGGCAGCGGCCGTGGCCCGGGTCGGCCGCATCCGCGAGCTGCTCGACGCCGGACTGCCCACCCGGGAGATCCGCGAACTGCTGCCCTGTGCCACCGACTCCGGCTTCCAGCACTGCGAGCACTCGCGAAAGGTGGTGGGCGACGGCCTGAACCGGCTCGAGGATCAGATCGCCGAACTCACCCGGCAACGCGACCTGCTGGCCCGGCAACAGGATGTGGTGTTGTCCGCCCCGTTCGACCCGGATCCCGAGGCCGGTCGTCCGGCTGCCGGTCATTCGCCCAGGAATAACCTCCAGGCTGCCGCCGTTCAGCATTGATCGGAATGGTCCCTGGCTTCAGGAGCATTGATGAGCAGCACTTTCGCCGTCGCGAGTGTCCGCACCCGCGTTCGGATTCCGCTGACCTTCGCCGACGGGTACACGACCACCGCCGAGGCGGTCACCTTCGACGGCCTGTCCGACGGCCGTGAGCACCTGGCCCTGATACTCGGCGAGCCCGACCTCGACGGCGGGACGCCGCTGGTGCGGCTGCACTCGGAATGCCTCACCGGCGACGTCTTCGGCTCCGCCCGCTGCGACTGCGGACCTCAGCTGCGCGAGGCCGTGGAACGCATCGCCGACGCCGGTGGCATCCTGCTGTACCTGCGCCAGGAAGGCCGCGACATCGGCCTCTACAACAAGCTGGACGCCTACGCGCTGCAGGACGCCGGCCGCGACACCTACCAGGCCAATACCGAACTCGGCTTCGACGAAGACGCCCGCGACTACACCGCGGCCGCTCAGATGCTGGCCGCGCTCGGGGTCGGCGAGCTCGATCTGCTCACCAACAACCCCGACAAGGTGCGGCAGTTGACGGAACTCGGTGTGGCCGTGCGCGACACGCTGCCGACCGGCGTCCACGTCAACCCCGACAACCTGCGCTACCTGCGCGCCAAGGCCGACCACACCGGGCACACCATCCGCTTGGTGGGGTGAGCCCGGTGGGGCCGGAAGGTTATTCGCGTCCGGCCGAGGCGAAGCTCATGTCCGCGTAGCGATCTCCGGCCACCTGGTCGGCGATCGCGTCCAGCGCCGCGAGTTCCAGGTCGGTCAGTTTCACGGTGGCGGCCGCGACGTTCTCGGCGACCCGGGTCTGGCTGCGGGTGCCGGGAATCGGCACCACCGACAGGCTGTGCACCCGCGCCTGCGCGTGCACCCAGGCCAGCGCCACCTGGGCCGGGGTCAGCTCGCGCGCCGCGGCGATGGCGCGCAGCGGAGCCAGCAGTTCCTCGTTCGCCCTGGCGTTCTCGCCGTTGAAGCGCGGCATGCCGCGTCGCACATCGCCTTCACCGGCCACCGGCAGCGCGCCGGTCAGGAAGCCGCGACCCAGCGGCGAATAGGGCACGAAGGTCACGCCCAGTTCGGCGGCCGCGGGCACCGCGGTGCGCTCCACGTCCCGCGAGAACAGCGACCACTCCGACTGCACCGCCGCGATCGGATGCACCGCATGCGCGGCGCGCAGTTCCGCGCCGGTCACCTCGGACAGGCCCAATTGCCGGACCTTGCCTGCCGCAACGAGTTCCGCCATCGCACCGACGGTGTCCTCGACCGGCACGCCCGGCTGCTTGCGGTGCATGTAGTACAGGTCGATGACCTCGATGCCGAGCCGTTTCAGGCTGCCGTCCACCGACTTTCGGATGTACTCCGGCGAGTTGTCCATGCCGCGGAACGCGGGATCGTCGGCCTTGCGCACGATCCCGAATTTCGTTGCCAGCACCACGTTCTCGCGGTGCGCCCGCACGAACTCGCCGAGGAATTCCTCATTGTGGCCGCTGCCGTAGACATCGGCGGTGTCGAAGAGCGTCACGCCCAGTTCCAGCGCCCGCTCCAGCGTCGCGCGCGCCTCGGCCGCGTCGGTCGGGCCGTAGAACTCGCTGATACCCATGGCCCCGTACCCCTGCGCGCCGACCCGGATGGTGCCGAGGGCGGTGGTGGGCAGGGCCGCTGTGCTGGTCATCGATCAATCCCCTTCACTGGCAGTGCAATTCGAGAGGAGGCTGGGCTCGCAGACGGGCCCGCCCCCGTAGAGCGCGATCTTGCGGTCGAGAACGACCAGGGTGGACTGCAATTCCTCGATCTGTTCGAGGACCTGGGCGCGGGTGCGCCGGAACATCTCGAGGCGTTCGGGGTAGGTGTGCTCACCGGCCCGTACCAGTTCGGCGTACTTGACCATGTCGGCGACCGACATGCCGGTGCTGCGCAGTTTTCCGATGAACGCCAGCCAGGTCAGATCCCGATCGCTGAAGCGACGTTGACCGCTGTGGTCCCGGCCCACGTAGTCCATCAGGCCGATGCGCTCGTACCAGCGCAGCGTGTCCCGGGTCAGACCGCAACGATCGGACACCTCGCCGATCGAATACCGCGGCCGCTCGAGTTCCGACGTGGTTGCCGTTGCCACCGGTGCTGCGCTCATCGGTCTCACCCTTCTCTTGCCGAACCACTCACGACGCTAGTGGGTTGGAGTGCACTCCAAGCAAGGCTAATGTGCGCAGAGATTCGATGAGCCGAGCCGCGGGACGATCGCGCGCCTACGCTGGGGTCATGCCTGGAAAAGACATGGATCGGATCAGGGCTCGGTCGGCCCTGGAAGCGGCCAAGGATCAGCCCGTCATCACGGCCATCGCCGCGCTGCCCGTCGTCGTGGTGCTCGGTGTGGTGTGGTGGCTGCTGGGGTTCTGGCCCGCGCTGCTACTCCTGCTGGTGTTCGGCGGCGTCGTGGTGTGGAAGGGCAAGCTACTCGGCTGATTCCGGCCGAACGTCCCCCGTCGGATCTCAGCGCGGCACGTGGAAGCGCACCAGCTCACCTGTGCCCGGGTCGGCCGCTGCCCACGGCCGGTCGAATTCGATGACCGCCAGCGCGGAGGTGGGGAATTTCGCGCTCAATTCCGCGGCCGGTCCGGAATCCCGATTGGCCGCCAGTTCCCATGCCGTCCAAGGCATTCCGGGTGAGTGCCCGATCAGCAGCAGCGTCTCCACGGCGGCATCGGTGAGCTGCACCAATTCGATCAGCGCATGCGGGGATGCGTCGTAGATCGCCTTCTCGTAGGCCACCGGCGCGGTGATGCCGGTGGCCGCCAGCGTCTCCCGGGTCCGGGTCGAACTGGAACAGAGCACGGCGTCGATGGTCGGTTGCGTAGCGCGCAGCCAGTCTCCGGCGAGTGCCGCCTCACGCTGCCCCCGCGGGGCCAGCGGCCGCTCGTGATCGGCCACGCCATCGGGGTAACCGGATTTGCCGTGCCGCATCAAGATGAGAGTCCGCACCATAGGTATTACGGTAGGTGTCCTCGAGTCAGCCCCCGAGACCGGTCTCACAGCGGTGCACGCCAGTGCCGAAGCGAGACAGTGCTCACACTCGAGGCACACTGAAGGTGGCGTCACATCGCCGTGCCGACACCCGATGGAATGCCGCCTATATTAGAACGTGTTCTACCGACTCTGCTCGAGCCCGAGCCCGAGTAGCACCACGCGACAGTTTCGAGGATCTGCGAGATATGGCCTATGTGATCACGCAGCGTTGTTGCAACGACGCCAGCTGCGTACCCGAGTGCCCGGTCGATTGCATTCGTCCCACGCCTGAGCAACGCGAGTTCGCCACGACCGAGCAGCTCTACATCGACCCGGACACCTGCATCGACTGCGGCGCGTGCGTCGACGCCTGCCCGGTCGACGCGATCTTCTCCGAGGACGACCTGCTCAACTCGCTGGCACGGTTCAAGGACATCAATGCCGCCTACTTCGTGCGGCATCCGCTGGAGTCCAACTTCGAGCCGCTGGTCGCACCCTCCCGCGCGCCCAAGGAACTGGGCACGCTGCGGGTCGCCGTCATCGGTGCGGGTCCCGCCGCCTGCTACGCCGCCGAGGAGCTGCTGCGCCGCGCGGACGTCGAGGTGGAGCTGTTCGACCGGCTGCCCACCCCCTACGGTCTGGTGCGCGCCGGCGTCGCCCCGGATCACCCGGGCACCAAGTCGGTGGCGAGTCTGTTCGAGTCCGCGTTCCGGCGCGAAGCCTTGCAGTACCGGCTGAATGTGGAAGTCGGCAAGCACATCTCGCACGAAGAACTCCTCGGCCACCACCACGCGGTCATCTACGCTGTGGGCGCGGCCACCGACCGCCGCCTCGGCGTCCCCGGCGAGGACCTGCCCGGCAGCCACTCCGCGACCGAGTTCGTGGCCTGGTACAACGGCCACCCCGACTTCGCCGACCGCGAGTTCGACCTGTCGGGCGAGCGTGCCGTCATCGTCGGCAACGGCAACGTGGCCCTCGATGTCGCTCGCGTGCTCACCGTGAACCCGGACGAGCTGGCCAAGACCGATATCGCCGACCACGCCCTGGATGCGCTGCGCCGCAGCAACATCAAGGAGGTCGTCGTACTCGGCCGCCGCGGTCCGCTGCAGGCCGCCTACACCTCCTCGGAATTCCTGGCGCTGGGCCACCTCAAGGGCGTCGACATCATCGTCGACCCCGAGGACCTGGTGCTGGATCCGGCCTCGCAGGCCGAGCTGGACGATCCCGAAGTGGAGCCCTCGCTCGCGCTGAAGTACACCCTGGCCAAGGAATACGCGGCCGGTAAGCGCAACCCGGACCACAAGCGCATCGTGTTCCGCTACCTGGCCTCGCCCACCGCCGTCACCGGCACGGACAAGGTCGAGGGCATCGAATACGTGCACAACGAGCTGGTGGAGGAGAACGGCCGCACCGTGGCCCGCGCCTCCGACCGCACCGGCTCGCTGGATGCGTCGCTGGTGCTGCGGTCCATCGGCTACAAGGGTCAGCCGGTCGCGGATGTCCCGTTCGACGAGTCGAAGGGTGTCATTCCCAACGACAAGGGCCGAGTCCTGGCCGACGGCAACCCGGTTCAGGGCGTCTACGTCTCCGGCTGGATCAAGCGCGGTCCGCGCGGCGTGATCGGCTCCAACCGGGTCGATTCGCAGGAGACCGTGGATCAGCTGATCGCGGACTTCACCGGCGGCAAGCTCGCTGCCCCGCAGGGCAACCGGGCCGCCCTGGAAGCGCTGCTGTCCGAGCGTCAGCCCGATCAGATCGGCCGCGACGGCTGGAAGGCCATCGACGCCGCGGAGAAGAACGCGGGCAAGGCCGGCGGCCGCCCCCGCGTGAAGTTCACCAAGGTCGAGGACCTGCTCAAGGCAGCCAAGGGATAAACCCCGAAACGATGCGGCCCCACCCGAATTCGGGTGGGGCCGCGTTGCGTTTCCGGTCTCGGCCTACTGGGAGCCGAGCTCGATCTGCAGGCCGTCCTTGGCGCACATGGACGGGTAGGCGGCGACGGGCTGGGCGTTGCAGGACCAGCCGTTGATGGTGGCCACATCGGTGTCGCTGATCGTCTGCACGTACTGGGTGGCCACATTGATGGCCTCGGTGCAGCCGACGGTGCCCGCCGGTGTCGCCACCGCGAGGACGGTGCGCGTGCCGCCGCCCGCGTCGGTCACGGTGCCGCAGTTGACATTGCCCGCGGGCGCGACCGAGGTGGTGGTCGGCGGGGGAGTGGTGGTCGGCGGCGCGGGTAGGTTCGGGGCGGCCGCGCCGCGCAGGCCGATGATGAACCCGTCCTTGAAGCAGATGTGCGGGATGGCGGTGTCGGGCTGCGGTTCGCAGGTCCAGCCGTCGACCACGACGGCGTCACCGGAGCGGGTGGCATTGACGTAGTTGCTGGCGACGGTAATGGCCTCCGTGCAGCCCGGGATGCCCGCCTGATTGGCGTAGGCGATCACATCGGCATCCTTGCCATTCGCTCCGGTTACCGGTCCGCAATTGACATCGGCGGGGGCGATGGTGGTCGGGACCGGCGGCCGGGTCGGGTTGGGCGGCAAGGGTTTCGGACCGGGCGGCGGGGTGGTCGAGGTGGCCGGTGCGGTGGTGCTGCTCGCCGCGACCGTGGTCGACGTGGTGTTCTTCGCGGAATCCTTGGAGTGGCTGCACGCGGTGACGCCGACGGCCAGTACCGGTAGGGCCACGCAGAGGACGAGACGAGTGAATCGCATGGCGAAAGTCTCGCAGGCAAATGATCAGCGAACGCGTTGGTTGCCAGGGAATGTCGCGAAAGATCAGCCCGGCAGCATCGTTTTCAGCCCGGCAGTGGCCCGATCCGCACCGCGGTCGTGGTCACCCCGCCCACTACGAACCACAGTCGCAGCGACGGATGCCCCGTCCGATCGCCCGGCTCGTACCGGCTGCGCACACTGACGTGCTGGCGCGCCAGCACCGGCGCGATGTACTCGATAACCGCCCGATGCGGCCCCGCCACCAGCTTCGGATAGTCGACCAGATACTGCTCGAGCGCCTGCCAGTACGCCGCGTTGTTCACGTGGTTGTACTGGTCGATGTCGGTGGCGCGCACCGGGAACGGCAGATCCACGTCCGACTCCGGCGGCGTCGGATCGGTCAGCCACGGCCGCCAGCGCAGCCGGTGCTCGTCGGTGGTGCGGCCGAGTTCGGCCAGGCCCTCATCGCTGATGCGGGTCGGCATATTGGTGAACTCGTTGATATTGATCCAGAACCCTTCGGTCTCGATCAAACCGCCGTCCGCGCTGGTGATCCGCACCCGCATATTGGTCCACCGCGTCGACATGGCCGAACACCAGCGCCGCAGTTCCACCCGGTCGGGCCAGTGGATGGGCCGCACCACATCCACCACCGTGCGGCGCACGATCCAGGCCGGGTCGGTGCGGTGGAAGAATCCGGATTGCATTTCCTCCCAGGCGATGTCCTGGAGGTAGCGAGCCGCCGCGTCGAATCGCAGCCGGTGATAGGGATCCACATCGCCGGCCCGGACCGGCCACGCGGAAGCGAAGCCCATGCCCTCCTCGGGAAGCGGGGCGAGTGGCTCATCGAGTGACACTGGTGCTCCTCGCGCTGCACGCCGTTCCGGTTCAACCCGGTACCGGTTTGGACCCGGCGTGCCGCATGTCTTTCCGTAAGCACCGGTGAGGTGCTTGCTGACCGAAGTCTGTGACATGACTCTACGGGTCGTGCGGGACACACTCGCGTCGAGTCACCTGTACTTCTGTTCCGGGAACGCCAGTGTTTCGCTCCAGGGGGCCGGGATATCGAAATCGCGAGTCCACCGCTAGGGGGTCGTGCGCGGGTAATGACAGTGCGCCGCAGTCGCCGTAGCCTTTCCTGGTGTACATCCAGCAGTAGGGAGGACTAGCGGGTGGCCGCAGGCGAGAGGGCCGGTTCGCGGTTCGGGCAGTACGAGTTGCGCAAGCTGCTCGGGGTGGGCGGCATGGGCGAGGTCTACGAGGCCTACGACACCGTGCGGGACCGCGTCGTCGCCGTGAAACTGCTGGATGCCGATCTCGCCCGCCAACCGAGCTACATCGAACGCTTCCGTCGCGAATCCCGCACCGCCGCCAAATTGCAGGAGCCGCACGTCATTCCGGTCCACGACTGGGGTGAGGTGGACGGCGTCCTGTTCATCGACATGCGCCTGGTGAAGGGCCGCGACCTCAAGGCGTATCTGCGCGAAGAGGGTCCGCTGCCGCCCGAGCAGGCCGTGTCGGTGGTGGAACAGATGGCCGCCGCGCTCGACGCTGCCCACGAGAGCGGCCTGGTGCACCGTGACGTCAAGCCCGCCAATATTCTGCTCACCGGCGAAATGTTCGCCTACCTGGTCGATTTCGGTATCGCGCACGCCGAATCCGATGCCCAGCTGACCCAGACCGGCAATGCCATCGGCTCCTTCGCCTACATGGCCCCGGAGCGCTTCGAGCACAACGCGTCCGTCTCGGCCGGTGCGGATATCTACGCGCTGGCGTGCGTGCTCTTCGAATCCCTCACCGGCAGGCCGCCGTTCCTGGTGGAGGGGAATCTGGCCAATATCCGTGCGCACATGCTGACCCCGCCGCCCCAGCCGAGCATCCGCGCGGGCGTCCCCGTCGGGTTGGACCAGGTGGTCGCCATCGGCATGGCCAAGGATCCGACCCGCCGCTATGCCAGTGCCGGGCAACTCGCGCGCGCCGCCCGGGCGGCGCTCCGGCGCGCCGCACAGGAACCCGTCCGGATCATCCCGCCCGCCCCGCCGACCCTCCCGAGCCCGGCGGTGCCGCCGGGCGGGACGGTCGCGCCCGGCCATTCGGGGCCGCAATACCTCGATCATCCGTCGGGTCCGGCGCAGCCCTACGGGGGCCGTGGGCCGGTTCGGGGCACGAATCCGTCGGGACCGGTCGGCTACCAGTCCGGGGTGCGTCCCTCGGGTCCGGTGGATCCGTCAGGCCCGCAACGACTTTCCGGGCCCGCCGCGCATTCCAGCGGCGAGCGGGTGGTCGGCCCGCCCGTGTACTCCGGCCCGGGTAACTACGATCCGACCGTTCGACGGCAGCCGGTGACTGGTCCGCCCGGCTACCAGCCTGCCTATCCGGATCCGACCGCGCCCCGCGAACACCCTTCCGCGCCACTGCCTTTGCCGCCCGCGAAGCGCAGCAACCTGCCGCTGCTGGTGGGTGCGCTCATCGGCGTGGTGCTGGTGTTGGGCGGCGTGCTCGGCTGGAAGTACCTGTCCGGGTCGTCGAGCTCCGCCGGTGGCGGCAGCTCCGCGCAGGTCACCACGACCGGCCCGGCGGTGACGACGACCGCCGCCTACCGCACCACCACCGCGCCGACCACCACCCTGGTCCCGCTGACCGGGTCCGTATCCGGCACGGACGCACAGGGTTTCACCTCCCAGAGCCCGCGCTGCAATGCCGACGATCCGGCCATGGCCATCGGCCGCACCGAGAAGTCGCGCCTGGTCGTCTGCCGCACTTCCGCGGGCCGCTTCTACTACAAGGGCCTGCGCATCAGCGACAACGCGGGCATCCAGCTCGACGACCCGGTCCCCGACGGCACCGGCGGTTTCAATGTCACCAACCCGACCGACGGCACCAAGTACAGCATCACCGCCTACGCCCTGGTCATCAGCAACGGCGGCCAGAGCTTGGCCAATGAATCCATGCTCGAATACGCCCACCGCTGAGCCGGATCCACGGAAATCCCTCGCGCCCGATGGATGATCGTTGGCAGGGCCCGGGTGCATCGACTACGTTCAGCAATATCCGCCAGTGGATTGATCGGAGTTGATCGAGAATGCGCGCAGCCGTGGTGAGCAAACTGGAAGGCCCGGAGGCCATCGAGGTTCTCGATTTCCCGGAGCCGGCGGGGTATCCGGGCGGTGTCGTCATCGACGTGCACGCCGCCGGAATCGCCTTCCCCGACGTGCTCATGACCCGCGGGCTCTACCAGATGAAGCCGCAGTTGCCGTATGTCGTGGGCTGCGAGGTCGCGGGCATCGTCCGCGAGGCTCCCGAGGGCGCGCACGTGGTCCCCGGTGACCGCGTGGTGGCGCTGACGCTGCTGGGCAATGCCGCCGCCGAGGTCGCGGTCACGCCGGCCGACATGGTGTTCAAGTTGCCCGACAACGTCTCGCTGGAATCCGGTGCGGGCGTGCTGTTCAACGACTTGACCGTGCACTTCTGCCTGCGCAACCGCGGCCGCCTGGCCGAGGGCGAGACCGTGCTGGTGCACGGCGCGGCGGGCGGCATCGGCACCTCCACGCTGCGCATGGCGCAGGCGCTGGGCGCGGGCCGGGTCATCGCGGTGGTCAGCACCGAGGAGAAGGCCGAAGTCGCGCGCGCCAACGGGGCCACGGACGTGGTGCTCACCGACGGCTGGCTGGCCGCGGTCAAGGAACTCACCGGCGGCCGCGGCGTCGACATCGTGCTCGACCCGGTCGGCGGCGACCGCTTCACCGACAGCATTCGATCGCTGGCCTCCGGCGGCCGGGTGCTGGTCGTCGGCTTCACCGCGGGCGATATCCCGACCGTGAAGGTGAACCGGCTGCTGCTCAAGAACGTCGAGGTGATCGGCGCGGCCTGGGGCGAATGGGTGATGACCCACCCGGGCTACCTGCAGGAACAGTGGGCCGAGGTGGAACCGCTGCTGGCCAACGGCAAGATCGTTCCGCCGGACCCGATCATCTACACCCTCGCGCACACCGCCGAGGCCGTGTCGGCGCTGGACAAGCGCACCGCGACCGGCAAGGTCGTCGTCACGCTGCGTTGAGCGGGACACCGCCGTGACGCTCCCGTACGGTGCTGAATCGTGAAGCTGTCCAACCGGATTCTGAACCGGACACTGCTCGCGCGGCAGCACCTGCTGGAGCGATCCACGCTCGGTGTGCCCGACCTGTGTGACCACCTGATCGGGCTGCAAGCCCAGGACATGCTGCCGCCGTTCGTCGCACTGTGGAGTCGCACGGTCGATTTCGACCCGGAGACGGTGTCGAAGGCCCTCGACGACCGGTCGCTGGTGCGAATCACCTTGATGCGCGGCACCATTCATCTGGTCACCCCGCCGGATGCGGTGCGCATCGCCCCGCACATCCAGCCGGAGCTGGAGAAGATCCCGTTCCGCAAGGGCTTCAACTTCGGTGCGCTGGTCGGGCTGGATCCGGAAGAGGTTCGCGCACAGGGGGAATCGGTGCTCGGCGCCGACCCCACCCCGGCCGCGACCCTGCGTGAACATGCCGCCGCGTTGTATCCCGACCGCGATCCGGGGGCGGTCGTGCAGGCGTGGCTGTATCAGCTCCCGGTCCTGCAAACCCCGCCCCGCGGTCGCTGGGGCGACAGCAGCCGCCCGGTCTGGTCCCGCGTCCAACCCTGGCTCGGCACACCCTTGGATCCCGACTATCCGCTCGCGGAACTCCTGCTGCGCTACCTGCGCGCCTTCGGTCCCGCCACCACCATGGACATGCAGACCTGGTCCAAGCTCACCGGCATGAAGAAGGCCGTCGAGCAGCTCGGCGACCGCGTCCGCACCTACACCGACGAGCGCGGCCGCACCCTCTACGACGCCGCCGACGCCACCCTCGCCGATCCGGACCTGCCCGCCCCCGTCCGGCTGCTGGGCTGGTACGACAATGCGATTCTGTCCCACCAGGATCGAAGCCGCATCGTCCCCGACGGCAATGCCCCACCCCTGCGCGCCTTCGCCAACCAGGTCTCCCCGGTGCTCGTCGACGGCTATCTGACCGGCGTTTACAAGGTCTTCACCAAGGGCGACACCGCCCGGCTGCGGATCCTGCCGCACACCGCGTGGTCGGCCGCCGCTCGCGCCGCCGTCGAATCCGAGGCCGCCGCCCTGCTGGACTTCCTCGAACCCGATCGCACCCCCAGCGTCGAACTCCTCGCCCCCGGCGCGGATCTGCGACCCGGCAAGGATTAACCGGCGGGAAATCTTGCCCGGCT
The DNA here is from genome assembly GCF_054782115.1 of Nocardia heshunensis. Classification (NCBI taxonomy): domain Bacteria; kingdom Bacillati; phylum Actinomycetota; class Actinomycetes; order Mycobacteriales; family Nocardiaceae; genus Nocardia; species Nocardia heshunensis. The sequence continues at coordinate 111,586 of NZ_BAAGTC010000008.1, read as the reverse complement.
AGGCTTCCCGGCACGGCGCTCATGGCTGAAACGGGCGCACGGGTACCGCTGGGACACAGCGGGCGAACCAGCCGCATTTCCGGAAGGAATGCCGCATGGTGCGCACTGTGCCCGATTCTGTCGTCATTCGCGACGTCACCGCCTACACCGCCACCCCCGACGGACCCCGCTGGCTCGCGAGCCGAGACGTGGTGGTCACCGACGGCGTGATCACCGCCATCGGCCCCGGCGCGGGTGCCGGTCTCGATCTGCCCGGTACCGCCGGTGGCCATTTGATCCCCGGCTTCGTCAACACCCACACCCACCTGCAGCAGTCCGTTCTCCGCGGCGCGGGGGAGGGGCTGCCGCTGCTCGAATGGCTGCACTGCGTCGGCGAATTCACCGTCGCCGCCACCCCCGAGCAGACCTATCTGGCCGCGCTCGCCGGTGGGCTGGAAGTGCTGCGGAGCGGCGTCACCACCGTCGTGGAACACATGTGGCCGAACCCGTCGGAGGCCGTGCACGACGCCGCCCTGCGGGCGCTGGGCGAGCTGGGCATCCGGGTGGTGTTCGGGCGCGGCATCGCCGATCGGGCCGACCCCACCCGTAAGTGGGGGATGGATCCCCGGCTGGTGCAACCGCTTCCGGACGTCCTCGCCCACCTCGCCGAACTCGATGCCCGCCTGGCGGATTCGCGAATCACCACCGCGCTCGCGGTCCCCAATCCCCGCTGCCTCACTCCCGATGGCATGGCCGCCGTCCGCGAATTCGCCGACGCCACCGGCAAAACCATCTCCATCCACCTGCTCGAGACCGACACCGACGAGGACATGTGCCGATTGCATGCAGCCCGCTCGGCCGTCGACTACCTCGACGCCGGTGGCCTGCTCGGCCCGCGCACCCTGGCCGTGCACTGCGTCCGTGTGAACGCCCACGACCGTGAAATCCTCGCCGCCCGCGGCGTCTGCGTCTCCTACAACCCGCTCAGCAATATGCGCCTGGGCAGCGGCGTCGCCCCGATCCCCGAAATGCTCACGGCCGGAATCGGTGTCGGGCTCGGCGTCGACGGCGCGGCCAGCAACGACACCCAGGACATGCTGCTGGCCCTGCGCATGGGCGCGTATCTGCAACGCGCCCACCACCGCCGCGCCGACCTGCTGCCCTTCGCGGACATGCTGCACCTGGCCACCCGCGGCGCGGCCACCGCGCTGGGCGCACCGGCCGGACCCGCGGGTATCGCGGTCGGCGACCGCGCCGACCTCACCCTGATCCGCTTCGACCGCGACTTCGCCTGCCTGCCCGTCCACGACCCGGGCGCGACCCTGCTGACCACGGCGTCACCCCGGGTGGTGGACACCGTATGGGTCGACGGCGAGGCGGTGATCCGCGACGGCCGCAGCACCCGCATCGACGAGCGCGACCTCGTGCGGCGCCTGAATGGCATGCGATAACAGTTAATCGAGCCGAAACAAGCGCACGATTGCATGTAATTGATACCGACAACACTGAAAGGACGCAGACGTTGCACGCAACATAATGAGAGAAGGTGAGTGTGGTGGCTATCCAGGACACGGCACACAGCACCACGGCCCTCCTGTCCGGCCCGGCGGTCGACCCCGATCGGGCTCCCGAGATCTCGTTCTCGGCGGCCGGAAAGCGGTTCGCGGACAACGGGTCCGGGGACGTGGTCGCACTCGACGCCATCGATCTGGAGGTCCGCCGCGGTGAATTCGTCGCCGTGGTCGGGCCTTCCGGCTGCGGGAAGTCCACGCTGCTGCGCCTCGCCGCCGGACTGGACCGATCGACCTCGGGAAGCGTTGCAGTGCACACCGATTCGGTCGGGTTCATCTTCCAGGACGCCACCCTGCTGCCCTGGCGCAAGGTACAGCGCAATGTGGAGTTGTCCGCCGAACTGCGCGGCGTCGACCGTGCCACCCGCCGCGCCCGCGCCACCCGCGCCCTGACCGCCGTCGGCCTGGCCGATTTCGCGACCAAACTCCCCGGACAGCTCTCCGGCGGCATGCGCATGCGCGTCTCCCTGGCCCGCGCGCTGACCCTCGAACCCGAACTCATGCTGCTCGACGAACCCTTCGGCGCACTAGACGAGATCACCCGCCTGACCATGCAGGAAGAACTCCTCCGCCTCTACCGCGACAACGCCTTCACTGCCCTGTTCATCACCCATTCGGTCTCCGAAGCCGTGTTCCTGGCTTCCCGCGTCGTGGTCATGTCCGCCCGCCCCGGCCGCATCCACGACGTCATCGACATCGACCTCCCGTACCCGCGCAGCCGCGACCTGCGCTACGACCCGGCCTTCACCACCCTCGCGGCCCACGTCTCCGCATCCCTGAAAGAAGCCTCCTGATGGCCGCGTTCCCGCGCAAAGCCCTGGTCCCCGTGCTATCCGTCGGGCTGGCCCTCGGTGCCTGGTATCTGGTGTCGCTGGTGCTGCTGTCTCCGGAGCGCCGGTTCCTGCTACCGCCACCGCATCGGGTGCTCGCCGAATCCCTCTCGAACCCAGCCAAATTGGAGACGATGCTGCGGGCATTGAGCGTCACCGCGCGGATCGCGGTCACCGGGTTGGCGCTGGCCGCCGTGATCGGCGTCGCGGTCGGGGTCCTGATGGCTCAGGCGAAAGTGGTGGAGCGGATCGTCTATCCGTATGCCGTGGTGCTGCAGGCGATTCCGGTGCTGGCGGTGGTGCCGCTGATCGGGTTGTGGTTCGGGTACGGGCCGACGGCGCGGACCATCGTGTGCGTGCTGATCGCGGTGCATCCGATCATCGCCATGACCCTGTTCGGCATTCAATCGGTGGACGGCAACCTGCGGGAACTGTTCACGCTGGGCCGGGCGAATCGGTTGCGCCGCTTGATCTCCCTGGAACTGCCCGCCGCGCTGCCGTCCATCATGGCGAGTCTGCGCACGGCCGCCGGATTGTCCGTGACCGGCGCGGTCATCGGGGACATGTTCTTCGCCAAAGGGCAGCCCGGCATCGGCACCCTGCTCGACACCTATCGCGCCCGCCTGCAATCGGAGGATCTGCTGGCCGCGCTGGTCCTCGCCGCCCTGTTCGGCGTCACCGTCTTCGCACTTTTCACCGTGGCCCAGCGGCTCACGGTCGGCCGCTGGCACGCCTCCGGCCGGTAAACCTCACGCCCTGCGGTAACCCGCACTCCCTCAGCACTATTCGTGGAGAAGTCATGCCCAGATCCCTTCGTCGGCTCGGTGCCGCCACCCTGGCAGCGCTGACCGTGGCCACCGCCGCGGCCTGTACCGACAGCCCCTCCGACACCCCCGCTGTCGCCCTGCCCGCCGCCCCACCCGAACAGCAACTCTCGGGCGTCTGCCCCGCCACCGTCGTCGTCCAACTGCAATGGGAACCCGAGACCGACTCCGGCCCCATCTTCGGCCTGCTCGGCCCCGGCTACCGCGTCGACGCCGACAACAGCAAGGTCACCGGCCCACTCGTGGTGGGCGGCAAGGACACCGGCGTGAAACTGGAGATCCGCGCGGGCGGCCCGGCCATCGGCTTCCAGACCGTGCCCTCGCAGATGTACGTGGATTCCTCGATCACCCTGGGGCTCACCCATTCCGAGCAGGCCATTGCCGCCGCGGCGAAACAGCCGGTCGTCGCCGTCACCACGCTGCTGCGCTACAGCCCGCAGATGCTCATGTGGGATCCCAAGACGCACCCGGACTGGAAGGGCATCGCCGACATCGGCAAAGCCGGTGCGCCCGTGGTGGTCTCGCAGGGCCAGCTCTACCCCGACTGGCTGGTGGACCGAGGTCTGCTCAACGCCAAGCAGATCGACGCCTCCTACGACAACTCCCCGTCCCGCTTCGTCGCCGACCCCTCCTTCGCGCAGCAGGGCTTCGCCAACTCCGAGCCCTACGTCTACGAGCACGAAGTGGGCGCGTGGCACAAACCTGTTGCCTACCAGTTGCTGCGCGATGTCGGCTACGAGGGCTACGCCCGCACGGTCACCGTCCGCGCCGACAAGCTGAACGAACTGCGACCCTGCCTGCAACGACTGGTCCCCATGATCCAAAGGGCCACAGCGCAATTCCGCACCGACCCCAAGCCGGTGAACGACATCGTCGTGGACGTCGTCGCCAAGAGCCCCAAATTCACCCCCTACAGCGCCGAACTGGCCGCCTTCGGTTCCCGCACCCTCATCGACCAGGGCCTCATCGGCCCCGACACCGACGGCGTCATCGGCAGCTTCGACACCGCCCGCGTCCAACGCGTCATCGACGCCTTCACCCCGATCCTGCGCCGCGGCGGCGCGGCCGTCCCCGCCGGTCTCGCCGCCAAAGACCTGGTCACCACCGAATTCATCGACAAGGAGATCTCATGACCTACGACCTGTCCGAAGTCGCCCGCGAACAGCGCATGGGCGGGCTCGGCGCGGAAACCGACACCCGCGAGATCCGCGTCATCGACCTCACCGACTTCGAGGCCCGCCGCACCGAGATCACCGACCAGCTCTGGACCGCCGCCACCGAGATCGGCTTCTTCCAGCTTTCCGGCCACGGCATCCCGCAAGAGCAGATCGACGACGTGTTCGCCCGCACCGCAGCCTTTTTCGAGCTGCCCGAACCGGTGAAGGGACAGTATCCGCTGGTCAAGGCCAATAATGCGGGCTGGGAGAGCCTCAGTCAGGTGCGCCCCTCGATCGGCGTCCCCGATCAGAAGGAGTCCTACCAGATCACCCGGCCGCACATGTCCGGCCTGTGGCCCAGCGACACCGAACTCCCCGAATTCTCCTCCGCCATCCTGGATTTCGAACACCGCTGCTGGACCGTGGCCATGCAGGTCCTCTCCTGCTTCGCCGACCGCCTCGGCTTCCCCCGCGACCACTTCACCGCCGCTCACGACCCGGCCTCCGCGTACTACCAGTCGACTCTGCGGCTACTGCACTATTTCGCCGTCCCCGAGGAACTGCGCGATGTCCCCGGCCGCTGGCGCGCCGGCGCGCACACCGACTTCGACTGCCTCACCCTGCTTTTCCAACGCGACGGCCAGGGCGGCCTGCAGGTCTGCCCCGGCAAGGAGATGGAAGACCAGCAATGGACCTCCATCACCCCGTCCTCGGCGCTGATCACCTGCAATATCGGCGACATGCTCACCCGCTGGAGCGACGACGACCTGCCGTCCAACTTCCACCGCGTGCGCGGCCCCGGCCCCGACGAATACCAGGGCGACCGCTACAGCATCGCCTACTTCGCCCAGGCCGACCGCGATGCGATCATTCAGGGCCCGCGCGGCGTCTACCCGCCCGTCACCGCCGCCGACTTCCTCACCCAGCGCGTGCAAGCCAACTACCGGCCGCAACGGTAAGTTCCACTGCTAGAAGGAAAGGAACGCGATGACCGAACCGGACGGTGAGCTACTCGGCCCGACCGTGCACCGGCAGCTGCGGCAGCTCGTCCTGTCCGGGGAACTCGAGCCGGGCGCGCCGCTGAGCGTGCTCGCGCTCTCCGCGCGCCTGGGGGTGAGCCGCAGCCCGGTGCGAGAAGCCGTGCAGCAGCTCATCTCCGAGGGTCTCGCGGTGACCGTCCCGCACGCGGGCGCCCGGGTAGCCGTCGTCGACGACGACCGCATCCGCGAGGTGCTCGCCGTGCGCGCGGTCCTCGACGGCCTCGCCGCCTCCTGTGCCGCCACCCGCCTCACCGAATCCGATCTCGGCAAGCTCACCGCCATCCTCGCCACCCAGGAACGCTTCCTCCGCGACAACACCGACCCGGCCCGCGACACCGAACTCGACCTGGAATTCCATACCTTCATTCGCGACCGTGCCGGAAACGCCACCCTGGCAAGCGAACTCGCGCGCCTGGAAGCCCAGGCCCACCTCTACCGCGGCGACCTGTGGACCCACCCACGCAACCGCAGCACCGCGCTGCGCGAGCACCGCCGCATCCTCGACGCCCTCGAATCCGGGCATCCCGCCGACTCCCGCGCGGCCGCCGAAGCGCACGTGTGCGGGCTCATCACCCGCCTGGACCGCCGCTGATCAGGACCGGGCAGCTCAGGACTGTGCCGCCCGATACGCCGGAGCTTTGCTCGACCCGGCCGGGGTGAGCGTGCGTAGCAGCGGCAGCGTGCGATGCGCGACCACCGTCGACAAGACCACCACGCTGTGCGAGCGCACCACCGAGCTCGTCTTGTCGATGCTCAGCAGCACCGACTGCAACCCGGCATGCGAATCCGCGCCGATGCGGCACAACACATCACCGGAACCGGTGGTCGCATACGCCTCCAGCACACCGGGAATCGCCTCCAGATCCGCGCTCACCGCCTCCAGCGCACCCTGCGCGATCTCCAGCGTCACGAACGCCTGCACATCGAAACCCGCTGCGGTGACATCGATCTGCGGATCATAGGAGGAGATCACCCCCGCCTCCTCCATGCGCGCGATACGCGATTGCACGGTGGCGCGGGCCACCCGGGTGCGGCGGGAGAGCTCGAGAATGCCCGCCTTCTGGTACTCGTGCATGGCGGTGAGGATGGCCAGATCCAGCTCATCCAGCCGGGCGGGCGTGCGGGACATCGCGGAACCTCCGCTGGTGAGTCGAGCGGAAGCTCCGCTCGTGCGTTCGCTGCTATTCAAATTGTCCAGCACCCGGGCGCAGATGGTGGTGCAATTCACCAGAGTGTCCAGTGGAATTCGACGATATTGCCTAGTCTCGACGGCTGAGATTCTCTGGGCACATGAGCATCGACGCGGGACACCAGAGCACACGATCCGGCGACCTGCCCGGCGAGGACGAGTTACGCCGCCTCGTCGGCCTGGTGGACCACGATGCCGCCGCCGACCCGTTCCCCGTGCTGGGCTGGGACGCGGTGGTCTGGGCGGTCGGCAACGCCACCCAGACCGCGCACTTCCTGCAGTCCGCCTTCGGCATGCGGTTGGAGGCCTACTCGGGTCCCGAGACCGGCAATCGTGACCACAAGGCGTTCGTGCTGCGCAGCGGCGGCGCCCGATTCGTCGTCAAGGGTGCGGTGGATCCGGCCAGTCCGCTTGTCGCACACCACGATCGGCACGGGGACGGGGTAGTGGACATCGCGCTCGAGGTCCCGGACGTGGACCGCTGCATCGCGCGGGCCCGCGCCGAGGGCGCCACCGTCCTGGTCGAACCCCACGACGACACCGACGAATACGGCACCGTCCGCACCGCCGCCATCGCCACTTACGGCGAGACCCGCCACACCCTCGTCGACCGCTCCCGCTACTACGGGCCCTATCTCCCCGGGTACATCCAGCGCAGCTCCGCCTACGCGCCGCGGCCCGGGCAACCCAAGCGCATCTTCCAGGCCATCGACCACGTGGTCGGCAATGTGGAACTCGGCCGCATGGACGAATGGGTCGAGTTCTACCGGCGCGTCATGGGATTCCGGAACATGGCCGAATTCGTCGGCGACGACATCGCCACCGAATACTCGGCGCTGATGAGCAAGGTGGTGGCCAACGGCAACCACCGCGTGAAGTTCCCCCTCAACGAACCCGCCCCCAGCCGCAAGCGCTCCCAGATCGACGAATACCTCGAGTTCTATCAAGGCCCCGGCGTCCAGCACATCGCCCTGGCCACCGGCGACATCCTTACCGCCGTCGATGTACTGCGCCGCGAGGGCATCGAATTCCTCGATACCCCCGACAGTTACTACGAGGACCCCGAACTGCGCGCCCGCATCGGCCACGTCCGCGTCCCCGTCACCGAACTCCAGCGCCGCGGCATCCTCGTCGACCGCGACGAGGACGGCTACCTGCTCCAGATCTTCTGCAAACCGATCACCGACCGACCCACCGTCTTCTTCGAACTCATCGAACGCCACGGCTCATTGGGATTCGGCAAGGGCAACTTCAAGGCCCTCTTCCAAGCCATCGAACGCGAACAGGACGCACGCGGAAACCTCTGAACAGCAAAGCAACACGAAACCAGTAGAGTTCACGCCATGCGAATGGCGTCGGCGATCGTGGCGGGGTTGAGTCTCGCGATGCTGCTGTCAGCGTGTGGGGGGAGCAAGTCTTCGAACGACGATCCGGCCTTCCGGCCGCCACAGAAGGTGGCGACGCTGGGGCCGTTCGTCGGCGAATGCGGCCACCTCACCGACGACGAAGTGCGCGACCTGGGTGGGCTCGGCACCCTCACCACGGTCTTCAAGAACTCCGTCGGCTGCAACTGGCAGGCGGGCGGCATCAGCTCCTCGAGCGTCACCTTCGCCTCCTACCGCGGCAGCCCCATCGATCGCGAGAAGGCCTGGGTGGCCAGCGTCGGCCGCACCCCGGACACCATCGACGTGGGCGGCCACAAGGGCTTCCAGGCCCTCGACCCCAGCAACGCCGTCTGCGACCTCGCGGTCCAACTCGACGACGACTTCTTCGAATGGTCCATCTCCTACGGCGTATTCAACAGCGGCAACCTCGGCAACCCCTGCGACCGCACCCGCAAGATGGCCGAACTGACCGTGCAGCGGATCGGATGAGGGGCACCGGGATGACGCGTCGATCCAAGACCTCGATCGTCCTGGCGGCGGTCGCGCTGACCGCCGGACTGGCCGGCTGCGGCAAGACCGTGCCCGGTACCGCGCTACCCGCGGGCGGCACCAGCGGCACCGGCACCTCGCGCATCAACACCAACTTCGACAAGTTGCTCCGCGAGTGCACGGTGGTTGCCCAGGACGACATCGCGAAGTCGGTCGGCGACAACATGTATGTGGAGCCGTCCTTCAACGGCGCGGTCTGCATGTGGAATCTCACCGGCGGCACCGCGGGCAGCGGCATGGTCACCCTGAATTGGTACGAGCTCGGTTCGCTCAACAACGAGAAGGCGAACAACGACCGCCTGAAGTATGTGAGCAACGACATAACCGTGCAGGGTCGCCGCTCGGTGGAAACCCGTCGCCCGAACGATCCGGACTCGTGTGGCGTGAGCGCACCGGCCGCCGACACGGGCATCGTGGGCTGGTGGGTCAACTACCGCAACGGATCTCAGCATGCGGACCCCTGTGATGCGGCCCGCAAGCTGGTCGAGTTGACGTTGAATCTGGCTCGATAAGCCCTCTACCAGCCGCGCTCGAGGGACCCTCTTTTGCCCCCGCCGCAGCCCGCGGGTATCGTTGACCGCTGTGCCCGGAGCATGCGGGCAAGTTGATGTGCAGTACGTAGGCCAGCGAGAGCGGCCGACTGATTCAGGCATGCCTTGAAAAAGGTCTCTGACCTGCACTCGACACGCCCGACCTCGTGGGGAAGAAATACCGCGAGAACTGGGCGGAAAGCTCGAATGACAAAGACATGAAGTTCCAGACATCTGGTTACTAATAAGGAAAGCCGGTCTATGCCAACCATCAACCAGCTGGTCCGCAAGGGTCGCCGCGACAAGGTCGCCAAGACCAAGACTGCGGCCCTCAAGGGGAGCCCGCAGCGTCGTGGCGTGTGCACTCGCGTGTACACCACGACCCCGAAGAAGCCGAACTCCGCGCTGCGTAAGGTCGCGCGTGTTCGCCTGACCAGCGCGGTCGAGGTCACGGCTTACATCCCCGGTGAGGGTCACAACCTGCAGGAGCACTCGATGGTGCTCGTGCGCGGCGGTCGTGTGAAGGACCTCCCGGGTGTGCGCTACAAGATCATCCGCGGCTCGCTCGACACCCAGGGTGTCAAGAACCGCAAGCAGGCCCGCAGCCGCTACGGCGCCAAGAAGGAGAAGAGCTAATGCCGCGTAAGGGTCCCGCTCCCAAGCGTCCCCTGATCAACGACCCGGTCTACGGCTCCCCCGTGGTGACGCAGCTGGTCAACAAGATCCTGCTGGACGGCAAGAAGTCCACCGCCGAGCGCATCGTCTACGGTGCCCTCGAGCAGGCTCGTGAGAAGACCGGCACCGATCCGGTCGTCACCCTGAAGCGCGCGCTGGACAACGTCAAGCCCGCCCTCGAGGTCAAGCCCCGTCGTGTCGGTGGCGCCACCTACCAGGTTCCGGTCGAGGTTCGTCCGGGCCGCGCCAACACCCTGGCGCTGCGCTGGCTGGTCAACTACTCCCGCGCTCGTCGTGAGAAGACCATGGTCGAGCGTCTGGCCAACGAGCTGCTGGACGCCAGCAACGGCCTGGGCGCTTCGGTGAAGCGTCGCGAGGACACCCACAAGATGGCCGAGTCGAACCGGGCCTTCGCGCACTACCGCTGGTGACCTGTGGCCCGGCCCTCCGTTCGGAAGTGCCGGGAGACGAGTCACATGTCGGGCGCGACCGCCGAGCTGCTGCAAGCGAGGCACTTACGCGTCGCGCCCGACGTTGACACCGAGGGCTCTCGGACAATCCCGAGGCCCATCCCGTTGAATCCCAACTAGCTACGAGCGGGGAAGTTTCCGTGGCACAGGAAGTGCTCACCGACCTGAACAAGGTCCGCAACATCGGCATCATGGCCCACATCGATGCGGGCAAGACCACCACCACCGAACGCATCCTGTTCTACACCGGTATCACGTACAAGATCGGTGAAGTTCACGATGGCGCCGCCACCATGGACTGGATGGCGCAGGAGCAGGAACGCGGCATCACCATCACGTCCGCCGCGACGACCTGTTACTGGAACGACAACCAGATCAACATCATCGACACCCCCGGCCACGTCGACTTCACCGTCGAGGTGGAGCGTTCGCTGCGCGTGCTCGATGGCGCCGTCGCGGTGTTCGACGGTAAGGAAGGCGTCGAGCCGCAGTCCGAGCAGGTGTGGCGTCAGGCCGACAAGTACGACGTGCCGCGTATCTGCTTCGTCAACAAGATGGACAAGCTGGGCGCTGACTTCTACTTCACCGTTCAGACCATCAAGGACCGTCTGGGCGCGAAGCCGCTGGTCATCCAGCTGCCGATCGGCGCCGAGGACACCTTCGAGGGCATCGTCGACCTGGTCGAGATGAACGCCAAGGTCTGGAAGGGCGAGACCAAGCTCGGCGAGCAGTACGAGGTCGTCGAGATCCCGGCCGATCTCAAGGATCAGGCCGAGATGTACCGCCAGGAACTGCTCGAGACCGTCGCCGAGTCCGACGAGTCGCTGCTGGAGAAGTTCTTCGGTGGCGAGGAGCTCTCGGTCGAGGAGATCAAGGGCGCCATCCGCAAGATGACCGTCAACTCCGAGCTCTACCCGGTGCTGTGCGGTTCGGCGTTCAAGAACAAGGGCGTTCAGCCCATGCTCGACGCCGTCGTCGACTACCTGCCGTCCCCGCTGAACGTGGAGTCGGTGCAGGGCCACGTGCCCGGCAAGGAAGACGAGATCCTGACCCGCAAGCCGTCCGCGGACGAGCCTTTCGCGGCGCTGGCGTTCAAGATCGCGACCCACCCGTTCTTCGGCAAGCTGACCTACGTCCGTGTGTACTCCGGCAAGGTCGACTCCGGCGCCCAGGTCATCAACGCGACCAAGGGCAAGAAGGAGCGTCTGGGCAAGCTGTTCCAGATGCACTCCAACAAGGAGAACCCGGTTCCCGAGGCCGTGGCCGGCCACATCTACGCGGTCATCGGTCTGAAGGACACCACCACGGGTGACACCCTGTGCGATCCGCAGAACCAGATCGTGCTGGAGTCCATGACCTTCCCGGATCCGGTCATCGAGGTGGCCATCGAGCCGAAGACGAAGGCCGACCAGGAGAAGCTGGGCTCCGCGATCCAGAAGTTCGCGGAAGAGGACCCCACCTTCAACGTGAAGCTGGACCAGGAGACCGGCCAGACCGTCATCGGCGGCATGGGCGAGCTCCAGCTCGACATCTACGTCGACCGCATGAAGCGCGAGTTCAAGGTCGAGGCCAACATCGGTAAGCCGCAGGTGGCCTACCGTGAGACCATCACCAAGCCGGTCGAGAAGCACGAGTACACCCACAAGAAGCAGACCGGTGGCTCGGGCCAGTTCGCCCGCGTGATCATCGCGCTGGCTCCGCTGGTCGATGCCGAGGACGGCGCTACCTACGAGTTCCAGAACAAGGTCACCGGTGGCCGCGTTCCTCGTGAGTACATCCCCTCGGTCGACGCCGGTATCCAGGACGCCATGCAGTACGGCGTGCTGGCGGGCTTCCCGCTGGTGAACGTGTCCGCCGCCCTGCTCGACGGCGCCTACCACGAGGTCGACTCCTCGGAAATGGCGTTCAAGATCGCGGGTGCGATGGCCCTCAAGGAAGCGGCTCGCAAGGCCGGTCCGGTGATCCTCGAGCCGCTCATGGCTGTCGAGGTCACCACGCCCGAGGATTACATGGGCGAAGTGATCGGCGACCTGAACTCCCGCCGTGGCCAGATCCAGGCCATGGAGGAACGCAGTGGTGCCCGTGTCGTCAAGGCGCTGGTTCCGCTCTCGGAGATGTTCGGCTACATCGGTGACCTGCGGTCGAAGACCCAGGGCCGAGCGAACTTCTCGATGGTGTTCAATTCGTACGCGGAGGTTCCGGCCAACGTGTCGAAGGAGATCATCGCCAAGGCGACCGGCGAGTAATTCGCTGCCGGGACGGGTTTGCGAGAATCCGTCCCGCATGGTCGTCGAACGACCCACCTGTAATACAAACCGCACTGCTGCAAAAAAAGCACGCACAAACTAGTCCAGGAGGACCACAGTGGCGAAGGCGAAGTTCGAGCGGACGAAGCCCCACGTCAACATCGGCACCATCGGTCACGTTGACCACGGCAAGACCACGCTGACTGCCGCGATCACCAAGGTGCTGGCTGACAAGTACCCGAACCTGAACGCGGCCTTCGCGTTCGACCAGATCGACAAGGCGCCGGAGGAGAAGGCTCGTGGTATCACGATCAACATCTCCCACGTCGAGTACCAGACGGAGAAGCGCCACTACGCGCACGTCGACGCCCCGGGCCACGCGGACTACATCAAGAACATGATCACCGGTGCCGCCCAGATGGACGGCGCGATCCTGGTCGTGGCCGCCACCGACGGCCCGATGCCGCAGACCCGTGAGCACGTGCTGCTCGCCCGCCAGGTCGGCGTGCCCTACATCCTTGTCGCGCTGAACAAGTCCGACATGGTCGACGACGAGGAAATCCTCGAGCTCGTCGAGATGGAGGTCCGCGAGCTGCTGGCTTCGCAGGAGTTCGACGAGGACGCGCCGGTCGTGCGGGTCTCCGGTCTGAAGGCGCTCGAGGGCGACCCGAAGTGGACCGAGTCGATCATCGAGCTGATGAACGCCGTCGACGAGTCGATCCCGGACCCGGTCCGTGAGACCGACAAGCCGTTCCTGATGCCGATCGAGGACGTCTTCACGATCACCGGTCGTGGCACCGTCGTCACCGGTCGTATCGAGCGTGGCATCGTCAACGTGAACGAGGAAGTCGAGATCGTCGGCATCCGCGAGAAGACCACCAAGACCACCATCACCGGCATCGAAATGTTCCGCAAGCTGCTGGACAACGGCCAGGCGGGCGACAACGTCGGTCTGCTGGTCCGTGGCATCAAGCGCGAAGATGTCGAGCGTGGCCAGGTTGTCATCAAGCCGGGCACCACGACCCCGCACACCGAGTTCGAGGGCCAGGCGTACATCCTGTCGAAGGACGAGGGCGGCCGCCACACCCCGTTCTTCAACAACTACCGCCCGCAGTTCTACTTCCGTACCACGGACGTGACCGGCGTCGTGACCCTCCCCGAGGGCACCGAGATGGTCATGCCCGGCGACAACACCGAGATGAGCGTCAAGCTCATCCAGCCGGTCGCCATGGACGAGGGCCTGCGTTTCGCGATCCGTGAGGGTGGCCGCACCGTCGGTGCCGGTCGCGTCACCAAGATCATCAAGTGATTCTCTGACTCACTGGTGATTCGCTGAATCGCTGTCAGACGGCGTCGCTCCGAAAGGGGCGGCGCCGTTTGCCTTTTCGCAAGAATATGGCCGCTCCCGTTGGGAGCGGCCATATTTCGTATCTGTGCGCGGAGCGCGCTAGCGGAGCTGAGACGTGGTGGTCGCGGGAATCGCGCCGAGGAGGCGTCCGGATTCGAAAGCTGCTGCGGCGCGCGGCAATTCGCCGGGACGACCGCTGGCAATGACTCGCACCGTGCCGGTGCCCGCGGTGGGTCGGCCGAGGGCGTCCAGGCGGCGGAGGGTTTGGCCTGCGACGGCTTCGGCGCTGTCGAAGACTCGGACGCCGGCGGGGAGGGCGGTGAGGATGTCGTCCAGGACGAGGGGGTAGTGGGTGCAGCCGAGCACGATGCCTTCGGTGTCGGCGGGGGTGCGGGCGGCGGCGTCGGCGATGGCGTCGGCGATGACGGGGAGGTCGCCGCGGTCGATGGCGTCGGCCAGGCCGTGGCAGGCGACGCCGGTGATGTCGGCTTCGCCGCCGAAGCGGGCGATCAGGTCGGCCTGGTAGGCGCTGGCGGTGGTCGCCGCGGTGGCCCAGACCGCAACCTTCTGGCAAGCGGCCGCGGCGGGTTTGATCGCGGGGACCGTGCCGATCACCGGCACCGCGTCGCCGACCGCGTTCCGGACCTGCTCGAGGGCGGTGACGCTGGCCGTATTGCAGGGCAGCACAATGACTTCCGCGCCTTCGCGGAGCGCGAGACGGGCGGTGTCCAGTACCCGGTCGACGACCCACTGCTCCGGTTTCGGACCCCAGGGCGCGCCGTCGGGATCATTGAGCAGCAGCAGATCGAGATCGGGCCGCAGCTTCCGCAACCAGGCGGCCGTGGGCAGCAGCCCCAGTCCGGAGTCGATGAGCGCGACGATCACACCAAGCACGGTAGTGAAGAACCCTGCCTGATCGCGAACCGCGGGTGGAAAAGGCAGGCGGGGGCGGGTTCGACCGTCAGCCGATGGGTGCGTGCTGTTGGAGGTTGGCGGCGAGTTCGGCGCGGGCCTTCATGACCTTGCCGACCATGCTCGCGCCCGCGACCGCGACCAGTCGGCCCGCGCGCAGGTAGTGGACGAGGAACTTGCGGCCCTTGTCCTCGACGACGACGATCTCGTCGGCGAGGGCGGGTATGCCGAGCACCTGGATCTTCATGTCGTACTGGTCGCTCCACACGTACGGCACCTGGACCTCGGTGGCCGGCTCGTTGCCCAGCAGCGCGGCGGCCAGGATCTGGGCCTGCTCCCCGGCATTGGTCCAGTGTTCGACGCGCTTGTTGCGGCCGGTGGCGTGCGGCCAGGCGGCCACGTCGCCGAGCGCCCAGACGCCCGGCACCGAGGTCTGCCCGGTCTCGTCGGTGAGGACGCCGCCGCCGTCGCCCGGTGCGGCGAGCGGAATGCCGGAGTCTTCGAGCCACGCGGCCGCGGGCACCGACCCGATGCCGATGACGACCAGGTCGGCGTCGAGCACCGTGCCGTCGGACAGTCGCACGCCGGTGACCGAGTCGCCGTCGGTGACAAGCGATTCCATGCCGACGCCGCAGCGCACCCGCACGCCCTCGGCCTCGTGCAGCCGGGTGACCAGCGCCCCGACCTGCTCGCCGAGCGCGGCGAACAGGGGAGTGGGCTGCGGTTCGACGATGGTCACGTCGAGCTCGCGGGACCGGAAGCTGGCCGCGAGTTCGCAGCCGATGAACCCCGCGCCGACGATGACGGCCTTGCGCGCGCCGCCGAGGTGCTCGCGCAGCCCCGCCGCGTCGGCGTGCGAGCGCAGCACGTGCACGCCGGAGACGTCCGGCAGACCCGGGATACGCCGCGGCCGCAATCCGGTGGCAATCACTAGGGCGTCGTAGCCGAGGTCGGTGCCGTCGGCGAGGTGTACGCGCCGCGCGGCGGTGTCGACGCCGGTGGCGGTGACGCCGAGGCGTAGCCGGATGTCGTGTTCGGGGTAGAACTCCGCAGGCCGCAGCGCGGTGTCGTCGGTCTCGCCGCGCATGTACTGCTTGGACAGTGGCGGCCGGTCGTAGGGTGCCTTGTTCTCATCGCCGAGCAGGGTGAGCTCGCCGGTGTAACCCCCACGTCGCAGCTCTTCGGCGGTGCGCAGGCCGGCGAGGCCCGCACCAACAACTAGAACATGTTCTACCGACGATGACATGTGGCAACCATAGCGAATCGCCCGCCCTCAGATCGCTGTGTCGCCGGTCACACCCGAACTGCGGCCGAAGCGTAGCCGGGCATTGATTGATCGGGCGGTCAATCAGGAATACAACGGAATCAGAACATATTCCCTCGCCTTTCAAAGGAGGCATTCCATGTTCACCGTGAGTCGCGCGGAGCAGGCCGTCACCGTCGTGCTCGGCGCAGTCGCCGCGCTGTCCCCGATCTGGGTCTCGCACAGCACGCACGCACTCTGGACCCTCGTGGTGCTCGGCGTGCTGATCGCACTCGCGGGCCTGTCGCAGATGGCGGACCGGGCCCCGAGCTGGGTCGGGTACGCGCTCGGCGTGCTGGGCGTCCTGACGTTCATCTCCCCCTGGGTGATGAACTTCCACTCCTACAGCAACGCCTCGTGGGTTGCCTGGATCGTGGGTGCGCTGACGGTCGTGGTCGCATTGGCCGAAATGCCCGAGGTTTCGGGTCGTTTCGGTGCGGCGGCGCACTGACCGCTTCGAGCCGCCGGCCTCGATTCCCCCGGTATTCGGGTGATGAATCGAGGTCGGCGCGTTCGCGGGATATGCTTGTCGTCTACGTCCGCCCGATCGGTGGCGGTCGCCTCCGCTTCGAAGCGTGAGGAGGAATGCGAGCAGTGCCCACACCAGCAAATGCGGGACCCGCACCTCGCCGGGTGGGGCGTCGGCGCAGCAAGAAGGTCGACGGGGACGCTCGCCAGCTCATCCTGGATGCCGCCGAAAGGCTTTTCGCGGCCAATGGATTCGATGCGACTCCCACCGCATCCATCGCCGATGCGGCCGGGGTGCCCAAGGGCCTGGTCTTCTACTATTTCCCCACCAAGGACGCGATTCTGTCGGCCCTGATGGCCGAGCGCGTCCCGCCCGAGCCGATCGACGACATCGATTCGGTGGTGGTGCCGGGTGATCCGGCCAAGAGCCTGGTCAATATGGACGCGGCGCTGAATCTGCGCGACAACAACTCCTCGGTGTTGCGCGTGATCATGTGGCGTGAGGCCGATACCCATCCGGATGTGCGGAAGCAGTTGCGCCGCATGCGTGATCAGCTGCTCGAGGTGACGGCGCGGATTCTGGCCGCGAGTGCGCCGGGCCCGGTGCAGCCGGGGACGCTGCGGGCCTGTGCGGCGGCCTGGGTGTCGGCGATGCTGGCGATCGCGAGTACGGATCGCTTGCACGCCCTGGACGGGGTGCCGCTGCCGACGACCGACGAGATCATGAATGTGGCGCAGGTGGTCGCGGCGGGCATGAGCCATATGGGCTGAGCGCCACCGCCGAGTTGTTTGCTGGCGTGTCGCTGTTTCTTCTTCCGAGCTTCCGAACGACACTCGTTGTGGGGCAAGCGTGTGATTCTCACTGCGAAGTTCGTGGAGGAACCTGGTGAAGGCCGAGTGGTTGCTACGTGCGTTCGGAATTGTCATGGCGGGTCTGGCTCTCGGCGGTACCGCCGTGGCCCGGGCGGATCCGATCTATCCGGTGCCCGATCCGGACCCCTTCTACGCACAGACCGCCGATCTCGGTGATCACGCGCCCGGTGACGTGCTCGCGACCCGGCCCATGCCGCCGCTGCTGATGTTCCCGGACACCGCGGTCACGCTGGTGAAATTCCGTTCCACGAGCTCGGAGGGCGCACCGATCGCCGCGGTCACCACGGTGCTGACCCCGCGTGAGCATGCGCCGGACGGTCCACTGCTGTCCTACCAGCACATCATCAACGGTCTCGGCGCGCAGTGCGCGGTGTCGCGGGTGCTCTATACGAACGACCCGAATCTGCAAGTGCGCGAGGCGGTCGCGTTGAATGTGGCGTTGCGGCGGGGTTGGTCGGTGGCGTTGCCGGATCACCTGGGCCCCAATTTCGCCTATGGCGCAGCCAAATTGGGTGGTCAGATCACTTTGGACGGCATTCGCGCGGTGAAGCGCCTGCCCGAATTGGGCTTGGGGAACAGCCAGGTGGCGATGGCGGGCTACTCCGGTGGCGGCATGGCGACGGCCTGGGCTGCTGCGCTCGCGCCCCGCTATGCACCGGAGTTGTCGATCGCGGGCGCGGCCACCGGCGGGGTGCCGATGAATCTGCGCAAGATGGTGAACGCGCTGGGCCTGCAACCGCATCCGGCGTTCGGGCTCGCCATGGCGGCGGCCATCGGCCTGGAGCGCGAGTATCCGGACCGGCTGCCGATCAGCACGCAGATGAACGCGGCGGGCTTGGCCGCGCGCGATGCCATGGCCAATGGCTGCACCAACGAGATCATGGCGATCGGCGCTGGTCACAGTGCGAGCGAATTCGCCGCCAGCACTTCGATGATCGATGATCCGGCGGTGATGTCGGTGCTGGACGAGAACAGTCTGGAGCTCTACGACGGGGTGCCGAACATCCCTGTCTTCGAGTGGCATTCGCCGAGCGATCCGCTGATTCCGGTGGACGCCATCGTGAATACCGATCGCCGGTATTGTGCGGCCGGGGTGCGCCTGGATATGGACATGAATCCGTCGCCGGAGCATTTGTCCGCGGCGGTATTGGGTCTACCGGACGCGCTCGCCTGGGTCGATGCCCGGTTGCGGGGTGAACCCGCGCCCTCCAATTGCTGATCCCGTCAATACCCCAATACCGTTGGTCGTGAGCCGGTTTCGTGCACAGCGGTACGCACCCGGTATGTGGCCCGACTCGCACCCGGTCGCGCGGGCCGGTAAGAATGTCGGCCATGGATGCCGATTTCACTGCCGGTTCGGGAGATTCGCGCTCCGCGCGCCAGCCGGGGTACCGACTCACCCACCCGGACTCGCCGTCGCCGGGCACCTCGCCGAACCCGGTGCTCACCGGCATCGACACCGGCGGCTACGGCAGCCTGGGCCGCAACGGCCAGGAGGCGCAGGCGAACCAGTGGTCCAGCGCGCCCGTAACCCTGCGCGCCACACCGGAACCGGAGGGTCTGCCGCGGCGGCTGGCGCCCGATCTGCCGCAGCGCAGCGCGGATCCGGAGGCGGTGGCGGCCCGGCTCTCCGCCGACGGTGACCCGTTCGCGGCCCGCATCACCACCGACCGGGATTCGTTCACCGCGCCGGCCGCGGAGTACGCCGACCCGAACGCGTCGCTCTACGCCCGCACCAGACCCAACAACGGGTCGTTCACCGACAGCGACTCCTACGCCGCCACACCGCTGGAGACCGAGATTCCGGCCGTGCGCCCGGTCAACGGTTCGCCCTTCGGTGGCCGCATCGAAGTCGAAGAGGATATCTACGCCGCGAGCCCGGCGGTGGAGGCCCCGACCACCGGCCGCCGTCATGCCCCGGACCCCGAGCCCGCTCCGCAGGAGGCCCCGGCCCGCCTGGAGAGCCTCGAGGCGGTCGCCGCCTCGCTGCGCGAGAGCGTGCAGGAAACCCCGCGCCCGGCCGAACGCCAGCCGATTCCGTCCCGCCGCCGCGCGGCCCCGGAACCGGAACCGGTTGCGGTGGAGCCGATTCCGGTGGTAGCAGCGTCGCCCGCGCCCGCCCTGGCCGCGTCCAAGGCCGCCGAATTCCGCACCGGCGACGCCAGTATCGACCTGCACCACATCATGCGTCTGCTGACCGCCAGCCACGATCTGGAGGTGGCCGCCCAGGCCGCCGAGTCCGGCGCGGACAACGTCGCGGATTTGGCCGCCGCGGCTCACCGCACCCGGGCGGCCGCCGTCGAGATAGTGACGGCCTGGTACGGAGGGGCGGACCATATGCGAAATTTCGGCGAGGTGCTGTTACAAGCCGCGGCTGAAAGCAGACCCGCCTCCGCGCGCTTTTAGCGGACGGCTTCGGGGGCGTGGCCCGGTTGCCGCTTTAGGATTCGATCCGGACTGGGCCCACCGATGCGGGAGGCGCGATGAGCGGCACGGGTGCGACTGCGAATGAGCTGACCGCAGCGGCGGTGCGGGCGGAATTGGCGGCGCTCGCCGATCCGGCGGATGCGGTGCATCTGCAACGGTTTTTCAAGACCGGCCCGGGGGAGTACGGGGAGGGCGACGAATTCATCGGCATCCGGGTTCCGCAGACCCGGAAGGCGGTGAAACGGTTTGCCGGGATGCCGCTTTCGGAGATCGATCTGCTGCTCGACTCGCCGGTGCACGAGCATCGGCTGGCCGGGTTGGTGATTCTGAATGGGGAGATGGCGCGGGCGACGCGAAAGCGCGGGGGTGATGTAGCGCGGCAGCGCGAGATCGTCGAGTTGTATTCGGCCGCGGTGTTGCGGGGGCGGGTGAACAACTGGGATCTGGTGGATGCGTCGGCGGAGTTCGTGTTCGGTCCGTGGTTCCTGGATCGGCCGCGCGATCGGCTGTTCGAATTCGCGGCGGCGGATTCGCTGTGGGAGCGCCGGGTGGCGCTGCTCACCACTTTCGCCTTCATCAAGCAGGGCGATACCTCGACGACGCTGGAACTGTGTGAGCTACTGCTCGCCGATCGCCGCGATCTGATTCAGAAGGCGGTTGGCTGGATGCTGCGCGAGATCGGTAAACGGGTCGACGCGGCGATTCTCACCGGATTTCTGGATGCGCACGCCGCGGATATGGGCCGCACCGCGTTGAGTTACGCGACCGAACATCTGACCGCTGACCGGCGCGCACACTACCGCGCCCAGCGCTGACGGATTGCTGTGACGGACCGCTCTGTAGGTTTGTCCTGATTGTTCATCTGGCGTTAAGTTTACGTTCACTTTGCGAGACCAGTCTGTGATCAGTCGGCGACGGCCGATACCTGCTCGAAACGGGCAGGGCACCCCTTACGCGGAGACCGCCGCAGTCGGCGAGAGCGTGAACGAACGGTGATAACTGGGAAGTCTCCCGAATCCCGTTCCCCCACAATGCACATCCCGATCCACGCAGCGCGTCGGCGGCTTCCTCCCGGATGCTCGCCGTGGTGAGCTCTGCCCCCGCGATACGCCATGACTGAAAATATGTTCTCCAAGCTCGTCCCCACCAAGGCTGCCACCGGCATCGCCGCCGTCGCCCTGGCCGCCGCGGCCCTGGTCGCCGGTACCGGCACAGCCTCCGCCGACGTCATCAACGGCGTCCCGCCGGAGTTCCAGGGCACCGCCCAGCAGCTCCAGCAGCAGGCCGTGCAGGCCAATGACGGTCTGCCCGCGCCCCAGCAGGACCAGGTCCGTTCGTTCGTCGAGGGCCTGCCCGCGCCGTTCAACCAGCTGCTGCCCCCGGTCTTCGCCAATGACCTCAACGGCTGGATCAACAACGCCCTGTACGTGATGAACCAGCACGGCATCCCGGGCAGCTACGACGGCATCTTCCGCAATATCCAGCGCGAGTCCGGCGGTAACCCGCAGGCCATCAACCTCTACGACTCGAACGCCGCCGCGGGCATCCCGTCGAAGGGCCTGCTGCAGGTCATCGACCCGACCTTCCAGGCGTACCACGTCGACGGCACCTCGTGGGATATCTACGACCCGGTCGCGAACATCGCGGCGGCCTGCAACTACGCGTCGCACCGCTACGGCTCGATCGACAACGTCTTCTCGGCGTACTGAGGTCTTTCGAGGCGTATTGGGCCGGAAAAGAGTAAGGCCGCCGCGTGAATCACGCGGCGGCCGAATCTTTTTCAGCTCAGAACTGGATCTTCAGGCGATCCGTCACCGGCCGCGCCTGGCAGCCCAGGATGTACCCGTTGGCGATGTCCTCGGGATCGAGGATCTCGGCGTTCTCCATCTCGACCTCGCCCTCGAGCACGGTGCAGGCGCACGACCCGCACTCGCCTTCGAGGCAGGAGTAGGGCACGTCGATGCCCTTGGAGAGCATGATGTCGACCAGCGTCTGGCTGCGCGGCCAGGTCAATTCGTGCGTCTCGCCGTCCAATTCGACCTCGACGCTGGCGGCGTCGGCCGCTTCCTCCGCGGTGATCTCGGTGGGCGCGACCTCGGCGAACGGGTCGCCCGACAGTGAGTTGAAGACCTCGGCGTGAGTCCGGTTGCGCGGCATGCCGAGTTGGCCCAGCGCGTCGTGGACGCGGTCCATGAACGGCTTGGGGCCGCACATGAACGCCTCGTAGGCGGTGTAGGGCGAGACCAGCGTGGCCAGCGCCTCGGTGGTGGGCAGCCCCTGCAGGTGTTCGAGCCAGTGGATGACGGCCAGTCGCTGCGGGTGCTTGTCGGCGAGTTCGCGCAGTTCGCGGGCGAAGATGACGGCCTCGTGGTCGCGGTTGGCGTACACCACCACAATGCGTCCGTTGCCGCGTGCGAGCGCCGACTTGAGGATGGACATCACGGGGGTGATGCCGCTGCCGGCCGCGAACAGCAGCAGGTCCTCGTCGAGGTTCTTGGGCGTGAACACGCCCGAGGGCGGCAGCACCTCGAGGCTGTCACCGGCTTTCACGTTGTCGCACACCCAGTTCGAGGCGTAGCCGTCGACGGTGCGCTTGATGGTCACCTTCGGCTTGTCGTCGGTGTGCGGCGAGCTGGCCAGCGAGTAGCAGCGGGCGACGGAGCCGGTGAGGTCGCTGGGGATGCGCAGGGTCAGGAACTGGCCCGGCTGGTAGTCGAAGCGCTCACGCTGGTCCTCGGGCACGTCGAAGACCAGTGAGCAGGAGTCGGCCGTCTCGTTGATGACCGCGGAGACCCGCAGCACGGCCGATCGCGAGCTCTGTGGAACGTCGACGGTGGTCATAGTGTCCTCTCGAACCGAAACTAGAACGTGTTCTAGTTTCACTATACGTGGCTGTCTCGCTGCCGGACAAGCTGAGCTTCCAGCCCCGCGATCAGCACGTCCATCGAGAAGTCGTAGGAGTACCGGCCGCGCAGATCCGCCAGGTGTTTGGTGGCGCGCTCCACGGCTTCGGGCAGTACCCGCTCATCCAACAGCGCGTTGCGATCGCGCGGGTTCACCTTGGAACGCCCGAACAGATAGGTGTGGATGGTGGCGTAGGAGGAGAGCACATTGCGCTCGTCGAATCCGGCGTCGAAGAGGATTTCCATCACGGCCGCGATGAGATCGAGCTGTTTGCCCAGCATCTGCTCGATGAGAACATCGCCCAGACCGGGGTGCTTGCGCAATTTCTCGTCGATCTGGTCGATCAGATCGCGCAATCGCATTTGCCACGTACCGAATTCGGGAGGCGGCTTGCGCACCCCGGTCAGGGCCGCGGTGGCGACCAGATCGAGTAGCTCGCGCTTGTCGGCGACGTAGTAATAGGGAGCCATCGGCGAAACTCCGAGTTCGCGGGAGAGACGTCGCATGGACAGCTTCTCCACACCGTCCTGCCGGACCACCCGCAGCGCGGCCTCGACGATCTCGGATTCCGAGAGGGTGTTACCGCCCCCGCCTGTCTGCATGCGCCCGACTCCCATACCGCCTCGACCACCGGGCACGGATTTCCGTCCCCTACCAGTTCAACTGCCGATTTTCCTCCCGGCAGTCTAGAGCGCACGCGACAAGACCAGTCGAGCTACGGTCCCGATGTGTGCGCGAGATCGAATCCGATCATCTGCCCCGCGTGGCAATCATCATTGCTACCGGTTGCCTGACTTAGCATTCGGGAATGCGCCATGATCGCCTTCCCGATGGTTTCGGGGTGCGAATCGATCCCAAGGTGCGCACTTATTCCGGTGGACGGCTCCTGGTCGGCGGCACGCCGACGAGGTTGCTACGGCTCGCGCCGGAAGCTGCGGCCTTGATCGGTGACGGCTACCTCGAGGTGACCGACCCTGCGTCGGCTCGGGTTGCCAGACGTCTGCTCGATTCCGGGGTGGCCAATCCGCGCCCGCGGTTGCTGCCGTCGCTGGAGGACGTCACCGTGATCGTGCCGGTGCACAATCACACGCCGGAGCTGTCGCGGCTGCTCTCGGCGCTGCGCGGGCACACCGTGATCGTGGTGGACGACGGGTCGGATCGGCCGGTGCGGATTCCGGAGCAACGCGGCAACCGCTGCCGCATCACCGTGCTGCGCCGCGATCGGCAGCACGGCACGGCCGCCGCCCGCAATTTCGGATTGAAGGCCGCGGCAACCGAATTCGTGGCCTTCCTGGACCCCGACGTGGTGCCCCGGACCGGCTGGCTGGAGGTCATGCTGGGTCATTTCAGCGATCCGAAGGTGGCGCTGGTGGCCCCGCGCATCCTGGCCATGGACCCGGATTCCACGCTGCTGGCCCGCTACGAGCACACCCGTGGTTCGGTGCATCGCGGCCGTCGGGAGTCTGCCGTGCATGCGCACGGCCCGGTGCCGTACGTGCCGAGTTCGGCGGTGCTGGTGCGTCGCCTGGCCCTGCTGGCCGAGGGTGGTTTCGACGAATCCATGGCCGCGGGCGGGGATGTCGATCTGTGCTGGCGGCTGGATCGGGCGGGCTGGCGGCTGCGCTACGAGCCCGCCGCCCGGGTCGCGCACAGCAATCCGGTGTCGCTGCGAAATTGGTTCGTGCACAAGGTCACCCATGGGACCGGCGTGGCGCCCCTGGCGCAGCGGCATCCGGGCCTGGCCTCGCCGCTGTCGATGCCGATCTGGACGGCCGTCTCGGCCCTGCTGCTGAGCACGCTGTCGGGGTGGGGCGTCTTCGGTGGCGTGATGACCTTGGCCGCCACCCTGATCCGATTACGCCGGGTCTTCGCCGGGCTCGACAATCCGACCCGGGTGGCCGCCATCTATATGACGCGCGGTTTCACCGGTGGTGTCTGGCGGCTGGCTTCGGCCATGTGCCGGCACTATTGGCCGGTGACCCTGTTGGGCATGCTGTGCTCGCGGCGGGTCCGGCACATTGCGATCACCCTGGCGATGGCGGAGGGTTTGGCCGACTGGTTCACTCATCGTGAGCCGGGCAGTCTGGATCCGGCACGTTATGTATTGTGCAAACGCCTCGACGATGTGGCCTACGGCGCGGGCCTGTGGTGGGGCGCGGCGCGCATTCGCAGCGCGGCGGCGCTCAAGCCGACGCTCCCGCCGAACTAGTTCGGTGAACGCCGTTCACGTGAAATCGTAGTCGCCACAAGGGATTCGACGGGCACCGACCGCACGTCGACCAGCAACTGAACACGTTCCATTTAACAAAATGCTGCGTAGCTCACATTTCCGGTGGTCGTTGTCGGTGTGTGACCTGCCGGACAAACGTCCGGCTTCCGCCTTGAGGTCTCAGGTACGCCGGTACTCTTTGGGGCGGAAAGAAAGGCAAATGGTCAGCAATCTCGCAGGTGGAGGGCAGTCCCACCATGGCGTCGAACCGGGGAGTCAGCTCGGGGCGCTCGAAACGTATGCCGCCCAGGCACATGGATACCTCAGTGTGGGCGGCGATCAGCTGGGGCAGCTGCCAGGTTTGCTGCGGCCGATGGTACTGGAATCCTGGCTGCGCAGCCTGCGCGGCGGTGTGGATCCTATGGATGACGGCGATGGTCGTGGCCTGCGTGGCACCGACCTCGAGCGTTATCGCGACGCGCATCCGATCGCGGCTGTCATGCCGTTGGTGGACAAGCTATTACTGCGCGATGCCACCAGCACCGGCCTGATCGTGGTCGTGGCCGACCAGTTCGGCCGCGTGCTGTCGGTGCACGGCAATGCCGATCGCGTGCACGCCGCCGCGGACGCGGGCCTGCGCGAGGGCAATGACCTCAGCGAACGCCGGGTCGGCACCAATGCGGTGGGCCTGGTGGTGCGCACCGGCCGCGCGGCCTGGATCCACGGTCCCGAGCATTTCCTGCACCGCATGCACCAGATCACGGGAGCCGCTGCGCCGGTGCACGATCCGGACGGCCGCCTGGTGGGCGTGCTGATGATCGCGGGCGGCGTGCGGGTCGCGCGTCCGGAGATCCTCGCGCTGGTCAAGGCGGCGGCGACGGCCGCGGAGATGGATCTCCTTCTGGCCGCGGTGCGTTCGGGCAACGATCGCCGCGCGGCCGCGGATGCGCCGCAGCCGGAGCGGCTCGGCCTCGAGGTCCTGGGCCTGGGCCAGCCGCAGCTGACGGTGGCGGGTGAGCGAGTTCCGCTCTCGCAGCGCCATGCCGAGATCCTGCTCTTGCTGGCCGAGCACACCGAGGGCCTCTCGGCCGATCACCTCGCCCTGCTGCTCGATGACGCCGATCTGGACAACGCCACGATTCGTGCCGCCATGTCGCGGCTGCGCTCGGTGGTCGGGTCGAATGTGTTCGGTTCGCGCCCCTATCGTTTGCGGGTCCCGATCGCCACGGATGTGGAGGCGCTGCGCGCTGCCCTGGATTCCGGGGACGTGGATACCGCGGTGCGCCTTTACGCGGGCCCTGTGCTGCCGCGTTCGAACGCGCCGGGAGTTATAGACATTCGCGATGAATTGCGAGTGCGCCTGCGCACCGCCGTATTACGTTCCGGCGACGCTTCGGTCATGAGTCGGTGGACTTCCGGTGCCGAGGGCCGTGACGATGCGGCCGCCTGGGCTGCCTACCGCGCCACCGTTGATCGTGAGTCTCCGCTGTATGCGCAGATCGAGGCCAAGATTCGCGTGCTGGATCGGCGCCTGGGCGCCGATGCAACGCAGTTGCAACGTTTCGACTCATAGTCTCCACATCCGAAAGTGTGCTCAGTCACACCTTCGGTCTGTCATGTGGTCGTACCCACATTCAGGGCCCCGTTAGCGTGAGCCCGCCGGTCAACTAGACGCTTGTCCAACTTTTTTTCGGGAAAAAGTTCCTTTTTATTGTGTAAACGCCTAGTGTTCGCATGCATGAACGGCATCCCATGTGATGCAGGTGACAGTTGGAGGAGATCGGCAGCAGGACAATCCGGATGCGATGACCCGGAGGCAATCGCATCCCGGCCGGTGAGCCAGTAGGCCCGGCCGCTTCGAGCACTAGTTGGATCAGCGCGGCTGGGTCATGCCAGTGATACCCCCGCGCATTCGTCGAATCACCCAGGGCGGTGCGATCTTTCGCGGCCTTGTGCGCCCTCGTCAGCCGGGCGCATGCAGGTCTATTTCGTGATGCCCGAAAACGTTGGTCGACACCGCATTTCGCCATGACAAGGGAGGCTCTGGTGCAGGGTACGGACTCGAGTGGTCTCGGACCGAGTGAAGTTCCGCCGTCGGATATCTCAGCGCCGTTCCCGCTCGGCCCCGCACAGCTCGGCGTCTGGTACGCGCAGCTGCTGACTCCCGACGTCCCGCTCACCATGGCCCAATACGTCGACATCCAAGGTGATTTCGATGTCGATCTGCTATTGCAGGTCTCCGAGGACGGCGTCCCGATGTGGCGCTCCTCCCAGCTGCGCTTCACCGAGATCGACGGGCAGCCCTTCCAGTACATCGACCCCACCGCGGGGCACAACACCAAGCTCATGGATCTGCGCTCCGAGCCGGATCCCGTTGCGGCGGCGCATGACTGGATGAACGCGCAGGTGATCCGCCCGGCGAACGTGCTCACCGACATCGATCTGCTCTTCGCCCCCACCCTGATTCGTGTTGCCGAGCGGCGCTGGTTCTGGTTCGTGATCGGCCACCACATCGTCGGCGACGGCTATGCCGCCATGAACACCATGCAGTGGTCGGCCAAGCGCTACACCGCCCTGCAGCGCGGCCTCGAACCGGAGACGGTGCGGGTCGGCACGCTCAAGGAGCTGGTGGAATCCGAGTTCGCCTACCGCGAGAGCACCCGCTTCGCGGCCGATCGTGCGCACTGGGCCCAGCGCACCGCCGGGCTCGAGGGCGCCACCACGCTGAAGGGTCGTTCCGCGCCGCCGCGCGCGGGCAATATGCGCTACGGCGCGCCGCTCGCCGACGAGCTGCGCCGTCGTATCGAAGCGGTTGGTGCGCAGCATGATTCGGGGCTGCCCGGAGTGATCGTGGCGGCGTTCGCCGCCTACATGGCCCGCCTCACCGGCAAGGACGAGGCGGTGCTGAGCCTGCCGGTGACGGCCCGCACCACCGCGGTCATGCGCCGCTCCACGGGCATGCTCTCCAATATCGTGCCGATGCGACTTCCGGTGCGCGACAACACCACCTGGGGTGAGCTGCTGACCTCGGCGCGGCTGGAGATCTCGGGCGCGCTGCGCCATCAGCGCTACCGCCACGAGGACATCCACCGCGATGCCGAACTGCAGGGCGGCGCGTCCTCGCGCGCGCTGTTCGGCCCGATGGTCAACATCATGCTGTTCCACCCGCAGCTGGAGTTCGGGGACATCAAGGCGCGCCTGCACCTGTTGTCCACCAGCCCGATCGAGGACATGAGCCTCAATCTCTTCTACGGGGAGAACGAGCGCATTCACCTCGAGCTCGAGGTCAACCCGAACCTGTACAGCAATACCGAGAACATCCGGCACTACCGGCGTTTCGTGAACTTCCTGGAGCGCCTGGTCGGCCTGGACGGCGACGACCGGCTCGCGGACGTGGACGTCTGCACCGAGCTGGAACGCGATGTGGTGCTGCGGCTGTGGAACGACACCGTGTTCCCAGTGGATCCGGCGGCCACGCTGGTGTCGATGTTCGAGGCGCAGGCGGCGCGCACGCCGGGCGCGACGGCCATCCGATTTGCCGGGGAGCCCGAGCGTGATCTCACCTACGCGGCCTTCGCCGAGCGGGTGAATCGCCTTGCCCGCCATCTGATTTCCCTCGGGGTAGGCCCGGAGTCGCTGGTGGCGCTGCATCTGCGGCGGTCCCCGGAGTTGATGGTCGCGGTGTACGCCGTGCAGGCCGCCGGTGGCGCGTATGTGCCGCTGGATCCGGACCACCCGGCCGAGCGCACCGCGCACATCCTCAAGACGGCCTCGCCCGCGCTGGTGCTGGCCACCTCGGGCGATCGGCCCGAAACCGATGTCCCCACACTGGATCTCGACACCCTGGGCGACTTCCTGTCCGGGTACGCCGCCACCGCGGTCGCCGATGCCGAGCGCATCGCGCCGCTGCGGCCCGCGAACACCGCGTATGCCCTGTTCACCTCGGGTTCCACCGGCCGCCCCAAGGGCGTGATGGTGTCGCACGCCGCCGTCGTGAACCGCCTGGTGTGGATGCGCGAGACCTACGATCTGTCGGCGGCCGACGTGCTGCTGCAGAAGACCCCGGTCACCTTCGACGTGTCGGTGCCGGAGTTGTTCTTCCCGTTGCAGATCGGCGCGACCCTGGTGCTGGCGCAGCCCGACGGCCACCGCGACCCCGCCTACCTGCGCTCCGTGATCGCCGAATACGGCGTCACCACAGCGCATTTCGTGCCGTCGATGTTGGAGGCGTACCTCACCGAGCTGGAGCGCGAGCCCGAGCTCGGCGCGGAGGCGCGCCTGCGGCTGGTGTTCACCTCCGGCGAGGCGCTGCCGGGTTCGGCCGCCCAGCGGCTGCGCGCGCTGACCGGCGTGGCGCTGCACAATCTCTACGGTCCTACCGAAGCTGCGGTCGAGGTCACCTATCACGAGGTGACGACCGCGGACACCGTTTCCGTGCCGATCGGCGCACCGGTGTTCAACACCCGGCTGTACGTGCTCGACGCGCGTCTGCGGCCGGTCCCCGTGGGAACCCCGGGTGAGCTGTATCTGTCGGGGGTTCAGCTCGCCCGGGGCTACGTGACGCGTCCGGGCCTCACGGCCGAGCGTTTCGTGGCCGACCCCTTCGCCGCCGGTGGCGAACTCATGTACCGCACCGGCGATCTGGTGCAGTGGACCGACAACGGCGAGCTGGAGTACCTGGGCCGCACCGATTTCCAGGTGAAGGTGCGCGGTCTGCGCATCGAACTCGGCGAGATCGAGACCGTGCTGGCCGATGTCGACGGCGTCACCCGCGCGGTGGTCATCGTGCGCGAGGACCAGCTGGTGGCCTATGTGGTCGCGCCCGCCGATCTGGACGTGACCCGGCTCAAGGCCGCGGCCGGACGCTCGCTGCCGTCCTACATGCTGCCGAGCGCGTACGTGGTGCTGGATGCCCTGCCGGTCAATGCCTCCGGCAAGCTGGACCGGGCCGCGCTGCCCGAGCCGGAGCGGGTGACGGTCCGCTACGAGGCCCCCGCGACCGTGACCGAGCGGTCGGTGGCCCGGGTGTTCGCCGAGGTGCTGGACGCGACCGAGGTCGGCCGCGCCGACGATTTCTTCGCCCTGGGCGGCAACAGCCTGGTCGCCACCCAGGTGGCCGCCCGGCTGAACGCCGAGCTGGGTTGCCGCTTGACCGTGCGCGAGATGTTCGGCGCCACCAGTGTCTCCGAGCTGGCCGCGGTCATCGACGCCCAGTTCCTGGACGAGGATGCGGAGTCGGGCCCGGCGCTGGTGCGCCGGGAGCGTCCGGAGCCGCTGCCGTTGTCCCCGGCGCAGCAGCGCATCTGGTTCCTCAACCGCTTCGACACCGCGAGCGCGAGCTACAACATGCCGTTCGTGGTGCGGCTGCGCGGCGAGGCCGACGAGGCGGCCATGGCCGCCGCACTGGCCGACGTGCTGGAGCGCCACGAGGTGCTGCGCACCGTCTTCCCGTCCACCGCAACCGGTTTCGCCTCCCAGCAGGTGCTGGCGGCGGATGTCGCCGAGGTGCCGGTGGCGCGGGAGACGGTCGACGCCGAAGAACTGGACGCCCGGTTGCGCGCCTTCGCGGCCACCGGTTTCGATCTGGAGCACGAGATCCCGTTCCGTGCACGGATGTTCACCGTCACCGGCGCCGTCGCCACCGATTGCGGACTGGGCGGTCCGGTCACCGTGGACGCGGCCGATCTGGATGTCCCCGACTACGCCATCGCCATCGTGCTGCACCACATCGCCGCCGACGGGCTCTCGCTCCCGATCCTGGCGCGCGACCTGATCGCCGCCTACCTGGCCCGCACCGCCGACCAGGCCCCGGCCTGGCCGCCGCTGGCCGTGCAGTACGCGGATTACACGCTGTGGCAGCGTGATCGCCTCGGCGCGGCCGACGACGCCGACTCGCTGCTGTCGCGGCAGCTGGAGTTCTGGCGCACGACCCTGGCGGGCGCACCGGATCTGCTGGAACTGCCCGCCGACCGCCCGCGCCCGGCCATCGCGTCCGGCCGCGGTGAGAAGCTGGCGGTGCAACTCCCCGCCGAGTTGCACACGCGCATTTCGGAAACTGCTCGGGCCGAGGGTATTTCGACCTTCATGCTCATCCACACCGCGCTGGCGGTGCTGCTCTCGCGCCTGTCGGGCCAGTCCGACATCGTGATCGGCACGCCCGTCGGCGGCCGCGGCGCGCGCGAACTCGACGAGCTGATCGGCATGTTCGTCAATACGCTGCCGCTGCGCACCGAGATCGACGGCGGGCTGCGTTTCGGCGAGCTCGCCCGCCGGGTCCGCGAGACCGATCTGGCCGCGTTCGCGCACGCCGACGTGCCGTTCGAGCAGCTCGTCGAGGTCCTCAATCCGCCCCGCTCGGCCGCCCGCCATCCGCTGTTCCAGGTGCTGCTGTCGTTCACCGCCACGGGGGACATCAGCCTCGAACTGCCCGGATTGCTTGCCACGGCAGGTACGCTGGATACCGGAGTGACCAAATTCGACCTCTCGGTCGCGGTCACCGAAAGCTTCGCCGGTGCCGGTCCCGGGGAAGGTCCGGCACCGGCGGGGATCCACGCGGAGTTCGAATTCGCGTCGGATCTGTTCGATTCCGCCACCATCGAGGTCTTCGCACGTCGTTTCGTGCGCCTGCTCGAGGTTGTCACCACCGACCCGGCCGTGCTCGTGGACGCGCTGCCGCTGCTGTCCGAGGCCGAATACACCGATCTCACAACCCGTTCCGGCGGCTCCGTGGACACCGTCCGCCTGCTGCCCGAGTTGATGGCGGCGGCCGTGGCGGCCGCCCCGGCCCGGCTCGCGCTGGTCGAGGGTGAGATCGCGTACACCTACAACGAACTGGACGCCACGTCGAATCGACTGGCGCGCTTGCTGATCGCGCGCGGCCTCGGCCCCGAGGATCTGGTCGCCGTCAGCCTGCCGCGCTCGATCGAGTACCTGGTGGCCGTCTGGGCCATCGCCAAGACCGGCGCCGGCTGGGTGCCGGTGGACCCGGCCTTCCCGGCCGAGCGGATCGCCTACATCGTGCGCGACGCGGGCGCGGTGCTCGGCCTGACCGTGTCCGCCGTCCGCGCCGCGCTGCCCGGCACGCTGCCCTGGCTGGAGTTCGACGCGGCCGGATTCACCGAGCAGTACGCGGATTTCGAGTCCGGCCCGATCACCGACGCGGACCGGGTGCGCCCGCTGCGCGCGAGCAATGCCGTGTACTCCATCTACACCTCCGGCTCGACCGGTCTGCCGAAGGGCGTGGTGGTCACCCACACCGGACTGGCCGGTCTGTCGGAGGCGCAGTACGAGCGCTTCTCCGGTAGCCCCGACGCTCGCGTCCTGCACGTCACCAGTTCCTCCTTCGACGTCTCGGTGGGCGAGCTGCTGCTGGCCCTGCGCAGCGCCGCCACCCTGGTGGTCGCGCCCACCGGTGCGCACATCGGCGCGGAGCTCGCCGAAGTCATTCGCACCCAGCGGGTTACCCACGTCTTCATGACGCCGTCGGGCATCAGCACCATCGATCCGGCGGACGTGCCGAGCCTGGCCCACATCGCGGTCGGCGGCGAGGCGTTCTCGCCCGAACTGGTGCGCCGCTGGTCCGAGGCCGGACGCGAATTCGTCAATGCCTACGGGCCCACCGAGGCCACCGTGGTCGTGAACATCACCGGCGCACTGGATGCGGACCGACCGGTCACCATCGGCCGTCTGGTGCCGGGCGCGCGGGAGTGGATCCTGGATGCCCGCCTACGCCCCGTGCCGGTCGGCGCGGTCGGCGAACTGTACGTGGCGGGCCGGCCGGTCACCCGTGGCTACCGCGACCGCTCCGCCCTCACCGCGGCCCGTTTCGTGGCCTGCCCGTGGGCGCCCGGTGAACGCATGTACCGCACCGGCGACCTGGTGCGCTGGACCGCCGACGGCGACGTGGAGTACCTGGGCCGCAATGACACCCAGGTGAAGCTGCGCGGCTTCCGCATCGAACTCGGTGAGATCGAGGCCGCGCTGGCCGTCCTGCCGGGTGTGCGCCGGGCCGTGGTGACCCTGCACTCCGACGCGGCCCGCGGTGACCAGTTGGTCGCCTACCTGGTGCCCGCCGCGGGTGAGCTCGACCTGGCCGAGGTGAAGACCGCGCTCGCGGGACGCCTGGCGGCCTACATGATTCCGGCCGCCTTCCTGGTGCTGGACGCCCTGCCGATGACCGTCAACGGCAAGCTCGACTACCGCGCGCTGCCCGCCCCGGTCTTCGCCGCCCGCGAATTCCGCGCTCCCGCAACGCCGATCGAACTGCTGGTGGCCGAGGTCTTCGCCGAGGTGCTGGGCCTGGCCACCGACGCCGCGCCGGTCGGCGCGGACGACGACTTCTTCGAACTGGGCGGCAACTCGCTGATCGCCACCCAGGTGGTGGCCCGGCTGGGCGCGGCCCTGGACACCCAGGTGCCCGTGCGCCTGCTGTTCGAGGCCGCCGGTGTCGCGGAACTGGCGGTGCGCCTGGGTGAGCTGGCCGGATCCGGCAGCCGGATCCCGCTGGTCGCCGGGCAGCGCCCCGACGTGCTGCCGCTGTCCTACGCCCAGCAGCGCATGTGGTTCCTCAACCGCTTCGACAGCACTTCCATCGCCGACAACCTGGTCGCCGCCATCCGCCTGGACGGCCCGCTGGACGCGGCGGCGCTGGCCGCCGCGGTCACCGATGTGGTGGCTCGCCACGAGACCCTGCGCACGGTCTACCCGGCCGTGGACGGCGTCGGCCGCCAGCTGGTGCTGGATGCCGAATCCTCCGGTGTTGCACTGGTTTCCGAGGATGTTGCCGCCGCCGACCTGGCCACCCGCATCTTCGAACTCGCGGTGTTGCCGTTCGTGGTGGACGAGACCGTCCCCGCCCGGCTCACCCTGCTGCGCGTCGAACCCGAAACCCACGTGCTGGTGCTGGCCGTGCACCACATCGCCGCCGACGGCTGGTCCATCGCCCCGCTCACCCGGGATCTGATGCTGGCCTACGTATCCCGGCGCGGCGGCGAGCTGCCGACCTGGACCCCGCTGCCCGTGCAATACGCGGACTATGCCCTGTGGCAGCGCGAACTCCTCGGTGCCGAG
Source organism: Nocardia heshunensis (assembly GCF_054782115.1). Classification (NCBI taxonomy): domain Bacteria; kingdom Bacillati; phylum Actinomycetota; class Actinomycetes; order Mycobacteriales; family Nocardiaceae; genus Nocardia; species Nocardia heshunensis. The sequence continues at coordinate 77,628 of NZ_BAAGTC010000008.1, read as the reverse complement.
CACGACCCGGAATCGCTGCTGGCCACCCAGATTCGCTTCTGGCGCGCCGAACTGTCCGGCCAGCCCGAGACTGTGGAGCTCCCCGCCGACCGCCCGCGTCCGGCCGTCGCAACCCGCCGGGGCGCGCAGTACCGCTTCGCGATCTCCGCGGACCGCCACGCGGCGCTGCGGGAGCTCGCCGAGGGCGATCGCGCCACCCTGTTCATGGCGCTGCACGCGGCCTTCGCCACCCTGCTCGCGAAACTGTCCGGCACCGACGACATCTCGATCGGTTCCGTGGTTGCGGGCCGCGGTGAGCAGGTCCTGGACGAGCTGGTCGGCATGTTCGTCAACACCCTGGTGCTGCGCACCGAGGTCGCCCCGCAGCGCTCCTTCCGGGAGCTGCTGGCCCAGGTTCGCGAGGTCGATCTGCGCGCCTTCGCGCACGCCGACGTACCGTTCGAGCGCCTGGTCGAGGTGCTCAGCCCGCTGCGCTCGCAGGCCCGCCACCCGCTGTTCCAGGTGGCCCTGGACCTGCAGAACACCACCCAGGCCAGCCTCGAGCTGGACGGCCTCACCGCGTCGCGGATCGAGCTGGATCCCGGCATCGCCAAGTTCGACCTGCAGCTGTCGCTGACCGAGGGTCATGGCGCGCTCGATGCCGTATTCACCTACGCCACCGATCTTTTCGACGAGTCCACCATCGCGGCCTTCGCGCAGCGGCTGGACCGGGTGCTGGATGCCGTCATCGCTGCCCCGGACCGCCCGGTCGGCGATATCGACCTGTTGACCGACACGGAACGCGCCCGGGTGCTGACCGACTGGAACGCCACCGGGCACCCGGTCGCGCCCGGCACCCTGGTCTCGCTGTTCGACGAGAAGGCGCTGACCTGCCCCGACGCGCCCGCGATCGAATTCGAGGGCACCACCCTGTCCTACGGTGAGTTCGCCGACCGGGTGCACCGCCTGGCCCGCAAGCTGGTCGAGTCCGGTGTCGGCCCGGAATCCCGTGTGGCCCTGGCGATCCGGCGCTCCACCGACCTGCTGGTGGGCATGTACGCGATCCTCGCCGCCGGTGGCGCGTATGTGCCGGTGGATCCGGATCAGCCCGCGCAGCGCGCCGACTATGTGCTCGACGCCTCCGGCCCGGTGGCCATCCTCACCACCGCCCGCGACGGTTTCACCACCGCCCGCGACATCCCGGTCCTGCACATCGACACCCTCGACCTGGACGGCTACGCCGCCGGACCGCTGTCGGACGCGGATCGTCGTGCGCCGCTGCGGGTTTCGAACGCCTGCTATGTGATCTTCACCTCCGGCTCCACCGGCCGCCCCAAAGGCGTGGCGGTCTCGCACGGTGCCGTGGTGAACCGCCTGGTGTGGGGTCAGGCCCGCTACGGCCTGACCCCCGCCGACGTGGTGCTGCAGAAGACCCCGTTCACCTTCGACGTGTCGGTGTGGGAGCTGTTCTGGCCCTTGCAGATCGGCGCGCGCCTGGTGGTGGCCGCCCCGGACGGGCACCGCGACCCGAAGTACCTGGCCGAGTTGATCATTCGCGCGGGCATCACCCACGCGCACTTCGTGCCATCCATGATGGCGGTCTTCGTGACCGAGCCCGCCGCCGCGAACTGCACCGGCCTGCGCCAGGTCTTCGCCTCCGGCGAGGGCCTGCCCGTCGGCACCGCGCGCAAGCTACGCGAGCTGACCGGGGCCCGGCTGCACAACCTGTACGGCCCCACCGAGGCGGCCGTCGAGGTCACCTATCACGAGGTCACCGACGCCGATACCGCGTTCGTGCCCATGGGCCGCCCGGTCTGGAACACCGAAACCTATGTGCTGGATGCCCGTCTGCACCCGGTGGCGCCGGGTGTGGCGGGTGAGCTCTACCTGGCGGGCGATCAGCTGGCCCGCGGCTACCTGGGCCGCCCGGACCTGTCCGCGGATCGCTTCGTGGCCAACCCGTTCACCGCGGGCGAGCGCATGTACCGCACCGGCGACCTGGTCACCTGGACCGCCGACGGCGAACTGAACTACCTGGGCCGCACCGACTTCCAGGTGAAGCTGCGTGGTCTGCGCATCGAGCTGGGCGAGATCGAGGCCGCGCTGCTGGCGCAGCCGGGCGTCGAGCAGGCGGTCGTGGTGGTGCGCTCGGACGCGCACGCAGGCGACCAGCTGGCCGGATACCTGGTGCGCGAGGCGGGCACCGTCATCGATACGGACGCGATCAAGGTCGCGCTGGGCAGCGCCCTGCCGGGCTACATGGTCCCCGCCGCCTTCGTGGTGCTGGATGCCTTCCCGGTCAACGCCTCCGGCAAGCTCGACCGCGCGGCCCTGCCCGCCCCGGTCTTCGAGACGGCCGTCTACCGCGCGCCGGAGACCGCCGCCGAGCAGGTCGTGGCCGAGGTCTTCGCGGAACTGCTCGGCGTCGAGCAGGTCGGCGCGAACGACGACTTCTTCTCGCTCGGCGGCAGCTCGCTGCTGGCCGCCCGGGTCGTGGCCCGCGTCGGCGGCGCGCTGAACGCCGAGCTGTCGGTGCGCGAATTGTTCGATGCCCCCACGGTTGCCGCGCTGGCGGCCCTGGCGGAGACCCGCACCGGTAGCGATGTCGCCCCGCTGGCCGCCGGGCCGCGCCCCGAGCGCATCCCGCTCTCGGCCGCGCAGCAGCGCATCTGGTTCCTCAATCGCTTCCACGGCGACGGCCCCGGCAGCGCGGCGGACAATATCCCGCTGGTGCTGCGCGTGGCAGGGGAGTTGGACGCGGCGGCCCTGACCGCCGCGTTGCGAGATGTGGTCCAGCGTCACGAAACCCTGCGCACCGTCTACCCCGACGGCCCGCAGGGCCCCGAGCAGCGGATCCTGCCGACCGCCGACACCGAGCTGGTCCTCGCCCGCGTCGCCGCCGACGAGATCCCCGGCCGGGTCATCGACCTGATCTCCCGCGGCTTCGACCTGACCGTCGAAACCCCGCTGCGGGTCTCGCTTTTCAGCGTTTCCGACACCGAGCACGTGATGGCCCTGGTGGTCCACCACATCAGCGCCGACGGCGTCTCGCTGGGCCCGCTGGCCACCGATTTCATGCTCGCCTACCAGGCCCGTCGCAACGGCACCGAGCCTGCGTGGCAGCCGCTGGCCGTGCAGTACGCCGACTACACCCTGTGGCAGGCGCAGCGCCACGGCGACGACACCGACCCGGACTCGATCGGCCACCGCCAGCTGGAGTTCTGGACGCAGCGCCTGGCCGGGCTGCCCGAGCAGCTCGACCTCCCCGCCGACCGCCCGCGTCCGGCCGTCTCCTCGCAGCGCGGAGCCGAATTCCGGGCCGTGGTGGACGCGCAAGTGCACGCCGGACTGCGTGAACTGGCCCGCGCCCACGACGCCACCCTGTTCAGCACCGTGCACGCCGCCCTGGCCGTCCTGCTGTCGCGACTGTCGGGCAGCACCGATATCGCCGTCGGCTCCCCGGTCGCCGGACGTGGCGAGCAGGCCCTCGACGGCCTGGTCGGCATGTTCGTCAACACCCTGGTGCTGCGCACCCAGGTCGATCCCCGCGCCGGGTTCGACACCGTTCTGAAGACGGTGCGCGAGGACGACATCGAGGCCCTCTCGCATCCGGACGTCCCCTTCGAGCGGCTGGTCGAGGTGCTGGCCCCGGCCCGCGCCCAGAACCGCCACCCGATGTACCAGGTGGCGCTGTCGTTCCAGAACTACGAGCTGCCCGCCCTGGAGCTGCCGGGCCTGCGGGTCGCGCCGGAGCCCCTCGATATCGCGGTCGCCAAGTTCGACCTGCAGTTCACCATTGCCGAGGCGTTCGACGCCGACGGCGCGGCGGCCGGACTGACCGTCGACATCACCTATGCCACCGACCTTTTCGACGCCGCGAGCATCGCGGTGCTGGCCGAGCGGTTCGACCGGGTGCTGGCGGCCGTGGTGGCCGACCCGGCCATCGAGGTGCAGGCCGTCCCGCTGCTGTCGGCGGCCGAATACCTGGACCTGACCACCCGTTCCGGCGGCGAGATCGAGACCGGTCGCAGCCTGCCGGACATGATGGCGGCGGCTGTTGCTGCGCAACCGGATCACGTCGCCCTCGTCGACGGGGACCGGGAGCTCACCTACCGCGAGCTCGACGCGGTGTCGAACCGCCTGGCGCGCTTGCTGATCGCGCGTGGCCTCGGTCCCGAGGACCTGGTCGCGGTCGCCATGCCGCGTTCGCTGAACTCGGTGCTGGCGGTCTGGTCGATCACCAAGGCGGGCGCGGCGTGGGTGCCGGTCGACCCGGCGCATCCGGCCGATCGGATCGCCTACATGGTCACCGATTCCGGTGCCGCCCTGGGCCTGACGCTCACCTCCGCCCGTGACGGCCTGCCGGATTCGATCGAGTGGCTGAACCTCGACGACCTCGACTTCCGCAGCGCCGCCGCCGAATTCAGCGACCAGCCGATCGGCGACGCCGACCGGGTCCGGCCGCTGTACGCCACCCACCTGGCCTACGCCATCTACACCTCCGGCTCCACCGGTGTCCCCAAGGGCGTGCTGGTCACGCACCTGGGCCTGCCGGGCCTGGCCGGTGCGCAGACCAAGCGCTACCGCAGCGCGCAGACCGCGCGTGTTCTGCACGTCTCCTCGCCCTCGTTCGACATCTCGGTGGGTGAACTGGTGCTGGCGCTCGACACCGCCGCCACCCTGGTGGTGGCTCCGCCGGAGTCCGCCGTCGGTCCCGAGCTCGCGGAACTGATTCGGACGCACCGGGTTACGCATCTGGTCATGACCCCGTCGGCGCTCGGCACCATCGACCCCGTCGACGTGCCGGACGTGATCTCGGCCGCCACCGGCGGCGAGGCCGTCCCGGCCGAGCTGGTGCGCCGCTGGGCGGAGGCCGGTCGCATCCTGGTCGACGCCTACGGCCCCACCGAGGCGACCGTCGTGGTGAATGCCACCGCGCCGCTGTCGGTTTCGGATCAGGTCACCATCGGCAAGCCCCTCGACGGCCTGCGCGAATGGGTGCTCGACGACCGGCTGCGGCCGGTGCCGGTGGGCGCGATCGGCGAGCTGTACGTGGCGGGCGGGCAGCTGGCCCGCGGCTACCGCGGCCGCGCCGACCTCACCTGCGCCCGTTTCGTGGCCTGCCCGTGGGCTCCGGGCGAGCGCATGTACCGCACCGGCGATCTGGTGCGCTGGACCACCGACGGCAATGTGGATTACCTGGGCCGCAACGACTCCCAGGTCAAGCTGCGCGGCTACCGCATCGAACTCGGCGAGATCGAGGCCGTGCTGGCCGAGCATCCGGCGGTCCGCCAGGCCGTCGCGGTGGTGCACGCCGATCAGCTGGTCGCCTACCTGGTCGCCGAAACCGAAGCCCTGGACGTGGATTCGGTGCGCGCCGCTATTACCGGCCGCCTCGCCGCCTACATGATCCCGGCCGCCTTCACGGTGCTCGACGCCATGCCGATGACCGTGAACGGCAAGCTGGACTACAAGGCCCTGCCCGCCCCGGTCTTCGAGGGCAGCGCCTACCGCCGCCCGGCCACCGTGGCCGAGGAACTGGTCGCGGGCGTCTTCGCCGAACTGCTCGGCCTCGACAAGGTCGGCGCGGACGACGATTTCTTCGCCCTGGGCGGCAGCTCCCTGGTGGCCACCAAGGCCGTTGCCCGCCTGGGCGCGGTCTTCGAGACCACCGTCGGCGTGCGCGTGCTGTTCGAGGCCCCGACCGTGGCGGCGCTGGCCGCCCGGATCACCGAGGGCACCGGTGAATCCCAGCGTCCCGCCCTGGTCGCGGCGCAGCGTCCGGAGCGGCTGCCGCTGTCCCCGGCGCAGCAGCGCATGTGGTTCATCAACCGCTTCGACCGCGCCTCCACCGCCTACAACGTGCCGATCGCACTGCGGCTGACGGGCGAGCTGGATATCGAGGCCCTGGCCGCCGCCTTCGCGGACGTGCTGGAACGCCACGAGACGCTGCGCACCGTCTACCCGGAGACCCCCGAGGGCGCGGCCCAGGTGATTCTGCCTGCCGCGCAAGCCTTCTCGGGTCTGCCGGTCACCGCCGTCACCGAGGCCGAGCTGTCCGACCGGGTCCGCGAGATCCTCACCACCACCTTCGACGTCACCACCGAGGTGCCGATCCGGGTGGAGCTGCTGCGGGTGGCCGAGGCCGACTACGTGCTCGCCGGTGTGCTGCACCATATTTCGGCCGACGGCTCCTCGATCGTCCCGCTGGTGCGCGACCTCATGCTGGCCTACCACGCCCGCCTGGCCGAGACCGCGCCGATGTGGCAGCCGCTCGCGGTGCAGTACGCCGACTACGCCCTGTGGCAGCACGCCCTGCTCGGCTCGGAGGATGACGCCGACTCGGTGGCCGCCACCCAGCTCGGCTACTGGCGCGCCGCCCTGGCCGGGCTGCCCGACCAGCTCGACCTGCCCACCGACCACCCGCGTCCGGCCCGGCAGAGCCTGCACGGCAACTACATCCGGCTGCCGCTGGACGCCGGTCTGCACGCCCGCCTGACCGAGCTGGGCCGCGCACACGGCGCGACCCTGTTCATGGTCGTGCACGCCGCCTACACCGCCCTGCTGGCGCGGTTGTCGGGCGCCGACGACATCGCCGTCGGCACCCCGATCGCCGGGCGCGGCGACCGCGCCCTCGACGACGTGATCGGCATGTTCGTCAACACCCTGGTGCTGCGCACCCGCACCGACGCCGCCGAGTCCTTCACCGACCTGCTGGCCCGGGTCCGGACCGAGGACATCGCGGCCTTCTCACACGCCGACGTGCCCTTCGAGCGGCTGGTGGAGGTGCTCAACCCGGAGCGTTCCACCGCCCGGCACCCGCTCATGCAGGTGGGCCTGTCGTTCCAGAACCTGGAGCGCGCCACCCTGGAGCTGCCCGGCCTGACCGTGTCGGAGATCGAATTCGACACCCACGTCGCACAATTCGACCTGCACCTGTTCGCGGTGGACGAGTACGCCGAGTCGGGCGCACCCGCCGGGCTGGCCCTGACCCTGGGCTACGCCACCGACCTGTTCACCGACGCCACCGCGCAGCGCTTCGTCGCCGCCCTGGCCCGGCTGCTGGAATCGGTTGCCGCACAACCGGAACTGCCGATCGGCGATATCGATCTGCTGGGTGCGGGCCTGCGTCAGCGCATGCTGCACGACTGGAACGCCACCGCGCATCCGGTCGCGCCCGCCACCCTCGCCGATCTGGTGGACGACCAGGTGTCGGCCGCACCGGACGCCGTCGCCCTGCTGGACGGCGAAACCACGCTCACCTACGCGGAATTCGACGCCCGGGTGAACCGCATGGCCCGCACCCTCATCGGCCTCGGAGTCGGACCCGAGACCGCCGTGGTGCTGGCCATGCGGCGCGGCATCGACCTGGTGATCGCCATGTACGCGGTGGTCAAGGCGGGCGGCGCGTACGTGCCGATCGACCCCGACCACCCGGCCGACCGCATCGCCTACATCGTCGAGACCGCCGCTCCGGCAGTGGTTCTCACGACGTCAGCGGACGGCATCGGCTTTGCCACCGGTGTCCCGGTGCTCGAGGTGGACGGCCTGGACGAGACCATGTCCGCGGCCCCCATCGCCGACGCCCACCGTGTGCGCCCGCTGCACCCGCAGCACCCCGCCTACGTCATCTTCACCTCCGGCTCCACCGGCCTGCCCAAGGGCGTGGCGGTGCCGCACGCGGCGATCGTCAACCAGTTGTGCTGGCTGCGTGACACTTTCGAGCTCACCGCCGCCGACCGTGCGCTGCTCAAGACGCCCGCCACCTTCGACCTGTCGGTGTGGGAGTTCTGGTCGGCGCTGACCACCGGCGGCAGCCTGGTGGTCTCGGCCCCCGGCGACGAACGCGATCCCGACCGCCTGCGCGCCCTGATCGACACGCACGCCGTCACCGTCGTGCACCCGGTGCCCTCGCTGCTGGGCATGCTGCTGGCCACCGGTCCGCTGCCCGCCTCGGTGCGCGCGGTGCTGGCCATCGGCGAGGCACTGCCCGCCGCGACGGCCACGGAGTTCCTGGACCAGAACACCGATGGCGCACGGCTTTTCAACCTGTACGGCCCCACCGAGGCGGCCGTCTCCATCACCGCCCACGAGGTCCGCGAACGCCACCGGCAGAGCGTCCCGATCGGCGCGCCGGTCTGGAACAGCCGCGTCTACGTGCTCGACGCCCGCCTCTCCCCGGTCCCGATCGGCGTGCCCGGCGAGCTGTACCTGTCCGGTGCCCAGCTGGCCCGCGGCTACCACGGCCGCCCGGCCCTGACCGCGGACCGTTTCGTCGCGGATCCCATTGCCGGGGGCCGCATGTACCGCACCGGCGATATCGTGCGCTGGCGCGCCGACGGCACCCTCGAGTACCTCGACCGCGCCGACTTCCAGGTCAAGATCGGCGGCTTCCGCATCGAGCTCGGCGAGGTGGAGACGGCCCTGCGTCGCCGGCCCGGCGTGCAGGCGGCGGTGGCCGTCGCGCACAGCACGCCCGACGCGGGTGCCCGCCTGGTGGCCTACGTCGCCGTCCCCGGCATTGCCGCGGACGACCGCGCCGAGGTCTCGGCCGAGCTGCGGGCCGCGCTGGTCGCGGAGCTGCCGAAGTACATGGTGCCCGCCGCTCTCATGGTGCTGGAGGCCCTGCCGCTCAACGCCAATGGCAAGGTGGACCGGGCCCGGCTGCCCGAGCCGGAGTTCACGGTGGCCGCCTACCGCGAGCCGGTGACGGCCCTCGAACGCTCCGTCGCTGCCGGTTTCGCCGAGGTCATCGGCACCGACACCGCCATCGGCTTGGACACCGATTTCTTCGCCCTGGGCGGCAATTCGCTCATGGCGACCCGCCTGACCGCCCGGCTGGGCTCGGATCTCGGTGTGCGAGTGCCGGTTTCGGCCCTGTTCGAGACCCCGACCGTGGGCGGCCTGGCGGCCTGGATCGCCACCGCCGACCGCGGCGAGCTGCTGCCCGCCCTGACCCGGCGCACCGGCGCGGGCCCGGCCCCGCTGTCGCTGGCCCAGCAGCGCATGTGGGTGCTCAACCGCCTGCACCCGGAATCCGGCGCCTACAACGTGCCCGCCGCCATCCGGCTCACCGGCGACCTGGACAGGGCCGCGCTCACCGCGGCACTGCGAGATGTGCTGGCCCGCCACGAGATCCTGCGTACCCGCTACCCGGAGATCGACGGCGAACCCGTCCAGATCGTGCTGGACCTCGGCGACCTCGACGGCGAGCTCACCGCGATCCCGGTATCGGAGCAGGAGCTCCCGGCCCGTCTGCTCGAAACCGCCACCGCCGGTTTCGATGTCACGCTCGCCCCGCCGGTCCGCGTCGCCCTGTTCGAAATCGCCCCCGCCGATCACGTGCTGCTGGTCGTCCTGCACCACATCAGCGCCGACGGCTTCTCCATGCAGCCCATGACCCGGGACCTGGTGCTGGCCTACACCTCTCGCCTGGCAGCCATCGCACCCGCGTGGACGCCCCTCGAGATCCAGTACGGCGACTACGCCGCCTGGCAGCGGGCCGCGCTGGGTTCGGATGCCGATCCCGACAGCCTGCTGTCGCGGCAACTGGCCTTCTGGGTGAAGGAACTGTCCTCCGCTCCCGAGCAGCTGGCCCTGCCCACCGACCGTCCCCGCCCGGCCCGCCGCGAAATGCTCGGTGCCAAGGTCGAATTCGAGGTGCCCGCCGAAACCGTCGAGCGCCTCTCGGCCCTGGCTCGCGAGCACAATGCCACCCTCTTCGGTGTCGTGCACGCCGCCTTCGCGGTGCTGCTGGCCAAACTGTCCGGCCAGCGCGACATCACCATCGGCGTCCCCCTCGCCGGCCGTGGCGAACGCGCCCTGGACGATCTGATCGGCATGTTCGTCAACACCGTGGTGCTGCGCGCCGAGGTGGACGGCAAGCTCGCCTTCACCGAACTGCTGCGCCAGGTCCGCGACCGCGATCTGGCGGCCTTCGCCCACGCCGACGCTCCCTTCGAGCGTGTGGTGGAAGCCGTCCTGGCCGCCACCGGCCGGGCGCGCTCGGCGGCGGTCAACCCGCTGTTCCAGGTGGCCTTCGCCTTCCAGAACCTGGCCCAGACCTCCGTGGCGCTGCCGGGTCTCACGGTCGAGGCGCTCGAGCCGGAGCTGTCCGAGGCCAAGTTCGACCTGCAGCTCACCGGCGTCGAACGCCACGATCCCGCGGGCCGCGTGATCGGCCTGGACATGCGATTCGATTACGCCACCGACATTTTCGGTGCGGAGTCGGTGCGCCTGCTGGCCCAGCGCCTGCTGCTGGTGTTCGACACCGTGCTCGCCGATCCGTCGGCCACGGTGCGCGCCATCGACATTCGCACCGAGGCCGAGCGCGGCCGCCGACCGGCAGCGGCGCAGCCCGCGGCCGCCGCATCGGATCTGCCCACCCTGATCGCCGCCGCCGCGGCGCTCGCCCCCGAGGGCCTCGCCCTCACCCACGGTGTCCACACCGTCACCTACCGGGATCTCGCCGAGAAGATCACCGCCACCGCCCGTGCCATGGGCGCCGCCGCCAAGCCGGAAGCGCTCGTGAACGTGGCCCTCGCCGGACTGGTGCCCGGCATTCTGGCCGCCCTCGGCGCGACCGGACTCAAACAGGCCCTGAGCACGCTCAGCGCGGACGCGCAGGCCCTGATCCTTCGCTCGGAAAGCACGTCGGAAGGAAGCCTCTGATGCACTACGCAGAGTCGATCGCCACCAGCCGAACCGGCCGGGTCACGGCATTGCGCCGCGCCTACGGCGTGGGCGACCTACCTTGCCTGATCGCCGTTGTGGCCGATTTGGAACCCGACCGCATCGCCCTGCGCTACGCGGGAGACACCGTCTCCTACGGCGCGCTGGCGACCGAGACCGCCATGCTCGGCGAGGCCATGGGTGGCGCGCTCGAGCCCGAAGCCCTCATGCAGGTCGTGGTCTCCGGACAGCTGCCCGGCCTGATGAACGGCGAGGAAGGCGGTCTCACCGCCACTTTGGAGGCGCTCGTCGACGACGCGGTGCTGGCGGCCTCCGAAGTGCTCGACCCGAAACTGGCCCCGGTCGAGACCTTGGCCACCCAGTTCCGGGCCCAGGTCGCGCGCACGCCCGACGCGGTGGCCATGGAATTCGAGGGCGCGACCCTCACCTACGCCGAATTCGCCGGGCGCGTCACGGTTTTGGCTCGCCATCTGCGCGGGCTGGGCGTCGGCCCCGACGTGCTGGTGGGCCTGGCGGCGCGGCGCTCCTTCGAGCTGCTGGTCGGCATGTTCGCCATTCTCGAGGCCGGCGGCGCGTACGTGCCGATCGACCCGGATCACCCGGCCGAGCGCATCGCCTATGTGCTCGAGGTGGCCCAGCCCGCCGTGGTGCTCACCACCACCGCCGATCAGATGGCCCTCGACACCGAGGTCCCGGTGCTGCGCATCGACGAATTCGAGCGCACCGCACGCGAATACGGTCTCGACAACCCGCAGCCGCTGTCCCCGGCCGAGGACCCGGAGCTGGTGCAGCCCGGTCCGGACAACCTCGCCTACGTCATCTTCACCTCCGGTTCCACCGGCCGCCCCAAGGGTGTCGCGATCCCGCACCGCGCGGTCATCACGTTCCTGCGCTGGCAGCAGCGGCAGTTCCGGCTCAACGAGCAGGACGCGGTCCTGTTCAAGACCTCGACCACCTTCGACGCCTCGGTGTGGGAGATCTTCTGGCCCTTGCAGACCGGGGCCCGATTGGTGATCACCGCGCCGGACGGCCACCTGGATCCCGCCTATCTGGTGCGGACCATTCGCGACTCCGAGGTCACCGCGGCCTTCTTCGTGACGTCGATGCTGGCGGCCCTGGTGGGTGAGCTGTTGCGCACCGGCGAGGACATGCCCGACTCCCTGCGCTACCTGCTCACCGGTGGCGAGACCGTCCCCGTCGGAATCGCCGCTGACTTCCGCAGCGTCAGCGGCGCGACCTTGTTCGACGTGTACGGCCCCACCGAGTCCACCGTGCTGGCCACCTCCCACGAGGTCACCGCCGCGGATGTCGACAGCATTCCGATCGGCAGCCCCGGCGACGATGTCGAACTCCTTGTCCTGGACGAGGATCTGCGCCCGGTGCCGGTCGGCGTGGTCGGCGAGCTGTACGTCGCGGGCCCGCAGCTGGCCCGCGGCTACTTCGGCCGCGCGGGACTGACCGCGGAACGCTTCGTGGCCAATCCCGAAGGCCCGTCCGGTGACCGCATGTACCGCACCGGCGACCTGGTGCGCTGGGTCGCGAACCCCGACGGCGGACCCGACGAGCTGGAATACGTGGGCCGCAGCGACTTCCAGGTCAAGATGCGCGGCCTGCGCATCGAGCTCGGCGAGGTGGAGTCGGCGCTGCGGCGTGACCGCGCGGTCGCGCAGGCGGCGGTGCTCATGCACACCCGGCCCAATGGCGAGCAGGCGCTGGTCGGCTACGTGGTCGCCGCCGACGGCCACGAGATCGACAGCACCACAATCCTTTCGACCGCTCGCACGCACATCCCCGAGTACATGGTGCCGTCGCTGCTGGTGCCGATGAGCGAGCTGCCGCTCAATGTGAACGGCAAGGTGGACCGCCGCGCCCTGCCCGAGCCGGTGTTCACCGACGCCGCCACCGCCTACCGCGCCCCCGAGACGCCCGCCGAGGAGGCGGTCGCCGCCATCTTCGCCGAGCTGCTCGACCTGAGCGTGGTCGGCGCGGACGACGACTTCTTCGGCATCGGCGGCAATTCGCTCATCGCCACCCGCGCCATCGCCCGCATCCGCGAGACGCTCGGCATCGCCGTGGATGTGCGCGACTTCTTCGAGCGGCCCACCGTGGCCGCGCTGGCGGCGCTGGGCGACAACGCGACCGGCATGGTGCGGCCGCCGCTGACCGCCGGGCCGCGGCCGGACCACATTCCGCTCTCGCCCGCCCAGCAGCGCATGTGGTTCCTCAACCACTACGCGCGCAGCGAATACGACCCGGCCACCGACGAATTCGACCCGTCGGCCGTGGACAACATGCCCTTCGCGCTGCGGCTGCGCGGCGACCTCGACACCGACGCGCTGGCCGCCGCCTTCGCCGACGTGATCGAGCGCCACGAGTCGCTGCGCACCTACTACCCGGCCGCCGAGGCGGGCCCGGCCCAGGTGGTGCTGCCCGCCGCCGCGGTCGATCTGACCCCGCGCGAGGTGCCGGAGAGCCAGCTCGCGGGGACCGTACTCGCCTTGGCCGCACAGGGATTCGACGTCACCGCCGAGGTCCCGCTGCGGGCCCGGCTGCTGCGCTCCGGCCCGGGCGACCACACCCTGGTCGTGGTCGCCCACCACATCGCCGCCGACGGCGCGTCCATCGGCCCGCTGGTGCGCGACCTGGTGATGGCGTACCTGGCCCGGCAGTCCGGCCAGCGCCCGCAGTACGAGCCGCTCGCGGTCCAGTACGCCGACTACGCGCTGTGGCAGCGCGCCTGGATGGGCGACGAGGCCGACCCGGAATCGGTGTCGGCCCGCCAGATCGCCTTCTGGGCACACGAACTCGCGGACCTGCCGGCCCAGCTGGACCTGCCCGCCGATCGTCCGCGCCCGGCCGCCTCCAGCTTCCGGGGTGCGACCTTCGAGACCGTCCTCGACGCCGACCTGCGTGCCGCCGTCGACAAGGTGGCCGCCGCCCACCGCGCCACCCCGTTCATGGTGTTGCACGCCGCGCTGGCCGCCGTGCTGGCCCGGCTGTCCAACACCACCGACATCGCCATCGGCACCCCCGTCGCCGGGCGCGGCGACCAGGCGCTCGACGATCTGGTCGGCATGTTCGTCAACACCCTGGTGCTGCGCACCGAGGTGCGGGGCGCGGATTCCTTCGGCGCGCTGATCGGCCATGTGCGCGACCGTGATCTGCGCGCCTTCGCCCACCGCGACGTCCCCTTCGAGCGCCTGGTCGAGGTGCTCAACCCGGCCCGCGCCCGCAACCGCCACCCGCTGTTCCAGGTGGCGCTGTTCATGCAGAACCTGGGCGATATCAATGCCGCGCTGCCTGGACTGTCGGCCGAGCAGTTGGATTTCGATCCGGGCATCGCCAAGTTCGACCTGCAGCTGACCGTCGTCGGCGACGGCGACCTGTACCGGGTCGAATACACCTACGCCGCAGACCTTTTCGACGACCACACCGTGCGTGAGTTCGCGGCCAAGTTCACCCGCCTGCTCTCCGCCGCGGTCGCCGACGTCGAGATCCCGGTCGGCGACATCGAACTGCTGGACGCCGGGGAACGCGACTACGTCCTGTCGAGCTGGAACGCCACCGGCTCCCGCGTCCCGGATCTGTTCCTGCACCAGGGTTTCGACGCCCAGGCGGCCCGCACCCCGAATGCCCGCGCCCTGGTCTTCGGCGACACCGAGCTCACCTACGCCGAATTCTCCGAGCGCGCCAACCGGCTGGCCCGCTACCTGATCACCACGGGCGTCGGCCCGGAATCGCTGGTCGTGCTGGCCATGGCCCGCTCGGTCGAGCTGGTGGTCGCCATGTACGCCGTGCTGCGCGCGGGCGGCGCGTACGTGCCGGTCGACCCGGCCCACCCGGCCGAGCGCGTCGGCCACATTCTCGCCACCGCCGCCCCGCACGCCGTGCTCACCACGCGCCGCGACGCTTTCGCGACGCCCGAGACCATCGACGTCGCCACCTATTACCTCGACGAGCTGGAGCTGTCCCCGTACGCGGGCGGCAAGATCTCCGAGCGCGAGCGCCGCGCCCCGCTGCACCCCGACCACCCCGCCTACGTGCTGTTCACCTCCGGCTCCACCGGCAAGCCCAAGGGCGTCGCGGTCACCCACCGCGCCATCGCCAACCAGCTGGCCTGGATGCAGGCCGAATACGGTGTCCGCAACCAGGACATCTACCTGCAGAAGACCGCCACCACCTTCGACGTCTCGCTGTGGGGCTACTTCCTGCCGCTGCGCGCGGGCGCGACCCTGGTGGTCGCCACCCCCGACGGGCACCGCGATCCCCGCTACATCGCCGAAACCATTGCTCGGCACGGGGTTACGCTCACCGACTTCGTCCCGTCCATGCTCGCGGTCTTCGCCGCACACGCCGAGTCGGGCGAACTCGATTCGCTGCGTGAGGTTTTCGTCATCGGCGAGGCGCTGCCGCCGGAGACGGTCGCCGCCTTCTGGGCGGTCAGCGACGCCGGGGTGCACAACCTGTACGGCCCCACCGAGGCGGCGGTGTCGATCACCTTCCGTGAGGCCCACCGCTCCGACACGCTCGCCGTGCCGATCGGTGAGCCGGAGTGGAATTCGCAAGTCTTCGTGCTGGATTCACGGCTGCGGCCGGTCGCCATCGGCGTCCCCGGCGAGCTGTACCTGGCCGGTGTGCAGCTGGCCCGCGGCTACCACGGCCGCGTCGACCTCACCTCGGATCGCTTCGTGGCCAACCCGTTCGGGCGTGCCGGCGAGCGCATGTACCGCACCGGCGACCTGGTCAAGTGGACCGAGGACGGCGAGCTGGTCTACCTGGAGCGCCTGGACTTCCAGATCAAGTTCCGCGGCCAGCGCATCGAATTGGCCGAGATCGAGAGCGCGCTGTTGCTGACCCCGGAGGTCGCGCAGGCCGCGGTCCGGTTGGTCACCGGCGACTCCGGCGACTATCTGGCCGGCTACGTGGTCCCGGCTCCGGGTATCGAACTCGATCCGGAATCCCTGCGCGAGGGCCTGACCCGCGTCCTGCCGTCCTACATGGTCCCGACCGCCCTGATGGCGTTGACCGAGCTGCCGCTCAACTCCAGCGGCAAGCTCGACCGCAAGGCGCTGCCCGTTCCGGAACTGCGCGCCAAGAGCTTCCGCGAGCCGGTCGATCCCGCCCAGCGGCTGGTCGCGGCGGTCTTCGCCGAGGTGCTCGGTGCCGAGCGCGTCGGGCTCGACGACGACTTCTTCGCCCTCGGCGGCAGCTCGCTCGACGCCGCCCGCGTCACCTCCCGCATCGGCGCCGAACTCGGCGCGCGGGTCCCCGTGCGCCTGCTATTCGAAGCCTCCACCGTCGAGGGTCTCGCCGCCCTCCTGGTCGTCGCGAATCCCGATGCCGCCCGGCCCCTGCTGGCTGCCCGCCCACGCCCCGAACGCATCCCGCTCTCGCCCGCCCAGCAGCGCCTGTGGTTCCTCAACCGGATCGAATCCGAGGACGGCGAGCACAGCGTCTACAACCTGCCGATCGTGCTGCGTCTGGCCGGCAACCTGCGCATCGCCGACCTGGAGCAGGCGGCCATGGATGTGCTGGCCCGCCACGAATCGCTGCGCACCGTGTACCCGGACTCGGATTCCGGCCCGTACCAGGAGATCCTGGACATCACGGAGGTCGGCCTGAGCCTGACCCCGATCCCGGTCGCCGCCGCCGATATGCCCGGCACCATCGCCGCCTTCGCCGCCGCCGGTTTCGACGTGACCCGCGAACTGCCTTCGCGCATCGGCCTTTTCCTGACCGAGGACGCCGACGAGCCCGAGTACGTGCTGGCCGTGGTCGTGCACCACATCGCCGCCGACGCCCTGTCGCTGGCCCCGCTCATCACCGACCTCATGCGCGCCTACACCGCCCGCATCGCCGGCGTCGACCCCGGCTGGGAACCCCTGGCCGTGCAGTACGCCGACTACAGCCTCTGGCAGCACGAACTCCTCGGCGACGCCGCCGAATCCGGCACCGTCGCCCACCAGCAGCTCGAGTTCTGGCGCGAGACCCTGACCGGTCTGCCCCCGCAGCTCGCCCTGCCCGCCGACCGCCCCCGCCCCGCCGTCGCCACCAATGTCGGTGCGTCTATTCCGTTCTCGGTGGACCCGGCCGTCGCCGACGGCCTGCGCGAGCTCGCCCGCGCCCACGGCGTCACCCTCTTCATGGTCGTGCACGCCGCCTTCGCCGCCCTGCTGGCCCGCAGCGCCGCCACCACCGACGTGGCCGTCGCCTCCCCGATCGGCGGCCGCGGCGAACGCGAACTCGACGCCCTCATCGGCATGTTCGTCAATACCCTGGTGCTGCGCACCCGCGTCGAGGACGACCTGTCCTTCGCGGACCTGCTCGCCCGCGTGCGCACCGCCGACCTGGCCGCCTTCGCCAATGCCGAGTTGCCCTTCGAGCGCATCGTCGACGCCCTGGCCGTGGATCGCGCCACCGGCGCACCGCCGCTGGCCCAGGTCATGCTGACCTTCACCGACGCCGCCCGGATGAGCGAATCCGGCACCTTCGCGCTGCCCGAGCTGACCGTCTCCGCGGTCGAGATCGATGACCCGACGGTCAAATTCGATCTGCATCTGGTGGTCGGCGAGCTGGGGGAGGCCGGATTGACCGGCAATCTGCGCTACGCCACCGAACTCTTCGACGCCGCCACCGCGACCGCGCTAACCGAGCGCCTCGGCCGGATCCTGACCGCGGTGGCCACCGACGCCACCGTCAGCGTCGGTGATATCGACCTGCTCGCCCCCGCCGAGCGCACCCGAATCCTGCACGACTGGAACGGCACCGGCTACTCGCCGATCGACGCCGACGCCACCCTGGTCTCGCTCTTCGACGCCCAGGTGGCGCGGACCCCCGACGCGACGGCAATCGGCTTCGAGGGGACAGCTCTGTCCTATGCCGACCTCGCGTCCCGCGTGCGCCGCCTGGCCCGCTGGCTGATCGCCGAGGGTGTCGGCCCGGATTCCCTGGTGGCCCTGGGTATGCGGCGTTCCGTGGATCTGGTCGTCGGCATGTACGCCGTCGCCACCGCCGGTGCCGCCTACGTGCCGCTGGACCCCGATCACCCGGCCGACCGCATCGAGTACATCCTCGAGACCGCCGACCCGGTCACCGTGCTGACCTCCGGTGAAGACCTGCTGATGGACACCGCGCAGGTGCGCATCGATCTGCTGGACCTGGTCGGCTACTCGGACGAGCCGCTGACCGACGCGGATCGCACTGTCCCGCTGCGAGAGTCGAACAACGCCTACGTCATCTTCACTTCCGGTTCGACCGGCCGCCCCAAGGGCGTGGCGGTGCCGCACTCGGCCATCGTCAACCGCCTGCGCTGGATGCAGGCCGAATACGGCCTGACCGCGGCCGATGTCGTGCTCCAGAAGACCCCCGCCACCTTCGACGTGTCGGTGTGGGAGTTCTTCTGGCCCTTGCAGATCGGCGCTCGCCTGGTGATCGCCCGGCCGGACGCGCACCGCGATCCGGCCCAGCTCGCGGAACTCATTGCCCGCGAGGGCGTCACGGTCACCCACTTCGTGCCGTCGATGCTGTCGGTGTTCGTTGCCGAGGAGGCCGCCGCACGCTGCACCAGCCTGCGCATGGTCTTCGCCTCCGGCGAGGCGCTATCGCCACGACCAGCGCACCGACTACGTGAGTTGGCCGGTACCGAACTGCACAACCTCTACGGTCCCACCGAGGCCGCCGTGGATGTCACCTATCACGAGGTCACCGACACCGACCTCGACACCGTGCCGATCGGCCGCCCCGTCTTCAATACCCAGGTCTACGTGCTGGATTCGCGCCTGCGCCCGGTGCCCGTCGGCGTCGCCGGTGAGCTGTACCTGGCCGGTACCCAGCTCGCCACCGGCTACGTGGCCCGCCCCGACATCACCGCGGATCGCTTCGTGGCCAACCCCTTCGGGCGTGCCGAGCGCATGTACCGCACCGGTGACCTGGTCAAGTGGACCGGCGACGGCGAGCTGGAGTACCTGGGCCGCACCGACTTCCAGGTCAAGCTGCGCGGCCTGCGCATCGAGCTGGGCGAGATCGAAACCGCTCTGAGCGAACTCGCCGAGGTCGCGCAGGCGGTCGTCACGGTGCGCGGCACGGACCCGGCTCTGGTCGCCTATGTCGTGACCGCGCCGGGGACCGAGTTTTCGGGCAGCGTGCTGAAAACATCTCTGGCCCAGCGGCTTCCGTCCTACATGGTCCCCGCCGTCTACGTCCCCCTGGACGCCCTGCCGCTCAATGCCTCCGGCAAGCTCGACCGCGCCGCCCTGCCCGCACCCGCGCAGGCCGTCACCGCGTTCCGCGCCCCGACCGGCCCCGAAGAGCGCATCGTCGCCGAGGTCTTCGCGTCCCTGCTCGGCGTCGAACGCGCCAGCGCCGACGACGATTTCTTCGCCCTCGGCGGCAACTCGCTCATCGCCACCCAGCTGGTCGCCCGCCTGGGCAAGGCCGCGGGCGTACGGATCCCGTTGCGCGCCATCTTCGAAGACGCCACCGTCGCCGGGCTGGCCGCCCGCATCTCGGCCGCCGACGCCGAATCCGTCGTCGAGCTGCCGCCGATCACGGTGCGCGAGCGCGGCGACCGGATCCCGCTCTCCATCGCCCAGCAGCGCATGTGGTTCCTCAACCGCTTCGATATTCGCGACGGCTACACCATCCCGTTCGCGCTGCGCCTGACCGGGACCCTGAACCTGGATGCGCTGCGCGCGGCCGTTGCCGACGTGGTCGACCGGCACGAAACCCTGCGCACCCTCTACCCCGAGCACGACGGCGAGGCCAGCCAGCTCATCCTGCCCGCGGGCACCCGCCTCATCGACCTGGTGCCCGAGCCGGTCACCGCCGATCAGCTGCCCGGCCTGGTGGAGTCGGTGGCGCGCACCGCCTTCGACGTCACCGCCGAGGTGCCCTTCCGCATCCGGCTGCTCGAGCTCACCGACGAGCCGGGCACGCACCTGCTGGTCATGGTGGTGCACCACATCGCCGCCGACGGCTGGTCCTTCGGACCGCTGACCCGCGATATCGCCACCGCGTACGTGGCCCGGTGCGCCCGGGAGGTGCCGAACCTGGCACCGCTGCCGGTGCAGTACGCCGACTACGCGCTGTGGCAGCGTGATGCGCTCGGCAGCGCCGACGACGCGAACTCGGTGCTGGCCCGGCAACTGGCGCACTGGACCCGCCGACTGCACGGCGTCCCGGACGTCCTCGCGCTCCCGTCGGACCGCCCGCGTCCCGCCGTCGCCACCGGTCGCGGTGCGGGCTTCACCGGCCGCTTCGACGCCGAATTGCACGCGGCCATCCTCGATTTCGCGAGCAGCCGCCGCCTCACCCCGTTCATGGTCCTGCACACCGCCCTGGCGGTCACCCTGGCCCGCCTGTCCGGCACCTCCGACATCGTCATCGGCACCCCGGTCGCCGGGCGCGGCGACGAGGCCCTCGACAACCTGGTCGGCATGTTCGTCAACACCCTGGTGCTGCGCACCGAGGTGCGCCCCGAGGTGTCGCTGGGCGAACTGCTCGTGCACGTCCGCGACACCGACCTGACGGCCTTCGACCACGCCGTGGTCCCCTTCGAAATGCTGGTCGACGCCGTCAATCCGGTGCGCTCCCAGTCGCACGCGCCGCTGTGCCAGGTCACCCTGACCCTGCAGAACCACGTGCGCCCCAGCGTCCGGCTCAACCGCCTGGCCATCGAGGCGCTCACCGTCGAGGCCACCGCCACCCAGTTCGACCTGGACTGGACCATGGCCGAAACCACCGACGCCGCAGGCGAACCCGGCGGCATCGAGGTCTACATCACCTACGCCACCGACCTGTTCGACCCGGAGACCATCGCCGGGTTCCAGGACACCTACGAGCGCGTGCTGCGCGCACTGCTCGCCGATCCCCGCACGGGTACCGGCGATGTGGAGATCATGTCGCGCGCCGAACGTGGCGAACTGCTGGTGAATCGCAACTTCACGGGCCGCGGACTGCCCGCCGAGACCCTGGCCGAGCTGCTCGACGCCCGCGCGGAACAGGATCCGGACTCCGACGCCCTGATCTACGAGGGTGAGCGCATCACCTACGCGGACCTGGCCGCCCGTGCGAATCGCCTGGCCCGCCTGCTGATCTCGGAGGGCATCGGCCCGGACCACATCGTCGGCGTCACCTCGCAACGCTCCATCGACATGGTGGTGGCGCTGTATGCCGTGGTCGCCGCCGGTGCCGCCTACGTCCCGATCGATCCGGCCCACCCCGCCGACCGCATCGCGCATGTGCTGAACACCTCGAACGTCGGTCTGGTCCTGACCGTCGGCGGTGCCGAGCTGCCCGAGCTGGATGCCGTCCGCGTCCTCGATGTCGCGGAATTCACCGGCCTGGAAGGCTTCTCGGCCGAACCCGTCACCGACGCCGATCGTCTCGGTCTGCTGCGCCCCGACAACCTCGCCTACGTCCTCTACACCTCCGGCTCCACCGGCCTGCCCAAGGGCGTGGCCACCAGCCACCGCGCCATCATGAACCAGCTGCGCTGGCTCGAGAACCGCTACGGCGTCACCCGCGCCGATCGCGTCATGCAGCGCGCCCCGCTGGCCTTCGACGTCTCGGTGTGGGAATGCTTCCTGCCCGCCATGGTCGGTGCGCCCCTGGTGATTCCGCGCCCCGGCGGCCACCAGGACCTCGACTACCTGGCCGGGCTCATGCGCGAATTCGGCGTCACCATCGCCGAACACGTGCCGTCGGTGCTGGCGGCCCTGATCGCCGAGGGCCACGGCGATGCGCTCGCCTCCTTCCGCCACCTGCACACCGGCGGCGAGGCACTGCCGGTGGAACTGCTCGGCCGGCTGCGCGAGCTGGTCGGCGGGTCGGTGCACAATGCCTACGGCCCGACCGAGGCCGCGATCTCGACCATTTATCACGAATTCTCCGACGCCGACCCGGATTTCGAGGTCGCCATCGGCCGCCCCAACTGGAACACCCGCGCCTACGTGCTCGACGCCCGCATGCGCCCGGTCCCGACCGGCGTCATCGGTGAGCTCTACCTGGCGGGCGCGCAGCTGGCGCGCGGCTATCAGGGCCGCGGCGGGCTCACCGCCGACCGGTTCGTGGCCGACCCGTTCGGGGTGCCCGGCGCGCGCATGTACCGCACCGGCGACCTGGTGCGCTGGAACCGCACCGGTGACCTGGTGTACATGGGCCGCAACGACTTCCAGGTGAAGCTGCGCGGCCAGCGCATCGAACTCGGGGAGATCGAGGCGGCGCTGCTGTCCGCACCCGGCGTGGCCAATGCGGTCGTCCTGCTCGCCAAGGACACCGCCGGAACCGACTGCCTGATCGGCTACGTCTCCGGCACCGACCTCACCGTCGAATCCGTGCTGGAACACGCCCGCACCCAGCTGCCCTCCTACATGCTGCCCGCCCACCTGGCGGTGCTCGCGGAGATGCCGCTCACCACGGTCGGCAAGCTCGACCGCAATGCCCTGCCCCCGGTCGAATTCACCGCTGCCACGGTCGCCTACCGCGAACCCCGCCCCGGCACCGAGGCCACGCTGGCCACCCTGATCGGGGACCTGCTCGGCGGCATCACCATCGGCGCCGACGACGACTTCTTCGCGCGCGGCGGCAATTCGCTGCTGGCCATGCGACTGGTCGCCCGCGCCAATGCCGCCTTCGGTGCGGAACTGAGCGTGCGCCAGCTGTTCGAGGCCCCGACCGTGGCCGAACTGGCGACCCGCATCACCGCCGGCGCGCACGGCATTCCGCTGCGACCCATGCCGCGCCCGGAGCGAATCCCGCTGTCGCTGGCCCAGACCCGCATGTGGCTGCTCAACCGGCTGGACCCGGAATCCGCGGCCTACAACGTGCCCGCGGCCGTCCGCGTCACCGGCGAGATCGACACCGGCGTGCTCATGGCCGCCTTCGCCGACGTGGTCGCCCGGCACGAATCGCTGCGCACCATGTACCCGGCCGACGCCGACGGCGTTGGTTACCAGCTGATCCTGCCCGCCGCGGAAGCGCCGCTGCCGCTGGAAATCCGCGATGCCTCCGACCTGACCTGGATCGAGGACTTCGTCGGCCGCGGTTTCGACGTCACCGGCACGGTGCCGTTGCGGGCGGCCCTGATTCGCGAATCCGCGCACAGCCACGTGCTGGTCGTGGTGCTGCACCACATTGCCGGTGACGGGCAGTCGCAGGATCCGCTGCTGCGCGACACCATCACCGCCTACCTGTCGCGGGTCGCGGGCCAGGCCCCGGTCTGGCAGGAACTGCCGGTGCAGTACGCCGACTACGCGCTGTGGCAGCGGGCCGTCGTCGAGCAGTCCGGTCAACGCGAACTCGACTACTGGACCGCGACGCTGGCCGACCAGCCCGAGGACCTGCCGCTGCCCACCGACCGGCCCCGCCCGGCCGTCGCCTCCGGGCGCGGCGCGCGGGTGCAGGCGCGGTTGGACGGTGGCCTGGCCGCCGCGGTCAAGCGAACCGCGGAGGCGCACAACGTCACCCCGTTCATGGTGTGGCATGCCGCGCTGTCGGTGCTGCTGGCCCGGCTCTCCGGCTCGGCCGACATCACCATCGGCACCCCGCTCGAGGGCCGCGGCAATGCCGCCCTGGATGACCTGGTCGGCATGTTCGTCAACACCCTGGCCCTGCGGACCCGGCCGGAACCCGAACTGGGTTTCGACGAACTGCTCGCGCAGACCCGCGACGCCGACTTGGCCGCCTTCGATCACGCGACCGTGCCCTTCGACCAGGTGGTCGACGCCCTCGGCGTGCCCCGCACCCAGGCCCGCAACCCGCTGTTCACCGTGGTCCTGAGCTACGTGAACCTGGGCTCGCAGACCTATGCGGTGCCCGGACTGATGCTGGAACCGGTCGACTTCGAGCACCGGGTGGCCCGCTTCGATCTGCAGTTCACCGTCTCGGACGAGCTCGATGTCGACGGTCATCTGGCCATCGAGTTGAACTACGCCACCGACCTTTTCGACGAGGCCACGGCCGCCGGGCTGCTGCGCCGGTTGGGCCGGGTGCTGGGTGCGGTCACCGCCGACACGAGCGTGCGGATCGGCGAGATCGAGCTGCTGGCCGCGGCCGAACGGGCCGCTCTGCTGGATCGCGCAGCGGCACAGCGGGTTCCGCAGCGCACCCTGGGCGACTACTTCGCCGAGGCCGCCGCGAACCACCCCGACAACGTCGCCCTGCGCTACCTGGACCGCGAACTCACCTACCGCGAGCTCGACGCCGAATCCTCGCGCCTGGCCCGGGTCCTCATCGAACGCGGCGTCGGCGCGGAAGACTATGTCGCGTTGGCGATCCCGCGCTCGGACCTGACCCTGCTGGCCGTCTGGGCGATCGCCAAGACCGGCGCCGCCTTCGTGCCGGTCGACCCGAACTATCCGGCCGACCGCATCGATCACATGCTCACGGACTCGGGCGCGACATTCGGTCTGACGGTCGCCGACAGCCGGGACCGGCTGCCCGGCGCGGCCACCTGGCTGGTCATCGACGATGTCGAATTCGCCGCTGCCACTGCCGGACTCGACACCGCACCCATTGCGGCAGCCGAACTGGTTCGCCCCGTCCGCATCGCCAACCCCGCCTGGATGATCTACACCTCCGGCTCGACCGGCCTGCCCAAGGGTGTGGTCGTCTCGCACGGCGGCGTCGCCGGTATCGCGGTCACCCAGCGTGACCGCTACCGCCTCACCGCCGATGCCCGGGTCCTGCAGGTTTCTTCGCCCAGCTTCGACGCCTACCCGCTGGAAATCCTCATGGCCACGCCGGTCGGTGCGCGCCTGGTGATCACCCCGGCGCAGGTCTTCGGCGGGTCCGAACTGACCGCGTTGATGGCCGCCGAGGGTGCGACCCACGCCTTCATCACCCCGTCGGTGCTGCAGACCCTCGACCCGGAAGCCCTGCCGGAGTTCCGCGAACTGTCCGTCGGCGGTGAGGGTTTCGGACCCGACACCGTGGCCCGCTGGACCAGCGGCACGCGTGCCGTGCACAACGGCTACGGCCCGACCGAGACCACCATCACCTGCAATATCAGTGCCCCGCTGCTGCCGGGCCAGCCGGTCGAACTCGGCTCGATGACCGCCGGGATGACCGCGGTCGTGCTCGATGCCCGGCTGCGGCCGGTGCCGGTCGGTGTGACCGGTGAGCTGTACGTGAACGGTCCGGGTGTGGCCCGCGGATATCATGCGCGGCCGGGACTTTCGGCCGAGCGCTTCATCGCCGACCCGTACGGCGAGCCCGGTGACCGCCTCTACCGCACCGGTGACCTGGTGCGCTGGACGGCCCGGCCGGACGGGCGTCGCGCGCTCGAATACGTCGGTCGTGCCGACCATCAGGTCAAGGTGCGCGGCCTGCGCATCGAGCTGGGTGAGATCGACGCGGCGCTGGCGGCCCACGCGGCCGTGGAGTTCGCGGTCACGCTGGGCCGTGCGACAGCCGCCGGATCCACCGCACTCGTGTCGTATGTCGTTGCGGCACCCGGCCACACCATCGATGTCGACGAACTGACGGCCCACGCCGCCCGCTCGCTGACCCCGTACATGGTGCCCGCCGCCATCATGGTCCTCGACCACCTCCCGCTCACCCCCGTCGGCAAGCTGGACCGAAGCGCCTTGCCGGAGCCCGTCTTCCGTACGGCCGAGTTCAAGGCCCCGCGCACAGATGCCGAACGCACGGTCGCCGAGGTGGTGGCCGGGGTGCTGGGCACGGTCGACCCGATCGGCCTCGCCGACGACTTCTTCGCCCTCGGCGGTAACTCGCTCACGGCAACCCAATTGGCGGCCCGGTTGACCGCGGCCTTCGGGGCGCACGTCCCCGTGCGGACGATCTTCGAGTACTCGAGCATCGAATCCCTCGCCGCCGCAGTGCTGCTCGCCGAGCAGGCTCCCGTCCGCCCGCCGCTGCTGCCCCGTCTGGAGGACGGCCCCGCGCCGCTCTCTCCCGCCCAGCAGCGCATGTGGTTCCTCAACCGGCTGGATCCCGAATCCACGGCCTACAACATTCCGTTGCCCATCCGCCTGACCGGACCGCTGGATGTGGCCGCGCTGCAGGCCGCCATCGCCGATGTAGTGGTCCGGCACGAGGTGCTGCGCACCGTCTATCCGGAGACCGCCGCGGGCCCGGCGCAGCAGGTGCTGCCCGCCGCCACGGTCGCGGATCTGCCTGCCCTCAAGGCGATTCCGGTCACCGAGGAAACCGTCGCGGTGGCGGTGTTCGAGGTGATCAGCAAGGGCTTCGACGTGGCCACCACGGTCCCGTTGCGGGCCGAGCTGTTCGAACTGGGCCCGGACGACCATGTCCTGGTGGTGGTCATGCACCACATCGCCGGTGACGGCACCTCGCTGGCCCCGCTGGCCCGCGACGTCATGATGGCCTACGCCGCACGCAAAGCCGGTGTCGCACCGGAGTGGATGCCGCTGCCGGTGCAGTACTCCGACTATGCGATCTGGCAGCGCACCATGCTGGACGCGGAAGCCGATCCGGCCTCGCTGGTCTCGCGTCAGCTGCGATTCTGGAGCGAGAGCCTCGCCGGACTGCCGCCGCTGCTCGCACTGCCCGCCGACCGGCCCCGCCCGCAGGTGCTGGACGCGGCGGGCCGCCGGGTCGACTTCCACATCGACGCCGAAACCCATGCGGCGCTGGCCGAATTGGGCCGGGGGCAGGGCGCGACCCTGTTCATGACGGTGCACGCCGTCTTCGCCGCCCTGCTGGCGCGGCTGACCGGCTCGGCCGATATCGCCGTCGGCACCCCGGTCGCCGGACGTGATGATCCGGCGCTGGACGACCTGGTCGGCATGTTCGTCAACACCCTGGTGCTGCGCACAGCCGTCGATCCGGCGGAGCGGTTCACCGATCTGCTGCGGCGGGTGCGGTCGCACGATGTCGCGGCCTTCGACAATGCGGATCTGCCCTTCGAGCGGCTGGTCGAGGTGCTCGAGCCGGAGCGCTCCACCGACCGCAATCCGCTGGTCCAGGTCGGGTTCTCGTTCAACAATCAGCAGCCGGCGGCGTTCGAGCTGGACGGGCTGACGGTCGCGGCCGTCGAATTCGACACCGACGTCACGCAGTTCGACCTGCACCTGGTGGTCATCGACAGTTACGACGCCGATGGCACACCGGCGGGGCTGACCGCCACCATGACCTACGCCACCTCGCTGTTCGACGCGGGCACGGTGCAGGGCTTCGTGAACCGCTTCGAGCGGGTCATCGACGCGGTGGTGGCCGACAGTTCGGTGCGGATGGGCGAGATCGAGATCCTGGCCGCCGACGAGCGGGCGGAGATCCTGGAACGGTGGAACGACACGGCCGCCGTGTTCGCGGTCGAGCCGGAGCCGACCTTGGTCTCGCTGTTCGACGCGGCCGTGGCTCGCCACGGTGGAGCCACCGCGCTGGTCGTGGACGGTGCCCAGCGTCAGGTCCTGACCTACGCCGAGCTCGACGCCCGGGTGAATCGCCTGGCGCGCTTCCTGATCGAGCGTGGCGTCGGAGCGCGGGACACGGTCGCGCTGGCGCTGCCGCGCTCGGCCGAACTGGTCGTGGCGATGTATGCCGTGATCAAGACCGGAGCGGCGTATGTGCCGATCGATCCCGCTCAGCCCGAGGAGCGCATCGCCCACATCCTCGATACCGCGCATCCGGCTTTGGTGCTGACCGCCGCGGATCTGGCTGCGGCCGAGCTGGTTCCGGTGGTGCGGATCGACACCCTCGCGCTCGACGGCTATGCGGCCGATCCGATCTCCGCTTCCGAGCGGCTGGACGGGCTGGTCGCGGGCAATACCGCCTACGTCATCTTCACCTCGGGCTCGACCGGCCGCCCCAAGGGTGTGGCGGTCTCGCATCGGGCCATCGTGAACCGGCTGGTGTGGATGCAGTCCGAGTACCGGCTCACGGTCGGCGATGTGGTGTTGCAGAAGACTCCGGCCACCTTCGACGTGTCGGTGTGGGAGTTCTTCTGGCCCTTGCAGGCCGGTGCGCGACTGGTGGTCGCCGCGCCCGAGGGGCATCGGGATCCGGCCTACCTGGCGGGACTCATCGTCCGCGAGGACGTGACGGTCGCCCACTTCGTGCCGAGCATGCTGGCGGCATTCGTCGCCGAGCCTGCCGCACGCGAATGCATCGGCCTGAGCCGGGTTTTCGCTTCCGGCGAGGCGCTGCCCGGCGGCATCGCCCAACGTCTGCGCGAGCTGACCGGTGCCCGGCTGCACAACCTGTACGGCCCGACCGAAGCCGCGGTCGACGTGACCTATCACGAGGTCGTCGATGCCGACATCGACACCGTGCCGATCGGGCGTCCGGTGTTCAATACCCAGGTCTACGTGCTGGATTCGCGACTGCGGCCGGTTCCCGCCGGTGTCGCGGGTGAGCTGTACCTGGCCGGTGAGCAGCTGGCCACCGGGTACGTGGCGCGACCCGATCTGACCTCGGATCGGTTCGTGGCCAACCCCTTCGGGCACTCGGCGCGGATGTACCGGACCGGTGACCTCGTCAAGTGGATCGGTGACGGCGAGCTGGAGTACCTGGGGCGCACCGACTTCCAGGTCAAGCTCCGTGGCCAGCGTATCGAGCTCGGTGAGATCGAGACGGCGCTGACCGCGCTGGCGGACATCGCGCAGGCGGTGGCCGTGGTGTGGACCGGAATCGACAGTGCGGGTGAGCATCTCGTCGCCTACCTGGTGCCCGCCGCGGGCATCGAGCCGGACTCCGACTCGGTGCGTCGGGCGCTGGCCCAGCGACTGCCGTCCTACATGGTGCCGTCCGCGTTCGTCGTGCTGGATGCCCTGCCGCTCAACCCCTCCGGCAAGCTCGACCGGCGGGCACTGCCCGCCCCGAGCTTCGCGGCTCGTGAATTCCGTGCTCCGGTGACGGAATTGGAGATCGCCGTGTGCGCGGCCTACGCCGAGATCCTCGGGGTGGAGCGGGTCGGGCTGGACGACAACTTCTTCGAGCTCGGCGGTACCTCGCTGCTGGCGACCCGGCTGGTCTCGCTGCTGGGGGAGAAGCTGGGCGAACCGGTTCCGCTGCTGTTGCTGTTCACCGCGTTCACGCCCGGTGAGCTGGCGCGAGAGCTGGGATCGGCCGGAGCCGACACCGACGCCGCGCTCGATGTGCTGCTGCCGCTGCGGCGGGAAGGCAGCGCGGAGCCGCTGTTCTGCATCCACCCGGTCGGCGGCATCTCGTGGTCGTTCGCGGGGCTCGGAGCCTACCTGGACTCGGATCGGCCGATCTACGGTCTGCAGTCGCCCGCGCTGAAAACCGGTGGGGTTCTGCCGGATTCGATCGAGGACTGGGCCGCGGTCTATGTCTCGGCCATGCGGTCGGTGCAGCCGTCGGGGCCGTATCACCTGCTCGGCTGGTCGCTGGGTGGTGTGCTGGCGCACGCCGTGGCGACTCTCCTGCAGCAGCAGGGCGAGGAAGTCGCCTTGCTGGGCATGATGGACAGCCACCTCGCCCCCGAGGGCGGCTGGCGGGCCGGCGATGCCCGGACCGAGGTCGCGGAATTGCTGGGCGGGCTGCTCGGCGACCAGGCCGCGGGACTGGACCTCGACGGCGTCACGCAGTCGTCCGAGCTGGCGGCGCGGTTGGTCACACTGTCCGAAACCGCCACCGGCGGTGGGAGTCTCGCGTCCTTCGGCGTCGACTGGATCACTCGGGTGCTGGATTCGAGTGCTCGGTCGATGGAACTGGCGCAGGACTACCGGCCGCGGCTCTTCCACGGCGACATCGTGTACTTCACCGCCGCGCTCGAACAACCTGCCGCCACCGGCGTCGCGGGCTGGACCGCGGCCGTGGACGGCGCGATCGCCGAATACCCGGTGCAGGAAACGCATTGGCAGCTGACTTCGCCCCCGGCCCTCGCGCGGATCGCGCAGGTGCTGAACGCGATGTGGGACACAAACCCCAGGTGAGAAAGGGTACATCCACCATGAGCAATCCCTTCGATGACGAAAAGGCGCAGTTCTACGTGCTCGTCAACGAGGAGGCCCAGCATTCGCTGTGGCCGGTGTTCGCCGCCATCCCGGGTGGCTGGACCGTCGCGCACGGACCCGCCCTCCGGCAGAGCTGCCTGGACTACGTCGAAGCGCACTGGACCGATATGCGGCCGGCCTCCCTGGTTCAGGCCATGGCGGTCGATCCCGAATAGACCTGCGGCACAACAGTTCCGCATCCAAGACCCGGGGTCGCTCCGACCCCGTGCGGCGGTCCCGAGAAGAAACCAGAAATCGAGGGGGTCTGTCCGCGTCGTGAAAGAAAGGGAATCACCATGACCACCACACCTCCCGCCAGCGGTGGCGGTACCACCGTCGACATCGGCGCCATCATCTCGCAGGTGCTGAAGTTCCTCGGTAGCGGCTCCACCACCAGCTACAACCCCAAGGGCCCGAAGCTCAAGAGCGACACCGCGAAGTAATTCGCACGAGCACTACAGATTTATCTCTCGAAAGGATCGAAATATGTTGAGTGGCAGTGGGATGAATGATCTGCTGCAGGCGTTCGTTCACCTGATCGGCTCGGGTTCCTCGACCTCGGTCACCCAGCCGGGTGGCACGACGACGACCCCTTAGGAGACCACCATGTTGAGTGGCAGTGCAGTAAACCAGTGGATCGAAATGTTGGCGAAGGCGCTGGGCACTGGCAGCTCCTTCACCCTCCCGCCCTTCAACTAGCGGGTCACGAGGCATGAAGGCCGCCAGGACAATCCGGTCCTGGCGGCCCTGTCAGTCCATCGTGGGCCAGTCCCAGCCCAGCTGCAGGAACATGCCGAGGCGGTCGCTGACGGCGCGGATCTCGCTGATGCGCGCGTCGGTCAGGGTGAAGATCCAGATCTGTTCTACGTCGCAGGTGCGGCCGGTGGGCCGGGGCATGCGGGCGTGGCTGCCGGTGTGGCGGCCGATCACCCGCAGGCGGGCGACGATGCGATCGTTCTCGCCGATCAACTCCTGGAGCAGGATTCCGCTCTGGTCGTCGTCGGTGGCGCTGAAGGCGGCTAGCTGCTGACGGAAGCCTTCGATGGCCGCGCCGGGCGCGTCTTCCTCGCCGAAGATGACCTTGTTGTGGTCGATCACCTGGGGCGACAGGTACTGCACCCAGTCGGTGCCGCCTTCCAGACCGTGGTTGAGCGCGTCGATGAACGCGGTGATGACGGTCTTGTTGTCGGCGACAGCTGTGATGGTCATGAGGTTCTCCCGATCTCGATTACTCTTACGTTGTAAGAGTTCGTTGCTGTGGACTACGATTCACTTACGACGTAAGAGTTGTCAACCCTGGGAGGAAGATCGATGGCCGCCAAGCGCACTCGAGCCGAGCGGGCAGGCATTTCGCGTGAGCAAGTGCTTGATGCGGCGCTGGCTTTCGCCGATCGTGACGGGCTTGCCGCGCTGTCGATGCGCAAACTGGGGGCCGAGCTGGGTGTGGAGGCTATGACCCTCTATCACTACCTGCCGAACAAGGACGCGCTCCTGGACGGCATGGTCGAGCGGGTGATGTCGCAGGCCGATGCTGGATTCGGCGACGGGCCATGGGCGACCGCGCTCACCGACTATGCGCGGGCGCTGCGCAAAGCCCTGTTGGGGCATCCGGGGGTGCTGCCGCTTGTTGCGACCCGTCCTGCTGTCACCCCTAAAACTCTGTATACCGCGGAACGCGGTTTGGCCATGTTGGTGCGGGCTGGATTCGAGCTGGGGCCCGCTCTGGACGCCCTGAACTCCCTCACTCTTTTCGTGGTGGCGCACGCTAATTCGGAGGTTCGCATCATGCCGGTCAACGAGGCGGGTGAACCAGGGTCTGTCGACTTCTTGAAAACGCTTGATGAGCACGAGTTTCCGCTGATCATTCAGGCGGCGAAATCTGGTGCTGGAACTGATGATGAGGCTCGGTTCGAGTACGCGATTGCTGCATTGATTCGTGGATTCGGTTGTTAGCTAAATATTTACAGAGCGTGTTGCTCGAATCATGCTGTTGTGTCGCATGATTCGAAACTATGATCGAATGTATGACTGATATCGCAGATGAGATGGCTACCGCGCACGCGGTCGTCGCTCAGCTGCGTGACGTGCACCAGCAGATTGCTGCTTTGCAGGCCGAAGAGATCGCGTTGATGACTGCGCTCTACCACCTGCGTCGTGAACAGCAGCTCGACCTTGGTGTCAGCAACCTCAACGCAGGTGAGGACACTGCGACCGAAATCGGTATCGCGCTGAAGGTTTCGCAAGGCACCGCCGATGGGCTCATCGGGTTGGGCTTGGATTTGGAGAACCGTTGCACGGCCACCCGTGAAGCCTTCGCCGCGGGCCGCATCGATCTCGCCCAGACCCGTGCGATCACCAAGTCGCTGACCAATGCTTCCGATGAGCTGCTCACCGAGCTGGAGCCGGGCCTTGCTGCGTACGCGGAAAAGGCGGAGCCGCAGCGCATCCGCCGCACCGCTCGTCGCCGCCTGCTCGAAGCCGATCCTGCGGGTCAGGCGGCGCGCCGCAAGGCTGCCGAGGCTGATCGCTACGTGTCGATCACCGCGCACGATGATGGCACCGCCATGCTCGACGCCGTGCTGCCTGCAGCCGGTGGTCAGGCTGTGTACGAGCGTCTGCGTGAGATGGCGTCGGGGCAGTGCTGCGGGAAGGATCCGCGCACTGTCGCTCAGCGTCGTGCCGACGCGCTGGTGGCCCTCGCTGACGGCACCGGTCGCCTGGTGTGCCAATGCGGTCTCGATGATTGCCCCCGTGCGGTCGTCGGTGAGACGCCGCTCGCCCGTAAGGCCCTCGTTCAGGTGGGTGTCTCGGCTGAGACCCTGGCTGGTTTGCAGGACAACCCGGCTTTGCTGGCGGGGCTGGGTGCCATCGACCCGGATCTGGCGCGTCAGGTCGCCCGCCACGCCCGTTTTGAGGTCATTACCGACACCACCCCAGTCGCAGCCCAAACCAACAGCGACAACAGTGAATTGCGTTACCGGCCAGGTGCCCGCACTGCACGCCAAGCACGTGCAATTGACGGGATCTGCCGTGCGCCGGGCTGCCACATCCCTGCCGCGGCCAGCGATCTCGACCATCAGGACCGCTTCGACCACACCAACCCCCAGGCCGGGGGCCACACCACCGAGGACAACCTCGGCGCACGCTGCCGTCGCCATCACCGACTCAAGACACTCGCCGACAACCACGCCAACGGATGGACCGTCCGACACCACCCGGGCCGGGTCGTCGAATGGCGCACGCCCACCGGGGAATCGGTCACCACCGAACCCGAAGGCAGCCAATACCTGTTCCCGACCACCGTCGTCCCGCCGGTCACCGCGGCCGGGGTGCCGGATGCGGAGCCGACCGGGTCGATCTTCGATCCGGGGGTCGCGGTCAACATCATGACCGAGCTGATGCAGGTCTACACCACACCGGCACAGCGCCGTGAGCACGCACGGACCCGGGTCAACATGTGATTCGCTGGCTCGAGGCCAGGTAACTCGGGGGGAAGACTACTTGCGTGACTGTGCTGCAACGGGATTGCATCTCGGTGGGATGTACCGGAAGTGTGGTTACGTCGCCTGCCCTACCGGACTTTCGCTGACGCGACTTGGGAGCCGCCACCCACCTTCCGGCCCACGGACTGCACGGATCACCTTTCAGAGACAAAACACGACAAAAGATCGGGTTGGTTGTGCTACCTGATTGTGGGGTAGCGGCGGTCTATTACGTCGAAGGCGTTGGGTTGGCCTGCTCTGTAGAGTTGCTGGTCTACTGCCTTTAGGGGTTCCCATAACGGCATTCGGTAGCGGGGGGTTATTGGGGCTTCGGGGTTTGGGGAGCCGGAGGCGTGTATTACCGCGTTGGCGGCTAGGCGGCCGCCTTCGTTGGCGGCTTCCATGCAGGCTACGTTCATTTGGGTTTTGATCCAGTCGCCTGCGAGGAAGAGGTTGTCGATGTTTGTCCAGGCGTTGGGGCGGTCGTCCCAGGAGCCGGGGTTTTGGATGAAGATGGCGTCGTCGTAGGCGATTTCGGGGGTTCCGGCGTTGGTGAGGGCGGGGTCTATTTGCCAGGAGTGGAGCATGTCGTCGGTGAGGGGGTTGTCGCCGTCGTGGTCTACGTGGGCTTTGATTTGGGACCAGGTTTCGGCGGCTAGTTCGTCAAGGCTGCATTGTCTTGCTGGTTTTCCGTTGAACGTTCCGGGCTCGTCCCATTCGGAGATGATGGCCGAGAGGACTTCCTGCGCTGCGCCGTTGCCGTAGCTGGTGACGGGGCGGCGCCAGAATTGGGCCTCGCTGATGGAGGTCAGGCCCCAGGGGGCGTCGTTGTAGCCGACGTGGCCGTTGGCCAGGGGTGCGGGGCGGGTGAGGAAGAATTGGATGCCGACCATCCAGGCGGACTGGAGGTTGCGGATGCGGTCCAGGGTGGGGTCGGCGGTGGTCAGGTCGTCGGTGAGGACGTCGGGGAATTTGTCCAAAGGGATTGCGGCCACGTAATAGTCGGCGTCGACGTTGTGTTTTGCGCCGGTGGCGTCGGTGACGGTGGCGCCGGTGATGTGGGTGCCGTCGTTGGCCAGGGCGGTGAGTTTGTAGCCCTGGTTGAAGGTGACTCCTAGGGACCGGAGGTAGTCGATCCAGGGGTTGATCCAGGTTTCGCTGGTGGGGCCGTTCATGACCCGGTCGTTGCCCTTGCCGTCGCTGTCATTGTTCAGGTTGAGCAGGGACCAGACGTATTCCTCGCCTACCAGGCCGATCGAATGTGCGCTGCAGTTGCGGGATTTGGTGGCTACCAGCTCGCGGATGAAGCCGTCGCCGAGGAAGCGGTTGTACTCGGGGGAGGAGTTGTCCAGCCTGGCGAAGTCGGTCCAGGTCATTTTCTCCCACTGGCCTAGTTTGCGTTCGTCGCAGCTGGAGACGTACACGGCCAGGCGTTCGCCGGCGAAGATGGCCTCCTGCGGCGGTAGCCGGAACAGTGACTCGAAAACGGCCACAATGGAATCCACGAACTGTCTGGGGGTCTCGGGAAGCTGGCTGAACGGGAGCGGGAACGGCAGGGGGATGGTCAGGTTGTGTCTACCGGTGCCCGCGATCATGGCCGCGTTCAGGCGGGTGAGGTTGTCCCATACTCCGTGCTGATTGCCGGGGAAAGGTATGCGGCGCAACGTATCCGGGAGATTGTGGTAGAAGCCGAAGAAGCTGCGGAAGCCGTGTTCGCCGGGGAGGCCGTCGGGGGTGTAGATGCTGCGGGTCTTGCCGCCGAAATCGGCCAGCTTCTCGAAAACTGTTACCGAGAAGCCTCTTTCGGCTAGCTCGTGGGCCGCGGTGAGTCCTGCGGGTCCGGCTCCGAACACCGCCACCGTGCGGCCGGGGTCCGCGAAGGCCCGGCCGCCGGTGGGGGCGAGGGTCAGCGCTGCCGCCAGCCCGCCCGCCTGTGCTGTCGTCTTGATGAACTGTCGTCGGGTCCGGCGCATGCTGGCCTCCGCCTGTCGGTCTGCAACTGGCGGCTATGTTAATAACAATTCTCGCGCTGGATACGTGGTTTCTCAGTATCTTTCGGCTGTAAGTCGATGGGGATTCTTCATGACATGTCAGCGCTGCAGCTGCTGCAGTACCCAGCCTGCGGTGTTCGTGGTGGAGCGGATGAGGGAGTGGTCGACCGGGTCCGCGCCTGGGAACAGGTCTTCGTAGACCGCGTTGACGACGCCCGGTTCGTCGAGGGTGGAGCAGGCGGGAGCGGGGGTGGCCAACTGGTCGTTGCGGGTCGCGATCACCGAGTAGGTGACGCCGGGCTGGGTGACCTGGGTGTCGAAGATGGACTTGTAGACGGGGGCGGTCGGCGTCATCTGCATGGCTACCGCCAGGTCGGGGGAGCTCGCGGCCAGGATCGGTTCGAGGAAGGGCATCGCGGTGAGTAACTGCACCGGTGTGACCGGCGGGTTCTTCACGCCGAGAACGCCTGCGCCGTCACAGCCTCGGACTTCGGGGGTGATGAAGACGGCGTGGCTCACCGTGGGGGCGCCGCCGAGGAGCTTGAGGTAGTAGTTCGACACGATGGTTCCGGCGGAATGCGCCACTATCTCGACGCGATCGGCACCGGTGGTCTGGCGCACCTTCGCGATGAAGTCGCCGACTTGCTTTGCCTCGCCGGGCATATCGCCGTCCCAGCGCTTGTCATTGGCGATTCCGCCCTGGAACACCAGCGTGCAGTAGCCGGCCTCGCGCAGCGTGGCGGTCATTGTGGCCCACTGGGTTTCGGTCTGTTCGGGGCTGCCGTCGCCGCCGGGCAGGACGACCACCGGGTACGGATGCGCAGCGGTCGGTGCGCAATCGATCGAAGGTTCGATGGTGGTGCCTGCGGGTAGCGAATTGGCGCCCGCGTCCGGAGACGCTTGCGCGGTGGTGGTCGACAGTAGTGTCGCGCCCAGCACTGCGACGGTGATTCTTGCGGTAATGCCCATGGATGACAACGCCTTTCGGTCCTATTGATCAAACCCGCCCCGACCGTGCGTGAAACCGCACGCGCACAGCACGATACCGGCGTTCGCGACGGTGGACGGATATCGATCAGTGCGCGTCGACTGCGGTGCGGGGCCGCGGTCGAGTCGGGTTGAGGCCGAGGGATTCCAGCTGGGCCAGTTCGGCGTGCAGGCGGGCGGTGAGGGCGTCGGCGGCGGTGCGGTGCGCTTGTGCGCGTTCGGTATCGCCGAGGGCTTCACAGACCCTGCTCAGCAGGATGTCCATCGGCTCGAAGACCAAGCCGGTCGTTTCCAGGCCGACCACGGTGCCCGCGTAGGGGAGTAAGTCGCGGTAGAGATCAGGTAGGTCCTCGAGGTAGCCGAGACCGAGGGCGACGTAGGCGCGGCAGGTCAGTTCCGCGGAAGGGTAGAACTCCGGGCGGATACCCCGCGATTCCAGGTACAGGGTGCGGGCATGGTCCACGTCGTCGGTGGCGAGTAGCGCCAGCGCCAGCATGGGGCCCGCGAATTCGGGTGCGGCCGAATACAGTGCGCGCAGCCGGGGTATTGCCGGAGCCAGGTCGCCTTGGACCCAGCTCAGGCACAGGACGTGGCCGGTGCGAATCACTCCACCCTCGGCGAAGCCCACCCGCGCCAGATTCGCGTCGAGTTCGGCGTAGCGCTCGGCGGCGGCGGAAAGGTCACCTGCCAGCACGGCGAGGGCCGCCGAGAAGCCGCTCATCGCCAGCAGCAGTTGTGGGAGTTCGGCGTCGGTGGTGCCAGTGAGTGCGAGTTCGGCCTGTCGGAAAGCCTCGCGCAGGTCCACCGCGGCCAGCGCGCAGCGGAACAGTGCGTAGTGCGCCTGGGTTCGGAAGCGGCCCAGCTGTGCGCGTTCCGCGGTTTCGAGCAGTTCGCGCGCCAGGGTGGTGTCGGCGGCGCTGTTGAAACGGCTGATGACCACCGCGGCGATCGCGGTGCACAGCGACTCCGGGTCCCCGGTCCGGCGTGCCAGCGTCAACGCCTCCTGCGCGTAGCGGTTGCTGCATCCCGGATCGTGGTAGTCGGCGAAGGTTTCGTAGGCGGCGGTGGCCAGCAGCCGCACCCGATCCGCGTCGGACGGGTTTGCGGCCAGGCAGGCGGTGATGGCCTGGACCAGCGGTTGATCGCGCTGGGGGAGATGCATGCCGGGATACAGCATGGGTGCGCGCCAACTGGTGAGCGCACGCACCAGCAGTGCCGGGTCGTCCAGCTCCCTGGCCTGCGCCACCGCGCGGTCGCGGACCTGCCGTGCTTCGATCCAGCGGGCTTGAAAGGCCATGGCGGACACCAGCGCGCAGTGTGCCTCCAGCAGCGCCACCCGATCCGCGCGCGTGGCGTGGGCGCCGCGGTGCCCGGCCAGCTCGTGCAGGTCGATGACCGACTGCCACAGTTGCACGGTATCGGCCGCCATGCCGCGATCGGTACTGCGGCGGGTTGCCTCCCGCGCGAATTCGATGGCGCGCGCGGCGGTTTCGGGCCGGGCGCCCAGGACGGCGTGGTGGGCGAGCATCTCCGGGTCGCGGGCCAGGCCGGGGAAGTCCTCGGCATGGGTGAGTAGCAGTTCCAGTGCGGCCCAGTGCATGCGGCCGCGCCGCAGCTGGGGGATGCTCTGATACACCGAATCGTGGATGAGCGCGTGGTCGAAGGTGATGCGGCCGGTGCGGTCGCTGCGCACCAGCGCGGCCACCTCGGCCTCGGCCAGCAGGTCGATCAGCTCGTCCTCGCCGATCGCGGTGGACAGGGCCAGAATTCGCAGGTCGACGCCGTCACCCCAGATGGCGAGCTGACCGAGCACGGTGGCCACAGCGGGTGACAGGCGCTGCAGTCGGGTGCGGATGAGTTCTCGGATGGTGTCGGGGACCTCGGCGCTGTCGCCGCCGAGGCGCTGGGCCGCCATGAGTTTGGCGGTCTCGCGGACGAACAGCGGGTTGCCGC
The DNA here is from genome assembly GCF_054782115.1 of Nocardia heshunensis. Classification (NCBI taxonomy): domain Bacteria; kingdom Bacillati; phylum Actinomycetota; class Actinomycetes; order Mycobacteriales; family Nocardiaceae; genus Nocardia; species Nocardia heshunensis. The sequence continues at coordinate 39,606 of NZ_BAAGTC010000008.1, read as the reverse complement.
CGGTGCGGCGGTGCAGGGATTGCAGTGTCTCGGGGGAGATCTCGGGCAATCCGGCGTCCAGCACAGCCTGCCGGGTGGCCTCCAGATCGAGTCCGGTCAGTTCCAGCCATTGCGCGGTGTGGGGGGCCAGTGCGGCGGCGGTGGCGTGCAGGCCGGGCGTGGCCTCGGAGGTGCGGAGCGTGATGATCAGCAGTACCGGCTGATCGCGCATCCAGTTCACCGCTTGGCGGAGTACTTGCAGCGTGGCGGTGTCGGCGCGGTGGGCGTCCTCGATCAACAAGACGACCGGTCCGTCTGTGGTGCGTTTGGTGCAGAGCGTGACCGCGGTGCGCGCGATGGCGAAAGCGTCCGCGGTGGCGAGATTTTCGGCCATGGCGGGATCCAGCCCGGCGAGCATCTCGACCCAGGCCCACGCCGGTGGAGCGCCGTCGACCTCGGGGCAGCCGCCGCGCAGCGTGGTCCAGGAACCGGCGGCGAGATCGTGCAGTGCCGTCTCGACGAGCGTGGTCTTGCCCGCGCCGGCCTCACCGGCGATCCAGGCGATATGCAGTTTTCGGCCGCCGCTCGCTCGCGCGGCGGTCTCGCGCAGGGCGGACTGTTCGCGGTTGTAGCCGAGCTGGCCGGGCGCGGGTGGAACCCGAACGCCGGGAACGCTTGCCACCGGTCCGCCCGCACCGGCGAGGGTTTCGGCGTGGCTGAGGATCGCCACTTCCAGTTCGCGCAGTGCGGGGCTGGGGTCGATGCCGTATTCGGCGCCCAGATATTCGCGCGAGTGCCGCAGCGTGGCCAGGGCCTGCGCCTGTTGTCCGGCGCGGTATTGCGCGGTGGCGAGTAGCCGCGCGATTTCCTCGCGTTCGGGATGTTCGTCGAACAGCGTCCGCAGTTCGATGGCCACCTCGGTGGGCCGATTGAGTTCGAGTTCCACCGCGGCGCGCATTTCGGCGGTGGTGAGCCGCAGATCGGTGAGCCGGGCCGCCTCCTGTGCGGCCCAGCCGAATCCGGTCAGTCCCTCGTAGGCGGTGCCGTTCCAGCACGCCAGGGCGGCATCGAGCAGGCGGCGGCGTTCGAGCGGATCGGGGGTGCCGGGGGCGCGCAGGCGCTGTTCGTAATCGTGCAGCAGCGCCTCGAAATGCCAGGCGTCCACGGATTCGGGGGCGAGTTCGAGTGCGTAGCCGGAGGATTTCGAGACCAGGAATCGGGAGGGCGCGCGGCGCGGGCGGTCCGGTTCGACCAGGCGGCGCAGATTGTGAATGTGCACCTGCAGCACCGAGACCGCGGTGGGCGGCGGATTGCCTTCCCACAGGTCGTCGATGAGGCGGTCGGCGCTGGTGGCGTGGCCGCCCGCGGCGACCAGGCGAGCCAGGACCGCCCGCAACATGGTGGCTCCCAAGCCAACTGCTTGGTCTTCGATGCTGAGTTGGATCGGGCCGAGTACCTGAATCCGCGGTTCGACCATAAGGCAGCAATTATTCCACCGCGCGCGGGCCGGACTCAGGGGAAACCGGAGAGCGAATTCGACTCGCGCACTCCGCTTCCTGCACGGGCGAATGTTTGGCAAATATATTTGTCCAGAAGACAAGGCCCAATCACCACGAAAGAGTCCCGGAAGCGGCCCGGCGAATACTTTTCGGTATGACCGCTACTCAGGGATTGCCAATGGTGACAGTAATGAGCAAGAGCGACGACTACGCGGCCGTGCTCGCACAGATCATGCGCGCCGGAGCTTGGCCGCCGGAAGTCGCGCAATCGCTGTCGGGTAGCTATGAGAGGAATGCCATGAGCCGGACTGACACGGTCGAGCCGCATACCGAGGGCCTCTACTGGGACCGCGACGGTGATATCTGGCAGCGGGAGGACGGGGGCTGGCGGCTCATTCTGCAGAGCGGCGTCGCCGTCGATCCGATCTCGCTCTGGGAATGGGACAACGGATGCGTGCGGGACTACGCGCCGTTCACCCCCGTGCAGTCGCTCCGAACAACGTAGTTTCCATCAGCCGGATCACCCTGGGCTGCGGGCAGATCGACGGATGCTCGCCGAACTCCCGGCCCAGGTCCACGACCAGGCCGAAGGCGGCCTGCACCAGAATGCGCGCCTCACCCTCGGAGAGTTCCGGGCGCACGGCCACCAGTAGCCGCACCCATTCGGCCACGATGAGCCGCTGCACATTGCGCAGCATGGTGCGCTCGTCGGCCGAGACGTGGCCGAATTCGGCGTAGTAGACGAAGGTCAGTTCGCGTTCGGCGAAGGAACCCGCGACGTACAGATCGACCAGTTTGCTCAGTGCCTCGGCCGAACTCGACGACGACGCCACCGCGGGACCGATCGCGCCCGAGACCCGATCCGCCGCCCGGCGGAAGGCCGCGGCCAGCAGATCGCCCTTGCTGCGGTAGTAGCGGTAGACGGCCGAGGCGGCCGACAGGTCGGCCGCGGCGGCGATGTCCTCGACGCTGACGTTCGGGTAGCCGCGCGCGTGGAACAGTTCGACGGCCTTCTTGAGCAGCAGCTCGTGCTTGAAGGACTGCGGGATCTCGACGGCGCGTGCCGCGATCGTTTCGGTGCCCTCCGGCGGCAGGTCGGTCGCGATGATGGCGTCGCAGGCCGAATGCAGCAGTGCGGTCAGCGATTTCGCCGGCAGGGCGGCATGGTGGTCGCCGATGCTGGAGATCACGCTCAGCAGGCTGACCGCCCGCACTGCGCGATCGTGACCGTCGAGTTCGGGACGGACGTCGCCGATCAGCGCGCGCAGCGTCGTCAGCGCGACCGTGAACTGGTCCTCGAGGGTCTGCCGGTCGGCGTCGTCGAGGTAGCGGCGCTCCCAGCGCACCAGCGTGACCGTGGACCGGTTGGCGATGGTGTCGGCGATCATCCGGTCGAGCACCCGGCCCAGGCGTTCGCGCGGGTCCAGGTCCTCGGACTCGTCGGGCGGGGTGGCGGCCTGCGCGGTCAGGTTGGCCAGGCGCAACAGTTCCTCGCGGAAGAGCGCGTACTTGCTCGGATAGTGCCGATACAGTGCGGCCGAGGAGATTCCGAGCCGGGTCGCGATGTCCTCCATGCTCACGCCGTGATAGCCGAGCGAACCGAACGCGGCGGCCGAGGTGGCGGCGATCTGGGCGCGCCGGTTCTTCGGGCGGCGGCGGATCACGCGCTGCGGCTGCTCCTCGACGGTCATATCGGCAATGGTAGTCACCAGGCAAAATCGCGGATGATCGACGCCGCGTCGGCGATCACCTAGGCTGCCCGCAGGATCCGAGTCGATCAGAACGGAGCCGGCATGCGCACGGTTGATGTTGAGCGCACCATCGCGGCACCGCAGTCCGATGTCTTCGACTGGCTCACCGATGTCACCAATTACCAACGGGTTCCACTGGTTCGGCGCGTCACGCTGGTGCGGCCGGGACATACCAACGGCAATGGCGAGGGCGCGGTACGGCTGGTGGTGACGCCGTTGCTGCGGCTCACCGAGGAGATCGTCGAATACGATCCGCCGCGGCTGATGCGCTACCGGCTGCTGAATTCCGTTCCGCCGCTACGACATCAGGAGGGTTCCATCCGATGCGACCCGTGCGCCTCGGGCACCCGGGTGCGGTGGTCGTCGACCTTCGAGATCGCCGCGCCCCTGTTCGCGCCGCTGTGGACGCGCCTGTTCCTGCCGGTGGTGCGGGGTGGTTTCGTCATGGTGTTGCAAACCGCGGCGCGGGAACTGCGCGGCGGGTGACGAGGGTTACCATCTGGGGCCATGGCGGAGATCAAGGTGGAGCGCCGCGGCGCGGTGGCGCTGGTGACGGTGCACGATCCGGACAAGCGAAATGCGTTGACGCTGGACCTGTCCGCGGATCTCGCGGACGCGGTCGCCGATGCGGAAGCCGACCAGTCGGTCCATGCAGTGGTGGTCACCGGGACGCCGCCCGCGTTCTGCGCGGGGGCCAACCTGGCCGAACTGGGCGAGGCCAATGAGGCCGGGCTGCGGTCCATCTACGAAGGCTTCCTCGCGGTCGCGCGGTGCAAGCTGCCGACCGTCGCGGCGGTCGGCGGACAGGCCGTCGGCGCGGGGCTGAACCTGGCGCTGGCGGCCGACGTGCGGTTCGCGAATCCCAAGGCGCGCTTCGACGCTCGGTTCCTGCGGCTCGGCATCCACCCGGGCGGCGGGATGACCTGGATGCTGCAGCGCGCGGTGGGACCGCAGCAGGCCGCGGCCATGACGCTGTTCGGCGAGGTGCTCGGCGCGGACGCCGCCGCGAAGGCGGGGCTCGTGCACCGCGTCGTCGACGGCGACCACGACGCGCTGGTGGCCGCCGCCGTCGAATTCGCCTCTGCCACCACCGATGTCCCGCGCGAGCTGCTCATCACCACCAAGCGCACCATGCGCGCCACCCGGGCGCTGGACGCGCACGCCGAGGCCGTGAGCACCGAGGTGGTGCCGCAGCTGGCCTCGCTCGAATCACCCGAATTCGCAGCGCGTCTGGCGGCGATGCAAGCCCGGATCGCCGGTCCGGCCTAGGGCTGGCCGGTGAAGTAGGCGATCCCGGCATCGAGCATCGGCTGCCCGCCCGCGGCGAGGAAACCGATACCCGCGCCGATGGCGACGCCCAGGAGCGGCGGGAGCACGAAGATCCAGAACGGGAGGGTGATCAGCCCGCCGATCGCACCGCCGATGAGTGCGCCGAAGACGCCGCGCTGCACCTGCTCGTTCCAGCGTTCCTGCGCGTCGATGTCGTGCAATGGCGTGGCGGTCGGGTGCAGCGTGAGCTCGGTGCCGCGCCGGTCGATCGTGGAGGTCAGCGTGATCTCCCGGCCCGCGGCGGCGAAGCCGAGCGGGATCGCGCCGACCGGAGTTCCGGCCGCGTCGGTGACGATGACCGCGCGGCTGTCCTCGGCCATGGTGAAGGTTCCGGCGTCCAGGGTGGTGACCACGGCGTCCCGATTCGGGGTGATGCTCGCGGAATAGCCGACGCCGCTTTGGCTTCCGTGTGTCGAGGTCACGAGGGTGGCGGGGAGCGCCGAATCCGCCTGGGCCGGTGCGGTAGCCGCCGCACAGGCGACGCCGATCGAGAGCGCGGCCACCAGCGCCGCGCGCAGTCCTGCCCGCTTCATCGCAGACCGCCCTGGCCCGCGCCGATGAAAGCGCCTGCGATGCCGCCGGTGGCACCCCAGGTCAGGCAGGTGAGCGGGGTGAGCGGGAACGCGATGACCGTCACGATCTGCAATGTGCTGCCGATGGCGCAGCCGATCAGCGCGCCGGTCACCGCCCCGCCGACCGCGCTGGAGGCAACCACGTCGGCGCGGCTCGGGGCCACCCCGAGCGAGCGCGCGAACTGGGAGATCTGCGCTTCCTGGGCCGCGGGAACGGCGTTGATCTGGTCGATCTGATCGGCGCTGAGGAAGTCGGGAGCGTCCACGCTCACATCACCGGCGCGCAAAACCCTGGCGGGCGGCACGATTTCGGCCACCGGCGGCGTGGGCTCGGGCGCGTGCAACTTCTCCGGTGCCAGCGGCGCGGTGTAATCGCGTTGCGGCACTTCGCGGTACGGCGCGTAGTCGGACTGCGGGGCGACGCCCTTGGCGTCGTCCTCGGGGGAGACGTACTGGGTCGGCTCCACCGGCTTCGCGGGTGCGGCGGTGCCGGGCTGGGGGCCGGTCGCGTCCGGCTTGGGGGCCGGGTTCGGGTTGGTGACGCCCGGCTGCGGGGCGATGAATTGCACCGGGTCCGCGTGCGCGACCGTGCTACCGGTGGCGATGGCGGTGATCGGGACTATGCCCAGGACCGCGCGTGCTGCCAGGCGCTGCGTGTTTGTCTGTCTGCGATGTTTCGCCACGTACTGTTCCCCGACCTTCGATTTCGTGCCCTGCCGCATTTTTCAATTCCGCGTTGCGAAATCCGGTTTTGTGGTAGGGCAATTCAATCGCAGTACATCGGGGTTGACAGGCGTGTGTCAAGTTCAGGACAGAGCGGTCAGGGCCATCTGTCGCAAGATCGGGCGGGCGCGGGTGGCCAGGGTGGCCGGGGCGCTGTGCGGCGTGGAGTTGATCAGGCCGAAGGTGGCGTGGGCCTGGACGCGGGCGGCCGGTTCGGGGAGATCCGGGTGTAGTTCGCGCAGTACCTGGACCCAGACCTCGACGTATTGGCGCTGGGTGCGGCGCACCTGGCGGCGGGCCGCATCGGGCAGGTTGTCCAGGTCGCGGTCCTGGATGCGGATGAGTTCCGGCTCGCCGAAGGCGAAGTCGAGGTGGAAGTCGACCAGTCCGTCCAGCGCCTGCTCGGGGGAGTCGGCGGCCTCGGCCACTGCCCGGCCGCCGTCGAGTAGCCGCTGACTGATTCCGACCAGCAACTCGACCAGCAGCGCTTCCTTGTTCGGGAAGTGCCGGTACACCGCCGGGCCGCTGATACCCGCCGCCGCGCCGAGGTCGTCGAGCCGCATGCCGAGGAATCCGCGGTCGGCGATGAGCCGTGCGCCCGCGTCCAGCAGTTGCTGTCGACGCTGCGCCTTGAGCTGCTCTCGACGCGTGAGCGTCACGGTTTCCGCACTGTTCACCGGGGCTCCTCTCGTCGGTGCTGGACAACTCAGTTAGTGAAGATTATCTTATTTTCCAGTTATTGGTGACTAACCGAACGGGTCCGCCCGGGCGGGGAGGCGGAGCGCATGACGCTGAGCGAGGAGACGCGGACCGGCCACCGGGCCGCGCACCAGGCGTTGGTCGGTGAGCTGCGGGCGCGGCTGGCCGTCAGCGCACTGGGCGGATCGGAGAAGAGCCGGGAACGGCACCTGGCCCGCGGCAAGCTGCTGCCCCGGCAGCGGGTGGACCAGCTGCTCGACACCGGCAGCCCGTTCCTCGAGCTGTCACCGCTGGCGGCCAACGGCATGTACGACGACGAATGCCCGGGCGCGGGCGTCATCGGCGGCATCGGCCGGGTGTCGGGGCGCGAGTGCGTGATCATCGCCAACGACGCGACGGTCAAGGGCGGCACCTACTACCCGATGACGGTCAAGAAGCATCTGCGCGCACAGGAAGTGGCGCTGCAGAACAATCTGCCGTGCATCTACCTGGTCGACTCCGGCGGCGCCTACCTGCCGCGGCAGGACGAGGTCTTCCCCGACCGCGAGCACTTCGGTCGCATCTTCTACAACCAGGCGAACATGAGCGCCAAGGGGATCGCGCAGATCTCCGCGGTGCTCGGATCCTGCACCGCCGGTGGCGCGTACGTACCCGCCATGAGTGACGAGACCGTCATCGTGCGCAATCAGGGCACCATCTTCCTGGGTGGCCCGCCGCTGGTGAAGGCGGCCACCGGTGAGGTGGTGACCGCCGAGGAACTGGGCGGCGGCGACCTGCATTCGCGCACTTCGGGTGTCACCGATCATCTGGCCGAGAGCGATCAGGACGCACTGCGCATCGTGCGCAATATCATTGCGACGCTGGGGCCGAAGACGCCGACGCCGTGGGATGTCGCGCCGACGGTGGATCCCATCGCGCCGCAGGACGAGCTGTACGACGTGGTGCCGGTGGATCTGCGGACGCCGTATGACGTCAGGGAAGTCATCACCCGCATGGTCGACGGTGGTGAGTTCCAGGAGTTCAAGGCCGAATACGGCAAGACGCTGGTGACGGGGTTCGCGCGGATCCACGGCCATCCCGTCGGGATTGTCGCCAACAACGGTGTCCTTTTTGCTGAATCCGCCATGAAGGGCGCGCATTTCATCGAGCTGTGCGACAAGCGCAAGATCCCGCTGCTGTTCCTGCAGAACATCACCGGCTTCATGGTCGGGCGCGACTACGAGGCGGGCGGCATCGCCAAGCACGGTGCGAAGATGGTCACCGCGGTGGCCTGCGCCCGGGTGCCGAAGCTGACCGTCGTCATCGGCGGCTCCTATGGAGCGGGCAACTACTCCATGTGTGGGCGCGCGTATTCGCCGCGCTTCCTGTGGATGTGGCCGAACGCGCGCATCTCGGTGATGGGCGGTGAGCAGGCGGCGTCGGTGCTGGCGACCGTGCGCGGCGATCAGAGCGAGGCGGATCTGGAGGCCTTCAAGGCCCCGATCCGCGCGCAGTACGAGGCGCAGGGCAATCCGTACTACTCGACGGCCCGGCTCTGGGACGATGGCGTCATCGATCCTGCCGACACCAGAACGGTTGTCGGCCTGGCCCTTTCGGTCTGCGCGCAGGCCCCGCTCGAGCCCGTTTCCTACGGCGTCTTCCGGATGTGATGACAATGATGAGCAAGGCACAACCCGTGTCGTTCGATACCGTGCTGGTCGCCAATCGCGGCGAGATCGCGGTGCGGGTGATTCGCACGCTGCGGGACATGGGAATTCGATCGGTCGCGGTGTACAGCGATGCCGATTCCGACGCCCGCCACGTGCGGGAGGCCGATACGGCGGTCCGGCTGGGTCCGGCTGCCGCGCGCGAGTCGTATCTGAATATCGACAGGGTGGTCGCCGCCGCCGTGCGCTCGGGTGCGCAGGCCGTGCACCCGGGATACGGCTTCCTGTCGGAGAATTCGGCCTTCGCGGCCGCGCTCGAGGCGGCGGGGATCGCGTTCCTGGGGCCGTCCGCGCGGGCCATCGAGATCATGGGCGACAAGATCACCGCCAAGAACGCGGTGGCGGAGTACGGGGTGCCGGTGGTTCCCGGCATTGCGCGACTCGGGCTCACCGATGCCGAATTGATCTCCGCCGCAGTCGAAATCGGGTACCCCGTGCTGGTCAAGCCCTCCGCCGGTGGTGGTGGCAAGGGCATGCGGCGGGTCGAGGATCCGGCCGATCTGCCCGCGGCGCTGGTCAGTGCGCGTCGCGAGGCGGGTGCCGCGTTCGGCGACGACACCCTGTTCCTGGAACGGTTCGTCACCCGGCCCCGGCACATCGAGGTGCAGATCGTGGCCGATCAGTTCGGTCATGTGCTGCATCTGGGCGAGCGGGAATGCAGCCTGCAGCGCCGCCATCAGAAGGTGATCGAGGAAGCACCGTCGCCGCTGCTGGACGCGCGGACGCGGGCCCGGATCGGCGCGGCGGCGTGCAATACCGCGCGCAGTGTCGACTATGTGGGTGCAGGCACGGTCGAGTTCATCGTCTCCGCCGACTCGCCCGACGAGTTCTTCTTCATGGAGATGAATACCCGGCTGCAGGTGGAACATCCGGTGACCGAGCTGGTCACCGGCATCGACCTGGTGGAATGCCAGGTGCGCGTCGCGGCCGGGCAGAAGCTGGCGGCCGCGCAGGAGGATATCAAGCTCACCGGGCACGCCATCGAGGCGCGGGTGTACGCCGAGGATCCAAGCCGGGATTTCCTGCCCACCGGCGGCACCGTGCTGGCGCTGTCGGAGCCGGACGGGCCGGGCGTGCGGGTGGATTCGGGGCTGCGGGCCGGGACGGTGGTCGGGTCCGATTACGATCCGATGCTGTCGAAGGTGATCGCCTACGGTGAGAATCGGGCGGCCGCCATCGCCAAACTCGATGCGGCGCTGCGCGATACCCAGATTCTCGGGGTGCGGACCAATACCGACTTCGCGCGGTTCCTGCTGGCGGATCCGGATGTGGTTGCCGGACGGCTGGATACGGGGCTGCTGGATCGCCGGGCGGTGGACTTCACGGCCGCCCCGGTCACCGATGAGCAGTTCATCGCGGCCGCGGCGCGTCTGTGGCTGGATCGGTGGCAGAGCGCGTCGGCGGATCCGTGGCAGCAGCCCACCGGCTGGCGGGCGGGTGCGCACGCGCCGATCGGCATTCGGCTCGTCGGCGGCGAGCGGACCGCGCACGTGTATCTGTCCGGTACTCCGGCGCAGGCCACGGCCTGGCTCGAGGACGGCGAAATGCGCACGCTGACCGCCGATTCCGACGGTGACACCCTGGTCCTGGCGCTCGACGGGCTGCGCACCCGGTTCCGGGTCGCCACCGGGGACGACCAGATCTGGGTGGCCGATCGGTCCGGCACCGTACTGCTGCGCGAGGTCGCCGAGGCCGATGCGCGGGCGGGTGACGCGCATGTCGGCGACGCCGAAATCAAGAGCCCCATGCCGGGTTCCGTCATCGCGATTCCCGTTGCCGAGGGCGACATCGTCGCCGCCGGAACATCGATCGTGGTCGTGGAGGCCATGAAGATGGAACATTCGCTCACCGCCCCCGTGGGCGGTCGTGTCGAACTGCTGGTAGTACCGGGCAGCCAAGTAAAACTCGATCAGCCGCTGGCCCGCATCATCGCCGAGGAGAACACCCCGTCATGACCGATTTCCTGTCCACCGGAACCCTGCCGGACGAGTACCGCGAACTCGCGCTCACGGTCCGCGATTTCGCGAATCAGGTGGTGGCCCCGGTCGCCGCGAAGCACGATGCCGAGCACAGTTTCCCCTACGAAGTCGTGGCGGGCATGGCGGATATGGGCCTCTTCGGCCTGCCGTTCCCGGAGGAGTTCGGCGGCATGGGCGGCGACTACTTCGCGCTGTGCCTGGCGCTCGAGGAGCTCGGCAAGGTCGACCAGAGCGTGGCCATCACGCTGGAGGCCGGAGTTTCGCTGGGCGCCATGCCGATCTACCGCTTCGGCAACGACAAGCAGAAGGCCGAATGGCTGCCGCTGCTGGCGAGCGGTCGCGCGCTGGGCGCGTTCGGGCTGACCGAGCCGGGCGCGGGCAGTGACGCGGGTGGCACCCGCACCACCGCCGTGCAGGACGGCGACAGCTGGATCATCAACGGCTCCAAGCAGTTCATCACCAACTCGGGCACCGATATCACCCGGCTGGTGACGGTCACCGCGGTGACCGGTGGGGTGGACGGCAAGAAGGAGATCTCCACGATCATCGTGCCGACCGGCACTCCCGGATTCATCGCGCATCCGGCCTACAACAAGGTGGGCTGGAACGCCTCGGACACCCATCCGCTGTCGTTCGACGATGTCCGGGTGCCGACGGAGAACCTGCTCGGTGAGCGCGGTCGCGGCTACGCCAACTTCCTGCGGATTCTCGACGAGGGCCGCATCGCCATCGCCGCGCTGTCGGTGGGCGCGGCCCAGGGTTGCGTGGACGAGAGCGTGCGCTACGCCAAGGAGCGGCAGGCGTTCGGGCAGAATATCGGCAGCTACCAGGCCATCGCGTTCAAGATCGCCCGGATGGAGGCGCGCGCCCACATGGCTCGCACCGCCTACTACGACGCGGCCGCACTCATGCTGTCGGGCAAGCCGTTCAAGAAGCAGGCGTCCATCGCCAAGCTGGTCGCCAGCGAGGCCGCCATGGACAATGCCCGCGACGCCACGCAGATCTTCGGTGGCTACGGGTTCATGAACGAATATGCTGTGGCGCGGCACTATCGCGACAGCAAGATCCTGGAAATCGGTGAGGGCACCACGGAGGTGCAGTTGATGCTGATCGGGCGGGAGCTCGGCCTGTGACCGAGACAGCTAAGCGGGTCGTCCAGCGCGGCTTGTGGTTCGACGAGTTCGAGATCGGTGTGGTGTACGAGCACCGGCCCGGCCGCACCGTGACCGAGGCCGACAATGTGCTGTTCACGACGCTGACAATGAATACGCAGGCGCTGCATCTGGATGCGGCGTTCTCCGAAGCGTTGCCGCCCTTCAACCAGCGGCTGGTCAACTCCATGTTCACGCTCTCCACGCTGGTCGGCCTGTCGGTCGCGCAGTTGACCCAGGGCACCATCGTCGCGAATCTGGGCTTCTCCGAAATCGCTTTCCCCAAACCGCTTTTCCACGGCGACACCCTGTACGCGGAGACCGTGATCACCGAGCTGCGGGAATCCAAGAGCCGGCCGGGCGAGGGAATCGTGACCTTCGCGCACACCGGACGCAATCAGCACGGGGACGTCGTGGCGACCGCCAACCGGAAGACCCTAGTGAGAAAGAAACCGGTATGAGCTGGGAAATGCCCGGTCCCGCTTGGCTTTTCTGCCCCGCCGACCGGCCGGAGCGCTATGGCAAGGCGCTAGCAGCGGCCGATGTGGTCATCATCGATCTCGAGGACGGAGTCGCCGAGGCCGACAAGGCGGCAGCCCGCGAGGCGCTGATCGCCACCCCGCTGGATCCCGAACGCACCGTGATCCGGGTGAACGCCGCGGGCACGCTCGAGCACATGCTCGATCTGGACGCGCTGATCCGCACCGAGTATCGGCGGATCATGCTGCCCAAATGCGAATCGGCCGAACAGATCACGCGGCTGGCCGACTACGAGGTGATCGCGCTCATCGAATCGCCGCTGGGCGCGCTGGCGGTGGGCCGGGCGGTCATGGTGCGCAATGCCATCGGCGTGATGTGGGGCGCGGAGGATCTGGTCGCGGCGCTGGGCGGGAATTCCTCGCGGCACGCGGACGGCGGGTATCGGGACGTGGCACGGCATGTGCGGTCCCAATCCCTTCTGGCGGCCAAGGCTTACGGGAAGTTCGCGCTGGATTCGGTGTATCTGGACATCAAGGACCTGGACGGTCTGGCCACCGAGTCACTCGATGCGGTGGCCATCGGCTTCGACGCCAAGGTGGCCATTCACCCGAGCCAGGTGCCCGTCATCCGCACCGCCTACGCGCCTGCGGCCGCGGAAGTGGACTGGGCGAGCCGGGTATTGGCGGAAGCCCCGAATCATCGTGGTGTCTTCACCTTCGAGGGGCGCATGGTGGACATGCCGGTCATCCGGCATGCCGAGCGGATCGTGCAGCGGGCGGCCACCGCCGGCAGCGCTGGATTCGCGTCGTAGAGAGGTAGTGCGGTGGAACCACAGTGGGTGCCGAGCGAGACGGATATCGCCGAGGCGCAGGTGACCAGCTTCGGGCTGTTCGCCGAGAAGCGCACCGGGGAGTCCCTGCCGGACTATCGGGCGCTGTGGCAGTGGTCGGTGGACGATCTGCCCGGGTTCTGGGGTGCGCTCTGGGACTATTTCGATCTCGGTGAGCGGTCCGGCGAGGTACTCGGATCGGCCGAAATGCCGGGGGCGCAGTGGTTTCCGGGGACGACGCTGAACTATGTCGATCAGGTGGTGCGGCACGCTCGTGATGATCGGCCCGCCATTCTGTCGGTGGACGAGACCGGGGAGGTCACCGAGATCTCTTGGGCCGCAATGATTGCCACGGCTGCGAGCCTTGCTCACACCTTGCGTGAGCTGGGTGTGGGACCGGGAGACCGGGTTGCCGGGTACCTGCCGAATATCGCCGAAGCCGTGATCGCCTTCCTCGCCACCGCCTCGATCGGGGCCGTGTGGAGTGCTTGCGGCCAGGACTATTCGGCGCAGGCGGCGCTGGATCGACTGGGGCAGCTGGAACCGAAGGTGCTGGTCACCGCCGACGGATACCGGTTCGGTGGCAAGGTGCACGACAAGACCGCGGATATCGCAGCCCTGCGGGCGGGGTTGCCGTCGGTGAACGCGACCGTCGTCGTTTCGCGGATCGGCGTGACCGTGCCGGATTCGCTGGCCTGGCAGAGCATCGATCCCGGTGACGAGGACGTGGACTGGCCCGTCGAGCCGGTCGATTTCAGTCATCCGCTCTGGGTGCTGTACTCCTCCGGCACCACCGGCAAGCCCAAGGGCATCGTGCACGGGCACGGCGGCGTGCTGCTGGAACATTTGAAAGCCGTTGCCCTGCAATCGGATATCGGGGAAGACGACACCTTCTTCTGGTACACCAGCCCCAGCTGGATGATGTGGAACTTCCAGGTCGCCGGACTGCTTGTCGGTGCGACCATCGTCTGCTACGACGGCAGCCCGGCCGCACCGCGGCCGGATGCCCTGTGGGAGTTGGCCTCTCGTACCGGCGCGACCGTGCTGGGTTCCAGCCCGGGGTACGTGCTGGCCTGCATCAAGGCCGGGTCCGTGCCGCGCACCGACCACGACCTGTCCGCGCTGCGGCTGATCGGGATCACCGGGTCGTCGCTGCCGCCGTCGTCGTCACTGTGGTTGCGCGACAATGTCGGTGAGCGGGTACCGGTCGCCTCCATCAGCGGCGGCACCGATGTGGTCTCGGCGTTCATCGGCGGCGTGCGCACCGTGCCGGTCTGGCCCGGTGAGCTCTCGGCACCGTATCTCGGTGTGGCCCTGGACTCCTGGGACGAGCAGGGCAATCCGGTGCGCGACGAGGTCGGCGAACTGGTCATCACCAAGCCGATGCCGTCCATGCCGGTGGCCTTCTGGAACGATCCGGACGGGGCCCGGTACCGGGACGCCTACTTCGAGATGTTCCCGGGTGTCTGGCGGCACGGTGACTGGATCACCATTACCGAGCACGGGAGCATCATCGTGCACGGGCGGTCGGATTCGACCCTGAACCGGCAGGGCATCCGGATGGGTAGCGCCGACATCTACCAGGCCGTCGAGGCATTGCCGGAGATCGCGGAGGCGCTGGTCATCGGGGTCGAAATGCCCAAAGGTGCGTACTGGATGCCGCTTTTCGTGACGCTGGCCCCGGGCGTCGAACTCACCGACGAACTGAAGCAGCGCGTCAATGCGACCATTCGGGCCGAGGTGTCGCCGCGGCATGTACCCGACGTCATCATCGAGGCCCCGGGCATTCCGCACACTCGGACCGGCAAGAAGCTGGAAGTGCCGATCAAGAAGCTGTTCCAGGGAGCGGAGGTGTCGACCGTGGTCGCGCCGACCGCCGTGGATGCTCCGGAACTGCTGGCCTGGTACGCGACCCAAAAGCCGTGATTCAACTGGGCCGGGCGACGACCAGCAGGACATGTGCCGGTTGGTCGTCGACCAGGTGCCAGCGGTCGCGGACCGTCGAGGGGAAGTCCACGAAATCGCGGGGGCCCAGTCGGATTAGGCCGACGCCGATCAACTCCACGTCGAGGCTGCCCGACACGATGTAAACGCCTGTCACGCCGGTGGATTCGAACCAGCCGCCGATGAACTGGCCCGGCTCGACGAGGTATTCGATGACCTCGAGCGGGCTGTTCGGGCGCAGGTGCAGCGCGCGGCCCACCGCGGCGTCCGGACGATCGCCGACCGGCAGCCGCAGGCCCTCGCCCGCGCGCACCACGGTCACCCGGTCGGTATCGGGGGCCGGGAGCAGATCGCCGGGGGTCACACCGAGCGCGGTGGCCAGGCGATAGGTGGTGACCATCGAGGGCGCGCTCACCCCGCGCTCGATCTGACTCAGGAACGGCTGGCTGATGCCCGCGCGGCGGGCCAACTCCCGCATCGACAGCCCTGACTTCTCACGCAGTTCGCGGACGACGCCGCCGATGAGTGCGGCCAGGGCAGATTCCTCGTTCACGTCATCCAG
The DNA here is from genome assembly GCF_054782115.1 of Nocardia heshunensis. Classification (NCBI taxonomy): domain Bacteria; kingdom Bacillati; phylum Actinomycetota; class Actinomycetes; order Mycobacteriales; family Nocardiaceae; genus Nocardia; species Nocardia heshunensis. The sequence goes on along the minus strand of NZ_BAAGTC010000008.1, from coordinate 24,403 downwards.
TATGCCCGATCCGATTGCTGTGACTTATCACCCGTGTTTTACTCGAAGCGAGAGAAAGGCGGGGCTGTGACTTTCCAGGTACCGATCATCGATATCAGCGCGTTCGTCGGCGAAGGTAGCGCGGCGGACCGGGCGGCGGTGGCACAGGCGATCGACGCGGCCTGCAGCACTGTCGGATTCATGCAGATCGTGGGACACGGTGTGCCGCAGGAAGTTCTGGACGACTTCGCGGGCGCGCTGGACGGGTTCTTCGGGCTGGAGTTGGCGGTGAAGAAGCAATACCAGGTGCCGCCGCCGATCAACCGGGGCTACTCGCCGCCCAAAAGCGAGAGTCTGAGCTTGAGCCTGGGGGTAGAGCAGGCGTCGCGGATGAACGACTTCTTCGAGGCGTTCAATGTCGGGGTCGCGGCGTCGGATCACCCGGGGTTGGGTCTGCCGGCGGTCGAGTATGCCGAAAATGTCTGGCCTGCCGAGGTTCCCGACTTCCGTGCGCCGGTGTGGGCCTACTTCGCCGAGGCCGGACGAGTGGCCCGCACGCTGGCGGGTGCCTTCGCGCAGGCGCTCGCGTTGCCTGCCGGATACTTCGAGCCGTTCATCGATCATTCGCAGGATGTCCTGCGCATGAACAACTATGCGCTGCCGCCGGGCACCGTCGACCTGGACGGCGACCTCACCGGCATGGGCGAGCACACCGATTACGGCATTCTCACCGTGCTGTGGGCCGATCAGGTCGCGGGATTGCAGGTGCTGGGCTCCGACGGGGTCTGGCACGACGTCGCGCCCGCGGACGGCGCGCTGCTGGTGAATCTCGGTGATCTCATGGCCCGTTGGACCAATGAACGCTGGCTGTCGACCCTGCATCGGGTGAAACCGCCGGTCGTGGACGGCACCATTCGGCGGCGGCGCAGCGCGGCCTACTTTTGTGACGGCAATGCCGACGCGCTCATCGAGACGCTGCCGTCGTGCCTCGGCGACGGCAGCAAGTACGAACCCGTCACCGTGGCCGAGCATTTGCGCGTCAAATTGGCGGGATCGCGCTACCTGCAACCGAATACGAACGCGCCGCGGGAAGCCGCCCGGGTATTGGCGGCCACCGAGCAGTCGTCAATGGGTGCCGGGTAGGCGGCGGCGTCCGGTGGTCACTTCCGACGCCAAATCCTCATAGCCGACCGCCAATTCGGCCAGATGCTCCCAGGCGATGGTGAGCTCCTGACCGGATTCGCGGGCCAGCGCGGCATAAGCGGCGGCGGTGAGCCGGGCCAGCCGGTCGATGACCGCGCCCAGGGTTTCGGTGTGCACCCGGGCCGCCCCGTGTGAGGGCGGCAATTGCCCGGTCACCCAGCGGTCGATATCGTCCACCAAATGCGTTCTCACGGTGTCGAGTTGGGCCAGTTCATCCGGCTCCGCGCACAGTAGACGCTCGTGTAAAGAGGTCAGATCGTGCGCCGCGCGCAGCAGTGGATGTCCGGGCTGACCGGTCCCTCGACACGCCTGAAGGACTTGGTTCTTGGATGGCAGTGTGTCCCTCATCGAGACTGCTCCTAATACCGCGACCTGCGAATTCCCAGCACATTAGTCAGCGCAGATGACAGTTGGATGTCTGCCGGTTCAACAGCCCACTTCCATTCTGCTATCGAGAATTCGCAGCGCCGGGTACTCGGCGGTGAGGGTTCAGGCGGTGGCGCCGCCGTCGATGACCAGATCGTGCCCGATGACGAAACTCGATTCCTCCGACGCCAGCCACACCACGGCCGCCGCGATCTCCGCCGGATCGCCGACCCGACCGACCGGAATTGCGCCGGCCACTCGGGCGTCGCGATCGGCGCGAGTTTCACCGGGGCGGAAAGACATCGGCGTATCGGTCGCGCCGGGGCTCACCGCATTGATGCGAATGCCGTCGCCGATATGGTCGCGCGCGGCGGTCTGCGTCAAGGCACTGACGGCGGCCTTGGAAGCGGCATAGGCGGCCAGTCCCGGGCGGCGGCCGTGCGCACCGATATTCGATGCCATATTCACAATGGCGCCCCCGCCATTGCCACGCATATGGGCGATCTGGTGCTTCATGGACAGGAAGACGCCGGTCAGATTGACATCGATGACCCGATGCCAGTCGATGTCGTCCAGCTCGCCGACCGGACCGGGGGTACCCAGGATTCCGGCATTGTTGAATGCCACGTGCAGCCCGCCGTGCCGCCGCACCACCTCGGCCACCATTTCCTCGACCTGGAAGGCATCGGTGACATCGGCCTGCACCCAGTCGGCCTTGCCGCCATTGGTGCGGAGCTGCGCGGCCGCGCGCTCGAGCTGCTCGGCATTGCGCCCGGCCAGCACCACGGTGGCGCCGCGATCGGCAAAGGCCTGTGCGGTCGCGCCCGCGATGGCTCCGGCTCCGCCGGTGATCAGCACGACCTTGTCGTCGAAACGTGTGGTCATGAGAGACACACTCCCCTTCTTTTTGCGAATCTCAACGGATTGTGGAACGAATGGTCTTGAATGTGGACAGGTGGGACGGCTGTGGATAAATCGGAAAGCCGTTCAGCCGAGCGCGGATACGGCGATCTTCGCCGCATCCGTCAGGCGCGCAGCCGAATCCGGTGCCCGCTCCAGAACTCGGATGCCCTGGAAGAAGACCAGGAGGAATCGGGCAAGCGCGCGGGGATCGGAATCCGCGGACAATTCCCCCTGCGCGCGGGCCCGCAGCAGGGCCGCCGTGAGGGTCGTCTCGAGGTGTGCCCAACTGGACTCGACCAGCCGCGCCACCGCCTCGTCGCGGCGGGCGAGCTCCACGGCGCTGTTGACCACCATGCAGCCCAAATAGGAGTCCGGACTTGAGGCTTCGTGAATGAACCGCTCCACCAGCGCCCGCACGGCAGGCAACACCGGACCCGGCTGCGACAACTCCGTCATGATCACCGGATCGGTGCTCTCCAGATACCGCTGCAGCGCCTTCAAAAACAGGTCCCGCTTGCCCCCGAAGGTCCCGTAGATGCTCGCCTTGGCAATCCCCAGGTGCTCAACCAGATCCGCCATCGACGTCGCGTCGTACCCGCGCTCCCAGAACAATTCGAGAGCGCGGCGCAAGACGATGTCGGGATCGAACTCCTTGCTCCTTGCCATGCCGGCAACCTACCGCTTTCGAGACCGATCGGTCAAGAACGGATCAGTGGACCTTGTCGAAGAACGACCGGATATCGGCGGCGTGGGCCTCGGGGACGTCCATAGCCAGGAAGTGGTTGCCGGTATTGCCCTCGGGCCAGTGCGCGATGGTGTTGTCGCGGTCGGCCAGGCGGCGCATGAGCGCGGAACCGCCCGCGTAGACACCCACCGGGACCAGCTTCTGGCCTGCGGGCCAGGCGAATCCGTCGTCGCTGAGACCGTCGTACATGGGCCAGGACGAGGTGGCGGCGGTGTTGGTGAACCAGTAGATGCTCGCAGTGGTCAGCAGGTGGTCACGGTCCACGGCATCCTCGAGCTGGTCGGCCAGCGGCGAGAATTCGTTGAACTTGTGGACCAGCCAGGCCAGCAGGCCGACGGGGGAGTCGGTCCAGGCGTGCGCGAAGGTTTGCGGGGCCTGGCGCAGCAGGACGTGATGATTCACGCCGGACTGCCATTTCTGCATGAGGTCCCATTCGGCGCGTTCCTCGGCGGTCATGCTGGGAACATCTGCCGCTGTGGGCAATCCGATGCCACCGTCGATATGGACCCCGACAATGTGCTCGGGATCGGCGATCGCCATCTCCTGCACCACATAGGCGCCCAGGTCCCCACCCTGCACGCCGTAGCGGTCGTAGCCGAGCCGGGCCATCAACTCCACCCACATGCGGGCCACTCGCTTCGGCTTCATTCCCACTTCCTTCGGTGCCTGCGAGAATCCGAAGCCGGGTACTGACGGGATCACCAGATGGAACGACTGCCGCAGCAGCGGAATGGTTTTGGTGAATTCGACAAAGCTGTTGGGCCAACCGTGGGTGAGGATCAGCGGGAGCGCGTCGGGATCCGTCGAGCGGATGTGCAGGAAATGCACGTCCAAGCCGTCGATCTCGGTCAAGAACTGCGGGAATTCATTGAGCGCGGCTTCCTGTGCGCGCCAGTCGAAATCGTTGCGCCAGTACTCGGCCAGGGCCCGCAGATACGCCACCGGCACCCCGCGCTCCCACTCCGTGCCGGGCAACTGTGCCGACCAGCGAGCGCGCATCAGGCGATCCTCGAGATCGTCCAGATCGGACTGTGGGACGGTGATCCGGAAGGGGCGAAGTGCGGTGTTGTTCATAGGGCCACGGTAAGTACTATCTAGGACTGATCTGGTCCTAGTCGAAGCGGAGGGTGGAGTTCATGAGCGATACCCCGGCACGGCTGCTGCGCCTGCTGTCCCTGCTACAGACACCGCGTGAATGGCCCGGAAGTGAGCTGGCAGAACGGCTCGGGGTTACCGACCGCACTGTGCGCCGCGATATCGATCGGCTGCGGGAGTTGGGGTATCCGGTCGAGGCGAGCATGGGGGCGGCCGGTGGGTATCGGCTGGTTGCGGGGGCTGCCATGCCGCCACTGCTGGTGGATGACGAGGAAGCGGTGGCCATCGCGGTCGGGCTGCGGGCGGCAGCGGGGGCGTCTATTGCCGGGATCGAGGAGGCGTCGGTGCGGGCGCTCGCCAAGCTGGAGCAGGTGCTGCCCGCGAAACTGCGGCGGCGCGTGCGCGTGCTGGGGGTCGCCACCGTCACCCCCGGCGCGGGCGCGAATCCCATCGATCCCGAGTTGCTCACCGCTCTCGCCGCCGCGATAACCAATAGGGAGAGGGTGCGTTTCGCCTATCTATCGGCGACGGGCGCCGAATCCCGCCGCAATATCGAGCCGGTGGGATTGGTGCCGCACAAACACCGCTGGTATCTCGTGGGATTCGATCTGGATCGCGACGATTGGCGAGTTTTTCGCGTCGATCGGATCGAGCGGGTGCAGGCGACCGGGGCGCGGTTCGTGGCGCGTGAGCTACCCGCCTCGGATCCCGCCGCCTACGTGGTCGGTCAGCGCACCGACTGGGGGTTGTCGACGCAGCGCTTCCTGGTCGATATCGAGGCGCCCGCGGACAAGGTGATCGGTCGCCTGGGGGAGGGACCGGGAGAGATTGTGGCCCGCGGTGATTCGGCCTGCGTGCTGGATATGCGGCGGGAGGATCTGCCGCTGTGGATCGCGCATCGCCTGTTGGAGTTGGACGTCGAGTTCACGGTCCACGAACCCGAAGAATTGGTCCGGGAAATTCTTCGGATTCGGGACCGGGCCGCTCGGGCGGTTACGCCGCGAGCGCGGCCTGCTGCGGAGTGAGTACGCCGTCGACCATGCGGTAGACGCTGTCCATCTGATCCAGATGGGAAAGGTCATGGGTGACCAGCAAGGTCGACGCTCCGTGCGACCGCACGATATTGACGATCAATTCGATGATGGCCGCGCCGCGTTCCTGATCCAAAGCGCTGGTCGGCTCGTCGATGACCAGCAGCGACGGGTCGTTCATCAGGGCCCGGGCGATGTTCACGCGCTGCCGCTGACCGCCGGAGAGCTGCGCGGGCCGCTTGTTCTCGTGGCCGGAGAGTCCCACCGCGCCCAGCAGATCACGTGCACGGGAACGGGTTTCGCGCCGACGGGCCGGGGAGACGAACCAGGTCTGGCCCAGGTGCACCATGGCCTCGAGCTGTTCGAGGGCCGTCAGCGCGGGCACCAGGTTCGGCTGCTGGAAGACGATGCCGATGGAATCGCGGCGCAGCGTCGCCGCGTCACGGCGGCTCAGACCCGCGAGATCCAGCGTGCCCGAGGGGGTTTCGAGTTCCACCCGGCCCGATTCCGGGCGCAGCAGGGTGGAGACGGTGGCCAGCAGGGTCGACTTGCCCGAGCCGGAAGGTCCGGTGATGGCCGCGATCTCGCCGCCCGCCACCCGCAGGTTCACGTGGTTCAGCGCGGTGATGCGCTCCGCGCCGTCGGGAAAGGTGAGGGTCAGATCGGAGACGGTGAGGGTGTTGGTCATCGCGATGCTCCTGGGGGACAAGGGAACCGTGGTCATCAGCGGGCCTGGTTCAGGGCGGTGAGGGGATCGGTGGTGACGAGGAAGCGCAGGGCGAAGGTCGCGCCGAGCAGGCCGAGGACGATCAGGGCGAGGGCGGGGAACAGGGTGGTGCTCACGCTGAGCACGAAGGGCACCGCGCCACCCATGAATGCGCCTGCCAGTACGGTGATTCCGACTCCCACGCCGACGCCGAGCAGCAACACGATCAGTGCCTGGCTGAGGGCATCGCGGACCAGCGAACCGGTGGTCGCGCCCAGTGCTTTCAGGGTGGCGATATCGGGTGCGCGCTGCACGGTCCACACCGTGAAGAACGCGCCGATCACCAGTGCCGAGATGGCGAACAGCATGACCGTCATGAGGGTCAGCGAGCCGTTCTCGGCCTTGTAGGAGGCCATGGCATTCAGCGAATCCTTGGTGCTGGTCGTGGTGGTGTGCGCGGTCGCGTTCAGCGCGCTCTGATCGCTCACGCCCGAGACCGCGAGGATGGTGGCGGCGCCCGCATGCGGATTGAGGGACTGCCAGTCCGCCAAGGTCATCCACACCACCGGGGTGTGCGCGTACCAGTCGTCGTCGGTGACGCCCTGCACGGTGTAGGACGCGGACCCCAGCTCGACGGTGTCACCGGTCGCGGCCTTCAGGTCCTTGGCGGCGGCCTTGGACAGGATCACCGAACCGGGATCGGTTGCCACACGCTTGCCGAAAGGGGTGCCCTGGACGCCGAACAGCGCCACCTGGGTGGGCGACGCGCCGTTGAGCGTGGCGCGGGTGCGGCTGATGCCGATCGGGTCGACGGTGCCGCCCGCCTGCTGCCAGGACTGCACCTGCTCGGTGCTCAGGGTGGAGGCGTCGAAGGACGGGGACGAGCCGGTGTCGGAGAACACCACGGTGTCGGTGTTCAAAGCCTGGACGGCGGAAATGTTCTGGTGCGCCAGTCCGGCGGTCAGGCCGCTGAGAAAGCTCACCAGCAGCGCGACCAGCGTAACCACCAGGGAAATGAGGAGGAAGCGGCCGCGGGCGGCCCGCAGATCTCGGAGTGCAACGAACATGACTCCACTCTGTCCGCGCGGCGGCCCGAAACCATCGTCGAGCAGGACGGTTGTGCCCCCAGCCAAGGGAGGGTCGGCGTTTCCTACTTTCGATGGATGCCGTGGCAATAGCCGGGCATAAGCTGGTCGCGTGCACCGCTCGCCGCTGACCCCTGTCTTCTCCGCCCTACAGGTGGGCCTGCATGTCATGGTGGTGGCGCTCACCGTCGTGGTCGCCGTGCAGGAGGTCCTCACCGGTTCGCATCCGGCGCTGGTCATCGTGCTCGCGGGCGTCTTCCTCGGCGTCTACTTCACCGGCGGGCGCTTCCGCCGCAACCTGCTCGCGGCCCGCATCTGGCTGGGCCTGCTGACGCTGTTGTGGCTGGGGCTGGTGATCGTCGCGCCGCTGGCCGTCTATCTCGTCTTCGGCCTCTTCTTCCTGTATCTGCATCTGCTGCCGCGCAATTGGGGCCTGCTCGCGGTGCTGGTGACCACGGTGGTGTCGGTGGTCGGGTTCGCCGCGCATCGCGGCTGGACGGTGGCGGGCGTGATCGGCCCGCTGCTGGGCGCACTGGTGGCGGTGGCCATCGGGCTCGGCTACCAGGCGCTGTTCGCGGAGGCCGCCGAGCGGCAGCGGCTCATCGACGAATTGCTCGCCACCAGAAACACTCTCGCCGAGCAGGAACGCACCGCGGGCAAGATGGCCGAGCGGGAGCGGCTCGCGCAGGAGATCCACGACACGGTCGCTCAGGGGCTCAGCAGCATTCAGTTGCTGCTGCACGCCGTCGAACGCGCCGCCCCGGAACATCCGGCGCTGGAGAAGATTCGGTTGGCTCGCGAGACCGCGGCGGACAGCCTGGTCGAAACCCGCCAGCTCATCGCCGAACTCACGCCCGCGCCGCTGGATGGGCAGTCTCTCGCAGGCGCTCTGAACCGCATCGCCGAGCGGGCCGCAGCCCCCGATCTCGACGCCCAGGTGCTCGTCGAGGGCGACCCGCAGCGGCTGCCCATGCCGATCGAGGCCGCGCTGGTGCGCATCACGCAGGGTGCCGTCTCGAATGTGGTGCGGCACGCGCACGCTCAGCGCATGCGCATCACCCTCACCTACGCCGACGACGCCGTGCACCTGGACGTGGTGGACGATGGCGTCGGCATCGAACCGGCGGTGCTGGCCGAATCGCCTTCCGGCAGCTTCGGTCTCAATGCCATGCGCAGTCGCGTCGAGCAACAGGGCGGCACCATGGACGTCGAATCCGAACCCGGACACACCGCCGTCACCGTCTTGTTCCCCTTGGAGGACCAATGATCAGAATCCTCCTCGCCGACGATCACGCCATCGTGCGCGCTGGCCTGCATGCCCTGCTGGATTCCAGCGTCGCCGAAACCGATTCCGACGACATCGAAGTCGTGGGCGAGGTCGCGACCGCCGAAGAATCCGTGGCGTTCTGTGCGACGACCCCCGTCGACCTGGTTCTGATGGATCTGCGCTTCGGTCCCGGCAAGTCCGGTGCGGAGGCCACCGCGGCCCTGCGCGAACTGCCCGACCCGCCGAATGTCTTGGTGGTCACCAACTATGACACCGACGCCGACATCCTCGGCGCGATCGAGGCGGGCGCGGTCGGCTACATCCTCAAGGACACCCCGCCCGCGGAACTGCTGGCCGCCGTCCGGTCCGCCGCCGAGGGTGAGAGTGTGCTGTCGCCGTCAGTGGCCTCGCGCCTGATGACCCGGGTCCGCAAGCCCGACACCACGCTGAGCCCCCGCGAGATCGAGGTGCTGCGCCTGGTCGCCGACGGCCACTCCAACCGGGAGATCGGCAAGCGCCTGTTCCTGTCCGAGACCACCGTCAAATCCCATCTGGTCCACATCTATTCGAAGCTCGGAGTGAAGTCGCGAACCTCCGCCGTGGCCCGGGCTCGCGAGCGCGGGGCCATCTGAGGTCGTAGCGTGACGGGCATGACCTCACTGTCCGATCAGCGCGTGCGCGATTTCCTGAGCGAAGGCACCCGGACCGGGAAGCTGGCGTTCATCGGGGCCGACGGCCGCCCCCTGGTCACCCCGATCTGGTTCGTGCTCGAGGGTGACGAGATCGTCTTCAATACCGCCTCCACCTCGGGCAAGGGCAAGGCGCTCGCCCGCGACCCCCGGGTCACCCTCTGCGTGGACGTGGCCGAGCCGCCGTACTCCTTCGTCCAGGTGCAGGGCGAGGCCTCGGTGTCGGAGGATCTCGACGAACTCGTGCGGACCGCCACCACCATCGGGGCCCGCTATATGGGAGCCGATCGTGCCGAGGAGTTCGGCAAGCGCAACGGGGTGCCGGGCGAACTGGTCGTGCGGCTGAAGCCCACCAAGGTGATCACCAACTTCAAGGTCAGCGATTGAGCTGTGCGAGACTCGGCCGGTGACTGTGCACTTCATCGGGGCCGGGCCGGGGGCGGCTGATCTGCTGACCGTGCGGGCCGTGGAGTTGCTGCGGCGATCGCCGGTCTGCCTGTACGCCGGGACCTACCTGGACCCCGAGGTGCTGGCCTACTGCGCGCCCGAGGCCGAGCTCGTCGATACCCAGAAGCTGGATCTCGACGAGATCATCGGGCACTGCGCGCGGGCGCACGCCGAGGGCAAGGATGTCGCGCGGCTGTGCTCGGGAGATCCGTCCCTATATTCGGCACTCACCGAGCAGAAGCGACGGCTGGACGCGCTCGGGATTGCGTGGGACGTGACGCCCGGGGTTCCGGCTTACGCCGCGGCCGCCGCCCTGTTGGGCGCGGAGCTGACGGTGCCCGAGCAGGTGCAGTCGGTTGTGTTGACTCGCACACACGCGCGTTCGACCGTTATGCCCGAATCGGAGTCGCTGGCCAACTTCGCCCGCACCCGGGCGACCCTGGCATTGCATCTGGCTATCACCCGGATTCGCACCCTCGCACAGGAGCTGATTCCGGACTACGGCGCGGACTGCCCGGTTGCGGTCGTCTATCGCGCGACGCAGCCCGAGCAGCAGGTCCTGCGGGGCACGCTGGCCGACATCGCGGACCGGGTAGAGGCGGCCGACCTGCGGCAAGCCGCCGTGATCCTGGTCGGAAGCGCCCTGGCGGAATCGGTGAACTGCGCGCAGTCGCACCTGTACGATCCTGCACGCGATAGGTCGCAGATCACTGGCTGAATGGCCGAAATGCGATGATAGCTAAGGGCTATGGCCCTTTCTGGTAACGGGTTGCGCGCTGACGGTAGATTGGACCGAGTGTCCGTCACCAGAATCGCGACTGTGACCCGGCAACCGCCGGTGGGTGTGGTCGTGCCCATGTAACAAGATCGGCCAGCTGGGGGGATACCCCAGGGAGTCTCAATTTACGGTGAAGTGAGCCCCGAACACTGGACGCCACGCTGAAGCGGCTGTGGCGTCCTGTTCGGGTTTTCGGCGGGGAACGCTGCGCGTAGTGGCGTTCGGAAGCGAGGTTTGGGTTGAACCGGCTGGATTTCGGCAGCAACGGCGAAGCTGGAAGCGAAATCGCACCGGGGTCGGGCGATCTCTTCCCGCTGTCGCCGGCGCAGCTCGGTATCTGGTACTCCCAGCACCTGGACCCGCAGGTACCGATCAATATCGCTCAGTACATCGAGCTGCGCGGCGAACTCGACATCGAGTTGCTCGAGCGCGCCATGGTGAAGGGCTCCGAGGAGTTCGGGTCGGGCTTCCTGCGCATCGTCGAACGCGACGGTGAGCCCATGCAGATGGTCGACCACTCGCTGGATCGCACCATCTACCACGTCGATCTGAGCGGTGAGGCCGATCCGGCCGCGGCCGCCCAGGAGTGGATGCGCGCGGACTACAGTGCGCCGCTGGATCTGACCCGGGACCGTCTGATCAAGACGGCCATGGTGAAACTGGCCGAGGGCCATTACTACTGGTACGCCCGAATCCACCACATCGTGCTGGACGGCTTCGGCGCTGTGACCTATCTGACCCGGACCGCGGAGCTGTACACCGCCTACGTCCGCGGCGAAGAGCCCGCGCCGCACAAGCTGACCGATCTGCCGACCTTGGTCGAGCAGGAATTCGCCTACCGCGAGTCGAGCCGCTTCAAGGCCGACAAGGAGTACTGGGCCGAGCGGGTCGCCGGGCTCGAGGACGGGACCAGCCTGGCCGGTCGCTCCGCGCCCCCGGCTGCCGTCAACCGGATCGCCACCGGTGCGCTCGACGAGGATCAGGCCTCGCTGCTGGACGCGGCCGTGGCCCGCCACGAAAACTCGCCTGCCGGACTGCTGATCGCGGGTTTCGCCTCCTACCTCGCGCAGTGGACCGGTAGCGAGGACGTCATCCTCAGCCTGCCGGTGACCGCGCGTACGACCGCGATCATGCGTCGCTCCGGCGGTGCCACCTCGAACATCGTGCCGCTGCGCTTGCACGTCGGACACGGCACCACCGTGGCCGAGCTGCTGCAGCAGGTGACGGTCTCGGTGTCCGGCGCCCTGCGCCACCAGCGCTACCGTGCCGAGGACATTCGCCGCGACAGCGCGGGCGACTTCGCCGGCGGCGAGATCGGCTCGCAGTTCTTCGGTCCGTGGGTCAACATCATGTTGTTCCACAACGAGGTCGTGCTGGGCGACCTCACCGGTGAATACAGCGTGCTTTCCACCGGTTCCATCGAGGATCTGGGCGTCAACTTCTACCAGTCGGTGAAGGGCACCCGGAACCACATCGACTTCGAGACCAACCCCAACCTGTACTCCGAGGGCGAGACGCGCAGCCATCACGCGCGGTTCCTGGAGTTCTTCGATCGCTTCCTGGCGGCGGGGGCCGAGCAGACCGTGTGGGGTCTGCCGATCACCACCGAGGACGAGCGCGTCCAGACGCTGCTGGAGTGGAACGAGTCGGGCCACGAGGTGCCGGTCACGACGCTTCCGGCGTTGCTGGACAAGCAGATTCCGCTGACGCCGGACCGGGTCGCCGTCGAGTTCGAGGGTGAGCAGCTCACCTACGCCGAGTTCGGTGCGCGCGTGAATCGCTTGGCCCGGTTCCTGATCGCCGACGGTGTCGGGCCGGAATCGCTGGTGGCCCTGGGCATGCGGCGTTCGCTGGACCTGGTCGTGGGCATGCACGCGGTGCTGCGCGCCGGTGGCGCGTACGTGCCGATCGACCCGGATCATCCGGCCGATCGCACCGCCTACATCCTGGAGTCCGCGGGACCGGTCTGTGTGCTGACCACCGCGCGCGACGAGCTGGAGCTGCCGGAGTCGGTGCGGCGCTTGGAGATCGACGCGCTGGATGTGTCGGCGTTCTCCGACGAGCCGGTGACCGATGCGGATCGCGTCGCCCCGCTGCGCCCGGACAACACCGCCTACGTCATCTACACCTCGGGTTCGACCGGTCGCCCCAAGGGCGTCGCGGTCACCCACCACGCCATCGTCAACCAGGAACTCTGGATGCTCGACGAGTATCCGATGACCGCCGACGATGTGTACCTGCAGAAGACGGCCACCACCTTCGACGTGTCGCTGTGGGGCTACTTCATGCCCCTGCTGGTGGGCGCGAAGCTGATTGTGGCCACCCCGGACGGGCACCGCGATCCGTTGTATGTGGCCGAGATGATCGAGCGCCACGGCGTCACGGTCACCGACTTCGTGCCGTCCATGCTTACGGTGTTCGTCTCGCACGCGACGCGGGCCCAATGTGCCTCGCTGCGCTACGTTTTCGTGATCGGTGAGGCGCTGCCGCCGGAGACCGGCGCGGGCTTCCGCCAGATCACCGACGCGGGGCTGCACAACCTGTACGGGCCGACCGAGGCCGCGGTTTCGGTGACCTACTGGGAGAACACGGCCGCCGACACCGTCACGGTGCCGATCGGTCTGCCCGAGTGGAATGTCGAAGTCTACGTACTGGATTCGCGCCTGCGGCCCGCCGCCGTCGGTGCCTCGGGTGAGCTCTATCTTGCGGGCCGTCAGCTGGCGCGCGGATACAAGGGGCGTCCGGATCTGACCTCGGATCGGTTCGTGGCCAACCCGTTCGGGTCCGGCGAGCGTATGTACCGCACCGGTGACCTGGTGCGCTGGAATGAGTCCGGCGCGCTGGAGTACATCGGCCGCACCGACTTCCAGGTCAAGTTCCGTGGCCAGCGCATCGAGCTGGGCGAGATCGAGACCGATCTGCTCGCGCATCCGGCCGTCAGCCAGGCCGCCGTGCTGGTGATGGATACCGCCACCGGTCAGCAGTTGGTCGCCTATGTGGTGCCCAAGCCCGGCCAGTCGGTGGAGCCGGTCGAGCTGACCCGTTTCGTCGCCGAGAAGCTGCCGACCTACATGGTCCCAGCATCGATCATGGTGCTGGACGCGTTCCCGCTCAACACTTCCGGCAAGCTGGACCGCAAGGCCCTGCCGGACCCGGTGTTCAGCGCCGATGCCGCCGGTTACCGGGCCCCGCGCACCGCCGCCGAGGAGATCGTGGCGGGTGTGTTCGCCGATGTTCTCGGCCACGAGCGGGTCGGTGTCGACGACAACTTCTTCGATCTGGGTGGTAACTCGCTGGTCGCGACCCAGGTGGTGGCCCGTATTTCGGCCGCGTTCAGCACCCGGCTGGGTGTGCGCGCGCTGTTCGAGAGCCCGACCGTCGCCGGTCTGGCCGCGCGGGTGGAAGCCGAAGGGCCGTCGGATGTTTCGGCGCGGCCGCCGCTGGTCGCGCAGCAGCGTCCGGAGCGGGTGCCGCTCTCGCTCGCGCAGCAGCGCATGTGGTTCCTCAACCAGTTCGACCCGAACGTGCCGACCTACAACCTGCCGTTCGTGGTCCGGTTGCGCGGCGAGGTCGATGTCGACGCGTTGCAGCTGGCGTTGAGCGATGTGGTCGCGCGCCAGGAATCGCTGCGCACCATCTTCCCCGAGTCCGGGGACGGCGGTTTCCAGCGCGTACTGCCCATGTCCGAGGTGGAACTGGGTATCGAGGTCGCCGATCTCGCCGAGGCCGAATTGCCCGCCGCGCTGGCGGAATTCGCCTCCACCGGGTTCGACGTGTCGACCGAGCTGCCGATTCGGGTGCGGGTCTTTCGACTCGCGAACGAGCCGGGCGATGTAGATCTCGCGGTCGCCTTCGTCGTGCATCACATTGCGGCGGACGGCTTCTCGTTCGGTCCGCTCTCGCGCGACATGACCGCCGCCTACCTGGCGCGCGTGGCCGGTCAGGAGCCCGCGTGGGCTCCGCTGCCGGTGCAGTACCAGGACTTCAGCATCTGGCAGCGCGAGGTGCTCGGCGCGGAAGCCGACGCCGAGTCCATGGCCGCGCGCCAGATCACGCACTGGCGTGAGAGTTTGGCCGGTCTGCCGGATCAGCTGGACCTGCCCGCCGATCGCCCGCGCCCGCCGGTGCAGAGCTTCCACGGTTCGCGCGTCACCTTCGAGATCCCGGCGGAACTGCACACCCGGCTCGCGGGTCTGGCTCGCGCCCAGGGTGTTTCGCTGTTCATGGTCATGCACTCCGCGCTCGCGGTGCTGCTGGCCCGGCTCTCGGGCACCTCCGATATCGCCATCGGCACCCCGGTCGCCGGTCGTGGCGAGCAGGCGCTCGACGACCTGATCGGCATGTTCGTCAACACCCTGGTGCTGCGGTCGGAAGTGGATGGGGCGGAACGCTTCACCGATTTCCTGGCCCGCACCCGGGAGACCGACCTCGCGGCCTTCGCCAACACCGATGTCCCGTTCGAGCGGCTGGTCGAGGTCATCAACCCGACCCGTTCGCAGGCCCGGCATCCGTTGTTCCAGGTCATGCTGTCGTTCCAGGAGATGTCGCACGGCTCCATGGAGCTGCCCGGCCTCACCGTCTCCGCGGACGAGCTCGAGGTCGACATCGCCAAGTTCGACCTGCAGTGGACGTTGACCGAACAGCGCGATCTGGTGGGTGCGCCCGCCGGGCTGTCGGTGGTGTTGTCGTATGCCACCGATCTGTTCGATGCCAGCACCGTCACCGAGTTCGGGCAGCGCTACCTGCGCGTGCTGGAGACCGCCGTCGCCGCACCGCAGACCGTGGTGCGCGATATCGATGTGCTCGGGGCCGGTGAGCGTGAGACCGTGCTGCACGCCTGGAATCACACCGAGCGTGAGCTACCCGCCGCGGCAACGGTTCTCGACCTGTTCGAGCAGCAGGTCCGGATCCGCCCGCAGGCCACCGCCCTGATCTTCGATCCGGGCGAGCGCAGCGGCAGCATGTTCGGCCCGGCCGAAGAGCTGTCCTACGCCGAGTTCTCGGGTCGCGTGAATCGCCTGGCCCGCAAGCTCATCGACGAGGGTGTCGGCCCGGAGTCGCTGGTGGCGGTCGGTATCCGCCGCTCGATCGACATGCTGGTCGCCATCTACGCGACGCTCACCGCCGGTGGCGGGTACGTGCCGATCGACCCGGATCACCCGGCCGAGCGCACCGACTACGTGCTGCGCACCGCCGAGCCGGTGGTGCTGCTGACCACCGCGCTGGATGCGGTGGAGACCTCGGATTGCCCGGTGCTGCACCTGGATTCGCTGGATCTCGGTGAGTACAGCGACGCCCCGGTCACCGATGCGGACCGGCTGGCCCCGCTGCGGCCGACCAATGCCGCCTATGTGCTGTTCACCTCCGGCTCGACCGGCCGCCCCAAGGGTGTGGCCGTGCCGCACGCCGCGGTGCTCAACCAGATCGCCTGGATCACCGGCGAATACGACATCGACGACACCGATGTGATCCTGCAGAAGACGCCGGTCACCTTCGACGTCTCGGTGTGGGAGCTGTTCGGTTCGCTGGCCGTGGGCGCGCAGCAGGTCATCGCCGCGCCGGACGGTCACCGCGATCCGATGTACCTCTCGGAGGTCATCGGACGGCACCGGGTCACCATGACCTCGTTCGTGCCGTCCATGCTGAGCGTCTTCGCCTCCAGCGCCTCGGCCGCCGAATGCCTGTCCCTGCGTGCGGTTCTCGTCGCCGGTGAGGCGCTGCCGCCCGCCACCGTGACGGCCTTCCGCCGCTTCTCCACCGCGGCCGTGCACAACCTGTACGGCCCGACCGAGTTCACCGTGCACGCCACCTACGCGCCCATCGACGCGCCCGTGGTCACCTCGGTGCCCATCGGCCGCCCGGTGTGGAACGCGCAGACCTACGTGCTGGACGAGGGTCTGCGCCCGGTGCCCGCCGGCGTCCCCGGTGAGCTGTACCTCGGTGGTGCCCAGGTGGCGCGCGGCTACTTCGGCCGCCCGGACCTGACCGCCGAGCGGTTCGTCGCCAACCCGTACGGCGAGCCGGGTACCCGGCTCTACCGCACCGGTGACCTGGTGCGCTGGAACCACAACAACCCCGGCGTCATCGACTACATCGGCCGCACCGACTTCCAGGTGAAGTTCCGCGGTCAGCGCATCGAGCTCGGTGAGATCGAGACCGCGCTGCTGGATCACCCCAAGGTGCAGCAGGCCGTGGTGCTGGTCATCGACACGGTCGCCGGTGATCAGCTGGTCGCCTACATCGTGACCCGCGGCCCGGTGGACCTGGACGGGGTCAAGACCTCGCTGCAGCGCACTCTGCCCGCGTACATGGTGCCGGGTTCGATCATGGTGCTGGACGCGTTCCCGGTGAACGCGTCGGGCAAGCTGGATCGCCGCGCGCTGCCCGCGCCGCGCTTCGAGGTGCGCGAATTCCGTGCTCCGACAACGCCGATCGAGGAGATCGTCGCCCAGATCTTCGGCGAGGTGCTCGGCATCGCGCGGGTCGGCGTGGACGACGACTTCTTCGAGCTGGGTGGCAACTCGCTGATCGCCACCCAGGTGGCGACGCGACTGGGTACCGCGCTCGATACCCGTGTCCCGGTGCGCATGCTGTTCGAGGCCGCGACCGTGGAAGCGCTTGCGGCGCGCGTGGAATCGCATGTCGGCGACGGTGGCCGCAAGGCCCTGGTCGCCCGCGAGCGGCCCAGCGAGGTACCGCTTTCCCTTGCGCAGCAGCGCATGTGGTTCCTCAACCGCTTCGACACCGCCTCGGCCGTCAACAACATCCCGGTGGCCATCCGCCTGTCGGGTGAGCTGGATATCGCGGCCCTGCAGGTCGCGGTCATCGACGTCATCGACCGGCACGAGTCGCTGCGCACCGTCTTCCCGGAGACCGTGCACGGCCCGGTACAGCGGGTGTTGGACGCCGCGCAGATCGTGCCGGACCTGACGCCGGTGCCGGTCACCGACGCCAACCTCATCGATCACCTGGTCGAGCTCGCCACCATGGCCTTCGACGTAACCGACGAAGTGCCCTTGCACGCGGCGCTTTTCGAGCTCAGCGAGACCGAGTACATCCTGGGCATGGTGGTCCACCACATCAGCGCCGACGGCTGGTCGATGGGCCCGCTGGCCCGCGATGTCATGGTCGCCTACGCCGCGCGCACCTCGTGGGAGGCTCCGGCGTGGGCGGAACTGCCGGTGCAGTACGCCGACTATGCGCTGTGGCAGCGCGAGGTGCTCGGCTCCGAGGAAGATCCGGAGTCGTTGATCGCCAAGCAGATCCGTTACTGGGCCGACGCCCTGGCCGATCTGCCCGACGAGCTGGTGTTGCCCGCCGACCGGCCCCGTCCGGCGGTGGCCAGCTACCAGGGTGGCACCTACCCGTTCGCCATCTCGGCCGAAACCCAGCAGGCGCTGGTGGATTTGGGCCGTCGCCACAACGCCTCGCTGTTCATGGTCATGCACTCCGCTTTGGCGGTGCTGCTGGCGCGGCTCTCGGGTACCTCCGATATCGCGATCGGCACCCCGGTGCACGGTCGTGGTGAGGCCGCGCTCGACGACCTGATCGGCATGTTCGTCAACACCCTGGTGCTGCGCACCGAGGTGGACGGTTCCGAGACCTTCGCCGATCTGCTGGCCCGCTCCCGCGACGCCGACCTGCATGCCTTCGCGCACGCGGACGTGCCGTTCGAGCGGCTCGTCGAGGTGCTCAACCCGTCGCGTTCGCAGTCGCGACACCCGCTGTTCCAGGTCATGCTGACCTTCCAGAACACCCGCCAGGCCAGCCTGGAACTGCCCGGGCTGTCGGTCAACGGCATCGACTACGACGCGCGACTGGCGAAGTTCGACCTGCAGCTGACGTTGCAGGAGGCGCAGGACGACCGCGGGGAGAACGCGGGCATGTCCGCCGAGATCTCCTACGCGCTGGACCTTTTCGACGAGTCGACCGTCGCCGCCTTCGCGCACCGGCTGGATCTGATCCTGGCCGCCGTGGTCGAGAACCCGGAGCTGCCGCTCGGCGATATCGATCTGCTGGTCGCCGACGAGCGCGAGCAGGTCCTCGACGAGTGGAACGACACCTCGTTCAACCTCGCCTCGGTGCTGCCCGCGCTGCCGGAAGGCGAAGCCGCGACCCTGGTTTCGCTCTTCGAGGCACAGGCGCTGACCAGCCCTGATGCGCCTGCCGTCGAATTCGAGGGGACAAGTCTGTCCTACGCCGAGTTCTCGGCGCGGGTGCACAAGCTGGCCCGCAAGCTCATCGCGCAGGGTGTGGGCGCGGAATCGCATGTGGCGCTGGCCATCCGGCGTTCGCTGGATCTGGTCGTGGCCATGTATGCCGTGCTGGAGGCCGGTGGCGCGTACGTGCCGCTGGATCCGGATCAGCCGGGTGAGCGCATCGACTACGTGCTCGACACCGCGCGCCCGGTCGCGATCCTGACCACGGGCCGCGACGACTTCGTCACCGGCCGCAATGTGCCGGTGCTCGAGGTGGATTCGCTCAACCTGGACGCCTACTCCGACGCGCCGATCACGGATGCCGAACGGGGCGCGGCGATCCGGCCCGAGCACACCGCCTACGTCATCTTCACCTCCGGTTCGACCGGCCGCCCCAAGGGTGTGGCCGTCGAGCACGCGGCGATCGTGAACCGTCTGCTGTGGATGCAGCACGAGTACCCGATCGACGCGAACGACGCTGTGCTGCAGAAGACCCCGGCCACCTTCGACGTGTCGGTGTGGGAGTTCTTCTGGCCCTTGCAGACCGGTGCGCGCCTGGTCGTCGCCAAGCCGGACGGCCACCGCGACCCGGTGTACCTGGCGCAGGTCATCGCGGAGACCGGCATCACCACCGCGCACTTCGTGCCGTCGATGCTGTCGGTCTTCGTCGCCACCCTCGGTAACGAGAACGGCGACTCCTCGCTGCCCGCACCGCGTTTGCGGCAGGTCTTCGCCTCCGGTGAGGCGCTGCCCGCGCCGACCGCGCAGAAGCTGCGCGAGCTGACCGGGGCCCGGCTGCACAACCTGTACGGCCCTACCGAGGCCGCGGTCGATGTCACCTACCACGAGGTAGTCGACACCGACACCGTGTTCGTGCCGATCGGCCGCCCGGTCTGGAACACCGAGACCTACGTGCTCGACGCGCGCTTGCACCCGGTCGCGCCGGGTGTCGCGGGTGAGCTCTATCTCGCGGGCGACCAGCTGGCCCGCGGCTACCTCGGCCGCCCGGACCTGTCCGCGGACCGGTTCGTCGCCAACCCGTTCGTCGGCGGCGACCGCATGTACCGCACGGGTGACCTGGTCACCTGGACCGCCGAGGGTGAACTGAACTACCTGGGCCGCACCGACTTCCAGGTCAAGCTGCGCGGTCTGCGCATCGAGCTGGGCGAGATCGAGGCGGCGCTGCTGGCGCAGCCGAACATCGCGCAGTCCGTCGTGGTGGTCCGCACCGACGCGCACGCCGGTGACCAGCTCGTCGGTTACGTGGTCCGCGAGCCGGAGTCGGTCGTCGACCTCGACGCCGTCAAGATCGCCGTGGGCTCGTCGCTGCCGGGCTACATGGTGCCGGCCGCGATCGTGGTGCTGGACGCGTTCCCGGTGAACGCCTCCGGCAAGCTGGATCGCAAGGCGCTGCCCGCTCCGGTGTTCGAGGCCAAGCGCTTCCGCGCCCCCGCGACCCCGATCGAGGAGATCATCGCGCAGATCTTCGCCGATCTGCTCGGCGTCGAGCGGGTCGGCGTGGACGACGACTTCTTCGAGCTGGGCGGCAACTCGCTGGTCGCCACCCAGGTCGTGGCGCGGCTCTCGGCCGCGTTGAGCGCCGAGATCGGCGTGCGTGCGCTGTTCGAGGCGCCGACCGTGGCCTCGCTGGCCGCGCGGGTGGAGTCGCACGCGGGAACCGGTGTGCGCCAGGCGCTCACCGTGCAGACGCGGCCGGAGTACCCGCCGCTGTCGCTGGCCCAGCAGCGCATGTGGTTCCTCAACCGGTTCGATCCGGAGTCGGCCGCGAACAACATCCCGGCCGCCGTGAGGCTCACGGGCGCACTGGATCTCGACGCCATGCGCGGCGCGATCACGGACGTGATCGCCCGTCACGAATCGCTGCGCACGATCTACCCGTCGCACGAGGGCGTCGCCTACCAGAAGGTGCTGCCGACCGGCCGTGCCGTGCCGGAGCTCGAGGTCCTCGACGTCACCGACGGCGAATTGTTCGCCGCCGTCTACGCTTTCGCCGCCCAGGGCTTCGACGTCACCACCGAGACCGCGGTTCGCCTGCGGGCCTACCGGCTCTCGGCCGACGATCACGTCCTGGTCTTGGTGGCCCACCACATCGCCGCCGACGGTTTCTCGATGAACCCGCTGGTGCGCGACCTCATGACCGCCTACATCGCGCGCAGCCAGGGCGAGACCCCCGGCTGGACCGAATTGCCGGTGCAGTACGCGGATTACGCGCTGTGGCAGCGCGAAACGCTGGGCTCGGAAGAGGATCCGCGGTCGCTCATCACCGAGCAGCTGGACTACTGGTCCTCGACGCTGGCGGGCCTGCCGGACGAGCTGCGCCTGTCGGCCAAGCCGCGCCCGGCCGTCGCCTCCTACGACGCGGGCACCCACCGCTTCCAGGTGCCGGGCGAGCTCATCGCCGGACTGAACCGGGTCGCGCAGAGCAATGCCACCACCCTGTTCATGGTGGTGCACAGCGCCTTCGCCGCCCTGCTGGCGCGGTTGAGCGGCACCGATGACATCGCCGTCGGTATTCCGGTGGCGGGTCGTGGCGAGCAGGCGCTCGACGATCTCGTCGGCATGTTCGTCAACACCCTGGTGCTGCGTTCGCCGGTGGACACCGGCGCGAGCCTCACCGAACTGCTGAAGACCGTGCGCGAGCGCGATCTGCAGGCGTTCGCGCACGCCGACGTGCCCTTCGAGCGACTCGTCGAGGTGCTCAACCCGGCCCGCTCGCAGGCGCGTCACCCGTTGTTCCAGGTCATGCTGTCGTTCCAGAACCTCGGCCGTACTTCGCTGGAACTTCCGGGGCTGAGCGTGTCCGAGCTGGCGGTGGATCAGCAGTCGGCCAAGTTCGACCTGCAGCTCACGCTGAGCGAGGTTGTCGACGGCGACTCGACCATGGACGCCGAACTCGTCTACGCGACGGATCTTTTCGACGCGCAGTACGCGGATGTCTTCGCACAGCGCTTCGTCGGCATGCTCACCGCGGTGGCCGCCGACCCGACCCAGCTGGTCGGCGAGGTCGAGCTGCTCAGCGACTGCGAGCGGCGCAAGCTGCTGGTCGGCTGGAACGAGACGGCCTTCGAGCTGGACGCCGCGCTGCCCGAGGTCACCGAAGGCGCTGCGGCAACACTGGTTTCGCTGTTCGAGGCGCAGGTGGCACTCACTCCCGACGCGACCGCGGTCACGTACGAGGGGACGAGTCTGTCCTATGCCGAGTTCGCGGCGCGGGTCCGCAAGCTCGCGCGCTGGCTGATCGCCGAGGGCGTCGGACCGGAATCGTTTGTGGCGCTGGGTATGCGCCGCTCCATCGACCTCGTCGCGGGCATGTACGCGGTCACCGTCGCCGGTGGCGCGTACGTGCCGCTGGATCCGGATCACCCGGCCGAGCGCACCCAGTACATCCTCGAGACCGCGCAGCCGGTCTGCGTGCTGACTTCCGGTGATGACCTGGAAGGTGTCGACGCACGCCAGGTTCGGATCGACGAGCTGGATCTGTCCGGCTTCGACGATGTCCCGGTCACCGATGCCGAGCGGCTGTCGCCGTTGCGGCCGGGCAATACCGCGTACGTGATCTTCACGTCCGGTTCCACCGGTCGCCCGAAGGGTGTCGCGGTCTCGCACGCCGCGATCGTGAACCGTCTCGTCTGGATGCACGCCCAGTACGGGCTGGCCGCCTACGACGTGGTGCTGCAGAAGACCCCGTCGACGTTCGACGTGTCGGTGTGGGAGTTCTTCTGGCCCTTGCAGGTCGGTGCCCGCCTGGTGGTCGCGAAGCCGGACGGCCACCGCGATCCCGCCTACCTGGCCGAGATCATCGTCCGCGAGGGCGTGACGGTCACCCACTTCGTGCCGTCCATGCTGGCGGTCTTCGTGGCCGAACCCGCCGCGGCCGAATGCGTCAGCCTGACCAATGTCTTCGCCTCCGGTGAGGGTCTGCCCGCGCCGACCGCGCAGAAGCTGCGGCAGCTGACCGGTGCGCGCCTGCACAACCTGTACGGCCCGACCGAGGCCGCCGTCGACGTGACCTATCACGAGGTCACCGATGCCGACCTGGCGTCGGTGCCGATCGGTGCGCCGGTCTTCAACACCCAGGTGTACGCGCTGGATTCGCGGTTGAAGCCGGTTCCGGTGGGTGTCGCGGGTGAGCTGTACCTGGCGGGCGATCAGCTCGCCACCGGGTACGTGGCGCGTCCGGATCTGACCGCGGATCGCTTCGTGGCCAACCCGTTCGGCGACGGTGCGCGCATGTACCGCACCGGTGACCTCGTCACCTGGACCGGTCATGGCGAGCTGGAGTACCTGGGCCGCACCGACTTCCAGGTGAAGCTGCGTGGTCTGCGCATCGAGCTGGGTGAGATCGAGTCGGCGCTGACCGCGCTGCCGTCGGTCGCGCAGTCGGTGGTCGTGGTCCGTCACGACGAGCGCACCGGCGATCAGCTGGTCGCCTACCTCGTCGCCGCCGACGGCCAGATCGATGTCGATGCCGTGAAGGAGACTGTCTCCGAACAGCTTCCGGCCTACATGGTTCCGGCCGCGTTCATGGTGCTGGACGCCTTCCCGCTCAATGCCTCGGGCAAGCTGGATCGTAAGCAGCTGCCCGCGCCGACCTTCGCGGCTCGCACGTACCGTGCCCCGGAAACGCCGGTGCAGCAGACGGTCGCGGGCACCATCGCCGACGTCCTCGGCCTGGAGCTGGTCGGCCTGGACGACGACTTCTTCGAGCTCGGCGGCAACTCGCTGATCGCCACCCAGGTGATCGCGCGCCTGTCGGCCGCGCTCGACGCCGACATTCCGCTGCGCACGCTGTTCGAAGCGACCACGGTGGTTTCGCTTGCCGCGCAGCTGGAGTCGCGTGTCGGTACCGGTGCGCGTGCGGCGCTGGTCGCGCAGGAGCGGCCGGAGCTGGTGCCGCTGTCGCTGGCGCAGCAGCGGATGTGGTTCCTCAACCGCTTCGACAGCCGCACCGCGGTCAACAACATTCCGGTGGCTTTGAAGCTCACCGGCACCGTCGATCTCGACGCCTTCCGCGCCGCCATCGGCGATGTGCTGGCGCGGCACGAGTCGCTGCGGACGGTCTACCCCGAGGTCGAGGGCGACGGCTACCAGCGGATTCTGCCGGTGTCCGAGGTGGACTTCGAGGTCGGTGCCGAGCCGGTCACCGCGGGCGGGCTCACCGCCCGCATCGTGCAGCTCGCGAGCGTCCACTTCGACGTCACCCGCGAACTGCCCTTCCGTGCGACGGTCCTCAGCCTGAGCGACACCGAGCACGTGGTCGTGCTGGTGCTGCACCACATCTCCGCCGACGGTGCATCGCTGCGCCCGCTGCTGCGGGATGTGGTGGCCGCCTACCTGTCCCGCGCCGAGGGCGAGGCTCCGGCCTGGTCGCCGCTGCCGGTGCAGTACGCCGACTACACGCTGTGGCAGCGCGAGATCCTCGGTGCGGAAACCGATTCCGAGTCGATCGCCGCCGAGCAGATCGCCTACTGGAGCACCCAGCTGGCGGATCTGCCCGAGCAGATCGAGCTGCCCGCCGATCGGACGCGTCCGGAGATCGCCACCAATGCCGGTGGCACGCATGACTTCTCGATCGATGCCGAGCTGCACCGCGCCCTGACCGGCGTGGCCCGCGAGCACGACGTCACCCTGTTCATGCTGGTGCACGCGGCACTGGCGACCTGGGCTTCGCGTCTGTCGCGTGCCACCGATATCGCCATCGGCACCCCGATCGCGGGTCGTGGCGAGCGTGCGGTGGACGACCTGGTCGGCATGTTCGTCAACACCCTGGTGCTGCGCAGCGAGGTCATGCCGGACACCGCATTCCGCGACCTGCTCGCGCAGGTGCGGCGCACCGACCTGGCCGCTTTCGCGCACGCCGACGTGCCGTTCGAGCGGCTCGTGGATGTGC
>NZ_BAAGTC010000007.1:0-663918 GCF_054782115.1 Nocardia heshunensis | reverse complement strand
GGACAGCAGAGCTCCACAAGTTCCCGCTTCACCACAAGCCAACCGTTACAAGATAAGTAGGGGTGAATCGTGACGACCGTCCAGGAGATGAGAATCGGCGACGCCGCCGCCACGCTCGGCGTGGAGACGCACGTGCTGCGGCATTGGGAGTCGATGGGATTGCTCGCACCGCCGCGCAGCTCCTCGGGGCATCGCAACTACAACGAGCACATCCTCGATTACGCACGGGTGATCCAGAAGTTGCAGCGCACCGGGCTGTCACTGGAACAGATCCGGCAGCTCGGCATCGGCCAGTGCGACGATCGCCTGACCATGCTCGCCGAGCGCCGGGCCGAGGTGAGGGAGCGAATAACCCTACTGGAGGCCACCGATCGCTTCCTCGGGCACCTGGCCGAATGCAGTCATCCGATCATCAGTGAGTGCGCGGAATGCACGGAGTTCGCGGTGCCCCGGTCACGTTCTCGCCGCGCCCTGCGATAGATCAGTCAGCGGGAGGAGTTGGGAATGCGGGTCCACATCGAGATTTTCGCGGTGAGCGCCGCCGTGCTGGCGGCGGTCGGCTGCTCGTCGACCTCGACGACCACCGTGCCGACGTCCGTCGTTGCGGCCACGCCGGGCGTGACCGGTACTGCCGGTGGGCCGTCGGTCACTTCACGGGCGGCACAGCAGGTTCCGGTCACCATCGACCTCGCCGGTTGTGGCAGCGGGCAGGTCGATGTGACCGGTGCGGTGATGTCCCCGGCGACCGGTCACCGCGGCGTGAAGCTCACCTTCACCCTGGCCGCGGGCTCCGCTCCGTGCACGCTGACCGGCTATCCGGGCGTGGACAGCGGAGCGGGCGGCCCACTGCTGCACGCGGATCGCACACCCCGTGGATTCATGGGCGGCCTCCCGCAGGGCAGCGACGAACCGCCCACGGTGACCCTGGATTCCGAGCACCCCGCCACCGCGGTGGTCGAGGGTCTGGCCTTCGACGCCGACGGCAACGGCTGCTCGCTCTATTCGAATCTGCTGGTGACGCCGCCTAATTCGACCGATACCCGCACCGTCACAGTGACGATCGACAGCTGTGCCCTGCACGTGCACCCGGTCACCGGATAACAGCCGCTACACCGGCACCTCGGTCTCGGCGGTCACCACCACGGGGGCACCGTTGGCCGGGATATGTGTGATGTTGCGGACCTTCGACGGCTCGCTTCCCGTCCCGGCGGGCAGCGAAAGCCGGTAGCGCGTCAGGATTTCCCGCAGCACGGCCGTGCCCTCCATGAGCGAGAACCCGGCCCCGATGCAGCGCCGCACGCCGCCGCCGAACGGCAGCCACGTGTTGGGTGCGACGGAGCCGTCGAGGAAGCGTTCGGGCCGGAAGGCGACCGCGTCCGGGAAGGCCGCCGTGCGCTCGTGGGCCAGCAGGATGGATGTCGACACCACCGTGCCCTTGGATAGATCGATACCGCCGATGGTCATGTCGCGGGTCAGTTTCCGCCCGGTCGCGGCGATGACGGTGTGCAGGCGCATGGCTTCCTTGAGCACCGCCTCGAGGTACTTCTCGTCACCGTCGTGTGCCGCGCGCCGGGCCTGCGCCTGGATCTCCGGGTTCGCGGCCAGCTCGTGACAGGCCCACGACAGCGCGGATGCGGTGGTCTCGTGCCCGGCCAGCAGCAGCGTCACCAGCTGATCGCGCAACTCCTCGTCCGACAGCGGTGCGTCGGAGGGGTTTTCACCGGACCCGGCCGCCAGCAGCCGGGAAAGCACATCGGTTCGCGCGTCCACCTCCGGATGCGCACGCCGCTCGCGGATCTCGCTGTAGAGCAGCTCGTTGATGGCGTTCTGGTTGTCGTCGAAGCGTTTCCACGGTCCGCGCTGCTGCAGCCACGGATACTTCCAGCCGAAGAACATGATCGGATTGACGTTCACGATCCGGCGCAGGCGCGGGGCCAGCTGCTCGCGGCGGCGCCCGTCGGTCATGCCGAACACCACCTGCATGATGACATCGAGTGTCAGTTCGTTCATCCGGTCGAGCGTGTGCACGGTGGACCCGGACGCCCACCGGTCCACGTGTTCCTTGGCGATGCCGTCGACCAGGGCCCGATACCCGCGCAGCGACGATCCCACGAACGCGGGCATGAGCAGTCGCCGGGCCCGCGCATGCTCGTCCTCGTCGGTGAGCAGCAGGGAATGCTCACCCATGATGTTGACCAGCAGCCGATTGCCCTCCCCGGCATGCAGATCGGCCGGGTCGGCCGCGAAGATCTCCCGAATGTGCTCGGGCCGCGTGAACACCACGACGTTCTCGGAGTAGGGCGGCACCAGGTGCAGGGTGAACACGTCTCCGTACCGGCGTGCCGCCGCCCGCAGCATCGTCCCGCGCCACCTGGCGTAGAAGATGGTCTGCACGGTGCGCGGCACCGGCGGTCCGGGCGGATATCCAGTGCTCACGATGCCGGTCCCTTCCCCTGCCGCACGGTCGCGGCCGAAAACTTCTGTCCTACAGAGTAGACCGAGCGTTGTACCCAGCGGAACCGTTGGCGGTTATCGGACCGCGGCCGCGCGTCAGACGGGCAGCACCCGTACGCCGAGGGCGGTCGCAAGCACGATCGCCTGTTCCGGGTCGACGATCGCCCGCGTGATCGTGGTGGTCAGCGGGTCGAGTGCGGTGATATCGCTGCCGCGCAGGTCGGCTTCGGTGAAGTCGGCCTTGCTGAGCCACGCCCCCGACAGATCCACGCCCTGGAATGTGGCCTTCTGACAGCGGGCGAAGGTCAGGTCGACCTCACGCATGCGGAGGTCGGTGAACGTGGTGCCGCGCAGGTCCGCACCGGGCAGGCCGACGAACGACCAGTCGCCGCCCGTCGCCTTCAACAAGGTGAAGGTGCAGCGATCGAACATGCTCCCGGTGAGTTTGCAGGTCGTGAACTCGGTTTCGAAGAATCGGCAGGCGGTGAAAGTGCAGTTCAGAAATGCGGCACTGCGGTGGACAGCCTGTGCGAAGCTCACGTTGCGGAAGGCGCATTCGGTGAAAACCGTATCCCGCGTGTTGATTTCGCTCATATCTACATCGAGGAACTCGACCCGGGTGTGCTGCTCGCCGATCAGCTCGCGCCCGTACCAATCCTCCCCGCGGATGGTGCTCTCGGTCGGCGGCGCGTGCTCGCCGTCCCTACGATCGGCCAAGGCGGGGCCCGCTTCTCGACATCATGGGCTCACCGTAACGACACCTACCGACAGGACCACGCCATGCAGACCTTCCACACCCTCGACGAGTTGCGCGCCCAGATCGGTCAGGTGCTCGGTGTCAGCGATTGGCTGACGATCGAGCAGGACCGCATCGACGGTTTCGCGGCGGCGAGCGAGGATCGGCAGTGGATTCATGTCGACCCGGCCCGGGCTGCGACCGGGCCGTTCGGCAGCACCATCGCACACGGCTATCTGACGCTGTCCCTGCTGGCCCACTTCTCCTGGAACCAATTCGAGCTGCCGGGTGCCGCCATGGCCGTCAACTATGGATTGAACAAGGTGCGCTTCCCCGCACCGGTTCCGGCCGGGTCGCGACTGCGCGCCACCGGGACGCTCGACGATGTCCGCGAATTGGCAGGCGGCTGGACCGAATTGACGATCACCCAGACCGTGGAGATCGAGGGCTCAACCAAGCCGGCTTGCGTCGCCGAAACTCTCACCCGAGTGCTCTGGTCCTGAGGGGGTCCGGCGGGTACCCGTCACTTTCGAGGCGGGCAGTCGTCCAGCCTTGGACGTTCCCGACAATGCATCGCCGGTGATCGTCACCGCGAAGGTGAGATCCAGCCGCATCGGCTTGGTGACCTTCTGCCTCCAGGTGAGTCGGTCACCATCGAGCACGATGCCGGTTAGGGGCACGTCTTCGCCTGCGCCCGTTGCTGTTCCGACGAGCAGGTCCTGCTCCCTCCGGAACTCGACGACGGCGGCGATCCTGCCGATCGGGGTGGCGATGGACAGGTCCCAGATGCCTTCTGCGGACATGCTTTTCCTCTCGTTCACAATGGCTGCGGTTCGAATCAGAAGGGTGTCGGCACGGGTCCGTGACTGCGCCAGACCGTTCCGCGCCGTTCGTGCGCGAACAGCTCTTCGACCGCGTGCGCGACCTGCGGGCCGATGTGGCGTTCGAGCAGATACAGCGCCAGGTCCAGGCCGGAGGTGACGCCCGCGCCGGTGACGAGATCGCCGTCGTCGACGATGCGGGCGTGCACCGCGTGCACGCCGGTCGCGTCGAGCAGATCCAGACCCAGGTGGTGGGTGGTGGCGTACCGGCCGTCCAGCAGCCCGGCCATGGCCAGCACCAGCGAGCCGCCGCACACCGCGCTTACCGTCACCGCCGGATCGGTCATCGCCGCCCGCAGCAGAGCGGGCAACTCGGTGGTCAGGGTGCGGCCGAGCAGAACCGGGATGGTCTGATCCGGTTGCGGCCGATCGGCTTCCGCATCCTCCTCGGGTACATCGGTAAGGTCGCCGACGCGGCCCGAAGCGCCGGGCACCAGAATCAGATCCGCGCGGGCGGGGTCCAGTGTGGCGGTTGCGCGCAGCGTCAGGCCGCCGGTCCCGCTGATCACCTCGCGAGCTCCCTCCGCCGACACCAGTTCCACACTCACGGCACCGCCGGAGGCCATGCCGCCCGCGTAGAGCACCTCGTAGGGTGCGATGGCATCGAGCGGATCGAAGCCGTCGAACAGCACGATCTGGGCATGCATGGGAGTCCTGTTCCAGTGCGGTGGTTCGGCTGGGTACTCCCCGAATCTAGGATCGTTCCGCCCTGTCACCCAGTGGCATTCGTGACTACTTGCACCGGATTATTGCCAGCGCCCAGTCGGTAGTTTGGACACATGCATACGGTCGCCGTGCTCGCGCTGGACCAGGTGATCCCCTTCGACTTGGCGACGCCGATCGAGGTCTTCACCCGCACCCGGCTATCCGATGGGCGACCCGCCTACGAGGTGCGGGTGTGCGCCGAGCGCCCCGACATCGACGCCGGCACCTTCACGCTCCGCGCCCGGTGGGGACTCGACGGGCTGCACGGTGCGGACACGATCATCGTGCCGGGAACCGCCACCGCGGCCCCGCCCTCGGTGCAGGTCATCGCCGCTCTGCGGGCGGCCGCCGCGGCGGGCACGCGCATCGCCTCCATCTGCTCGGGCACCTTCCCGCTGGCCGCGACGGGTCTGCTCGACGGTCTGCGGGTCACTACGCACTGGGTGGCCGCCGCCCAGCTGGCGGCGACCTACCCGGATGTCACCGTGGACCCGGATGTCCTCTACGTCGACAACGGTCAGCTCCTGACCTCCGCGGGCGCGGCGGCGGGAATGGACATGTGCCTGCACATGATTCGCCGCGATTACGGGTCCGCCGTCGCCGCGGACGCCGCCCGGATGTCGGTCATGCCCCTCGAACGGGAAGGCGGGCAGGCGCAATTCATCGTGCACGAATATCCGCCCCAGCCGCAGGGCACCGTCCTCGAACCGGTGCTGATCTGGTTGCAGGACAACCTCGATCGCGAACTCACCCTCGCCGATATTGCCGTCCGTGCCGGTACCAGCACCCGCAGCCTGATCCGCCGCTTCCGCGAACACACCGGCACCACCCCGCTGCAATGGCTGCATCGCGCACGCATCCGGCGGGCACAGCAGCTGCTCGAAACCACCGACCACACCGTCGAGCGCATTGCCGGTCAGGTCGGTTTCGGCTCACCCGCCGCCTTCCGGGAGCGGTTCAAACGCACCACCGGCGTGAGCCCGCACCACTATCGACGTGCCTTCAGCTGAAATCGCTGTAGGACACGATTTGACCTAGTTGCTTCCTATTGTGGAGCCATGACGGTTTTCGAGCCCTTCCGAATCGACATCTCCGACAACGACATCGAGGATCTGCGTGGCCGGTTGGCGCGCACCCGCTGGCCTTCCGAACTGGCGGACGTGGGCTGGACCTACGGCATTCCGACCGCGTATGTGCGGGAGCTGTGCGAGTACTGGGGGAGCGGGTACGACTGGCGGGCACAGGAGGCCGCGCTGAATGCGTATCCGCAGTTCCGGACCGAGATCGACGGGCAGCGGGTGCATTTCACGCATGTTCGTTCGCCCGAGCCCGATGCCTTGCCGCTGGCGCTGATCCACGGCTGGCCGTTCGAGGACTTCAGCGAGCTGATCGGTCCGCTCACCGATCCCCGCGCCCACGGCGGGAACCCGGAAGATGCCTTCCATCTGGTGATTCCGACGCTGCCCGGTTTCGGGTTCTCCGGCCCGACCGAGCGTGCGGGGGACGCCGCCACCTCGCGCAGCGCCGAGTTGATCGCGAAGCTCATGGCCGCGCTGGGATACGAGAAGTACGGCGCGCAGGGCGGCGACGCCGGTTCGTTCATCGCACCGCAGTTGGGGCGGATCGCCACCGATCACGTGGTCGGCGTGCACCTCAACGACCCGATCACCGTCCCGGGCTGGAACGAGGACGGCTCCGGGTTCAGTGCGGATGATCAGGCGAAGCTGGCGCAGATGAAGGACTGGAACAGCAAGGAGACCTCCGGCTACGCGGGCATGCACAGCACTCGGCCGCAGACCCTCGCCCCGGCGATGTCGGATTCCCCGGCGGCGTTGGCGGCCTGGGTGCTGGATGTGGTGAACACCTTCAAAGATCCGGCCAAGGCGACCCCGACCGATGCCATCGATTGCGACATGCTGCTGACGAATCTCTCGGTGCTGTGGTTCACCGACACCGGCGGATCGTCCATGCGTTTGTACAAGGAAGGCCAGGTGTGGGGCGCGACCCTGCCGGACTCCGGGGTGCCGACCGGGGTGGCGGTGTTCCCGGGCAACAACACCATTCGCGGCATCGCCGAACGGCAGAACACCCTCGTGCACTGGTCGGAGTTCGATCGCGGCGGCCACTTCGCGCCCATGGAAGTCCCCGATCTGATGACCGGCGATCTGCGTGACTTCTTCCGAAAGCTGCGCGGCTCCGTCCAATAGCGCACCGCCGCAATCGCTTCCGCCGCTATCCTGCCGAGCTCTGGCAGGATAGCGGTATGGCGGAGATCCACGAGACGACCGTGACGCCCGGCAAGCTGGAACTGCTGGCGCGGTGGTTGCCCACCCGGCACTGGTATATCGGCGTCCAGGCGCCTGCCCTCACTAAGTCGGGCGGTTTCCGTCTCGATGATCCCGCGGGCGAGGTCGGGATCGAACTCATGGTCGTCACCGACACCGCCGGAGGCGATGCGGTCGTGTACCTGGTGCCGATGACCTACCGCGGCGCGCCGGTCGAGGGCCTCGACCACGCGCTGATCGGCACCGCCGAACACGGCGTGCTGGGCACCCGCTGGTTTTACGACGCCGCGCACGATCCGGTCTTCATCGAGCAGGCCGCGCACCTGCTGGCGGGCAAGGCGACCCCGCAGGACCAGAACACCAGCGATACCCCGGACCTGACCGTGCACCTGGTTCCCGGCGACATCCTCATTCCCGCACCGGGTTTCCGGCCCACCGTGATCGACACGGACGCGCACACCGATATCGCCTTCGACTCCGACCGCTCCGCCAACGCGGGCGCGGAACTGATCCGCCTGCACCGGCGTCTGCACACGGGCCCGGCCCTGGAACGCGACCGCAGCCATGTCGACGCCCTGTGGTCCGCGGCCGACGGCACCCAACTGCGCGGCATCTTCCTCAGCGCCCCCTAGCATCCTTCCGGCGACGCGCCGGACGACCCTAGATCAGCCAAACGTCCAGTTACCTGGGCATTCGGCCCATATCATGAACGCATGCCCGCCAATCGGATCGAGGGGCGAACCGACGTATTCGCCGACTGGGCTTGGCAGTCGCTGGTGGTGACCGGCGGCTGCTCGGTGATTCTGGGAATCGTGCTGATGGCCTGGCCGGACAAATCCGAGACGGTGGCGGGGATCCTCTTCGGGCTGATCCTGATGGCCACGGCGGCCGTCCAGTTGATCGTGGCGTTCGGGGCGCACATCGGAACCCCGCTGCGAGCCGTCGAGGTGGCGAGCGCGATCCTCGCACTGGCGCTGGCGTTCTCGTCGTTCCGCAGCGGGGATTCGGTTCCGCTGCTGTCCCTGTGGGTCGGCATGGGCTGGACGGTGCGCGGCATCGTGGCGGCGATTGTCGCGGTGTGGTCGGAGCAGTTCCAGGGCTCGGGCCGCCAGGAGCTGGTCGGACTGGCCACCATGGTGGTCGGGGTCGCCGTGGCGGCGGCCCCGTTCGTGTCCATGACGACGCTGTCGATCACCATCGGCCTCGCACTGCTGGCGCTCGGCGCCTCGGAGATCCTGCTGGGCGCCCGCGTCACTCGATGAAATCGCGCACGAGCTTCACCAGCTCGTCCGGCTTCTCGAACATCGGCATGTGCCCGCAGTCCAGCTCCTCGTAGACGGTGTCAGGGATGGCGGCGGCCAGTTCGCGGGGATTCTCCACGGAGACAATCGCATCGTGGGTGCAGGCGATCACCAGCGTCGGGGCTTGGATGAGCGGCAGCCGGTCCCGGGCATCGAGCCGCTGGACCAGATCCATCTGCCGCAACCGGCCCGGCGCGGGCTGGTAGGCCGCCGCCAGCTCCTCCACGCCCGCCCGGTCCAGGGTCGCCAGGTGGGTGCGGCTGAAGGCCACCAGCATGGCGAACCGCGCGAAAGTGTCGGGGGCGTCGGCGAGTTCGCGCCAGACGGTCATGACGCTGCGGAAGTATTCGTCGCTCTGCCCGGCGACACCCGTGACCAGCACCAGCCTGCGGACCAGATCGGGTCGCAGCGCCGCCAGGGTGGCGACCACCGGGGCACCCATGGAGTGGCCCACGACATCCGCCGGTTCCGAACCCACCGCTTCGATCACCGCGGCCACCTGCTCGGCCAGCAGCTCCAGCGTGAGTTCCCCGCCGTCGTCGCGCGCCGCATCGCTGCCCGAAAGATCCGGCAGCACCACGGTTCTGATATCCGCGAACGAACCGGAAACGCCGTCCCAATTCCGCGATCCCGCGCTCGTCCCGTGCACCAGCACCAGTGGGCGTCCCGTTCCCAGCACCCGATACGGCACCTGTGCGCTGCCCACCGTGATCTCGTTCATGTCGCTCTCCTGTCTGATTGTTCGACGAGATCGACGATGCCAGCGACGGAAGACGATGAGGAGCGGAGAGCATCCCCTAGGAGCGGCTCTCCTACCCTGCGCGGACGGCAGCGCCGTCGTGCTCGCTCTTGCGGAAAGCGTTGGGCGGCAAGCCGTTCCATCGGACGAAGGCGCGACGGAAGGCACGGGCGTCGGCGTAGCCGAGGCGGGCGGCGACGGTATCGACGGGCAGGTCGGTGTCGCGCAGCAGCCGGGTCGCCTGTTCGAAGCGGGCGGAGTCGAGCTCGTCGCGCCAGCTGGTGCCGCGGTCCTGCAGGCGGCGCTGCAGGGTGCGGGGGCTGATCGCCAGGCGGCGGGCGACGTCCTCGAGTTCGATCCCGCCGCGGGTGATCGACTCGTGGATCGCGCTGCGCAGCAGGCCGTCCCAATCGCCGTGGACCCGGAAGGAGTCCATCAGGAGTTGGGCGTGGTGGCGGTGGATGCGGGCCAGGTTCGGGTCACCGCCGGTGGGTAGACGACCCACATCGATGAAGGTGATCGCGGAGACCGGGGCATCGAACTCGAATCGCGCGGTGCCGAATTCGTCGACCAGCGCCCGATGACAGCGCGGCGCGGGCTGGGTGAGCGCGACCCGGACCGGGGTGAGGTGCTCACCGGTCGCCTCCCGCATCCGGCGCAGGACGAGCCCGAGCAAAAACACTTCCAGGGTCGGGATGACCATCTCGACAGCGGAAGACGTGGTGTCGTAGACGGTGAGAATGCCGCCGTCCACGACGGTGGAGCTACCGACCGAGGGTGTCGAGACGACCGATTTCAGTTCGCACATCGTCTGGAGGCTCTCGGCCAGGGTCGGGGCGCTCGAGAACAGATAATCCCAAACCCCCAGTCGCCCGCGGTCGGCCATGCCGGTGGCGAGCCGACCGGCCGACACCCCGTGGATCCCGTCCAGCAATTCCCAGATACGCCACACGGGTCCGGAGGAGATCCGCAGCGAGTTCTGCTTGAACAGACTCGGATTCAGGCCCGGGATGTTGCTCAGCTCGACCGGAGACAGGCCCGCGCGCAGGGCCGCCGCATGGACCAATGCGGCGGTGCGGGCGGGAATGGTGCCTTCGAACATGCTGCCGAACGATACGGAATGCCGGCATCGGTCCTTCCAGGGCCATCTGCGTCCCGCGAGTATGAGAGTGCGTTATGACCGCGCTAATGAACCGGACAGGAATGGTCGGTTCGGGTGCGATGACGGTGTTCCTATTCCGATCTCGTCGCTAGCGTCGCAAAACATGAAGGGGGACTTGATCTACCGATTCCGCTACGCGGTGATCGCGATTGTCGTCGGCGGGCTGCTGACATTGGGCGCCTACGGACTGGGACTCGGCGATCACCTCAGCACCGGCGGTCTGGACGATCCCACCTCACAGTCGGCGCGGGCGGCTCAGCTGAAGGACGCCACCTACGGACGTGACCACATCTCGGATGTCCTGGTGCTCTACACCGCTCCCGACGGCGGCAGCATCGACGATCCCGTATTCAGCCGGAGGATTGTCGACAACCTCAACAGCCTGCCCCGCAACCATCCCGACCAGATCGCGAAGATCAACCTCGCCTATTGGAAGACCGACACCGGCGAATTCGCTCCCGCTCTGGGGACGTCCGACAAGCGGCATGCCTTCGCCTCGGTCGCCATCAAAGGTGACGACGACACCGTCACCATGCGCAATTTCCGGGAAGTGCGGTCCGCCTTCGACATCGACGGGGTGACCGTGCAGGTCGCCGGGCTGCAACCGATCGCGGGCACCCTGTTCGACACTATGGCGCAGGATCAACGCCGGATGGAGATGCTGGCGCTGCCCGCGGTCGCGGTGCTGCTGTTCGTGATCTTCGGTGGCCTGGTCGCGGCGTCGCTGCCGTTGATCGTGGGTGGGCTGACCATTGTCGGCGCCACCGGCATCGTCATGGTGATCACGCACTTCACCGAGGTGAATTCCTTTGTGAGCGCGGTCGTCTCGATGATCGGGTTCGGACTCGCGATCGATTACGGGCTGTTCATCGTCAGCCGGTTCCGGGAGGAACTGGCCGAGGGCTACGAGACCCGCACGGCGGTGCGGCGCACGGTGCGGACGGCCGGGCGCACGGTCGCCTCGTCGGCCACCATGATCATCGCTGCCAGTTCGGGAATGTTGTTGTTCCCGCAGGGATTCCTGAAGTCCGTGGCCTACGGGACCATGGCGGCCGTGCTGCTGGCCGCCGCCACCGCGGTCACCCTGTTACCCGCGCTGTTGTCGGTGCTGGGTCCGCGCGTGGACAGCCTCGGGTGGAAGCGGCTGCGCAAGACCAGAACCGCCGAGGAAGTCGAGCGCGGCTTCTGGGGGCGGCTCACCGAATGGGTGATGCGCAATCCCGTGAAAGTCATGCTGCCGCTGACGATCCTGTTGCTGCTGCTGATCATCCCGGTCAAGAATCTGGCGTTCGGCGGGCTCAACGAAACCTACCTGCCACCGGCGGACCCGACCCGGGTGGCGCAGGCCGATTTCGACCGGCTGTTCCCGATTCGCAGTGCCGACCCGATCGAGTTGGTGATCGTGACCGATGATCCGCGGACGGTCGGCCCGATCATCACGCAGGCCGACAAGGCACCTGGCCTCGCGCCGCGAGCCGGGTTCGACGTCAAACGCACTCCGCCACAAGGTTCCAACGTGTGGGCCACCTCCGCGGCGCTCGCCGACAGTGACCACGCCGGCCCCACGATCGACTACCTCCGGTCGATGGACGTCCCCGATGGCACAACGGTTCTCGTCGGTGGCCGCCCCGCCATCCAGCAGGACAGCGTCGACTCCTTGCTCGCCCGACTACCACTGATGATCGGTCTGGTCGTGCTCGTCACGATGGTGCTGATGTTCCTCACCTTCGGCTCGCTGGTGCTGCCGATCAAGGCCGCCCTGATGAGCGCGCTCGGCCTCGGCTCCACCCTCGGCATCCTCACCTGGATCTTCATCGACGGCCACGGTGCTTCACTACTGGACTTCACCGCGCAGCCGATCACCTCACCGGTGCTCGTCCTGATCATCGCGATCATCTACGGCCTGTCCATCGACTACGAGGTATTCCTGCTCTCGCGCATGGTCGAAGCCCGCGCCCGAGGCGCGAGCACCACCGAAGCGGTCCGCATCGGCACCGCCCAAACCGGCCGCATCATCACCGCAGCCGCCCTCATCCTCCTGGTCGTCACCGGCGCCTTCGCCTTCTCCCACCTGGTGATGATGAAGTACATCGCCTTCGGCCTGGTGTCCGCCCTGTTCATCGACGCCACGGTCCTGCGCATGCTCCTGGTCCCCGCCACCATGAAGCTGCTCGGCGACGACTGCTGGTGGGCCCCAGCCTGGTTGAAGAAACTCCAACACCGCATCGGCCTCGCCGAACCGATCCTCGACGACGAGCGCCCCGGTGACGGTGACATGACAGACCTGGTCGAAACCACTCCGGTCACCGACCCGGTCACCGAGCAGATCGCATTGCTGCCGGACGGCAGACCCGCCACCCGACCACGATCCGCCCGCCGGGTGCGCCCCCGCAGAAGCAACAGCGACGCGCCCACCCTCCGCCTCGGCGACGCTGCCAAAGAAGTTGCGGGGAAGGATGGTTGACATGGGCATGGATCGGGAGAAGTTGGCGGACTTTCTGCGGCGGTCTCGGGAGCGGATCGGGCCCGAGGAAGTGGGGCTGGCGGTGGGGCCGCGGCGGCGGACGCCGGGGCTGCGGCGGGAGGAGTTGGCGCAGTTGTCGGGGGTGTCGGCGGATTATGTGATGCGGTTGGAGCAGGCTCGGAGTTCGCAGCCGTCGACGCAGATTCTGGATGCGCTCGGCAGGACGTTGCGGTTGAGTGGGGATGAGCGGGATCATCTGTTCCTGCTGGCGGGGCATCGGCCGCCGGAGGGGCCGCGGGCGGGGGAGGAGATACGGCCGGCGTTGCTGTATCTGCTCGATCGGCTGGGGGATACACCGGCGCAGCTGCTGACCGATCTGGGGGATCTGCTCGCCCAGAATGCCTTGGCCGAGGCGTTGTTCGGAGGGGAGTCCACCCTCGGGGAGCGCGAGCGCAATATCGCGTGGCGGTGGTTCACCATGCCGTCCGTGCGGGCCGCCTACCCGGAGGACGAGCACGGCGATCTCAGCCGGGAGCGGGTTGCGGATCTGCGGGCGGCCGCGACGCGGCGCGGGTACGACCGGGCGTCGACGGCGCTCGTCGATGAGCTCATCGCGGCGAGTACGGAATTCGCCGGCCTGTGGCAGCGGCACGAGGTGGCGGTGCGGCGCAGCAGCCGGTTGCGCATTGTGCACCCGGTTGTGGGGCCGATCGAATTCGACTTCGAGATGCTGCGGACCGACAGCGAGGATCAGCGACTGCGCATGTTCACCCCGCCGCCGGGATCGGCGAGTGTGCAAGCGCTGGAACGGCTTCGGGCGCTGGGCCCGGACCGGCAGCGATGAGCGGGCGGATCAGGGTGCGGGGGTGAGCCATTCGGCGACGTTGTCGCATACCCAGGCGGCGTCGTCGAGTGGCAGATCGTGTCCGGCCGCATCATGCAGGCGCAGCGGAGCCGCGAAGCGGGCGGCCAGGCGCTCCGACATCTGGTAGGGCGCGAGGCGGTCGGCCCGGGAAGCCAGGATCAGCAGCGGGACCGGGACATGGCGGGGCAGGCGGAAAGTGGCGGCGGCCAGCAACTGACCCAGAACGCTGGCGGGCAGGGGCCGGGCGTCGGCTTGGTATTGCGCCCAGGTCCGGGCGAGGGACTCCAAGTCCAGTGCCGGACTGTTGGCGGTGAGGCTCAGCACGGCGGATTCGTGCGCCAAATCGGTGCGCACGGCGCGGCCCGCGAACACGGGCAGCACGCCCCAATTGAATTCGCGGACGCGGAAAACCGCGGGGCTACTGGTGTTCACGACCACACAGCGTTCGAAATCGCGGGGATAGCGGGCGCACCAGTTCATCGCCATCATGCCGCCGAGGGAGATACCGAGCACCGACCATTGCTCGCCGCCGGTGCCGAAGCGCGCGCGGATGTCGTCGACGATCTCGGGTATCGAACGCGGTGACGGCCGGGCGTGCTCGGTGCCGAAACCTGGTGGGTCGATGGCCTCCACCCGCGCGCCCAGCGCCTCGGACAACTGCGCCGGAAACTCACCCCAATGCCGCTGATCGCGAGTCAGACCGCGCAGCAACAGCCAATTCGTCATCCCAGTCCCCAATGCTCTGGTCCGGAGCCTATCGGGAAACTCGTTTCGTCGGGCCGGACCGGTCTCGGTAGGGTGCGGGCGTGGCGAGGATTGCGTTTCTGGGGTTGGGTCGGATGGGTGCGGGTATGGCGGCGCGGTTGGTCGCTGCCGGGCACGAGGTGACGGTGTTCAATCGGTCGCCGGAGAAAGCGGCCGAATTGGTTTCGGCGGGGGCGACTTTCGCTCCGACACCGTGCGAGGCAGCGCAAGGGGTCGAGGCCATCTTCTCGATGGTCGCCGATGACGACGCCTCGCGGGCCGCGTGGCTGGGTCCGAACGGCGCATTGGCAGGGGAGTACGCGCCGAACGCCTTCGCGGTGGAGTTCTCCACCATCTCCGGACCGTGGGTGCTGGAGTTGGCGAAACACGCGGTGGCGCACGGACTCCGATACCTCGATTCGCCGGTCACCGGACTGCCCGACGCGGCCGCGGCCGGGCGGTTGACGCTGTTCGTCGGTGCGGATTCCGCCCATCTCGAGGCGGCCCGCCCGCTGCTGGCGCCCCTGTGCACCGACATTGTGCATTTCGGTGCGGTCGGCGCGGGCGCGAACTACAAGCTCATCCAGAACCTCCTCGGCTCAATCCAGATCGCGGCCACCGCCGAAGCGCTGCGGACCGCGGAGCTTGCCGGACTGGACCTGACGACCGTCGCCCAAACCCTGTCGCGGAGTGGCGCGGCCAGCCCCACGGTCATCCGGATGTGCAGCGAGATGGTGGCCGGTGTGCACGACCGCGATATCGCGTTCACGGCCGCACTTCGCCTCAAGGACACCCGCATCGGCGTCGAACTGGCCGACGCGGTGGGCAGCCCGGCCGCGCTGGGGCACACCGCGCAGGGCATCTTCGAACGGCTGATCGCCGCCGGACACGGCGAACTGAACGAGACGAAGGTCATCGACCTGCTGCGGGAGTGATCGCGAATCACCCCTGCGCCCAATCGGATTCGGATACGCTGACGGCGTGTCGGAACTCGATCGGCTGGTGGGGGTCAGCACGGTCGCGCGCGCGGACATCGAAGCGCTCGGGCAGCTCGACGAGGGGCAGTACGCGGTACTGCGGTCCGCGTTCGAACGGGCCCGGGATCGGCGCGAGCGAGAATTGAGCGCGGCCATCGACAGCGGGCTCACCCTCATCCCACCGCTATTGCGGCCGTTCGCCCGCCGCATGCTGTTCTTCTGAGGTGCCGATGACGAGTCTGGCCGCCCGCGCCGAAGTCGTGAAGCTGGCTCGCGAATTGCATATCGCGCCCGCGGATCTGGAGTTCCTGCAGCAGAGTGATCCGGTCGCGATCCGGCGGGTGCGGCAGGGGATGTACCGGGCGCTGGACGCACCCTATCGGCCCATGTTCGACCGCCTGGCCAAGGTCAGCGGGTTGATCCCGAACAGTCTCGCGATCGCCATCGCGACCCGGTTCTTCGGGCCGATGCTGTGCGGGATGGTCGCGAGCTCCCTGTCGCCAGAGCGGGCCGCGGCGCTGATCGGGCATGTGCCGTTGCCGTTCCTCGCCGATGTCGCGCCCTTTGTCGATCCGGAGGCCGCCACCCCGATCGTGCAGTGCTTCGGCGTCGACGTCATGGTGCCGGTGCTGCGGGAAATGCTGCGCCGCAAGGACTATGTGACGCTGGCCAGATTCATTGTGGCGGCATCGGATGCACAATTGCGTGCGGTGCTGCCGTATGTCGAATCCGGTGAGGACATGCTGATGGTCGCGTTCAACGCCGAACTCGACGCCGTCGCCGACAGATTTGATCTGGTGCTGCTGGAAATGCCTGACGAGGGCATTCGCGGGGTGCTGCGGGCTGCCCATGAACAGAACCTGTTCGCCGAGGCGATCACTTTCCTCGCGGTGCTCGGTACAGAAACCCTGGCCCGGGTCGCGGATCTGGCCGCCGGGATGGGGCCGGAGGTACTCACGCACCTGGTCTCCGCGACCGAGCGCGAGAACGCGTGGGCGGATCTGCTGCCCGTCGTCGGTGCCATGTCGAAGGAAAGTTTGCAGCGGCTGCTGGAACTCGATGTCTGGACCGCCGAGAATTTCGCCGCCATCGCGACCGCCGCCGAGGACAGCGGGCAGTTCGACGAATTGTCGCGGCAGATTGCCGCGGCGAGCGAGCGCCTTGCGTGACCCGTGGGGATGACTGTGCACCGCTGTCAATACCGCTGAGGTCGCACCGGAATCAGGGTCGGCGATGGATGTGCCCGGCCGCAGCCCCGAAATAGCGTGGGGGCATGTCCGAGCAGGTCGAAACGCAGGTGTCCGAGATGGTGCGGGATCGGCGCATCGGGGTGGTCGACAGTCTGCGGGGCTTCGCGCTGTTCGGGATTCTGGTCACCAATACGATCGTGGCGACCCAACTCTGGTCGTCGCCGGGTACGGGCGACGAACTGCGGCCGCTGTTCGACGGCACCGCGGACCGGTTGGTGTACGCGCTGGTCGACGGACTGTTCCTGGGGAAGTTCTATCTGCTGTTCGCGTTCCTGTTCGGCTACTCGTTCACCCTCCAGATCGCCGCCGCGCAGCGAGCGGGTGCGGCTCCGGTGCCGCGACTGATGCGCCGATCCCTGGCGCTGTTTCTCATCGGGCTGGCACATGTGCTGCTGCTGTGGCTGGGCGACATTCTCACCCTCTACGCCGGACTGTGCCTGATCCTGGTGCTGCTGCGCGGGATTCGGCCTCGTCCCGCCCTCATCGCCGGGCTGGTGCTGTATTTCGCGTTCGCGTCGCTGGCGTTCGTGCCGGGCAACGGCGGCTTGTCGGGTCTGGGGCAGATCGTCGATTTGCAGCGCATGCATGATGGCTACACGGGCAATTTCGGTGACACGCTGTCCGCGCAGCTGAGCTTCGGGCCGCAGTTCATGCTGTTCACCTTGCTGGGCCAGGGCATTCCGGCGCTGGGCATGTTCCTGGTCGGGCTCGCGGCGGGCAAGCGGCGGATCTTCGAGTATGCGGAGTGGATCACCCGCTGGCTGCCGCGGGCGCTGGCCCTGGGTTTCGGTGTGGGGCTGCCGGTTTCCACGGTCACCGTGATCATGCAGACCATGCACGGATCCATGCCCGCGTTCTGGTACGGCGTGCAGGAGCTGGCGAATCCGTTTCTGACGCTAGGTTATGCGGCGGGCATCGTGTGGTTGACTCGGTATCGGTGGGCGGGCCCGGTGGTGTGGCTCGCGCCCGCCGGGCGGATGGCGGCCTCCAACTACATCGGTCAGTCGGTGGTCATGATGGTGATCTACACCGGATATGGCCTGGCACTGGCCGATCGGGTGCCGCCCGCCGGTGTCGTCGCGCTGGCCGTGGCGACGTATGTGGCGCAGTTGCAGGGGAGTGCGTGGTGGCTGCGGCGGCACCCGTACGGTCCGGTGGAGTGGTTGTTGCGGGCCGCGACCTACCGGTCGGTTCCGTTCTGGCGGAAGGCATCGGCGTGAATTGTCGCCCACTGCCGGAAGGTTCGCGGTGCGCGGCCGGTGATCTGCTCCACGGTGGGGCGCACGATGGACTCGTCGATCGCGCCGTCGACGTAGAAATCGAAGAAGGCGTCCACGTATTCGACCGGTGTCGTCTGCAACATGTC
This sequence comes from Nocardia heshunensis, assembly GCF_054782115.1. Lineage (NCBI taxonomy): Bacteria > Bacillati > Actinomycetota > Actinomycetes > Mycobacteriales > Nocardiaceae > Nocardia > Nocardia heshunensis. The sequence continues at coordinate 645,989 of NZ_BAAGTC010000007.1, read as the reverse complement.
GGCGCGCGCGTCCGCGTCGCTGAGGCCCACACAGGTTAGGTCGCGGCCGAGTACCTCGCCGAGTATCGCGAGCTGCTCGGCGGGCAGCAACGATTCCGGTCCCGTCGGCCAGAGGATTTCACCGTGCAGCGCCGGATCGGCGAAAGCTCGCGCCGCGACCGCCGCCAGATCGAAGGCATCCAGGTTCGCGGTCCGCACCGTCGGGAACGGGACTCGTACCGTGTCACCGGCCCGCAACTGCGGTAGCCAGCGCAGGGCATTGGAGTCGAAAGCGCACGGGCGCAGGATGGTCCACGCCGCGCCGCAGTCGGTGACTTCCTGTTCGGAGGCCATCATGTACCGGGTGACGGCATTGCCGGTGTCGCCGGTGGCGGCGGAGACACCCGACAACTGCACGATGTGCTCGACCCCCGCCTTGGCCGCCGCCTGCGCGATCCCGGGATAGCCGGGCAGCAGGAACATCGCACGCACCCCATTCAGGGCCGCCGCCAACGATTCCGGCGCGCCGAGATCGCCCGCGACCGCTTCGACACCGGCGGGCAGCGCAGCCTTCGCCGGGTCCCGTACTACCGCCCGCACCGGTTCGGGCCCGCTCGCCAGCGCTTGCACCAGCTCGGCTCCCACATTGCCGGTCGCGCCCGTCACCAGAATCATGCAGTCTTCTCCGTACCGTCCCGTATCTCGGGACCTCCTTCAGGCTTACACGAAAACCGTACTGCCGGAACGAATCCGCTCCTGTTCAGGGCAGATCGTAGGCCGTGGGATGCCGAGGCTGATAGAGCCCGATCTCCCCGGCCCCTGGAACCCGCAACCGGGTGAGTAGACCCCACCCGGCATTGCTGATCTCGGCGGTGAATTCGACGCCCTTGGCCCGCAATTCGTCCACGGTGGCGGTCAGGTCGTCACACATGAGATACAGCTCGGCCCGCCCACTGTCGGCGGGTTCGGTCGGATGAACCGCGATCTCGGCGGGTGGCGACTTGAAGATCAGCCATCCGTCGTTCGCGTCCACATTCGCTAGTCCGAGCACATCCCGGAAGAATGCCCGAGCCGCCTCGGCGTCCTCGGCATAGAGGATCGTGTGCGCAGCATTGATCATGCGCCCGACGCTACCGCCTGCTCACAGCGCCGCGAGGCAGGCGCGAGCCACCTCCACATCCTGGTCGGCGGTGCCGCCGGAGACACCGACCGCGCCGATGATCCGACCCTCGGAATCGGCGATCGGAAGTCCACCGCCGAAGGAGATCAGCCCGCCGTTGCTCCACTCGATGCCGTAGATCGGTCCGTCCGGGCGCGAGATCTCCCCGAGCGTCGCGGTCGGGAGGTGAAAGAGAATGGCGGTCTTGGCCTTGCGCTGGGCCAGATCGATGCAGCCCAGCAGCGCATCGTCCTTTCGGCTGAAGTGCAGCAGGTGCCCCGCCTGATCGACGATGGCGATATTCATCGCAACGTGAATGCCCTCGGCCGCCTTGTGTCCGGCGTCGGCGATGCGGGCTGCGATATCCATGGAAAGTGTTGTCATGCCATCGAGATTCGTCGCGGTGAGGCCGACGAACCAGGGCGTCTCGTACCGGGGGACCGCGTCCCTGGGTACGACACCACCAGGAACCGAACCCGGTGCAGCGCTGTCGGTGCGCTGTCGGTGGCCTGTCAGCGCTACCCGGCACTGTCGATCCCAGCACAGAGATCCGCTTCGGGCGGAGTTCGAGGAAGGTCGGCGCGATGTCGAACATGGGATTGAATGCACTGGTCAGCGAGTTCATCGAAACCAGTGGGGTGCCTGGCGTAGTCGCCGGGGTGTATCACGCGGGGCAGCAGGAAGTAGTCGCGCACGGGGTGACCAATGTGGTCACCGGCGAGCGGATGCGGGAGGGCACCGGATTCCTGCTCGGATCGATCACCAAGGTGCTGACTACGACTCTGGTCATGCAACAGGTGGAGCAGGGCCGCATCGATCTGGACGAGCTCGTCGTCACCTATCTGCCGGAGTTCCGCCTCGCCGTCGCGGGTGCGGAGGACATCCGTATTCGGCATCTGCTCAATCACACCAATGGCATCGACGCCGATCTGTACTTTCCCGATGCCGACGGTCCCGAGGCGCTGCGCATCGCGGTCGACGGGATGGCCGAACAGGTCGGTACGCTGTTCGCGCCCGGCGAGCACATCAGCTACTCCAACGGCGGCATGATCGTCGCGGGGCGCGTGCTCGAGGTGGTGACCGGACTGCCGTATCACGAACTGCTGCAACGGAATCTGTTCTCCCCGGCCGGAATGACCGGCGCGGTGACCAGCCCCGCGCAGGCGATCCTGCGCAGCACCGCCGTGGGCCATTTCCCCACCCTGGAGGGCGCGCGCCGCACGGACCTGTTCAAACTTCCCGACACCTGGGGCCCGGCCGGTTCCTCGGCGATCGCCGGGATCAGCGATCTGCTGGCCTTCGGCCGCACGCATCTCGACGGCGGTATCGCGCCCTCAGGAAGCCGGGTGCTCTCCGAAGAGTCAGCCCGGCGGATGCAGACAGTCACGCATTCCGCTGACAGCCTGCACATTCCGCCGATCGGCCTGGGCTGGCTGCTCATGCCCTTCGGCGACATCGAGGTGCTGTCGCACTCCGGGGCCTCGCCGGGCGGGGTCGCCGTGCTGGTCGCGGTGCCCGGCCACGACCTGGTCTTCGCCGCCTACGGCAACGACGCCCGCGCCATGATGCTGTTCGATCGAATCCTGTTGTCGCTGTTGCGAGATCGCCTGGGCGCCACCGTCCCCGACCTGATCACCGCCACGGTCGAGGCCGACGACCTGACCCGTTACGAGGGCACCTACCGCTCCAACCAGCTGCGCATCGACGTCCGCGCGGTCGACGGCGCGCTGGAGGAGACCACCACCTACGAACCCGCCGACGACGCCCAGTCCCGCATCTTCACCGCCTTCGTCGGCGGTTCGATCCCGGTCATGACCCGCCGCTACCTCCCCGTCGGCAAGGACCTGTTCGCCCCCGCCGGACTGCCATTGGAGATGTTCACCGGCTACTCCCGCCAACTCCTGGTCTCGTACCACGACTTCCGCAGCGGCCAGCCCCAATACCGTTCGGCCGGGGGCCGTGTAACCCACCGCGCTGTCGACTGACCCTGCCCGGGCGGCCAGTCGACGTTGTCAGTCCGGCAGCCAGTTCAGCTCGCGTGCCAGCGTTTTGGCGACGGCACGGACGCGGCCGTGCAGTGGTGATTGCACGCTCGGGAGAACCAGATGGAACGTCTGGCTGGGCGCGCCACGCAGGGGTCGCCAGGTGAGACCGGCGGGGGCGAGGGTGAGCGCGGATTCTCCGGCCGGAGCGAGGGTGAGTCCGTCGCGCAGGTCGCGCTGGGACATATCGAAAGAGATTGCGGGCGTGTGGAATCGGGGGCGTGGTCGAATGTCCCGGAACGGTGTGGACAACAGGTCGTGGATCACGGAGTTTGCCGCACGGTCCGGGAGTCGCAGCGGATACGCGGCGGCGTCGGCGGCCTCGATCTCCGGGTGTTCGGCCAGCGGATGGTGCTCCGCCAGCTGGACCCCGATGCGCTCACGCCGCAGCAGGTACCGGCGCACCCCACGACCAGGCTGCGCACCGCGGGTGATTCCGGCGTCGATGCGGCCGTCGGCGACCGCGGGGGAGATCTCGGGTGTCGTCATCGGGACCGCGCTGACCTCGAGTCCGGGACAGCTGCGGATCAGCTTGTCCACCAGCGCCGGTGCTGTCTCGGCCCCGGTGCTGAGGCTGTATCCGATGCGGAAGGCGCCCAGTTCACCGGCCCCGGCCCGCCGAGCGGTCTCCCAGGCCCGGTCCAGCGCCGCGAGCGCCGGCGGCGCGGACTCCGCCAAAGCCGCACCGGCCGTTGTCAATACGACACTGCGCGTGTTGCGAACCAGCAAGGCCGTCCCGAGCTCCGCCTCCAACCGGCGCATCCGGGCACTGAGTGCGGGCTGCGCGATCCCGATCCGTGCGGCCGCCCGGGTGAAGTTCAACTCCTGCGCCAGCACCAGAAAGTACCGCAGGCTCACCGTATCCGGCGCCACATCCCCTCCCCACCAACTAATAACGATCCGTTCCGACTCTATCCCGTGTTGATCTTTCCCCCGACCCCACATCACGCCCTAACCTGCGGATACGACATTTCAACCGAACGGAGATCCCCATGCATAAGCTGCTGGTCCTCTACCCCCAGCCCACCGACCCCGACCACTTCCGCGACTACTACGTGAACACCCACATCCCACTGGTCCTGAATTGGCCCGGCCTACTCGCCTGCCGCTACAGCTTCGACGTGGCCGCACCCACGGGAGAACCCCCGTATTTCGCGGTCTTCGAAGCCGACTTCGCCGACGCCGCCGCCCTGGCCGCAGCCCAGTCCTCGGAACAAGGCAAGCGAGTCTCCGCCGACGTCGCCAACTACGCCACCGGCGGCGTAGTCGTCATCGACTATCCGGTCCAAGACGCCACCGACCGTGGAGTTACGGGTCGAGGGTGAGGCCGGTCTCGGCGAGGAATCCGTCGAGGAGGCCGTTCACCATCGAGCCCGCGGTCGAGTCCGTTCCGGCCAAACGTGATTCAGTTCCTGTCGAGCAGATCGGCGACGCGCACGAGCTGCCCCGCGAACTGCTGAATCAGCCGGGGATCTCGCAGTTTGCCCGAAATCGGTGTGTACGTGAGCAATTCATGATCGACCACGCTCCAGGCGGGAATCGCACCGGCCGCGTGTGCAGCCACGAGCGCCGGGTTCAGTGTGACCCTAGCGTCCTCGGGCACGGCCGCTGCGACCCGGAAACGGGCGTCGAACTCGGCATTTCCGGTCGCGAAGGGATCGTCTCCCAGGAGTTTTCGCCCGACTTTCGACAGCGGTCCGCGCGGCAGCACGGCCAACCGCGGATACGGCCGATTCAACAAAGCCACTGCGGCGAGGTAGCGCTTCCGCTTGGGGACCGGAACATTGCCGACGGTGGCAGTCGTCCAATACGAATATTCCGCCACGGCCAGCAGGCGCCCGCTCAGCCATCCGGTCACCGCCAGGCCGACCCCGCGTTGGTTGCGGCCCGGCAGCCGACGGGTCCAACCCACTCGCGGCCGCTCCTCGAAGCGCCAACCCGATGTGTCCGCCCAGTCTCGAATCCGCGCAGTGCGCAACTCCGTCATGCCGATCGCCTTCGCCCGTCCTTCGCCAGTGATCGACCCGCCCCGAACCTTTGTGTACGTGAGCAATTCGCCGCTGTGCAGACTCCAGTTTGGCACGACCCCGGCGATCAGCGCCGCTACCAACAGCGGTCCCTACCCGGGATTCGCCGGGCCGAACCCACACCGGGTCACCGTGAGTATCACCGTCAACAACGCCACGAAACCCGTACGAAGAACGGATACACCAGCCAGCCGAATGGTCGCGCTCGCCTATCAGTGACTCACACACCGGATTCCGCCGAATGGTGCTGTGGTCAGTCTCAGATCACCACAGCCGGTTGATCTTTGGAGGCCTCGGCAGATCAGCTTGTCCAATCCCAGCGCCGTCGACTATCTGGTCGACCGGCTTCCGCGCAACTGAGCGCGGCGACGAGCTGCCGTTTCCGCACCAAGAAGGCGTCGACAGTGCTGTACTGAGAGTGCTCATTCCGCTGCGTTACGGGGGTACGCGATGGGTAACGTCTGGCATCCGGCGAGCTTCTGGGGAGTCCTGGCCACCGGCACCGAACTCAATGATCCCGACATCTCTTTCGCTGCTGGTCAGCTGAACAGCGTCGTGCGGCTGGACGAAGAGCCGGTTCCGGTGATCCTGGCTGCCGCCCAGTACAGCGGTGTCTGGCTGGTCGAACTCGACGGTGGCGACGCCATCCCGTTGAGCACCACCTGGGATCGGCCGGGGCTCAACGTGATCCGGCGCGGCGTGCATGGGTCTCGGCACGTGTTCGCCGCCGGGGACGCGCTATGGGAAACCGACACGACCGACAGCATGCCGCTCTTCGCGTGGCGCGAAATTCCGATCGTGGATGCGACGGGCACGCCATTGAATACCGGCGTCATCTACGACCTGGTGATCGTGCCCGAACCGAACACCATCGTGCTTGCGTGTCAGACCGGGGTCTACTGGGCCGAGATTCCGATCGCCGGCAGCGCCTACACCTTCGACACCGCCCTCAATCTGACCGTCGGCCCGTTCAGCGGCATCGCGCTCGGACCCCAACGGACAGTGGTGGCCGCGGCCTGGGGCACTCCGCAGGACGTGCCACCGCGCGGCGGACTGTTCGTGGGCGAATGGCAGAGTCTCACCGGCCCACTCGTCTTCAGCGAGGCCAAATACCTAGGTAATACCGACAACCAGATGTTCATGCGCACCTCCATCGCGAGCTGCCCGACCGATCGCGTCATGATGTACGCCGTCGCCGGGGAATACCACGGCACGCGCGACAGCATCTACCAGGTATTGCGGTCCGGCGACGGTGGTCGATCATGGGCGGCGACCGGTAACAACGTGCTGCACCATTCGCCGTTGTTCGGCTACCCGACGACCAATACACCCGGCGATCAGCAGGCCCGCAACAACTGCATTGCCGTGGGAGCGAGCCACGATGTGGTCGTCGTCGGTTGGCACAACGGCTATTTCGTCTCCGAAAACGGCGGCGAAGCGTGGACGATGATCCCCGGCACCACACCGCACCTGCACACAGGCGTACACGCGGTCGAGTTCGACGACCTCGATCCCAACGAGCGCACCCTGTTCATCTGCAGCGACGGCGGCATGGCCGTGACGACGGACCTGGGAGCAACCCACTCCTCCCTGACGAATCGGAAACTACCGAACCTCGAGGCCCGCTGCGTGGACCGCAACCACCAGACCACCGAACGCGGGTTCCTGACAGCGCGCGGCGGGACCGCGGGCGTCATGGCAATGAGCCTGCAGGACAACGGGGATGCCTACATCTCGTTGTACCCGGCGGACCAACCGTGGCGGCCGTTGGACGAGGGCGACGGCGAACAGGTGGCGCTGCTACACGACGGGAATCTGCTCTACCGCGACTTCTCGACGGTCGACCAGAACAACGTGGAGTTCGGCAATCGCGTGCGCGAAGCGTGGTTCGATCGGCCGTCCGGCACATTCACCAACCTCTCGATCTTTCCCACGCAGCCGCTGTCCGACGGCGTGGTCCCGCTGGACGGTGTCGCCGACGGCCTCGGGTCGCCCGACGTGCTCGCCGCCGTCACCGCACCGAGCTGGGCGAACAGCAGTGCCGAACTGCTTGTCGCGGTCGCGGTGAAGGACCAGACGTTGTACGGGATGTTCGCCGGCGCGCCGAACCCCTATTGGAAGCGCCTCGCGACCCTGGGCCTGTGGCGTCACGGAGTCGGGCCGGGGGCGGAATTCGCGACGGCGATCGGTTCCGGAGATGGCGACGGCATCATCGTCGGCACCAGCACCGGGCGGCTGCTGCAGCTGATGCCCGACAGCTGGCATGTGCACGACACCACGCCGAAACCGTTGCCCGGCACCATCGCCCGTCTGGTGGTGCACACGCGGTACTACGCGTTCGCGATCGCCGCGGGACAGCAGCTGTGGGTCTTTCGGGAGTCGACCTGGACACAGTTGCCGGGTCCGCCTACCGCTCCAGGTGATTTCGTCGGCCTGGCGACCGACACGACCGGGTATCCGGAAGCAGTGTTCGTCGCGACGGCGACCCAGGTCTTCGTCACCCGCGACAGCGGCCTGAACTGGGACGACATCTCGGCAGGTTTGCCCGCCGCGCCGCGCATCCGTGATCTGGTCTTCGTCCGCGATCCCAGCGGAGCCCATTTCCTTTGTGCCGCGACCGAGGGCTGGTCGGTGTGGCGTCGACAGCTCAACGGCACCGATGGATATCGGCACACGGTCCGGGTGCAGGGCCACACGGACATGGTGGACCGGGGTGTCTTCAGCGACACCACCGCGGACCCTCATTTCGGTAATACCGTGAAACTCGGGGCCGACGATCCGTGGGCGTTCTTCTCCTTCACACAAGACGACCTCGACGAAGTATGTGTGATCATCAACTTCAATATCCAGTGGTACACAGACGATTCCATCGACCTCATCTACGACATCGTGCTCTACCCCAAAGACGAACTCGACGAATCGGAGCAGGACCACAAGTCGGGCACCGTCCACATCGCCGCCGGCGCCAGTCGGAACATCATCGAGGACCTAGTCATCGACGAATCATGGCCCGACCGCGCACACGTCGATATGACCGTCTTCAACTGACCGTGTCACCCAGCTAGAGACTTACGCAACGGCGCGGCCAGTACCGGGGAACTCGTGGGCTTGCCCGACCGATACCGATACGCGCTGTGTGGCAGCCACCGCCGCCACCAATGCTGCCGTCATCCCAACATCCTCCCCGGAGTCTTCAGACGCACGGAATGCGCTGCACTACATCAGATTGCGCCACCTGCCAGACCTGGAGGCCGTTCACCGGGCCGGTCTCGGGGCTGGCGCGATGCGCGCACCCTAGTCGGAGGAAACCCGGTTCATCAACAACAGCTCCAAAACCTGTGTCATCCAAGGATTCCCGGGCGTTGAAGGTAGTTGCCTAAAGCGTCGAGCAGTCCTTGGGTGCCTTGCTCGCGGTTCGGGCCGTCGGCCCAGAACTGGTCGAAGAAGACGCCGTGTTCGGTGTGGGTGAATTGGGTGCCCTCCGTGCTGGGGTCGAATTCCAGAGAGGCCACCGATGTTGACATGTGAGCGCCGTCGATCCACATGTCGTAGGTCGTGACGATGCGGATGTGCTCGACGATGTCGGTGTAGGTGGCCTCGTACCGCGACACTGGACCGTTGTGGAACTTGCCCTCGGCGATATCGCGGCCGCCGATACGGAAGTCGAAGGCCCAGGCGCCGCGTTCCATGCTGCAGTCCGCGCCCCACCAGGCCAGCTTTTGTTGCTCTTCGGCGAACGCGCCCCAGACGCGCTCGACGGGAACTGGGTAGTTGCGGGTCAGGGTGAACTCGGCGCGGGCGAGTCGGCGTTCGGTGGTCATGTGCCCGTCCTATCGGGTGAAGGTGACGTGAATCGTGCCGCTCTCGCCCACTTCTGACGTCACCTTGTGGGTGAGGTCGAGACCGCCGAGATCGTCCCACAGTCCCGTTCCGCGGCCGAGGATGATCGGCGCGACCATGAGGTGCAGGTCGTCGACCAGGCCGGCGCGCAGGAAGGCGCGCGCGGTGCCGACGCCACCACCGATGCGCACGTCCAGACCGCGCGCGGCATCGGTCGCCTCGGCGAGGACGTCTTCGATTGCGCCGCTTCGGAAGTGGAATGTCGTTCCGCCCTCCATTGGGATCGATGGCCGCGCGACCACCTGGTACGGGTATCCACCCGGAGGGGCCGGTTTCGACCAATCTTGGCGTCGCAGTGTGTTGGTGAGGACGTAGACCGGCGTGCCGAACGGGGGCCGATCACCCCACCAGCCCTTCCATTCCGGGTCGCCGGGAAACGCGTGCAGCCCGAACATTCCCGCGCCCATGATCTCGGCTCCGACTCCCTCGAAGAACGCGGCGGTGTAGCGATCGTCGACGCCGGTTGTGCCAGCGCCGCTGGTATCGCCGAACACTCGCTCGCGGAATGTGCGGGTCGCTATGTGGCCCGCCGCGAGACGCCCCCAGTCCTCGCCCATCGGATTGTCGGGGGAGTTGTCGGTCGCCGAGGTGAAGCCGTCCAGTGAGACGAACAGGTTGATGCGAACGCGGGTCATATTTCAGGTCTCCTTGGAGGTGGTGCGGGTCAGGTGGATTCCGAGCCGGTCGGCTTGCTGTTCTGCGGGGGTTCGTAATTCGCCGAGCCACAGATGCAGGACATCGAGTGCGCCCGGTCGCAGGCTCACAGTGCGAACGCGTCCGAGCTTGTGCGACGTCACCAGCCCGGCGCTCTCGAGGACGCGCAGATGCTGCATCAACGACGGCAACGCCATCGAGAACGGTGCCGCCAGCTCGGAAACGACGGCCGGCGACTTCGCCAACCGCTCGACGATGGATCGGCGCGTCGGATCTGCAAGAGCGCGGAGCACCGCATCGAGTTCGCCGTGATACTTAGGCACAGACCTAAGTATCACGGCGGTGGAGGGATCCGTCAACAGGTTCGAGGTCGCTGCCAGAAGGGGTGGTCCAGGCGGGTGGAGACGGCGTTCCTGGGGATGGGAGCACCAGGAACGCGGTGGAAGGCGGTGTCAGACTGGGAGTGTGAGTGAGCTCGGGGAGTTTTTGAAGGCCAAGCGAGCGGGGGTTTCGCCGGAGGAGGTGGGCTTGCCTGCGGTGGGGAATCCGCGGCGGGTGGCGGGGTTGCGGCGGGAGGAGGTGGCGTTGCTGGCTTCGATCGACACCTAATTAGTTGATACTAGCTGACCTGCGGAAACGCGGCAATCAAACGCCATGGTCGCTGCTACCAGGTGACGGCAGGCCGAGGGGACTACCGTTGTCCGGTATGGCGAGCAGGGACATTGTGTTGACGGTGGGCGAGGAAGACTGGCTCACGTTGAACGATGCCGCCGAGTGTGCGGGGATGACGGTGGAGGCGTACGTGTCCTGGGGGGTGCGGATACTCGCGATGCAATCCCGGCCAGGCGGGGCAAAGCAAGGCGGACGCGCAGGCAGCCTGGGCGCTGGAAGGCACACGTCCCGATCTGCCGAAGAATCGGAGTCCGCAGCGTGGACGGACACATTCACCGAGCGCTTATCGCACCGCGCCGACCGCCACCCGAAAGACTGAACGACGCTCAAAGCGCCTGCCAAGTCCAGGGCTTCGGTACCAGTCCGCGCAGGCACGCGACGGTCCTTCCTCGCACGAGCGGCGCGAGGCCATGACACCCCCTCTGGCCAGGCTATGGGGTATCCGGTGATGTCTCACCCCAGGTCGCGAATCAAGACGTCGAGACGTGGAGCCTCGGGCCATCGCGGGCGCAGGGTGCCCACTCGACGCCATCCCCATTTGACGTACTTTGCATAAGCGCGCGAGTTGTCCGGCTCGACAAGCAATGTCGCACGTTCCTCAGGACGGCGGTCGAGCAAGTCATCGTGGAGGGCACGCGCGATTCCGTGACCTTGGTACTCGGCGCAAACCATGAGTTCGCTGAGTGCGAATGTGCGCCTACCGGTTTCGGCGATGAACTCGGCGCGGTCGGCGTCCGGATCGTCGAGTTCGAGATTGCCCCACCACGCGGCGTTGGGGCGAAGTGGCCAGCCCCAAGTCTGGCCGACCGGTGCGCCATCGATTCGCGCGATAACCAGCTCGAGCCGCGACATTTGGGCGGGGTTGGTGTACGCATCGAACCGGGCCATGAACGCCTCGGGCTCGTCGAACGTGTCGCCGGACGCGATGGCTTCGACGTACGACTGGCGGTAGATCTCTTCGACGACGGCGCGCAGTTCGCGCGCCTGAGCCTTGTCGTAGTGCTCGAATTCCAGGCCGACGGGCAGGGTAGTCATGCTGTGGTTGCTTTCGTCAGGAGGGCGTCGAACTTGTCGGAAAACTCGCCGCCGACCGGCTTCTCATCGACGGACGCACGGATGGGCTCCAGGTTACGCAGAGTGCGAATCGACGTCAGACCGGTCAGCGTGTCGAGAACGGGCACGGCCTCGGAAACGGCCCCGTGAAGGTCACCCGCGCGCGCCCGTATGACGGCTCGCCAGGCGGCTATGTTGATCACGTTTCGCGGAAAGCGCTCGACGTCGGCGACGGAGTCGAACAGCGCTATCGCGCGGTCGTACTCCTCGAACTCGGCACGGCCTCGCGCCTCGTGCGCGGCGATCTCGGCCGGGGTGACAGCCCAGAGCCAGCGCGGGCACTCGTCGAGTGGCTCGAAACTTGACGCCTGGTCCATCTCCCGCCACGCGGTGGCGATAGCCCGCTCGAATGCCGAACGCTCACACAGGAGTCCGTACGCCTGCGCCTCGCGTACAGCGATGAGAGCGTGAATTCGACCCGGCGGCGTGCCACGCATGAGGTCCCGGGCGCGGGTCGCGAGTTTCAGCGCGACCTGTGGCCGTGCCTTGCCGCGCCGCGCGAGCCCGAGCAGTTGGCCGCCACCGATCAAGCAGGTGCGTGCAATGAGATCGGGATCGTTAGCCTCGCACCCGAGAGCCATAGCATCGGCATAGCAGCGTCGCGCGAGTGCCTGACGGTCGGCGTCATAGGCCAGCCATCCGACCATGACCGCCAATTCCCCTGTAGCGATCGTGAATGCGTCACCAACGGCGGCGTCATAGGTGCCGATCTCGCGCCAGTGTTTGGCCTTGGCCAACTCCGTAACCGCGAAATCCACCAGACGCCCACCGCCAAGACGTTGGTCCTCCGATTCCAGGGCCACTACCCCCTCACGCAACCTGGTCACATCGGACATGCCGATCTGACCAGGTTTCGCCCCTAGCAGCACGATCGCCGAACCTACTAGAGCCGCCTTGCCGAAGTCTCGTCTTCTCACGTCGTCCTCGCCGACCTCCCAGGAATACAGCCCGAGCTCGTCACCGCCGGAATTTGCGTTGCTGGCAACACCTTCCGTGGCTTGCCCATCGGTGCCTGTGTCGGTCGTCCCTTTGCGAACCAACTCCCAGAACCGCGCCCGTTGCTCGGGCTCGGCATCGGCGAGAACCTCGAACAACTGTCGGCGGTTGGCCTCGCGCATGTTCTGGGTCTGTCCCGTCAGCCAATCCCGATGCGCCCGCGCAGTAACCCCAATTCGCTTGCAGAACTCCGCCTTGTTCATCCGCAGCGCCGCGCGAAGCGCTTCGAGTTGATCTGGTGTCCAGTCGATATCGACCATGAGGCTCTCCGGGTCGGTGGGACGGTACGGGCGCGAAACTACCCTTATTCTTCCGCTTTCTTCTCTGGAAGTTCCCCGATCGTTGCGCGCAGGCTCAGATCAACCCCCGGGCCGAGGCAAAACCCCCGTTTGCTGGGTTGATGTTTCGGATCTACCCGGCATTTGAGACCTTTCGGTTTCTCCGGCTGCTCGGCCCGGGGCTGCTGCACCAACGAGGGACAGAGGCGACATGAACCGGCGCACGCGGCTCTACGAGTTCCCCGGAGGCGTGTTCGAACTCCAGGCCAGCGGAGACGATTCCGAAGACTACGACGGGTTCTATCTCCAGTTCCAAGACTTCTACGCACTCGACGGACATGACGATAGAGGGGCTGTAATGCGTTACAAGCCAACGTGTTTGGGCTATCTCCGGATCGACGTGTCTGGGGTGGCGCAACTGTGGGACCAGAGCCAGATCCGCAAGCTAGCCACACGTTTGGGCTACGACTTCGCGGACATGGTGGTCTACGATCCCCGTTTCGGGCGGCCCCCGTTGGCGCGACTGAAGGCGCAAGCGACCCGCTTGGACGCCGAGGCTGTCATCGTGCCCAGCCCCGAGCACTTCGAGGGCGGGGAGATACCGGGGACGCTGGTGGCCCAACTCGACGTGATCACCGTGACCCCAGAAGAGACCTACGCCCGGCGCATGATGCCGCCGCTTCGAGATCTCCCGCCCGCTCGAGCGGATGGCGCGTAGGCGCGGCGGACCGACCCGCTGAAGCCATTCTGATGCTCGGAACCTTGAGAGGGGGTGGTTGATCGACGTAGCGCTTCAGGACAATTCGATAGCGTTGTTCCACAACGCATTTCGCGATGGACCCTCGGCCAACCGCAACCGTGCCGGGGGTTTTCGCATCCAAAGGGACGGGTCCTAGCCCACCGGAGACGGGTTAGGGCCACTCCCGCATCTACACCTGATGAGGAAATCTTGTGATGGCTGTTGATTTGGCGTCCCGTCTCGAGGCTGGGGGCGTCGAGTGAATTTTCTGGGTGCGTTCAATGACGATTCCAACCGGACCGGTCGTGCCTTGACCTGGATCACCCACCGGTCCGGGTACGCGCTGGCTGCGTACGGGCTCGCGTGCGTCCTCGGCTGGTTCCTCGACCCGTGGTGGCTGACGGTTCCGGTGCTGGTGATCGTGATCGCGTTCGACATCGCCGCGACGGTCGCGATGCTGCATGTCGAGTTCACCCGGCTGTGCCCGACCTGTATGGCCGAGGTCCCCACCGACGCGTCCGCACAAGCGAAACGGCGACGGTGGCTGCTGCGGTTCCAGCACTTCGCCCGGCACCGGGCGGCGGTCCCGGTACTGCTGGTGGTGTTCCTGGCCCCGCTGTTGGCGGTGCCGTATGTGCCGTCGTGGTGTTCGGGCATCACCTCCGCGCCGGGGGAGGCGTGGGCGATCGGGCTCGCAGTCTCGATCCGGACCCATCATCGGTTACGGCCGTGGTGCCCGTGGTGCAAGAACTGGGGCGACGGGGGCGATATCCGTGAACCGTCACCCGACCCGACGAACGTGAACACGGCGATCTCATGACCCGTCGCATTTCAAACATGTTGTGAACCAATCGATTACGACCGAATTTGCAGACTCGGGGGTTGTCGTGTCCTTGCTGATCGAGTTCGCTGCGTTGGTGCTGTCGTGCGTGGGTGTCGTGGTGGCCGTGGGGTGGGGCGTCAGCGACGACCCGCCGCCGCCCGCGCGGCCGTACGAATCGTTGCTGAACGCCGAGGGCCGCAGCTTTCATCGCGTCCCGGTCGCCAACCTGCACCGCCTCCACGGGCGACACCGCGCATAAGCCCCGGCCGTTCTCCCAGCAGCCCAAGCCACAGCACCATCCCCGTAGGGGCACCTGTCTTGCACAGGTGCCCCTATTCGTGCGTGCGGTTGTCTGCTCGTGCTCTGGCCGCCCTGCTGGTCGGGAGCGAATTTTGCTGTGCAGTGTCGAAACAGACGCCGTTGAGGCCGTTACTGCGGGCGTGAGGGCAAAGAACGCAACTTCGCGACCGGAGGGAGGTGATCGACCATTGCGGCCATTCCTGGGCCGTGAATGTCGCAAATCGAGGGTGTGAAGGCAACTGCCCACCCGCGAAGCACACGCACCGCGCACCGAACCGGCGAGCGGAGCCCGCGACAAAAAAATACAAAAAGTTTGGCGGTCCACCAGGATTTTCGGCCCCGCGCTTGCCAGTACAGGGTGAACAACCCAGCCCACCCATTCACTCGCCCGCTCATCCGACTGAGGAGTCCGTGATCACAAGAAATCGGGAGCCGACCGCAATTTTCGGCCCGGTCCCTGGCAGTACTGGGTGAGCGACGACCTCACCCATTCACTCGCCCATTCATCTGTTCGAACTAACCGAAGGAATCGACATGAACGCCTCCCCGAACCCCAACCCCAGTAACCACGACGATGACGATATTGCCCCGGTCCACGGTATCGGGCCGGTCACCGGCGGTGCCGTCGACCGGCTCGCGGCAGCGGCGGAACGGTCGCGCCGACCCAGAAACGCCCGATTCGTCGCCGACCGCGTCGGCGGCTCACGCGCGCTGGTGCCCAACCTGGACGCTCCGTGGCTGGACGTGGCCGAACAACGCCTCCGCGACCTGCTCGACGATGAACAGCCCACCCTGCCCCCGGAGTTGGCCGAACTGCTGGCCTCGGGCGACCGGGACCGCTTGCGGTTGCAGCTGTGGACCCATTTGCGCGCCGAGCACCTGGACGCGGTCACGGGTGGGTGCGAGATGCCGTGGACGGGCTGCCCCGACCACGGTGACCTCCTCGAACACGGCGTGATCGCGGGCCGCTGGCGGTGCACAATGCCCGGCCACGACTTCACCCTCGAATCCACGTTCGCCCGGCTGCGGCACTGCCAGCGGCCCGCGGTTGCAGTGCTAGTCGGCGAGCCCGGCGAGTCCGAGGGACTGCCGGTCTGTGCAGGCCACGCCTACAGCGAGCGTGATCGCGCCTCCCACGGCGGCGACGCGGTGTACGTGACGCCGCTGACCGCATTTCCCGAGGCGGCCTAGCAACCCGCGCACCGGTGCCGGGTGTGAACCCACGGCGTGGGTGCGCACCCCGCCCGATCGGCTCGCCCCTCGATTCCCCCACGACGACAGGAAAAGCCATGACTGTCCGCACTGATCATTCACTCAGCGGTGACACACCTACGGGCCTGCGCCGGAATCGGACGGGAATGAATGCCACTCGAATTTCCTCGCCAACTGTCACATGGGCTCCGCTGGTGCACCTCTCTCACTCCAAAGGCCCAAAAGGCTCGGTGAACGTGCCGGGCCGCCTATCGGTGATGGGAGGTGATGCGTCGTGATCACGCATCTGATCGGCATGATTGCTTGGTTCGTCCGTTCGGTACCAGCGCGGCAATGGCTGGTGGTGTGGGTCGTGTGCGCGGTGACGTGGTTGTGCTGGTTGTCGCGGAACCGGTTGCGGAGGAAGGAAGCCGAGCGGGCGGTGTGGGTGGCGATCACCCCGCCCGCCCGCTGGCCCGCCGACGCAGGCGAACGATTCGCGCGGTCGCTGGCCGGACTGTGTCGCCGCACCCACCGCCACGCCCTGTGGGCGCGGTGCGTGGCGTGTGAGTTCGTGGCCACCGACGCCGGGACACAGGTCGGGTTGTGGGTACCTCCCGCCCTTACCGCCCGGACGGTGATCACTGCGGTAATCGGCGCGTGGCCGGGCGCGCAAGCAACGGTGACCGCGCCGCCGAGCCTGATCGAGGGCACGGGCGGGCTGGCCGCGCGGGAAGTGCTCCCGCGCGGCGGCGAGTGGTCACCGGTTGTCGCCCCCTCCTCAGGATGGGGCCGGGCGGGCGCGGATTTGGTCGATCCGTTGGGGCAGGTGCTGACGGTGCTGGCCGAACGCGGCCCGGGTGAGGTCGCCAGCGTCACGATAATCGTTGCGGCACACCGTGGTACCGGCACCGGCCGCCCCGCCCTGCGGGCACTCGACGCGGTGTTGGCGTTCCTCCAGGACGTCCTGCGCGAGGCCATGCGCGGCGGTGCGTCCCCTTCCCCGCGCCCCGCCGCGACTGTGCCGGTGGACCCGGTGGCGGCGGTGCGCTATCGAAACGTGGTGGCCAAGAAGGCATCCGGGCCGCACCTGCGGGTCACGGTCCGGGTCGCGGTCTCGGGTCGGGTCCCGGCCCGCTACCTGCGCCACGAAGCCCGGTTGATCGCCGATGGGTACGACGCGGTGGCCACCGATGGCGACGGCTTGATCACTCGCCGCGTACGCCGCCCGGCGCACAAGGTCGCGCTACGCCGCCCCGGAACGGGGTTCGTGGTCACCGTGGCCGAATTCGGCGCGCTGTGGCACTTGCCCACTGGTTCGGCCACCTACGGCATCGACACCAACCCGGCCCGCTCACGCCGCCCACACCGCGACATCGCCCGCAACGACGACCAGGAGCCCCAGTCATGAACGCCACCCCCGCCCCCAGCACCGATGACAGCGATCCGAACGGCAACTACTCACCCGCCGAGGCTCCCACCGCCGGCCGATTGCGGTTGACCGCGGCCGGCGACCCGCGCCGCGGCCACCCCAAACCCCTCGGTGTCAGCCGCGGGGAAGTGATCGGGCTGCGGGTGCCCGACGCCCGCCACCACATCCACGTCCCCGGCATCACTGGGGCCGGGAAATCGACGTGGCTGGCGAACCTGACCCTGGCCGAAGCGGCAGCCGGACGAGGCGTGGTGCTGCTGGACTGTCAAGGCGATCTGGCCCGCAACGTCCTCGAGCGGTTGCCCGCCGACTGCGCCGATCGCCTGGTCATCTTCGACCCCGCCGAGCACGACGCGCCCCCGGTGTGGAACGTGCTGACACCGATCGGTGCCGACACTGTGCAAGCACGCGAGTACACCGCCGAAACGATCACTGGCACGTTCCGGCGGGTCTACGCCCAAGCGTGGGGGCCGCGTATGGACGAGTTGTTCCGCGCGGCATGTCTGACCTTGGTCCGCCGCCCCGGATCCACACTGGCCGACATCATTCCGTTGTTGACGCAGCCCGGCTACGCCCGCCGACTGGTCGGGCGCTACGGCACTCCCGGCGGGCTGGAACGCTACTGGGAGGGCTACGACGAACTGACCGCCGTCCAACGCCAGCAGCTCTATGGGCCGGTGATCTCACGACTACGTCCGGTCATGTCCCACCAATTCGCCCGCGACCTACTCGCTACCCCGACTTCTACCGTCGATCTCTCCGAAATTCTGGACGGCGGAATTCTCATCGCCCGATTGCCGAAAGGCGAACTGGGGGAGCACGGCGCGGTATTGATCGGCTCGCTATTGCTGTCCGGGTTATGGTCGGCGACCACGCGGCGCGCCGACAGGGCCCCCGAGGATCGGCCCGACGCCACGATCATCGTGGACGAATGCCACAACTTCCTTCATCTGCCCATCGGTGTCGATGACGCATTAGCCGAATCGCGAGGATACCGAGTGTCACTGGTACTCGCCCACCAACACTTGGGACAACTACCGCCGGATATCCGTGGCGCGGTCGATGCCAACGCCCGCAACAAGATAGTGTTCCGAGTGTCACCGGCCGACGCCACCAAAATCGCTGCGCATTTCACGCCGATCTTCGATGACACCGATCTATCCCATCGCCCGAATTTCGGGATCAGCGCGCGTATCATCAACAACGGCACCGACGCAGCGGCATTCGATCTGGCCGCACTGCCGCTACCGGACCCGATTCCCGGACGCGGCAACGCACTTCGGGCCGCTGCCCGCACCCGTACGGGACTCTCCCGGGCAGCCCGGCAAGCCCTGGCCAACCGCCACCAACTCGCCACCGGCAAGCTCTCATCGAATCAGGCGGGCGGGCAACATTTTTCACTCGCCCATTCACTGGACCACTCACTGTCCCATTCACCCTCCCAACTAGAACGCGACAGTGAACGGGACACCCCGCCTCCGGCATCGCCCCAGGCTAGCGGGGGGTGAACTGTGATGGCGCGGCAACCCCGACAGGCTGTAATAGCCTCCCGGCGGGGTCCTTCGATCGCGGACGCGCTTGCCGAACAACGCCAACTCACCCCTCGTGACCTCGAGTTGCTCGCTCTGCTCGCAGCCCATAAGGCTTTCACCGCTGGTCAGGTCACGCGGTTGTTCTACCCGGCCAACGGCAACGCGGCCCGCAAGCGCCTTGCCTTGCTCGAGCGGCGCGGCGTGCTCGCACGGTTCCGGGCCTGCCCTCGGCCCGGCTCGCAGGAGTACCGCTACACGCTCGGACCGATCGGCGCGATGATCCGCGCTGCGGCCACCGACAGACCCATTCCCACCCCGCACACCGTGTACCAAAAGGCTTTCAAGCTATCGCAGAATCCGCAACTCGACCATTTGTTGGGGATCAACGAATTCTTCACAGCGCTCCGACACTATTCGCGCGGCAATTCCGAATGCACATTGCGGGAATGGTGGAACGAACGCGATGCCACGCAATCGTGTAGCGCAATCGCCCGGCCGGACGGTTACGGGGAATGGGAAGAGAATGGCAATAGCATTCGCTTCTTCCTGGAATACGATACCGGCACCGAGACCCTTTCCCGGCTTGTCGATAAATTGCAGGGATACCGCGAGCTCCGCGACGGCGGAATAGCTATCCCCGTTCTGTTCGTGCTCCCCGGACCGAAACGGCAACGGTATTTTCATCAGCTTCTCGACCGGCAACCCGCCGCCCTTGCCGGGCTCACCGTGGCCACCACCACGGTTGCCGACCTTGCCACCGACAACCCTGCCGCCCCAGTTTGGTGGCTCGCCGGGCATACAGCCCGCCTGCGCCTCGCCACCCTCCCCGCCCCGCCAGCCGCCACCCACGCCGCCTGACACCCCCAGGAAGCCACCATGCCCGCCGACGACGCCCCAACCCTGCGCAACCACCACCAGCCCGATCCGGAACCCGATCAACTGTCCTTCGATGACGACTTGATCGACTACTGGCGGCAGATCACCCGCACCTGGGAACCGCTGGAACGCGACCAACTCACCGCGATCGCCGCCATCGTTGCGGGCATCGACGAACGACGGGCCGCCACCCGCAACGGTGACGACCCGCGAGAGCGACCGCCCAGGGTCGCGTGAAACTCACACAGCGGCAATGGTTTTGAGGGGCTTCACCTTGATCCGTTCGCGGTCGAAACGGGGGCCGCGTGTCGTGGCGGGCATGATCTCCACCCGCTTGCCGCGCAACGCACGCTTGAACATCGCCCGCTTCTCACCAACATTCGCCGCGTCCCAGCGTGCAGTCCACACCTCCACCGATTCCGCCCGTGCCTCCTCCGAATCATCGATCTCCCGCGCCGCGTCCAACGCATCCCGCTTGGCAGTCAACTCCGCGATCCGCCGATCCAGCGGCCCGATCGCCGCGTCATAGCGGTCCACGCTCATATCCCCGCGCCCGAGCCGCCCGGACAACACCTCCGCCAACTCCTCCGCTTCCGCCAACTCGTCCGCGATCGGCTTCCGCTTGGCCGCCAGCGCGACTGCTGCCGCGCTCACCGCTTCGGCGTGACGCGGGTCCGACAAGATCGTCACCACCAACCCACCTATCGCGGTATCGAGCTGGAGCATGTCCACCGACACCTTGTTGCATCCGCCGCCGGTCATGCGCTTCTGGCACCAATACCGCCGCCGAAGCGAACCATCCGGGTACGGAGCCCGATGGGGCTGGGACATACCGGTCAATCCACGGCCGCAACGTCCGCAGTACACCAGCCCCGAGCACACGTAGTCCGCCGTGGTCGGCCGTCCCCGCCCTCTTGCGGCGAACGTCGCGGTCAGTCTCTCCCAATCGGACTCACCGATGAGCGGTGTTCCCGGCAGGCGTCCGACAATCTCGCCCAGGTGTGCGACGAAGCCACCGTTGCGCGGGTTCGCGACAACCCGCTTCAGCTTCTCTCCGGACCATTTCGCCCCCACCGACGTGGTCAGCCCACGTTCGTTCAGGTCAGTGGCGATTCGCTTCATGCTCTCACCGGCCAGCAGTCGGGCCACCATCTCCCGCAACACGACTGCTTCCGATTCCCGCACGGTCACCCCGTCCGGCTCGTAACCGAATGGGCGGTGTGTGTGGTTGGACTCGCCACGCGCGGCCTTCACCCTCTTACCGCGCTTCACGCGCGTGGACAGCCGATCGGACTCGTATGCTGCCGCATTCAGCTGGTCACGAAAAGTCTTGCGGCCGTTCGCTGTTGACAGGTCGTATTCGCCTTCGCTGTCCAACACGACCAAACCGCGCTCGGCTGCGAGGATCAGCCGCTCACCCTCGATCGGTCGGCGCGAGAACCGCGCCATATCGAATACCACCACGCCGCCGGTCGCGCCCGACTCGAGCCGTTGCATTAGCCGTTCCCACTCACGACGGCGAACTCGAGGGTTCCAGGCTGATCGCCCGCTATCGATGTGGACCTCACCGACCTGCGCGCCGTGATCCTGAACCCGGGCCGTGCAATCCTCTACTTGACCCGAAGTGGATCGCTGCCGGTCGTCTCCCAAGCGGGACACCCGAGCGTAGATATCCAAAATCAAGTTGCCAGCGTCTGTGACCAGGGCATTCGACACCGTCACCACTCCCTCCGGCGAAGGACGACTAATCCTACGCTCACTTCGGTGAGTGTGGATCATTACACGCGGTTGGAGCAGGGGCGGGTTTCGTCGGCTTCGGAGAATTTGCTTTCGGGGATTGCGCGGGCGCTTCGGTTGACGGCGGAGGAGCACGAGTATTTGCGGATGTTGGTGCAGGCTAGGCCTCGGCGTGGGCGGGTTGTCGAGCCGGAAATTGGTGCGCCACTGCGGGATTTGCTCGCTGCGCTTCGGGCTCCCGCCCTGGTTCTGGGGCCGCGGACAGATATTCTGGCGTGGAATGCCGAAGCTGTCGCACTGTTTCTGGACTTCTCGGAAATCCCACCGGCACAACGCGCTCTGGTGCGAATGGTGTTCCTGGAACCCAGGATTCGCGGCCTGTTCGCGAACTGGGAACAGGTTGCCGCCGAGGCGGTCGACCGCCTGCGGATGACCGCGGCACGCACTCCCGGAGATCCGCGGTTGACCCAGCTCGTCGGTGAGCTGTCCGTGCACGACCCCGACTTCCGCCGGTGGTGGGCGGGCCACGGCGTGCGCACTCTCGCGGGCGGCCACAAACACCTCCGTCATCCGGTGGTCGGCGAGCTGCACTTGGATTGGCAAGTGCTGCAGGTCCTGACCGCACAGGATCAGACCCTCGTCACCTACACCGCCCCCGAAGGTTCGCCGAGCCACGAAGCGCTGCGCATCCTGTGCTCCTGGAATGCCGAGGTCCCGGTCCGGCGGGACAGCGCAATCGAGAGCGATCACTGAACCGAAATCTCTACTACGCTGCGTCGTTTTCGGCCTAGGATGGGACCACGGCATCCGCGAAGATGAAGGGGACAGCGCATGCGAGCATTCACACGAATCTGGAACTACCTCAAGGTGTTCGGGCGCGCTCGCCGGAATCAGGCCGATCTCGTCGGCTGGCTGATCCGGCGGCCACTGTTGTTGCTGAGCACTGCGTTCTACGAATCCATGCTGCTGTTCTCCAACCGAGTGGACCCTCGGCTGAAGGAACTGGCCGAGTTGAAGACTGCGGCGCTGGTCAACTGCGAGTTCTGCTTGGATATCGGGTCGGCGTTGGCGCATCACGGCGGGCTCACCGAGGCACAGATCAGCGACCTGCCGAAGTATCAGGACAGCCACGCCTACAGCGAGCTCGAGAAGCTCGTCATCGGCTATGCGGAGGCCGTCACCGTCACGCCAACCTCGCTGGACCTCGACGAGTTGCGCACACGGTTGCTGACTCATCTGAGCAAGGCGCAGCTGGCCGAACTCGCCGCCGCGATCGCCTGGGAGAACCAGCGCTCACGGGTGAATCAGGCGCTGGGCGTGCGGCCGACGGGGATGGCCGACGGGATGACCTGCGCACTGCCGGAACCGCGTCGCGCTACTGAATAAACCCTTCGAGCATTCCCGTTCGCGCCGCGATGAATTCGGGGCGGTCGTACGGTCATAAGAGGTGTCCGTGTCGCTAACACGCTTGGAGCAACCATGACCTCGACCGCACCCGTCACCTCCGGAACCCTCGCGGTGCCGGACGGCACCATCTACTACGAAGTCCGCGGCAGCGGCCCGCTCATCGCCCTGATCGGCGCCCCGATGGATTCCGGTCCGTTCACCCCGCTGGCCGAGTTGCTGGCCTCGGATTACACGGTCCTGAGCAGTGATCCGCGCGGCCACGGCAAGAGCGTCCTGAACAACACCGACGAGGACTCGACACCGGAACTGCGGGCCGACGACCTGGCCCGGGTGCTCACCCACATCGGCAAGGGCCCGGCCATCGTGCTGGGTTCCAGCGGCGGCGCGATCACCGGCCTCGCGTTGGCCATCGCCCGCCCCGATCTGGTCTCGAAGCTGATCGCGCACGAGCCACCGCTGCGCGAACTGCTCGACAATCGCGAGGAGTTGCGGGCGCAGACCCAGGAAGTCATCGACGTCTACAACACCGGTGACGCGCTCGGCGCGATCCGTAAGTTCTTCGCCATGACCGGTCTCTTCATGCCGGAGGAAGTGCTGCAGCAGATGTTCGGTGGCGAACGTGACCCGCACGCAGTCGAATCCGACGATTTCTTCTACCGCCACGAACTGCACACCACCTCCGGCTGGGAGCCGTCGCTCGACGCCCTGCGCGCCACCCCGACCACCATTCTCATCGGCATCGGCGACGAGTCCGCGGACAAGTTCTGCGATCACACCTCCCGCGCCCTGGGCCGCGAACTCGCCGTCGAGCCCACGCTGTTCCCCGGCGGTCACGGCGGATTCATGGAACAGCCCGACGCTTTCGCCAAGCGACTGCGCGAGGTTTTGGAGTCCTGAGCGCGACCCGATAAATGGCTCGAAGGTTGCCGGGCGGGTGATCTAGCATCGCCCGGTGACGGATGCGGTTAATCGGCAATGGGTTCTGCGGCGACGGCCCGAAGGCGTTGTGCGCGATGAGGATTTCGAGCTGCGGACCGTGCCCATACCGACGCTGGGGCCCGGCGAAGCGTTGATCAGGGTGCGCTGGCTGGGCATCGATCCCACCCAGCGCGGCTGGCTCAACGATGCCGACAACTACATCGACGCGATCCCAATCGATTCGGTGATGCGGGGCGGCGGCGTGGGACAGGTTGTGCGGTCGAACAATCCGAGCTACCCGGTCGGCAGCTGGGTCGCGGGAATGGTCGGCTGGCAGGACTACGTCGTCGCCGCGGAGGGCGGGCTGTTCGGGTTGAACGTGGTTCCGGACGGCGTGCCCGCCCGACTGATGCTGAGCATGTTCGGAGCACCCGGGCTGACCGCGTACTTCGGCATGACCGACATCGGCCGTCCCCGGCCGGGCCAGACCGTGCTGGTGTCGGCCGCGGCCGGCGCGACCGGATCCCTAGCGGCCCAGATCGCGAAAGCCATGGGCTGCAATGTCATCGGTGTCGCGGGCGGATCGAAGAAGTGTTCCTGGCTCACCGACCACGCGGGCTTGGATGCCGCCATCGATTACAAGCACGACGATGTCGACACCAGCTTGACTCGCCTGGCCCCCGACGGCATCGATGTGTTCTTCGACGGCGTCGGCGGCAGCATCCTGGAGCACGGTCTGGCCCACCTTGCGCGCAACGCTCGCGTTGTCCTCGCGGGCGCCATCTCCTCGGGCTACGACGGCTCCGATCCGCCATCCGGCCCACGCAACTACATGCGGCTGGCCCTCGACCGAGCACGGATGGAGGGGTTCATCTTCCTGGACTACCTCGACCGTTTCCCCGAGGCGTTCGCCGCCTTGCGTGATTGGCATGACCAGGGGAAGCTCACCGTCGCCGAAACCATCAGCAGCGGACTCGAATCCGCACCGGACGCGCTGCGTTCGGTCTTCGAAGGCCGCAACCTCGGCAAGCAGCTGGTCGAGATCGCCGATTTCTGACGCCCCGGAGGGGCGGCTCCGGTCACGAGATCGACCGGAGTCGCCCGTGGGGTTGGCGGAGCTGTTCGACGACCCGCTCCGTGTGTTCGTCGGTCGGATGGAAGACGACGAGTTGTTGTGCGTCCGAAGCGAGTTCGAGTGTCTCCCGGAGCAGCCGAAGGGTATGGCCCGCGGGGTGCTGGAGGCGGAGAACGCCCCGTCGCGGCACCGTGTGACGGTTCAAGCGGTCGGTGAACTCGGAACCGGCGACCGGCGCGAGTTCGGCGGTCAGCCATTCCAGGTTCTCGATAGACGGTGCGAGCCACAGATCGAAGGTCTGCTCGTCGGCGATGTCGTCCCAGTCGAGAAAGAACGTCCGGGCCCGGGGGTCGGTGAAGACGTAGCGGGTGAGATTCGGGACGACATCGTCGAGCACCCCCGTTCCGTCGGTGATCGACGCGAAAGTGCTTGTGTGAGCGAGGATATCGCCCAGCCGATTGGTCACGACTGCGATGCCCGGCTCCAGGAGGACGAGCGTCTTCAGCACCGCGGGCCGCACCTCCCGCGAAGGCGGTTCGGGCCGCACCTGGATGGCGCACACGCCACCGGTGATCTTCGCGAGATAACTCAGGTGGTTGCGTTCCGAGGAATCGAGCACGAGCGCGTCGGCGATCGCGGTGACCACGGCGGGCGACGGATTACGGTCGCGGCCTTGCTCGATCCGGGTCAGGTATTCGACGCTGACGTCTGCCCGGGTCGCGAGATCTTGGCGGCGCAGACCCGGTGCCCGGCGGCGGCCGCGACTCGGGAGGCCGAGGGACTCCGGCTGGATTCCGTCTCGCTTGGCCCGAATGAAGTCTCCCAGTGGCGTCCCCATGTCCTGCAGCATAAGACGATTCGTCGCCAGGGCCGCCGCGCATAGCGTGGCCCTCCGGGGGCCAGCCTGAGCATGGCCTGGTTGGCGGCCCGGTGCGGCTCGATCGTGATGGGCATGGAGAAGTCGAAGTCGTATTCCGGCCGTGCATTAGTGGTGTGGGGCCTCCTGGTGGTGGCGGCCAATCTGAGAGCGAGTCTGACCGGTATCGGGCCGTTGCTCGATCGTCTGCAGGCCGATCTGCACTTGTCCTCGGGCGCTGCCGGCATGCTGAATACGCTGCCGCTGTTGGCATTCGCGGTCCTGTCCCCGCTGGTGCCGCGTCTGGCGGCACGGTGGGGATCCGAGCGGGTTCTCGGCGGCGCGCTTGTCGTACTGAGCCTGGGGATCGCGGTGCGGTGGCTGCCGTCGGCACTCGGTCTTTTCGTGGGTACGGTGCTGATCGGGGCGGGCGTCGCCGGGGGAAACGTGCTGCTGCCCAGCCTGATCAAGCGTGATTTCCCGGCCAGGATCGGCCTGCTCACCAGTGCCTACGCGACCGTGATGGGCGGTGTCGCGGCGGTGGCTTCGGGGGTGGCGGTACCGATCAGCCAGCATGCGCCGGGCGGTTGGCATACCGCACTGGGCTTGTGGATCCTGCCCGCGTCGATCGCCATCGTGCTGTGGCTTCCACAGATGCGAGCGCCGCGGACGGTGCAAGGCACGGTGCGCCGACACCGGTTGCCGTGGAGATCACCGGTGGCGTGGGCGGTCACGGCGTTCATGGGATTGCAGTCGCTGGGTTTCTACGCCGTCGTCACCTGGTTGCCGCAGGTGTTCCAGTCCCACGGCGTCAGCGCGACCGCGGCCGGGTGGCTGCTGTTCCTGTTCCAACTGGTCGCGGTGCTCACCAGTCTCGCGATGCCCGCGCTGATGCGTAGGACGCGCGATCAACGCGGGCCAGCGGCTGTTGCCTCCGCGGTCCTGCTCCTCGGTTATCTGGGGCTGTTGGCGGCACCGGGCTGGGCATTGTTGTGGAGTGTCGTGCTTGGGCTGGGCGGCGGCGCATGCCTGGTGCTGGCGTTGGCTTTCCTCAGTCTGCGCGCCGAGGATGCGGCCGGGGCGGGCGCGCTCTCGGCGATGGCACAGTCGATCGGCTACCTGCTGGCTGCTGCCGGTCCGGCGCTCTTCGGCCTGCTGCACACGCTCGGTTCCGGTTGGCGCGCACCCATTCTCATGCTGTGCGCCGCAGCGGCCTGCCAGATTGTCGTCGCGCTGGTTGCGGGCCGGGGGACGGTGCATACGCCCGAGGACCGAACCTCCGACTACTCGGCGGGCGGAATCACCCAGCGGGCGTAGGTGTTTTCGGGGCTGACGGTGATGATGTCGGCGATCTCGACGAGATCGTCGGGAATCCGACCGCCGAGGTGGGCGAGGCTCGGCACGATCACCGCGTCGGCCTCGAGGCGCGAGAGCACGGTGCGCACACGCAGCATCGGGCGATCGGTCTCGGGGCCGAAGATGAGGGTCTTGCACAGGTCGTAGCCGAGGCGGCGGGCCAGATGTTGAATCTGGGCCTCGTCCCACTGCTGTTGCGCCCCCGACACGTCGTGCCGGAGAAATCCGATGGCTGCCGGTTGTGGCCGCATCTCGCCGCTCTCTTGACTGATCCGCTTCGCGCCGATGTCAACGCTACGGCGAACATCTCGGGCGCATAGGCTGATCCGCGGAGAAATTCGGTGTCGCAAACGTGTCGCGAACCACGTGTCCCACGTCACCACCCGGCCATTCGCAGCGAAAATTATTGGTATGCAATGCATTACCTAATTTCGGTGAGCCTTTCTTTGCTGGCGGGAAATCGTGTGAAGCATTACCGTTCCCCTGGTGAGGGACGATTTCGAGGGGTCGGTGGCCATTGCGCATCCGGCCGAGCCGCATGCCATGGGACTGGCGACGCGATTGAACTGGCTACGCGCCGGCGTATTGGGAGCGAACGACGGAATCGTCTCGGTGGCGGGCATTGTGGTCGGTGTGGCGGCGGCCACCAGCAATAGCACCGCCATCATGACTGCGGGCGTGGCGGGGCTCGCGGCAGGCGCGGTGTCGATGGCCCTGGGCGAGTACGTTTCGGTGAGCACGCAGCGTGACAGCGAACGCGCTCTGCTGGAGACCGAACGCCGTGAACTGGCCGAACAGCCGGAAGCCGAATTGGCGGAGTTGGCCGCCATCTACCGCGCGAAAGGCCTGTCGGCCGCGACCGCACAGACCGTCGCGGAGGAGCTCACCGCCCGTGACGCGTTCACCGCGCATGCCGAGGCCGAACTGGGCATCGACCCGGACGAGCTGACCAATCCGGTGCATGCCGCGTTCTCGTCGGCGCTGTCGTTCACCCTGGGTGCGTTGCTGCCGTTGCTGGCAATCCTGACGCCGCAGGCGATTCGGGTGCCGGTGACCATGGCGGCGGTGCTCGCCGCGCTGGCGATCACGGGAGCCGTGGGCGCGCACCTGGGCCAGGCGCCCGTCGGCCGGGCGACCGTGCGGGTGCTCGCGGGCGGTGCGCTGGCGATGATCACGACCTATGTGATCGGTCATCTGGTCGGCGTCGCGATCTGAACCGTTGTCGCGGAGCGACTCTCAGCCGATCGGCGTGGGGGAGTCACCGGCGAGCAGCACCTGCGGCACCTGCGTGAAGTTCCAGCCCGCGCCACTGCGGGTGAAGACGTAGACGATGTCGAAGCGATCATCGGGCCAGGACTTGGGCGGGGTCGGGGTGACGGTCCCGAGCTGACCGATGATCGCCCCGATGTTCTCGTGCTGCCAGCTGATCAGGACCGGCCCGGCCGCACCCCCGAGGGCCGCGACCAGTTGCGCCTCTTGACCTTTGGGATAGCGGCTGTCGATCGTCAACTCGAGCGCGGCGGCCAGTGGCGTCACCGTCTGTCCGGGTCGCTTGCTGCCGTGGCCGCCGGGATCGGACGCGAAAATCGTGGCGGGCTTCGACAGTCCGGGCCGCAGCGCGGTGGGTTTGCCGTCGGAGCCGCGCGGGTCGAACAGGTCGACCAGCGCGCCCGCCCGTGTCCAGCCCCGGACCGTCAGCGATTCCTCGTCGCGTTCGCCGTCCTCGGTGATGCCGTACGGCTTGCCCGAGCCGGTGGGCTTCTCGGCATGACGGATGATCATGACCGTGTCGGGCAGCGGCCCGCCGGTGGGCGGCGGGGCGGCCGGGGCCGTGGTCGGCTTGTCGTGCTTCTTCTTACCGCCGCCGCACGCGGTCAGCACGGCACTCACCGCGACCGCCGAACCCAACCCCAGCAGTGATCGTCGCCCCAGCTCTGCATCCACAAGAGTCGAACATACGGGAGATGATCACCAAGGCAGCGGACCGTTGATGTCGAAGTAGCCGCCGGTCGGTCCGTCCGCGCCGATCTGAGCCATCCGGACGATGATCTCCGCGGCCTCCTCGACGGTCTGGTGACCGCTGTTCAAGTTCAGGTCGGTCTTGGTGTAACCGGGCTCGACCGAGTTGATCCGGAACTTCGGGAACGCCTTGGCGTACTGGATGGTCAACGCGTTGACGACGGTCTTCGAGGCAGGGTAAGCGATACCGGGGTAGCGGTGCGCGGAGGTTCCGGGCTGCGCAGTCAGCGACAGCGACGCCAGTCCGCTGCTCACATTGACGATCACGGGCGCGTTCGATTCCTCCAACACCGGCACGAAGGCGTGCAGCACCCGAACGGTCCCGAATACATTGGTCTCGAAGGTATTCCGCATGATGTCCGCGGTGAGATCCGCCGCCCCGATCACCGCCGCATCCGCGCTCATCTCCGCCTGAATGCCCGCGTTGTTGATCAGCACATCCAGCCCGCCCTCGGCCCGGATCCGCGCCGCCGCCGCATCCACCGAGGCGTCGTCTTCGATATCGATCTGAATAGCCGTGGCCCCCAACTCCTGTGCGGCCTGCTCGCCGCGCCCGGCATCGCGGCTGCCGAGATAGACGGTGTGCCCCTCGGCGATCAACCGCCGCGCGGTCTCGAAGCCAATCCCCTTGTTGGCTCCCGTAATCAAGATTCTGCTCATCCCTCAACCGTAGATTTTGGAGTGCACTCCAGGTCAACCCCCATTTTGTGGGGCAGGCGCCGGGAACATCCGGCGGTGTTGGCTGGTTGGCCAGACGAAGAGTTTCCGACTGTGAAGGTGTCTGATGAGTGTCGATTCGACGGTGTCCAATGTCCGCTACGACCGCGGCATGGAGTTGCTGCGCTCCGTGGGCGGTGAGACGGCCGACGCGGTGATCGACGGTCTCGCCGAGATCGCCCCCGACCTGGCCCGCCTGACCGTCGAATTCGGTTACGGCGACATCTACCACCGGCCCGGTCTCACCCTGCGTCAGCGTCAGTTGATGAATGTGGCGGCCCTGGCGGCGATGGGTACGGCCGCGCCGCAGCTGCGCTTCCACATCAACGGCGCATTGCATGTCGGCGTCACTCCCGCCGAGGTCGTCGAGGCCATCATCCATATCAGCATCTATGCCGGAATCCCCGCCGCGGTGAACGGATTGACCGAAGCCAGAACGGTTTTCGCCGATCACCCCGAGGCGGCGAGCCCGGTGCTGGTCGCTCCCGTCGCTGCCGACGAGACCGCATCGCAGCGCTACAGTCGCGGCCTCGCAGCCCTCGAGCGGATCGACGGCGAGGCGGGCCACCAGGTCATCGCCGCCCTGGCCGATATCGCCCCCGACCTGGCCCGCTACATCATCGAGTTCTCCTTCGCCGACGTGTACTCCCGCCCCGGTCTGGACCTCGTCACCCGGGAACTGGTCACGGTCGCCGCCTGCACCGCCCTCGCCACCGCCGGACCTCAGCTTCGCGTGCACCTGCACGGCCTGCTGAATGTCGGTGGCACCCGCGAAGAAGCCATCGAAGCGATCACCCAGATGGCCGCCTATGCGGGCTTCCCCGCCGCCCTCAACGCCATCACCGCCGCCCGCGAGGTATTCGCCCTCCGCGACGCCGAGGGCAAGGCCGTGTAACCGTCACCGCCCCTGCGGAATCGGTGTGGTTCAGCGCTCGCTGACCGCCTCGGAGGTGGTCAGCGAGCGGTGCCGCCGTTGCTCGAGCTCGATGAATCCATCGATCAACGTCGTGTAGGCCCGCTCGACGATGTCCGGGTCTGCGCCGTTCTGCACCGCCAGTCCGCGCAGCCGGTCCATCATCTGCGCGCGGCGCTGCGGCGCCCGCACCTCTTCCTCGTTACGTTTGAACGCGGCCGCGCGGATCACCAATTGCTGTCGCGCTCCGAGCAATTCGACGATCCGGGCGTCGATCCCATCGATCTCGCGCCGGATTTCTTCCAAAGACATGTCCTCGACCCTATCGGCGCGGCACCTGGGATGGCACGGGGTGGTCGGGATCGAGTGCGGGCAGCCCGTCGATGCTGCGCCCGTTGTCGCCGATGATGCGGCCCGCGAACTTCTCGTCGGGCTGTTTGCCTTGGTGCGTATCCAATACCGGGCGTTCGCCGACGAATTCGTAATAGGGTACCGCGTATCCGCAGGCATCGGCGATGCGCTCGAGGTGGATCACAATCACCGCGCGGATGCCCGGATGCTCCAGCCCGAAATGCGTTCGCAGATCCATGAATTCAGCGTCATCGGGACGCACCACGCGCCCCGTGCCGAACAGGCGCAAGATCCGGGAGTTGCGGGTGAACGAGCAGAACATGAGGGTGATCCGGCCGTTCTCACGCAGATGCGAGATCGTCTCGACGCCGCTGCCGAACAGATCGAGGTAAGCCACGGTCCGATCGTCGATCACCGCGAACGTGTCTTGATATCCCTTGGGCGACACATTGACTCGCCCGCCCGTGGTGGGTGCGGTGGAAACGAAGAACATCGCCTGCGCCGCGATGAACCGCCGCAATCCCTCGTCCAGATGCGAGAACTCCTTGGCCATGGGCTCCCCTTCCCAATCGCTACACCGTCAACTCAACCATGTCGGGAGAGGAGGATGTCATCAAGTGGGACCGATGTGCCGGGACTCACGCCTTCCTCGGCGAACCATTCCCAGCGAAGTAGTCGAGCCTGGATCGGTGGGGGAATGCGGCGCAGAGTGCGGGCGATCGTCGCGAAACGGCTGTGGACCGGCCTGGGCCAATTTCGCCAAAGTTCCGCCGGTGAGGGTGATCTCGTCGTCAGGGTGGGCATGCAGGGCCAGTACTGTCGCCATGTACCCAGTTTCGCGCTAATTGGGATTGATGACCTCGTTGGGGAAGTCTCGGTCCGGGGTCACGGTGTGACCGTCCGCGCCCAGGGTGAGGGTGACGACCACTGGTCCGCCGGTGGGGCAGCAGCTCGGATCTTTGGACCCCAGCCAGCGGTATTGCACCTGCACGCTGCGATCGGACGAGCCGACGATCTGCGTGTAGGCGGTCCAATGCTTGGTCGCTGTGCCCAGGAATCCGGCGTGGTTGAACAGCATGACGTGCCAGGGTGAGCTGGCGGTCCCGCCCTTGGTTTCGGCCAGCACCCACATCAGCGCGGGACACGAGCCTACGGCCGCGTCGGTTCCGCTGTACGCGACGAAGGCATTGCCGCCGACACTCGGACCGATCTTGGCCAGTGCTGCCGTGACCACGGAAGACTCGAGGTCCACGCACTTCCCGTTGCCCGCTGTGGCGGGCGCGCCGTCACCGACCGCAGTGGTACCCGGTGCCTGCGTGACAGCGCTCGGCTGTGCCGCCGCCGGTGGTGCCGCGGTCGTAGTCGTCCCCCCGCCGGACTGAGGCACCGACGCGCCGTCCTGGCACCCGGTTGCCAACGCCAACCCCACAGCCGCAATCAACACTCCCGCGACCCGCTTCATGAGCTTTCCTCTCCCCGTGCCTTCCACGAGTAATTCGCGAATCGGCCGCAAACCGTTGCACTCCGCGCCGTATCAGCATCACACCAATTGCAGCTCCGAAAGCCGAAACCGGCTGTACACGCGGCTGGCCGTCACCATCGGCGCGTTCGAAGGACGCCGGTCAGCATCAGGAGGGTGAACTCGCCGGTGGCTGTCTCCGGACGGCCCGCCAGGAAAGCACGGATACGACCGAGCGTGACCTCGCGCTCCCGATCGGGCATCACCAATATCCCTGCGCGCGTGGCGATTGTCGCGACGAGGGAGTTCGCGGTGCGACGCTGCGCGTGCGCGAACTCGGCCTGCTCGGCCCCGCCGAACCGGGTCGCACCCGAGCTGGGAAGGTGCAGGCCCGCCGTCGCGCCACGCCAGCTACGGAAGGTATCTCGCGGGCCGATCGCAGCAGTGCCACCGACGCGTTCGAGCTCACCGACCCAGTCGATCCGATCGTCCATCAGATTCCACAAACCGGCCAGAACGCCACCCGGCACAAGGACTCTGGCGATCTCGGGCCCGGCCACCGCCATATCGAACCAGTGCAGAGCGTTTCCGGCCAGAACGGCATCGACGGAGGCACCCGGAAGCGGTATCGCCTCGGCACTCCCAGAGAGACCGCGAACAGTCGGCAGCGCGCGGCGTAACTCGCTCAGCATCGCAGGGTCTGGCTCGACGGCGATGACATCGGCAGCCAGCGAGATCAGCCCTGCAGTGAGCTTGCCCGTCCCGGCCCCGAGGTCGAGTACTCGCCGACCCGGTGCGGATTCCAACGCCCAGTGCAGCGCCTCGGGCGCGTAATCCGGTCGATGTGCGGCGTAAGTAGCCGCCGCCGCGCCGAACGAGGACGAATGACGTTGCCGCGCATCCCTGTCCATGCATTCACGCTACGACGGTGCGGTCACCTTCGGGTCAGCCGGAGGGGTGGGCCTGCCGAATATTCGGTCCCAGATGATGAAAACGCCGCCGTAGTTCTTATCCGGGTAAGGGTTCTTTGCGCCGTGGTGAACACGGTTGTGGGCAGTGATCTCCAAATATAAGGGCCCGCTGCGGATTCGCAGCGGGCCCGGGGCGGTCGGGTTAGTGGGTGAAGACTGAGGCGTTCTTTGCCAGGTCGAGGAGGGGTTGGGGGTAGATGCCGAGGACGAGGGTGGCTGCGGCGGTTATCGCGATGATGGTGCTGGTCATCGTCGGGTAGACGAGGGTTGGTGGGGCGGTTGGGGGGTCGGTGAAGAACATGAGGACGATTACTCGGATGTAGAAGAAGGCGGCGATGGCGCTGGAGATTACGCCGACGATTACCAGGGTTGCGGCGTCGCCGCCGGTTGCTGCGGCGAAGACGCCGAATTTGGCGATGAAGCCGCTGGTGAGGGGGATGCCGGCGAAGGAGAGGAGGAAGAGGGAGAAGATGGTTGCCAGCCAGGGGGAGCGGCGGCCCATGCCTGCCCAGGAAGACAGGCCCGTTGCCTCGTCACCGTTTTCGTCGCGGACCAGGCTGACTATGGCGAAGGCGCCGAGGGTGCCGAGGCTGTAGACGACGAGGTAGAACAGGACCGAGGAGACGCCTGCGGTGGTGGCCGCGACCAACGCGGTCAGGATGAAACCGGCGTGGGCGACAGAGGAATACGCGAGCATGCGCTTCATATCGGTCTGGGTGACGGCGAGGATCGCGCCGACGACCATGGTGGCGATGGCCACCGCCGCGAGCACCGGGCGCCAGTCATTGCGCAGATCCGGGACCGCAATGTACAGCACCCGCAACAATGCACCGACTGCCGCGATCTTGGTGGCGGCGGCCATGAATGCGGTGATCGGGGTGGGCGCGCCCTGGTAGACGTCGGGCACCCAGGACTGGAACGGCACCGCGCCGATCTTGAACAGCAGTCCGACGGCGAGCATGGCGACGCCGAGAATGGCCAGGATGTGCGAGTTTCCGGCGTCACGGGTCACGGCCTCGGCGATGCCTTCGAGCCGCACGGTGCCGGCGTACCCGTAGAGCAGCGCCATCCCGTAGAGGAAGAACGCCGACGAGAACGCCCCCAGCAGGAAGTATTTCAGCGCCGCCTCCTGCGAGAGCAACCGGCGACGCCGCGCCAGCCCGCACAGTAGGTACAGCGGCAGCGACAGCACTTCCAGCGCCACGAACATGACCAGCAGATCGTTGGACGCCGGGAACAGCATGAGCCCGGCGATGGCGATCAGGGTGAGCGGGAAGACCTCGGTGGTCGCGACTCCCGCTTTGGTGGCGGCGATTTCATCGGAGCTGCCGGGTGTCGAGGCCGCCTGCGGGGCGAAGGCGTCCACCCCGCCGCGCGAGGCGGTCAGGCTCCAGGTTCCCGGTCCTTCGCGCCGCACCGGCATGCGGTCGGCGCGACGTTCGGCGATGAAAAGCAGCCCGAGGATGCCCACCACGAGGATGGTGCCCTGCAGGAACAGTGAAACCCCGTCGATGGCAACGGCTCCCACCACGGCGGTATCGCGCACATCGCGCAGCCCGATCACCGCGCCCAGCGCCACGGCCAGTCCGCCGAGACCCAGCACCAGGTGCGTTCCGTACCGCAAGCGCCGGGGCGCGAACGCTTCCACAAGTACGCCCGCGACGGCGACCCCGAACACGATCAGCATCGGTGACAGGTACCGGTACTCGATACTCGGTGCCGGGACTGTCGCGGCGAGCAGCAGACCTCCACTCATTTGTGGGCACCTCCGGTGTTCGTCTGGGCGGCTTCCGGCTGGACGGCCGGGGCCGGATTGTGCTGGCCGATGGTGGTGAGCGTCTTGGCGACGGCCGGATCGATCCGGTCCAGCACCGGTTTCGGGTACGCGCCGAGGAACAGCAGCGCGACGATCAGCGGCACCACGACCACCATTTCGCGCGGCAGCAGATCGTAGAGGCGCTCGTTGCCCTCCTTGACCGGGCCAGTCATCATCCGCTGGTACATCCACAGGATGTACAGCGCCGCCAGCACCAGCGCGGAAGCCGCGAAGATGGCCGCCACCGGGTAGCGGGTGAATGTGCCGATCAAGACCAGGAATTCACTGATGAACGGCGCGAGTCCGGGCAGCGACAGCGTGGCCAGGCCGGAGATGAAGAAGGTGCCTGCCAGGATCGGCGCGACCTTCTGCACACCGCCGAACGCGGCAATGGCGCGAGATCCGCGGCGCGACACCAGGAATCCGGCGATGAGGAACAGCGCCGCCGTGGAGATGCCGTGGTTGACCATGTACAGCGTCGCCCCGGTCCCGCCCTGCGTGGTGAGCGCGAAGATCCCCAGAATGATGAACCCGAAGTGCGAGATCGAGGTGTAGGCGATCAACCGCATGACATCGGTCTGCCCGATGGCCAGCAGCGCCCCGTAGATGATCCCGATCACCGCGAGCACACTGATCAACGGCGCGTAAGTGGCTGTGGCCGAAGGGAACAGCAGCAGGCAGTAGCGTAGCATGCCGAAGGTCCCGACCTTGTCGACCACCGCCATCATGAGCACCGCACTGGCCGGTGTCGCCGCGACGGCGGCGTCCGGCAGCCAGGTGTGCAGCGGCCACAGCGGAGCCTTGACCGCGAACGCGAACATGAAGCCGAGGAACAGCGCGTTGAGCACCGCCGGTGTCGCGCCCAGGTGCCCGGAGTTGGCGGCCTGCATGACGGTCCGGAAGTCGAAGGTGCCGCCGCCGTCGCTGCCCAGCTTCTCGCGCGCGGTGATGACGTACAGCCCGATGACCGCCGCCAGCATGATGAGCCCGCCGAACAGGTTGTACAGCAGGAACTTCACCGCGGCCCGAGACCGCTGCTGCCGCACCGCCGGATCCCCGGTCTTGGGACCGAATCCACCGATGAGGAAGTACATCGGGATGAGCATGACCTCGAAGAACACGTAGAACAGCAGAATGTCCAAGGAGGTGAACGAGATCAACACCATGGACTCGACGACCAGGGTCAGCGCCACGTAGTAGTGCGCCACCCGCGGCCCGCTGCCGACCTCCCGCTCGTCCTGCCATCCGGCGAGCAGCAGCAGCGGCACCAGTCCGGCGGTCAGCAACACCAGAACCAGTGCGATGCCGTCCATTCCGAGCGTGTAGCCCGCCCCGAAGGCCGGGATCCATTCCCGCTTCTCGACGAACTGGTACTGCTCGCCACCGCTCTTGAACTGTGTGGCCAGATAGATCCCGATACCGAGCGTGCCGACGGACACCAGCAGCGCGAAACTCCGCACCCCCGTACGCCAGCTACCAGGGAACAGCAGTGCCAGCGCGGCCCCGGCCAGCGGAACCGCCCACAGCACAGTCAGCCAAGGAAAGTCGCTCAAAACAACCTCACCGCCAGCAGGGCGGCGACCACCAGGGCCGCGCCGGTGAACATGGACAGGGCGTAGGAGCGCACGAACCCGGTCTGCACCCGCCGGATTCGAGCGGACAACCCGCCGACGATCGCGGCCGTGGTGTTGACCAGACCGTCGATGCCGCGGTTGTCGACGAACACCAGCGACCGGGTCAGATGCTGACCGGGCCGCATGAACGCGGCCTCATTGGCGGCGTCACCGTAGAGGTCACGACGTGCGGCCTCGACGAGCGGCGATGCGGCGGGCGCGGTTTCGGGGATCGGGCTGCTCGCGTACTGGTCGTAGGCGATCCAAATGCCTGCTGCCACTACGGCGAGAGCGAAGAAGGTGATCGCCCAGGCCGGGATGAACGGTTCGCCGTGGTCCACGCCGACGACCGGGGCCAGCCAGTTGGTGAGCGAGGAACCGTAGGCGAACAGCATGCCGGAGAACACCGAACCGAACGCCAGCAGAATCATCGGCCCGGTCATCGAGGCGGGTGACTCGTGCGGATGTGTGCCCTCCCGCCAGCGCTTTTCACCGAAGAACGTGAAGATCATGACACGGGTCATGTAGAAGGCCGTGACGCCCGCACCACACAGCGCCGCGATCCCGGTGACGATGCCCCCGAATCCGCCGTGCGTGAACGCCGCCTCGATGATGCGGTCCTTGGACCAGAATCCCGCGAACGGCGGAACCCCCAGGATCGCAAGGTATCCGAGCCCGAAGGTGGCGTAGGTGACCGGCAGCAGCTTGCGCAGCCCGCCGTAGCGTCGCATATCGGTCTCGTCGTTCATGGCGTGCATGACCGAGCCCGCGCCGAGGAACAGCCCGGCCTTGAAGAAGCCGTGGGTCAGCAGGTGCATGATGGCGGCCGCGTAGCCGACCGGCCCGAGTCCGGCGGCGAGCACCATGTACCCGATCTGGCTCATGGTCGAAGCTGCCAGCGCCTTCTTGATGTCGTCCTTGGCGCAACCGATGATCGCACCGAACACCAAAGTCACTGCACCGACTGCCATCACGGCAGCCTGTGCGCCGGGCGCGAGATCGAAGATCGGATTGGACCGCGCGATCAGATACACACCGGCGGTGACCATGGTGGCCGCGTGGATGAGCGCCGAAACCGGTGTCGGACCCTCCATCGCGTCCCCGAGCCAGGACTGCAGCGGCACCTGCGCGGACTTACCGCAGGCCCCCAGCAGCAGCAACAATCCGATGGCCGTGAGGGTTCCGGTGCTCGCGTGCCCGGCCGCCCCGAACACGGTCCGGAAGTCGATGGACCCAAAGGTCGCGAACATGATCATCAACGCGATGGCCAGCCCCATGTCGCCGACCCGGTTGACCACGAACGCCTTCTTGGCCGCCGTTGCGGCGGAAGGCTTCTCGTACCAGAACCCGATCAGCAGGTAGGACGCCAAGCCGACGCCTTCCCAGCCCAGGTACAGCACCAGGTAGTTGTCGGCGAGGACCAGCACCAGCATGGCGGCCAGGAACAGGTTGAGGTAGGCGAAGAACCGCCGCCGCCCCGGATCGTGGGCCATGTAGCCGACCGAATAGATGTGGATCAGCGATCCCACCCCGGTGATCAGCAGCGCGAAGCAGATCGACAGCTGATCCATTTGCAGGGCGAAGTCGATCTTCAGCCCGTTGACCGGAGCCCACTCGAACAGCGTGTAGTGCACGGCCCGTTGCGCATTCGACCGGCCGAGCATGTCGTTGAACGCCCACGCCGCCACCCCGAACGAGGCCAGCGCCATGAGGGTCCCGAGCAGGTGCCCCCATTTGTCGCTGACCTTGCCGAGCAGCAGCAGGACCACGGCACCCGCGAGCGGCAGCGCCGGCAGCAGCCACAACATCATCTGCGAGGTGTCCACGTCAGTACCTCAGCAGACTGGCGTCGTCGACCGAGGTCGAGCGGCGGGCACGGAAGATGCTCATGATGATGGCCAGGCCCACCACGACTTCGGCGGCCGCGACCACCATGGTGAAGAAGGCGAACACCTGACCGTCGAGGTTGCCGTGCACGCGCGCGAAGGTGACGAACGCCAGGTTGACCGCGTTGAGCATGAGCTCGATGCACATGAACACCACGATCGCGTTGCGCCGCACCAAGACTCCCGCCGCGCCGATGGTGAACAGCAGCGCCGAGAGGTACAGATAGTTATCCGGGTTCACCGCAAGCCTTCCTCGGGGGAGTCGTTGCCGTCACTGTCGTTGTCGCCGTTGCCGTCTCCGACGGTCAGCACCACGGCCTCGGTGTGGGCGCGGTCGCGGCGGTGCCGCAGAATGCTGCTGACCGACAGCTCCTCGAAGGTGCCGTCCGGCAGTCGCGCGGGCGAGTCGACGGCATTGTGGCGGGCGTACACGCCGGGCGTCGGCAGCGGCGTGACCCGGGTGCCGACGCGGAAGCGTTCCTTCGACAGCGTGCGCTGATCGGTTGGGGGCCCGAACCTTTCGCGGTGCGCAAGCACCATCGCGCCGATGGTGGCGGTGATGAGCAGCGCACCGGTCAGCTCGAACGCCCACACGTAGCGCACGAAGATGAGCTCGGCGAGCGCACCGATGGTGTCGTTGCCGCCGAGGCCGGGCCCGGTCTCGGCGACCGACTTGCCGCGGACACCGCTGGCGATGCCGCCGATGAGCAGCATCCCGAATCCGATGCCCACCACGATGACCGCGAGCCGCTGCCCGCGCAGTGTCTCCCGCAGCGACTCCGCGGAATCCACGCCGACGAGCATGAGCACGAACAGGAACAGCATCATGACCGCGCCGGTGTAGACGACGATCTGCACGATGCCCAGGAACAGTGCGCTCTGTGCGATGTAGAACGCCGACAGCGTGATCATGGTGGCCGCCAGGCACAGTGCCGAGTGCACGGCCTTGCGCGCGCAGACCATGCCGAGCGCGCCGAGCACCGCCACCACGGCGAGGATCCAGAACTGCACGGCCTCACCGGTGGAGGTGTGGGTGACGATCTGCTGACCCTGCTGGGCGATGTTGGTAGCCAACGGATCGATCATTTCTTCGTCCCTTCGGCTCCGGCGAGTTCGCTGGGCGCACCGGGGACTTCGCCGCGGTAGTAGGAGCCCTCGTCCGCACCTGGGTACATGTCGTGCGGCGCGGCGACCATGCCCGGCTCCATCGGCGCGAGCAGATCCTGCTTCTCGTAGATGAGGTCGGCCCGGTTGTCGTCGGCCAGCTCGTACTCGTTGGTCATGGTCAGCGCCCGCGTCGGGCACGCCTCGATGCACAGGCCGCAACCGATGCAGCGCAGGTAGTTGATCTGGTAGACGCGGCCGTACCGCTCACCGGGCGAGAAGCGTTCGTCCTCGGTGTTGTCGGCACCCTCGACGAAGATGGCGTCGGCCGGGCAGGCCCACGCGCACAACTCGCAACCGATGCACTTCTCGAGACCGTCGGGATGCCGATTGAGCTGGTGCCGCCCGTGGTAGCGCGGCGCGGTCGGCGTCTTGACCTCGGGGTAGAGCTCGGTATTGGGCTTCTTGAACATGGTCGACGCGGTGACATAGAACCCGCCGAGGGGTTCCAGCAGACCGGGTTTCGGCGTGGCCGCCATCGGTTCGGCGGGCATCGGCGGCACCGGGAAGTCCGAGTACGCCTTGGTGGAGTCGGGATCCGGCGACGCCTTGGAGCGATCGTCGCCCGCGTGCCCGGCCCGGATCACCAGACCCAGCATCACGACCGAGACGACGATGCCGCCGATCACCATGCCAGCCGTCTGGATATGGGTCCCGTTGTCCTGCAGCACCTTCAGGGTTGCCACGAACATAACCCAGGCCAGCGACACCGGGATGAGCAGCTTCCAGCCCAGGTTCATGAACTGGTCGTAGCGCAGTCGCGGCAGTGTGCCGCGCAGCCAGATGAATACGAACAGGAACGTCCACACCTTGGCGACGAACCAGATCATCGGCCACCAGCCGGAGTTCGCGCCCGCCCACAGGCTGATCGGGAACGGCGCGTGCCAGCCGCCGAAGAACAGCGTTGTGGCCAGCGCGGAAACCGTTGCCATGTTGATGTACTCGGCCATCATGAACATGGCGAACTTGAGCGAGGAGTACTCGGTGTGGAAGCCGCCGACCAGCTCGCCCTCGGCCTCGGGGAGGTCGAAGGGCGCGCGGTTGGTCTCACCGACCATGGACACCGCGTAGATCAGGAACGACGGCAGCAGCAGGAACACATACCAGGTTCCATACTGCGCCTTCACGATTCCCGAGGTGGACATGGTGCCCGAGAGCAGGAACACCGCCGCGAAGCACAGCGCCATGGCGATCTCGTAGGAGATGACCTGCGCGGTGGAGCGCAGCCCGCCCAGCAGCGGATAGGTGGAACCCGACGCCCAGCCCGCGAGCACGATGCCGTACACGCCGACCGAGGCCATGGCGAGGATGTAGAGCACACCCACCGGCATATCGGTCAGCTGTAGCGGGGTGCGGTGTCCGAACATGGTCACCGTCGGCCCGAACGGGATGACTGCGAATGCCATCACGGCCGGGATCAGCGAAATGACCGGCGCGAGAATGAAGATCGGCTTGTCGACGATCGCCGGGATGATGTCCTCTTTCAGGAGCATCTTCACGCCGTCGGCAATCGACTGCAGGCTGCCGCGCGGCCCGACCCGGTTGGGTCCGACGCGCATCTGCATGAACGCCACGATCTTGCGTTCCGCGTACACCGCGAGCATCGGGATCAGCAGCAGGAAGACGAAGATGCCGATCGATTTGACCAGCACCAGCCACCACGGGTCGTGGCCGAACATACTCAGATCACTCACGGTGGTCCTCCCGTCGGATGCGCACAATGTGGCCGGGCGTGGTTCCGAGCTGCACCAGCACGTCGGAGCCGGGGGAATTCATGGGCAGCCACACCACGCGGTCGGGCATCTCGGTGACGACCAGTGGCAGCGTGATGTGACCGTGGTCGTTGCCGACCGTCACCGGATCGCCGGTGGTGACGCCGATTTCGGCGGCGGTGTGCGAGGACAGCCGGACCACGGGGGTGCGGGCCGTCCCGGCCAGGTTGGGTTCGCCGTCCTGCAGTCGACCGCGGTCGATGAGCATGCGCCAGGAGGCGAGCACCGCGGTGCCCGGATTCGGCTGGGCGATCGGGTGCGGGCGGTGCACGGGGGTCGCGGCGGCCGGGCCGTCCCAGACCCCGAGATCGGCCAATTCGGCACGGGCACTGGCCGCGTCGGGCAAGCCCAGGCGCATGCCCATGTCCGTGGCGATGGCGTCCAGGACCCGGTATTCCGGCATGGGCGCGGCCTCGCGGCGCACGGTGGAGTCGCGCAGTGCGGCATCGAACTGCCGGTGACGGCCCTCCCAGGTGAGGAAGGTGCCCGCCTTCTCCATGGCCGAGGCCACCGGGAAGACGACATCGGCGCGGTCGCTGATATCGCTGCGGCGCAACTCCATCGACACCACGAAGGAGGCGGCGTCGATGGCGCGGAGCGCGGCGTGCGGGTCGGGCATATCGCCGACCTCGACACCGCCGATGAGCAGCGCGCCCAGCGTCGGTGCGGCCGCCAGGATGGCGGAGGTGTCGCGGCCCGGGGTCATCGGCAGGTCACCGATACCCCAGGCGTCCTGAACCTGTTTTCGCGCAGACGGATCCGCGACGGGACGGCCACCCGGCAGCAGCACCGGCAGTGCGCCCGCCTCCAGCGCACCGCGCTCACCGGCGCGACGCGGAATCCAGGCCATGGCCGCACCGGTTTCGTCGGCCAGGCGGGCCGCGGCGGACATGCCACCGGGGATACCGCCGAGCCGTTCGCCGACCAGGATGAGCGCGCCCGGCTCCCGCAGCAGCGACGCCACCTCGCCGAGGCGGGTGTAACCGGCTGTGGTCTCGTCGGTGACACCCGTGCGGATGGATTCGAGCACGTGCGGCTCCGCGCCGGGCGCGGTCAGCAGCAGCGTCCCGGACATCCGCTGCAGGCCGCGGGTGACGTACGGGGCCAGCGAGTAGATCGGAGTTCCGTTGCGGCGCGCGGCTTTCCGCAGCCGCAGGTACACCATCGGGGATTCCTCTTCGGCCTCGAAGCCGACCAGCAGCACGAACGGCGCGCGTTCCAGGGCCGCGTAGTCGACCGTGACGCCCTGTCCGGCAATGCGGGCGGCCAGGAAGTCGGCCTCCTCACCGGAGTGCTCGCGGGCGCGGAAGTCGATGTCGTTGGTGTTCAACGCGACTCGCGCGAACTTCGAGTACGCGTAGGCGTCCTCGAGGGTGACGCGGCCGCCGAGCAGGACACCCGCATTGCCGCGCGCCGAGGCCAGCCCGCGCGCGGCCGCATTGATCGCCTCCGACCAGGACGCGGATTGTAGCGTCCCGTCCTTCCAGCTGCGCACCATCGGGGTGGTGAGGCGGTCGCGTTCGGTGACGTAGGCGAACGCGAAACGGCCCTTGTCGCAGTTCCATTCCTCATTGACCTGCGGATCGTCACCGGCCAGGCGACGCATCACCTTGCCGCGGCGGTGATCGGTGCGCTGCGCGCAACCCGACGCGCAGTGCTCACACACCGCCGGGCTCGACACCAGGTCGAAGGGCCGCGCACGGAAGCGGTAGGTGCTGCCGGTGAGCGCGCCGACCGGGCAGATCTGCACGGTATTGCCGGAGAAGTAGGAGTCCATCGGCTCCCCGGCGGCGATCCCGACCTGTTGCAGCGCACCGCGATCCATCAGTTCGATGAACGGGTCACCGGCCACCTGCTGCGAGAACCGGGTGCAACGCGCGCACAGCACGCAGCGCTCACGATCCAGCAGCAGCGCCGACGACAGCGGAATCGGCTTCGGGTAGGTGCGCTTCTCGCCGTCGAAACGGGATTCGGCGCGACCGCTGGACATGGCCTGGTTCTGCAGCGGGCACTCGCCGCCCTTGTCGCACACCGGGCAGTCCAGGGGGTGATTGATGAGCAGCAGCTCCATCACCCCCTCCTGAGCCTTGGCGGCGGCGGGGGAGGAGAGCTGGGTGTGAATCACCATGCCCTCGGCCACGGTTTGGGTGCAGGACGCGACCGGCTTGCGCTGGCCCTCGACCTCGACCAGGCACTGGCGGCACGCACCGACCGGATCCAGCAGGGGATGGTCGCAGAAGCGCGGGATCTGGGTGCCGATGAGTTCGGCGGCCCGAATCACCAGCGTCCCCGGTGGCACGGAAACCGTTGTGCCGTCGATGGTTACGGTCACCATGTCGGAGGGCGTCACCCCGCCGCTGGTACTGGAGCTCACTGTGGATGTCATCGCGCTCCTTCGGCCCAGACGGTGGAACGGGCCGGATCGAACGGGCAGGCGCCGAGGCGGATGTGCTCGGCGTACTCGTCGCGGAAGTACTTGAGGGAGGAGAAGATCGGGCTGGCCGCACCGTCGCCGAGGGCGCAGAAGGACTTGCCGTTGATGTTGTCGGCGATATCGGCGAGCTTGTCCAGGTCGGTCTCGTGGCCCTGGCCGTGCTCCAGCCGCTCGAGCAACTGGACCAGCCAGTAGGTCCCCTCACGGCACGGCGTGCACTTGCCGCAGGACTCGTGGGCGTAGAACTCGGTCCAGCGCAGCACCGCCCGCACCACACACGTGGTGTCGTCGAAGATCTGCAGCGCCTTCGTGCCGAGCATGGAACCCGCCGCCGACACTCCC
Organism: Nocardia heshunensis; assembly: GCF_054782115.1. Taxonomy (NCBI): domain Bacteria; kingdom Bacillati; phylum Actinomycetota; class Actinomycetes; order Mycobacteriales; family Nocardiaceae; genus Nocardia; species Nocardia heshunensis. Next base: position 601,470 of record NZ_BAAGTC010000007.1, on the reverse strand, counting down.
TCGTAGTCGAGCGCGACATCGAGGTGCTCGTCGGTGAAGATCGGGGTGGACGAACCGCCCGGGGTCCAGAACTTCAGGGTGTGGCCCTTGCGGACGCCGCCCGCGTATTTCAGCAACTCCCGCAACGTGATTCCGAGGGGCGCTTCATACTGGCCCGGTCGCGTCACGTGACCCGAGAGCGAGTAGAGGGTGAACCCCGGCGACTTCTCGGTGCCGAAGGACCGGAACCACTCCACGCCGTTGGCGAGGATGGACGGCACGGACGCAATGGATTCCACATTGTTGACCACGGTCGGGCAGGCGTAGAGGCCGGCGACCGCCGGGAACGGAGGGCGCAGGCGCGGCTGACCGCGACGACCTTCCAGGGAATCCAGCAGTGCGGTCTCCTCACCGCAGATGTAGGCGCCCGCGCCGGCGTGCACCACGATCTCGAGGTCGAAGCCCGAACCCTGGATATTGCGGCCGAGATAGCCTGCGGCATAAGCCTGTTGGACCGCGGCCTGCAAGCGCCGCAGCACCGTCACGACCTCGCCGCGCACATAGATGAACGCGTGCGAGGCGCGAATCGCGTAGGCGGCGATGATGACACCCTCGATGAGGGTGTGCGGGGCCGCCAGCATGAGCGGAATGTCCTTGCAGGTACCGGGTTCCGACTCATCGGCGTTGACCACCAGATAGTGCGGCTTGGTGACGCCGTCCGGGCCGGGACCCTGCGGGATGAAGCCCCACTTCATGCCGGTCGGGAAGCCCGCGCCACCGCGTCCGCGCAGACCGGAGTCCTTGACGGTGGCGATGACGTCGTCCGGCTGCATCTTCAAAGCCTTGGGCAGCGCCTTATAACCGCCCTGACGGCGGTAAGCCGCCAGTGTCCAACCGTCCGGATCGCCCCAGTGCTTGGACAGGACGGGTGTCAGAGCAGTCGTCACCGAGCACCTCCGGTCGAATCCTGTTCGGAGACCTGCAGACCGGCGAGCGTGGCGGGTCCCGCCGCACCGTCGGTGGCTCCGGGCCGCTGGTCCTCGTAGCCCGCCAGAATGCGTGCGGTCTCCCGGAAGGTGCACAGCGGAATCCCGCTGCGCGAGCCGGTGACCTGTTCGCCGCGCCGCAGCGCATCCACCATCGCCTTGGCCGACTCCGGCGTCTGGTCGTCGAAGAACTCCCAGTTGACCATCACGACGGGCGCGTAATCGCAGGCGGCATTGCACTCGATGTGCTCGAGGGTGACCGCGCCGTCGGCGGTGGTCTCCCCGTGCTTGATCCCCAAGTGCTGCTTCAGTTCCGCGAAGATCTGATCCCCGCCCATGACTGCACACAGTGTGTTCGTGCAGACACCGACGTGATAGTCACCGGTCGGCGTGCGCCGGTACATCGAATAAAAGGTCGCGACCGCCGTGACCTCGGCATCGGTCAATCCCAGCTGCTCGGCACAGAATTCGATGCCGGTCCCCGAGACGTACCCCTCCACCGATTGCACGAGATGCAAAAGGGGAAGCAGTGCCGAACGCGAATGCGGATAGCGTTCGATGATCTCCTGGGCCTCGACTTGCAGCCGGTCGCGGACCTTCTCCGGGTAGGGGATGGGCCGCACGGTCAGGTTGAGCAGGATCTCGGTCAACGGTCGACACCACCCATCACCGGGTCGATGGAGGCGACGGAGGCGATCACGTCGGCGACCAGGCCGCCCTCGCACATTGCCGCCACCGCTTGCAGATTCGTGAAGGAGGGGTCGCGGTAGTGGACCCGGTAGGGCCGGGTGCCGCCGTCGCTGATCATGTGCACGCCCAGCTCACCGCGCGGCGATTCGACCGCCACGTACACCTGGCCGGGCGGGACTCGCAGGCCCTCGGTCACCAGCTTGAAGTGGTGGATGAGCGCCTCCATCGAGGTCCCCATGATCTTGCCGATGTGCTTGGGCGAATTACCCAGGCCGTCCGGCCCGAGCTGCAAGTCGGCAGGCCATGCAATCTTCTTGTCCGCCACCATGACCGGGCCCGGCCGCAGCTTGTCGAGGCACTGCTCGACGATCTTGACCGACTCCTTCATCTCGTTGACGCGGATGAGGTAGCGGCCGTAGCAGTCGCAGCCGGTGTCGACCTGGACGTCGAATTCGTAGTTCTCGTAACCGCAGTACGGCTGGGTCTTGCGCAGATCGTGCGGCAGGCCGGTGGAGCGCAGCACCGGACCGGTGATGCCCAGCGACATGCAGCCGGTCAGGTCCAGATACCCGACATTGCGGGTGCGGGCCTTCCAGATCGGGTTCTCGTTGAGCAGCAACTCCATGTCCCGCAGCCGCTTCGGCAGCAGATCGAGAAGTTCGCGAACCTTCTGCACGCCGTCGTCCGGCAGATCCTGGGCGATGCCGCCGGGGCGGATGAACGCGTGGTTCATGCGCAGACCGGTGATGTTCTCGAAGACGTCCAGGATGAGTTCGCGCTCGCGGAAGCCGAACAGCATCGGGGTGAGCGCACCCAGTTCCATGCCGCCGGTGGCCAGCGCCACCAGGTGCGAGGAGATGCGGTTGAGTTCCATGAGCAGCACGCGAATGACGCTGGCGCGCTCGGGAATATCGTCGGTGATGTCCAGCAGCTTCTCGACCGCCAGGCAGTACGCCGTCTCGTTGAAGAACGGCGACAGGTAGTCCATGCGGGTCACGAAGGTGGTGCCCTGCACCCAGCTGCGGTACTCGAGGTTCTTCTCGATGCCGGTGTGCAGATAGCCGATGCCGCAGCGGGCCTCGGTGACGGTCTCACCCTCGATCTCGAGAATGAGCCGCAGCACCCCGTGCGTGGAGGGGTGCTGCGGGCCCATGTTCACGACGATGCGCTCCTCGGCAACGCCGTCGAGCGCACTGCGAATCTCGTCCCAGTCGTTACCGACGACGGTGACCGCGCGTTCGGGTCGTTCCTGTGTGGCCGGCTGGGACTTGGTGTCGATGTCATTCATTACGAGTACGACCTCCGCTCATCGGGCGGTGGGATGCGCGCGCCCTTGTATTCGACCGGGATTCCGCCGAGCGGATAGTCCTTGCGCTGGGGGTGGCCACGCCAGTCGTCGGGCATGGCGATGCGGGTCAGCGAGGGGTGGCCGTCGAACAGGATGCCGAAGAAGTCGTAGGTCTCCCGCTCGTGCCAGTCGTTGGTCGGATAGACCGAGTACAGCGACGGCATGTGCGGATCTGCGTCCGGCACCGAGACTTCCAGGCGCACTCGCCGGTTGTGGGTGATGGAGAGCAGGTGGTAGAGCGCGTGCAGTTCGCGCCCGGTGTCCTCCGGATAGTGCGCGCCGCTCACCCCCAGGCACAGTTCGAAACGCAGGGCCTCGTTGTCGCGCAACGTCTTCGCCACTCGCACCAGATGCTCGCGGCGGATGTGCAGGGTCAGTTCGTCCCGGAAGACGACGATCTTCTCGATCGCCTCCTCGAAGGTCTTGGCCAGCGCCAGCCGCAGGTGCGCGATGATCTCGTCGAAAGCCGGGCCGTAGGGCGGCGGCGTGCTGCCGGGCATATTGATGGTGCGCACCAGGCGGCCGTAGCCGGAGGTGTCGCCGGTGCCCGAGACCCCGAACATGCCCTTGCGCACGCCGATGACTTCCTCGGCGGGCGCGGTGGGTTCGCTGGATTCTGTTGTCCCTGCGGTATTTTCGGGTGGTTCCACGGCCGCCTCCGGGGGGCTCTCCGTGCCGGTGGGTGCATCGAAACTCATCGCAGCAGCCCCTTCAGTTGAATGGTCGGGGTGCTGGCGAGCGCCGCGCGCTCGGCCTCGCGAATCGCTTCCTCACGATTGACGCCGAGCGGCATTTCCTGAATCTTCTCGTGCAGCTTCAGGATCGCGTTCAACAGCATTTCCGGCCGTGGCGGGCAGCCGGGCAGGTAGATGTCGACCGGCACGATGTGGTCGACGCCCTGCACGACGGCGTAGTTGTTGAACATGCCGCCCGAGGATGCGCAAACACCCATGGCGAGCACCCATTTGGGTTCGGTCATCTGGTCGTAGACCTGGCGCAGGACGGGAGCCATCTTCTGGCTGACCCGCCCGGCGACGATCATCAGATCGGCCTGACGCGGGGAGGCGCGGAACGCCTCCATGCCGAAGCGGGCGATATCGAATCGCCCGCCGCCGGTGGCCATCATCTCGATCGCGCAGCAGGCCAGGCCGAACGTCGCCGGCCACAGCGAACTCTTGCGCAGATAGCCGGCCATATCTTCCACCGTGCTCAGCAGGAACCCGCTGGGCAGTTTCTCCTCGAGACCCATGTCGGACTACATCTCCCGGATCGGGACGCCCCGGCGAGGCCGGGGCGTCTTGAGTGAATTGGCTTTTGCGCCAATCAGTCCCAGCTGAGCCCGCCGCGCCGCCATTCGTAGGCGTAGGCGACGGAGACGTTGAAGATGAACAACGCCATCGCCGCCAGCCCGAACACTCCGAGCGCATCGAAGTGCACGGCCCACGGGTAGAGGAACACGATCTCGATGTCGAAGATGATGAACAGCATGGCGGTGAGGTAGTACTTCACCGGAAAGCGTTGGCCCGCAGCATTTCCCGGCCCGCCGCCGACGGCGTGGGGCGTGGGTTCGATGCCGCACTCGTAGGCTTCGAGCTTGGACCGGTTGTAGCGCTTGGGGCCGATGAGGGCCGCCAGGAATATCGAGAACACCCCGAACGCGGCGGCAACCGCGCCGAGGACAAGGGTCGGCACTTCTATGTTCACAACAGAACTACCCCTCCTGCGAGCTGGACAACGCACGAACGGATGGCAGCAGCGAGTGAGGCGGCGGCGTCATTGATACCGATGTCCATTGATACCGAGGCCCGCGCTCGTGTGAGCTACGGCACAGATTACAACCCGGACCAGAAGATACATGACGATTGGCGATTGCGTTTGATCGAATTCGGAACGGTCTTTTATGACCGAATCGACGCAATCGCCAATGTCACGTGACATGGAAACGCCCTGATCACAGGGCGAAGGAAGATCGGCCTGTGATCAGGCCGCGAAGCTACTACCGAGCACACCCAGCACGGCGTCGGTCAGCCGGATCGGATCGATGGGGTGCGAGACCGCCGCCTCGGCGCGCGACCAATTGGCCAACCACGCATCATCGGGGCGGCCGGTGAGCACGACAATCGGTGGGCAGTCGGCGATTTCGTCCTTCAGCTGCTTGGCCAGGCCGAGACCGCCGGTCGGGGCCGACTCACCGTCGAGGATCAACAGATCCAACCCCCCGGCGTCCAGGCGCTCCACGACGACCGGACCCGTGGCCACCTCGACGTACTCGATGGGTGGCAACTCGGGGTGCGGCCTTCTCCCCAGCGCCAGCATGATCTGGCTCCGAGTATCGGCGTCATTGCTGTAGACGAGAACCCGCACCGCGGCGGGACGTTTGGCATCGGCCACGTTCCGCATGCTACGTGCCTGGTGGGGGACCGCGGGTCAGCTTCGCCCGAACTGGTGCGCGCGTCGCCTCGTCGCCTGTCCGGCAATAAGTCGATGGCAGTCGATCGGTAAGACGTGACCGGTAGCATCCCGCGAATGAGGGGAGACATCACGCAACGCCTCATCGAAACCGACGTCTGGACTGACGAATTGGTGGGGCAGGCGGGGATTCCGGTGATCGATGTGCCACTGGTGACGGTGGGCAGCGGGCTCGGATCGTTCACGTTGTTCGACGCGTTGCGGATCTACGGGGTACCGGGACAGGCGATGGCGGTGCTCGGGCCGCAGGAGGTGCCGTGGGGGTCCTACGAATACCTGACCCGGGTGTCGCAGATTCCGCGATCGGAACGGCTGCGCAGTGATTCCGGGGGGATGCCGGACAATCTGTGGGGGTTTCCGTCGTATGCGGTCAGAGAGGCGATAGCGGACAAAACGCTGAAACCACTGTGGAATGTGTTGGTGGAGCCCGTTTTCGCCGAGTTCTACACGCCGCGCGCGGGGCAGGTGTTCACCGCGTTGGAGCGGGAGTTCCATCGGGTGGACTTCGCGCGATCGTTGCATCGAGGGCAAGTACGCATGGTGCGCAGGCGTTACGGCGGCGGCTACTTCACCATCCTCACACCGCCGGAGGGGCGCTCGGCCACCAAGCGAATCGCGTTCCGCAGCAGCTACGTTCATATCGCCGTCGGCTATCCCGGGCTGCGGCTGTTGCCGGATCTGCAGGAGTACCGCGAGCGCTATCGCGATCCCACCCGGGTGGTGAACGCCTACGAACCGCACGAGCACGTGTACGAGGCGCTGCAGCGGCGGCCGGGCACGGTAATGGTGCGCGGCAGCGGCATCGTTGCCAGCCGGGTACTGCAAAGGTTGATCGACGACCGGGACCGGTTGCGGCTCAATACCCAGATCCTGCATCTGTTCCGGAATTTCGTCTCGGGGCCGCACGGTCCCGCCGGGCTCGCGCGCCGACCGGGCGGCGACGGGTGGGCGTATCAGGCGTTCAATTTTCCCAAGGCCAGCTTCGGGGGTCAGCTCAGACAACGGCTCCGCAATCTCGAGGGACGCGAGCGGGCCGAGGCGCTGAAGACCATGGGCGGCACCACGACACCGCCGCACAAGACCTGGCAGGCGCAGCTGGCGCGCGGGCGGGCGCAGGGGTGGTATCAGGTGATGGTGGGGTCGGCGCGCAACCTGCGGCCGGATCGGGGCAGGCCCGGCGTGGTGACGACGGTGGTGCCGGAAGTCGATCCGACGCTGCGGTTTCCGCTGCCGGATCGTCCGATCGACACGCACGCCGACTACATCATCGACTGCACCGGACTGGAAGCCGACATCCGCGAGCATCGGCTGCTGGCCGATCTGCTCGATCACGCAGGTGCGGGGCGCAATCCGCTCGGCCGGTTGGATGTGGACCGGACCTTCGAATTGCACGGCACGCGTAGTGGCAATGGACGCATGTATGCCTCCGGCAGTGCCACACTCGGCGGATACTTCGCCGCGGTCGACTCGTTCCTCGGCCTGCAATACGCGGCACTCGAGATCGCCGACGATCTGGCGGCGCTCGGTTTCTGCGGGCGGCTGACGGCCTTGCGGTCACTGCGGCAGTGGTGGCTATGGGTCAACAATCGAAAGATTCCGGCATGACCCCGACACTCAGCGGCCGCATCCAGACCCGCGTCCTGGTACTCGCGATCATCGGGGTGCTGGTGGCGCTGCTCGTGACACCGCTGCTGCCGATGGGGCGGATGTCGCTGCTACAGGGTTACCGAGTCACCCTGACCGTCCTGATCGCGGTGATACTGGTGGGTGTGGGGTGGGAGCTGCTGTATCACGCGCTGCAGCAGTTCCGGTGGGACAAGGACTGGCCGACGCTGTTCGGTCTCGTGACCATCGTGAACGAGGGGCTGCTCATGTGGGTGCTGGTGCGCTACACCGGGATCGTGTTGCCACACGGCCTGCGGCCGTCCGCGCTCGCCTTCGGCATCGACTTCACACTGACCTGGCTGGTGTTCTGGCTGTTCGTCAACGGCCCGATCCGGGTGCTGCTGCCACGCTGGCGGTTCCGCGGGGGCCGGGTGATATGACCGGTCGGGTGGAGGTGGTGCCCGGGCGGCACCTGGTGGCCAGCATCGACGGGGTGGTCGTGGTAGTCGCGCACCGGGATTCGAGCCTGCTGACCGCCGACTCCGACGCCGTCGCGGTGCTGGACAAGATTCTCGAAATGGTCGCCGAGGCGGCGTCACGGGAGACACGGCGGACCGGGCGCACCTTCGCGCGACTCGTCAGCACCTGGCTGATGGCCCGCGAGGACGAGGAACGGGTGGAATTCGGGGTGCTCACCCCGGGCAATCGCGGCCTCGCGGTGTTCCTGCACGGGCAGGTGACCGCCGTGCTCGAAGGCAGTGAGTATCGCGAGGTATTGCGCGGGCGCGACGCCGGATTCACCGTCGACCGGGTCGTCAGTCCGGGCCCGGCGCGGGCGGCGGCGCTCTTCGTCGACGAGGAGGGCGCGCGTGACGACCTGCCACCACCGGGCGTGTGGTCGCTGCGCGACGGTCGGATGCCCGGCTCGGGAGCGGTGATGTGGCTGGGCGAGCGGGCCGAAAACCCGTCCCGCCCCAGCGGATCCCCGCGGCCGGAGCCCAGGCGGCGACCGACCGACCGCCGAAACGGCCGCGCGGCACCCGATTCCGGCATGAACCGCAAAGTCGCAGCGCCTGCAACACCCAAGACCGAGGTCGTCGTGCACGGATTCAAATGCGCCCGTGGCCATCTCAACGACCCCCGCGGTTCCTTCTGCACGGTCTGCGGAATCCGCATGGAACAGATGACCTGCGTGCTCACCGAAGGCGTCCGCCCACCCCTGGGCGTCCTCCTCCTCGACGACGGCACCTCCTACGTCCTCGACACCAACGTGGTCATCGGCCGCGAACCCGAACGCTCCGAACACGTCCGCCAGGGCGCCCACGCCATCCGCATCCCCGACGCCTCCGGCGGCATGTCCCGCGTCCACGCGGAGATCCGCTTGATGGAATGGGATGTGCTGGTCATGGATCGGGGCTCTGCCAACGGCACCCACATTCGGCCACCCGGCCGAACCGACTGGGTCCGAGTCGACCCCGGCCGCCTCACCGTCCTGGAACCGGGCACCCAATTGCTCCTCGGGGGCCGAGTTTTCACCTTCGACTCGCAGCACGGTCGCTGAACTAGTCTGGGGGCGGATGGGAAGCGGCGTCCGCTGGACGTAGCGAGGGGAGACGATCCGATGGTGCAATTGCCGAGTGTCCTATGGCGCGATCCGGAGCACAGAACCATCGTGCCGCCCACTGCGACTCTTGTTTCCGACCTGAATCTCGAACGCATCTTCGCCGAGATCGCGGTGCCGGGTAGCAGCGCATCGGTCGACCGCCTCCTGCGAGCGCCACTCCTGCACAGCGAGGATGTCGAGTACCGGCGAGAGGTCTTCGAGGATCTTTCCTCGCCGACCCTGCGCACGCCGCTGGAGTCGTTTTCGCGGGCGATCAGCGAGATCCGGCAGCGCCTTACCGAACTGTCGATGGTCGACCACTCGATCCTCAGGTGCAGGCGTCGTCTTGATGTCTTGAATACCTACTGCCAGACGGTGTTGGCCCTGCATCGGAGTCTGGATGGAATCGCACCCGAGTCGCGCGGGCTGAAATCGTGGCGAGACTACCTGAACACCTACGTCGACCGAGCCGAGTTCCAGGGACTTGTCTTGCAGTGCAAGGAAACCCTCGCCGACCTTGGAAGAATCCGTTACTCGATGCGGATCGACGACCACAGGATCGTGCTCGACGAGGCCAGCGGCGCACCCGATTACACCGCGACGGTCGAGAATCTGCTCGCGCCTTTCACGGACGGCTGGACACCGCCCGAGCAGGACAGCATTCCGTGGTCAACGAGCGTGCACCCGGTCGAAGAGCGGGTTCTCGACGAGCTCGCTCAGATGTTCCCACTGCCGTTCGGCCGAATGATGAGGCACGCGGACTCCGGTAGCGGATTCATGGATCCGGTGATCGAACGTGTCGCGGATGAACTCCAATTCTATTTTTCCTATCTCCGACTGGTCGACAGATTGTCGGCCCGCGGCTTGGAATTCTGCCTTCCCGAGGCCACCGACTCGTTCGAGGGCATTCGAGTGCAGGGTGCGTATGATTTGGCGCTCGCGGTGAAGCGTGCCGACGAAGGAATCCTGCCCGTCACCAATGACTATCGGCTCACCGGCAATGAACGCATCATTGTCGTCACCGGACCGAATCAGGGCGGCAAAAGCACCTTCGCCCGAATGTTCGGTCAGGTGGCTTATTTTGCGGCACTGGGCTGTCCGGTTCCGGCAAGACAGGCCAGGGTCATGCTCGCCGATGGAATAAGCACTCACTTCGAGAGGCGTGAACACTCTTCCGACGCCGCCGGCAGGCTACAGAGCGAACTGGCGGCGATCAGTGAGACACTCGAGCACTCGACAGAGCGCACGATCATCATCCTGAACGAGAGTTTCAGCTCGACCACGTCCGTGGACGCTCGGCAAATCGGGGAGAAAGTCTTGCGCCGAATCTCGGAACGGAAATCCATCGCCGTCTTCGTGACATTTCTCGACGAACTCTCGAGGCTCGACGGCATCGTGAGCATGGTCGCGGGCATCGGCGGCGATCCGACGCTGCGGACCTTCAAGCTGGAACGAAAGCCCGCGGACGGCAGGGCATACGCGGCAGCCCTGGCAGATCGGTTCGACCTCTCCTACGACGCGATCGTCGGCCGGGTGACGCGGTGAGGGTGAACCTGCTCGGTCCGGACGGATGGGGTTCGTCCCCGGTTGGAGACAATGGCACAACCGTCGCCGACGATCTCGAATTGTCAATCATGTACGGCGCGATGGCAGGTGGTGACCAGTTCATCCGGACCGTCGCCGCCGAGGTCATTCCACGATCGTCGAACGACCCCGATGTCATCGCCTACCGGCAGCGAGTGGTGGCCGATAGCTGCGCGAATCCGGCACTGGTTCGGGAGCTCTACGCCATTGCCACCCAAGCCGCGGGCACGCGACGCTGGATGGTCGGTCGCGACCGCGGGGCGCGTGGAAAGCTTTACTTATCACTGGAACCGCTCACCAAGCTGATCGGTTTCCTGCGTCGGTTGCGGACCACGTGTGAGCTGCATTCCTCGAACTTCAACTCGGAGGGATTCTCTGGGTTGGCGAAGAGGCTGACCGACACATTCGGCGAAGAGTATCTGACCGAAGTAGAGCGTCATCTGGAAGTCCTTCAGTTCGAACATGGATACGCGATCAGCGCAGAGCTCGGATCCGGCGGCGGAATCGCCAACCCCGTCTTGCACGAACCGCCAACGCCCTCTGGACTCCGGCAATCGGTCTTCGGCGCCCGCGGACGGCGTGTCGTAGCGGTCTCCGACACCGACGAGAGCGCGAAGAAGTACCTCTGGCGTCTCGTCGGAAACAGCCTCGATCGCGTCGCCGACGTGGTCTCCCACGCCACCGAGACGATCGACCGTTTCTTTCGAGATCTACAGACCGAACTGGCCTTCTACGTCGGTTGCGCGAACCTCTTCGAGCGCCTGCAACGGGACGGGTATGCCGTCTGCTTCCCTAAGCCTTTGCCGCAGGGCAGCGGTGCATCGTTCAGCTTCCGCTCATTGCGCGACCCGGCGCTGTGTCTGTCGGCCGTCTCGGTGGTGGAGGCAAACTCGATCGACGGTCGGGGCAAGCTGCTGACCATGATCACGGGCGCCAACAGCGGCGGGAAATCGACCTTCGTCCGCAGCCTCGGCGCCGCCCAGATCATGATGCAGGCGGGCATGTTCGTCGTCGCGGAAGCCTATGAAGCAGACATCCGCGACGGAATTTTCACCCACTTCCGCATCCCGGATGACTCCTCGATGACCTACGGCCGGTTGAACGAGGAGTTGGTGCGGATGCGCGACCTGACGGGTCGGATCACACCGACATCCCTGGTGCTGTGGAACGAGCCCTTCTCCTCGACCAGCGAGCGGGAGGCCGCCGACATACTGACCCCGATCACCGAGGCGCTGCTCGACTCGGGCGTGAAAGTCGTTGTGGTGACCCACTTGTACGATTACGCCTCCGGACTGTCGGAGCGCCGGCGATCCACCGACCTGTTCCTCCGTGCGAAGCGACTACCCGATGGCTCGCGCACCTTCCGACTGGAAGTCGGTGCACCCGCAACGACGAGTCACGCCATGGATATCTACCGGCAAATATTCGATCGATCGACACCGGTGAGCGGCAGCGGCACGGATTGATGGCAGCATCGGCACGGAGTCCGAGCCGTACAACGAAGGAGAGCGTGTGCCTGCCGAATCCGTGGACGTCGTGGTGATCGGGATGGGGCCCGGCGGTGAGGATGCCGCTACTCGGCTGGCTCGGGCCGGGCTTTCGGTGGTAGGGGTCGAGGGGCGGCTCGTTGGCGGTGAATGTCCTTACTACGCTTGTGTGCCCACCAAGATGATGGTGCGGGCGGCGGGGTTGGTTGCCGAGGCGCGGCGGGTGGACGGCATGGCGGGATCGGCGACCGTGCAGGCGGATTGGCGGCCGGTGGCGGATCGGATCCGGGACGAGGCCACCGATGATTGGGATGACACGGTCGCGGTCGAGCGGTTCGAGAAGGCGGGCGGCACCTTCGTGCGCGGGTGGGGGAAGCTCAGCGCGCCCGGTGAGGTGACGGTGACGACTCCGGACGGGGAGCGGGTGTTGCGGGCCGGGCGGGGCATTCTGCTGAATCCGGGGACGGCTCCGGCGATTCCGCCGTTGGACGGGCTGACGGGGACGCCGTATTGGACCAATCGGGAGGCGGTGACGGCCACCGAGGTTCCCGAGTCGCTGATCGTGCTCGGCGGGGGCGCGGTCGGCGTGGAGTTCGCGCAGATCTTCGCGCGGTTCGGGGCTCGGGTGACAGTGGTGGTGCCGCGTCGGCTGTTGCCGCAGGACGAACCCGAGGCAGGGGAGTTGCTGGCCACAGTGTTCGCGGGCGAAGGGATCGAAGTGCGTAGCGGGGTGCGTGGTACCGGAGTGCGGTACGACGGGCAACAGTTCACGCTCGCGCTCGACAACGGTGACTCGGTACGCGGCGCGCGGCTGCTGGTGGCGACCGGGCGGCGAAGCGAGCTGTCGGCGTTGGGAATCGGGGCGGTCGGGCTGGACGAGAGTGCCAAGTCAATCCCGGTGGACAACCGGATGCGGGCGGCCGACGGGGTGTGGGCCATCGGGGATGTCACCGGCGCGGGCGCGTTCACACACGTGTCCATGTATCAGGCGCGGATCGCGGCGGCCGACATTCTCGGCGAGGGGTCGGAGGTGGCGCAGTATCGCGCGGTGCCCCGGGTGACATTCACCGATCCGGAAGTCGGGGCGGTCGGTATGACCGAGGCGCAGGCCCGCGCGGCCGGGCTGAACGTCCGCATCGGATACACCGAAGTGCCCGCCTCCGTGCGCGGTTGGATCCACAAAGTGGGCAATGCCGGATTCATCAAACTGATCGAGGACGCCGATCGCGGGGTGCTCGTCGGGGCCTGCTCGGTCGGCCCGCAGGGCGGCGAGGTGCTCAGCGCGCTGGCCGTCGCGGTCCATGCCGAAGTCCCGACCGCTGTACTGCGACAGATGATCCTGGCCTACCCCACCTTCCACCGGGCGATCGAATCCGCCCTGGATGCCCTCGCTTCCAGTTAGGCATCCGTTCGTAATCTTTGCTGTTCACGCTCGGGTATCAGCGGCATTCTGGTAACCATCTCTGGTCCCGAGCTTGGGCGGTGGACATATGCGGATCTCGGAAATCCTGCGCCGTAAGGGCAGCGGCGTCGTCACTATTGCACCGGATGCCACGGTGCGTGAACTGCTCAGAGTCCTGTCGGCACACAATGTGGGCGCGGTGGTGGTGTCGGCCGACGGCGCCGCCATTTCCGGCATCGTCTCCGAACGAGACATCGTGCGCCGGCTACACAGTCAGGGTGCGTCGCTGCTCGACGCCCCGGTTTCATCGATCATGACCGCCGCGGTCCACACCTGCTCCCCGGACGATCAAGTGGAAACCCTCAATGCCACCATGACCGAGCACCGCATCCGGCACCTGCCGGTGCTGCAGGACGGCCGGATGGTCGGGGTCGTGAGCATCGGCGATGTGGTCAAGAGTCAGATCTCCGAACTGGAGACCGAACGCGAGGCGCTGGTGCGTTACCTGCACGGTTAACATCCCACTGTGGAGTCCGAAAACCTAACGCCCGATGACACTCTCGCCGATTTCGACCGGCGGGTGATCTCCCTCGAGGGCGACGACAAGACCGTCTACGTCGCGGGTTCCGGCCCCGCCGTCATCGTCATGCCCGAGATGCCCGGCATCAGCCCCGACGTGCTGCGGTTTGCGCGGTGGGTGCGCGATGCCGGGTTCACCGTCTACGTCCCGTCCCTGTTCGGAGTCGACGGCGCCTACCCGACCCTCGAACTGGGTGAGCCGATCGCCCGGAAGACCTGCGTCAGCAAGGAGTTCCGCGCCTTCGCGGGCGGCGGCACGAGCCCGGTCGCCGTCTGGCTGCGCGCCCTGGCCCGCCTGGCGCACGCGGAATCCGGCGGACCCGGGGTCGGCGCGGTGGGCATGTGCTTCACCGGAAACTTCGCGCTGACAATGACCCTCGAACCGGCCGTCATCGCCCCGGTCATCAACCACCCGTCGCTGCCGCTCGACGACCCGGCCGGGCTGGAACTATCCCCGGAGGACGCGAAGGCGATCGCCGAGCGCTTCGAACGCGACGACCTGCGCGCCCTCGCCTACCGCTTCGACAACGACAAATGGTGCACCGGTCAACGTTTCGCCGCCTACAGCCAGTTGCTCGGCGACCGCTTCGACGGCCGCGTCCTCTCCGGCGAGCACGCCAACCCCAAGCCGCCGCCCTTCTTCGAGCATGTGGTGCAGACACCACACAGTGTGGTCACCGCCCACCTGGTCGACGAGGAAGGCCACCCCACGATGCAGGCCCGCGACGAGATCCTTGCCTACCTCCGCGACCGACTCCAGACGGATCAGATGGTCCAGTCGATCGGATAGTCGACGATGGGGGCGAATGTCAACGCACCGAGCGCGGTGAACTCACCGCGCGCGGTTTCGACCATTTCCTTCAGCGTGCCCATCTGTTTGGCGTGTTCCTCGGTGTCCCAGATGCTGATGTTCACGATGGAGCCGATCGGCGAGACCGCCGTGAACCAGTGCAGCAGGCCCGGCAGAGCCTCGATGGCCGGGATCAGGTAGTCGGCCTGTTTCGTGGCCAGGGCGTCGACCTCCGCGAACCGGATCGGGTCGAAGCTACCGCGAGCGACATGGATGACCGCGGGCGACGTCGACTCGTTCACGGTGGGTTCGATGGTCCAGTTGATGGGGTAGTTGATGATCGGGCGCTCGAAGATGCCGCCGATCGCCTCCATCTCCCCGCGGGCGACGACCGCCATCTGCTCGAGCGTGTCCATCTGCTTCGCGTGGTCCTCGTTGTCCCAGATGCTGACCTGGACCGTCGTGCCGTCCGGCGAAACTCCTGTGTACCAATGCCGTAGGCCCGGCAGTTGCTCGATGGCCGGGATCAGGTAGTCGGCCTGCTCGGTGATCAGGGCGTCGAACGCCGCGAACCCGGCCGGATCGAAGCTGGCGCGGCCGACGCGGATGACCGCGGTGGACGGCAAGGACTCGGTCATGGTGATTCCCTTTCACGGAACTGTTCGAACTCGCGTGAGGATCCTCGACCGGGCTGGCAGTCCGGCCGAGGACGCCGCACGGCGACGCCCGTGTTCGACATACCCGGCCGATTTCTCATCGCAGGAAACTAAGGTGAACATGATCGGGTGAAACGTGTTGTCTGGCAGGGACGGGTAGGTCGCGGGGTTTGAAGTCGGAAACGAAACACTCGTTCTCGCGCAGCACGTTCCTGCGAGGTGCGCTCGGAATCGCGGTCGCGGGTGTCGGTTTGGCCGGGGCGACCCGGCTGTCGGCCTTCGACACGGCGGCCTCCGCCGCCGGTGCGGACCGCAGGCCTCCGATCGCCCCATCCCGGTCTGCAGGCGGCGAGCCCGACTGGGCCGGGCTGCAGGGCAAACTGCGCGGACGCGTGCTCACGCCCGCCGACCCGCGCTACGCGGATGCGAAGCAGGTCTTCAACACTCGGTTCGAGGATCTGACGCCGACGGCGGTCGTGCAGGTCGCCGACGCCGAGGATGTGGCCACCGCCTTCGGGTTTGCGGCGGACAACGATATGCAGGTGGCGGCGCGCGCCGGTGGGCATTCCTATGCCGGGTTGTCCACCGCGACGGGCACTCTCATCATCGACGTGCGCGGGATTCGCGGGGTGACGGCCGACGCCGGACAGGCCGTTGTCGCGCCGGGCCATACCCTCTACGAGGTCTATCAGGAGCTCGACCGCAGCGGGCAGAGCCTGCCGACGGGCATGTGCCCCAGCGTCGGCGTCGCGGGCCTCACCCTCGGCGGCGGCTACGGCTCCGACGCGCGGGCACACGGACTCACCTGCGATCGGCTCACCGCCGCGACCCTGGTGCTGCCCGACGGGACCATCACCGACGTGTCCGCCGCCAACCGCCCGGACCTGTTCTGGGCGCTGCGCGGCGGCGGCCCGCTGTTCGGGATCGTCACCTCGATGACCTTCGACACCATCCCCGCATTGACCAAAGACGTGGTGCGCCTGACCTTCTCGGGCGATGACGCGGGCAGTGTCATCAACGGCTGGCAGCAGTGGTTGCGCGACGCGCCGCGCGAGCAGTGGGCCGATGTCAGCGTGGACGCCAACGGCGAGGGCGGTCTGCACTGCTGGATGCAACTGGTCTGCCCGGAGGGCACCGCCGACACCGTCACCGCCGCACTCCTCGACGCGATCGATGTCGCACCGATCGCCACCGACCCCCGCACCCTGACTCACCTCGACACCGTTCTCTATCTGGCGGGCGGCACCGCCGATCAGCCGCGCGCAGCCTTCACCAACGGCTCCGACATCGTCTCCGCCCTGACCCCCGACACTGTCGGCCGCATCGTCGATGCCGTGACCCGCTTCTCCAGCGTCGGCGGCACCGGGTGGGTGCAGCTCAACACCCTCGACGGCGCGGTCCGCGACAAATCATCCGCGGCCACCGCCTACCCCTGGCGCAATCACGCGGCCATGGTCGAATGGGGTGCCTACGAACCGATCCCGCACTCCGCCGCCCTCGACTACTTGGCCGACGCCCACGCCGCCCTCACGCCCGAATCTGTCGGCGCCTACGTCAACTACCTCGAGCCGGGCGACCCCGTCTCTCGCTACTACGGCACCAACCACACTCGTTTCGCCGCCCTCCGCAACCGTGTGGATCCGGATAGCCGGATCCACACGGTGCTGAACGCCTGACGAGGCCATCACCACCAGCTGTCACCGCCGTCGTCGAAAACATCCTCGAGGACATCGGCGGCCAGGATGCCCCCGCCGATACCCACTGCGATCTGCGCTGCCCCGGAAAGGAATTCACCCACCCCGGATCCCGACTCCGCACGGTTTCCACGCTGTTGGAGACTGGCCAACTGCTGCCGCAACTGCGAATTCTCCTGCTGTAGCTGGCCGATCAGCTGATCCTGCCGCCCGACCCGCTCCATCAGCGCGCGAACCGTCTGCTGCGTCTGCGAAGTATCCATTGCCGATTCCTTCCGTGTATTCGATGGCCGCTCATCCGGCCCGAGTACACGGTCGCGCGCTCCGCTGACACCGCACCGACAGCCGACCGACATGGCGCTGTCAGTGGTTGCCATGCTTTCCCGGTGCAGCACTGCCTTGGTACTCACCCAGATCCGAGACCAGTTGGGCGACTTCGGGGTAGTTGTCGTAGCGCCGCTGGTGCAGCGCGGCGATCTTCGCGCCCAGCTCGGGGTCGGGGTCGTCGGTGATGTCGAAGGAAACGAACTTGTCCACCAGCGGGAGGCCGATGTGATCGGTGTGCAGGTGGGCCGGGTGAATGAGGTACTCCCAGTAGCCGTCGAGGTCATCGATGACATACGTGGCGCCATAGTCGAATTCGCCGCCGTGGTCCGGCCCGACGATGAAGTGCCGCACCGAGGGGATCTGGCGGCCCTGGTTACGCAGGCTTTCGAGTGCTTCCGCGAGCTGATCGGCAGGGGTGCCAGGCTTGATGGTGAAGCGATTGCCGTGGTAGATCATCGTTTTCAACCTTTGCGAATGATGTTGTGGCACTTGACAGAAGAGAGTGTGTGACTGGCCAATCACTCAACATGAGTGACTGTACACTCACCACCATCCGGCAACAAGAGAGGGAGCTCTCAGCGCGGGGAATCGGACGAAATTCCGCGGTGAGAGCTCCCTGATCGTGGAGCGCTAGTGGTCGAGGGCCTCGATGAGGGTGTCGAGGCCGGATTGCAGGGCTTCGCGTTGGGTGGGAGCGAGGTGTTCCATTGCGGCGGCGAAGCGTTGGATACGGGCGGAGGTGAGGCCGGTGACCAAGTCGTGGGCCGCGGCTGTCGCCGTGAGGAGTTGGGCGCGGCCGTCTTCCGGGTCCGCGCCCCGGGTGAGGTAACCGGCCTTCTCGAGGCCGGTCACCATGCGCGACATGGTCGGAGCGCTCACCCGCTCGAGGTTCGCCAGGTCGCCGAGGCGCAGCGGGCCCGAGCGGGCGAGCGAGGCCAGGGCCGAGGCGGCGCCGGGGCTCAGGGAACCGAGATCACCGGAGTGGCGCAGCAGGCGCAACAGGCGGCCGATGGCGTGGTACAGGTCGGCGGCCTCGGTGAGCTGGTCGGGGTCGGCGACGCTCGTCGGCTCGGGCAGGACGATCTCCTCCGTTCAGATTCCCTCGCGGGCGGCTTCTCGCAGTTCGGCGGCTTCGTCCGCAACACGCGGGCGACCGGCGAACCAGGAGGCCACCGCGCCGATCAGCATCATAATCGCGGCTCCTAGGAAGACCACGACCAGACCCGAGTGGAACGGCCCGGAGATCAAGTGCGGGAAGAACTCCTGACCCGTGAGGGTCTCCTTCTGCACGCCGGGGTGGTCGAGGATGCCGGTCGGACCCAGCAGCGCCTGGATCGGATTCACGCCCAGGAAGGCGGCGAACAGGCTACCGACCGGGGGCAGACCGGAGATCTCCCCGGCGACGTTGGCGGGCACACCCTGCGCCTGCAGACCCGAATTCATCGCGCTGGGCAAGGTATTGGACAGACCGATGATCATCAGCGAGAAGAAGACGCCGATCGAGAGCGCCATACCGCCGTTGAGCAGCGTTCCGCGCATACCCGACGCAACACCGCGCTGCGACGCGGGCACCGCGGACATCACCTCGGCGGTATTGGGGGAGGCGAACATGCCCGAGCCCAGCCCGTTGAGCGCGATGACCACAGCGAAGGCCCAGTAGGAGAAGTCGACCGGCAGCACCACCAGCAGCACGAACGTGACCGCGGTGATCGTCATGCCGAGCGTCGCGAACAGACGCGGGCCGTATTTGTCCGACAGCTTGCCCGAAACCGGTCCCGCCACAAGGAATCCCACCGTCAGCGGCAGCAGGTAGATACCCGCCCACAGCGGCGTCGACTCGTAGTCGAACCCGTGCAGCGGCAGCCAGATGCCCTGCAGCCAGATGATCAGCATGAACTGCAGACCACCGCGACCCAGCGACGACATCAGACCCGCCAGGTTGCCGAGCCCGAACGCGCGCACCTTGAGCAGCGACAGATGGAACATCGGCTGCTCGACCCTGGTCTCGATCCAACAGAACAGCGCCAGCACCGCGATGCCGCCGAACACCGCGGTCAGCACCCACGGGTTGGACCAGCCGGTATTCGAATTGCCGTAGGGCTGAATGCCATAGGTGATACCGGTCAGCAGCGCGGTCAGGCCGACCGCGAAGGTGACCGTGCCCGGAACGTCGAGCGAGCCCGCATTGCGCTGGCCGTTGTCGTGCAGCGACCGGTACGACCACACGGTGCCGAGAATGCCGAACGGCACGCTCACCCAGAACACGGCCTTCCAGTCCCACTGCGCGAGCAAGCCGCCCAGCAGCAGACCCAGGAACGAACCGGCCACCGCCGCAACCTGATTGATGCCCAGCGCGAATCCGCGCTGCTCGGCCGGGAACGCGTCGGTGAGGATCGCCGCCGCATTGGCCATCAGCATGGCGCCGCCGATGCCCTGCACCACACGCCAGCCGATCAGCCAGACCGCGCCGCCGCCATGCGTGAACGGATCGAACGACAGCAGGATCGCGGTGATCGTGAAGATCACGAACCCGTAGTTGTAGATCTTCACCCGCCCGACCATGTCGCCGAGTCGCCCGAACATCACCACCAGCACCGCGGACGCGAGCAGGAAGCCCATCATCATCCACAGCAGGTAGCTCACATTGCCCGCCGCCAGCGGGTTCAGATCGATCCCCCGGAAGATATCCGGCAGCGAGATGATCACGATCGACGAGTTGATCGTCACCATGAGCATGCCCAGCGTCGTATTCGACAGGGCCACCCACTTGTAATGCGGATGATCGTGCTCGATCCGGAGCCGCCTCCGAATGGTCTGGACATCACCGGGATCCACGCCGGTGGTTGGGGCCGCAGCCATCAGAGCCTCCCACAAGTCAACAAAAGAACAACGTGCACAAATATAGTTGCATGTCGCTAACTAATGAAATCGTGGGATGTGCCACTCAGCGGACTTCGGCGAGCCAATCGGTGAAGATCGTGACGTCACGGGGACGAAGACCGGCCACGGAATCGACCTGATACAGGAGAGCCGGACCGTCGTGATGGCCCGATACCCAGGCGCGGTCGTGGTCGCCGATTTCATCGTCGACCCAGATGAACGGGCGGCCCGCCGCCCAATCGACCAGGGTGCGGGTCTTCCAATGCAGACCGAACCAATCGTCGATCTGGGTGTCCGTGCGATCCGGCCAGTCCACGACCGGGAGGGGAGGCAGGCCCAGCACTGGACCGATGGAACGGTTCGCTTCGTGGGTCCAGGTTGTCGCCCACACCAATTGGCAGGGCAGGGCCGACAGCAGGGGGCCGAGGGTGGGGTCGAGTCGTGGCGTGCCGAAGGGGATCAGTGGGCCGTCGATGTCGAGGAACAGCAGTGGGCGGGAGTCGAGCACCCGCACAGCGTAGGAGTGGTGTGGGAACTATCGGTCGATATGCGTTGCCGCGGCTTGATATTCGGCGTCGCTGACGTGGGCGGACCAGGTGACGTCGTCACCCTCCCAGAGGGCGAGGTGGCTCATGAAGTTCTCGGGTGCGGCACCGTGCCAGTGTTCTTCGCCGGGCGGGGTCCAGACGGTGATGCCCGGGCGCAGAACTATGACGGTGCCGTCGCGGCTGACCACCAGGCCGAGGCCCTCGGTGACGCACAAGGCTTGACCCAGGGCGTGGGTGTGCCAGGCGGTACGCGCACAGGGGGAGAAGCGGACGATGTTGAGGCGGGCTCGAGAGGGTTCCTCGCCCCGGAAATGGACGTCGAACCAGACGTCGCCGGTGAACAGCGCTGCCGGGCCCTTCGTGGTGGGCGGCTTCTGGATCGACTCCATGGTTCTCCTCGGAAGTGCGGTGCGGCGGTGCGGGTTTCGATCAAGGCAACAGTAGTGCCTTGATCGCGCGGCGTTCGTCCATGGCGGCGTAGCCTGCGGCGACCTGGGCGAGGGGGAGGGTGAGGTCGAAGACCTTGCCGGGGTTGATGTGGCCGTCGAGGACGCGGCCGATGAGGTCGGGGAGGAAGCGCCGGACGGGGGCGGGGCCGCCGCGGAGGCCGACGTGGGTACGGAAGAGTTCGCCGCCGGAGATCTCTACGCCGTGTGGGACGCCGACGAAGCCGACCGTGCCGCCGACCCGGGTGGAGTGGCGGGCCTGGATCATCGACTCGTTGGTGCCGACGCATTCCAGGACCGAGTCCGCGCCGATGCCGTCGGTGAGGTCCTTGATGCGGGCGACGCCGTCATCGCCGCGTTCGGTGACGATGTCGGTGGCTCCGAAGTCCAGCGCGAGCTTCTGCCGGGCCTCATGCCGACTCATGGCGATAATCCGCTCCGCCCCAAGCTCTTTGGCGGCGAGCACGCCACACAGCCCGACCGCACCGTCGCCGACCACGGCTACCGTCGAGCCCGCCCGCACCTCGGCGGCCACGGCCGCGTACCACCCGGTGCCCATGACGTCGGAGAGCGTCAGCAGGCTGGGCACCAGCTCGGCGTCCGGCTGCTCGGGCAGTGCGACCAGCGTGCCGTCGGCCTGGGGGATACGGATCAACTCGGCCTGGCAGGCCCCCATGAACCCGCCGTGCAGGCACGCGGACTGAATGCCGTAGCGGCAGTTCGGGCAGGTGTTGTCGGAGTAGGCGAAGCCGCCGATGACGAACTGACCGGGCCGCACCGAGGCGACCGCCGGGCCGACCTCCTCGACGATCCCGACATACTCGTGCCCGATCGGCCGCGCCTCGGTGACCGGGTTGACGCCGCGATAGTTCCAGAGGTCGGAGCCGCAAACACAGGTCGCGGCGGTCCGCAGAATCACATCCGTCGGCTCCTCGATCCGAGGATCGGGCAACTCTTCGAACCGAATATCGAACGGGGCGTGTAAGACGGTGCCGCGCATGAGATCTCCTGTTCTCCGTAATGCGGACGGCGGAAGACACGCCCCCACCATCGTAGCTATTGATTAGCTACCTGCGGTTACGGGTTGGCATCCAACCACCGCAGCACTTCACTCGCGTGCCGGTCGGGCGGGAACACCGGATAGAAGACATGCTCGATGACGCCATCCCGAACGATCAGGGTCAGCCGCTTGTAGAGGGTCAGACCTGCGGCTTCGAAGGTCGGGAGCGACAGCTCGGCGGCCAGTCGCAGCTCCGGATCGGACAGCATGGCGAAGGGCAGGTGAAGACGGTCGACTACTTCGCGTTGATAGTCCGAGTCCTGACTGGAAAGCCCGAAGACCGCGGCGGCTCCGGCGGCGAGCAGTTCGGCGTGATGGTCGCGGAACGCACACGCCTCGGGAGTGCAGCCCCGGGCGCCCGGGATCTCATTCCAACCGGACGGAACGTCGGCATCGGGTCGACCGGTCAGCGGATAGGCGTAGAGAACGGTCCGGCCCGCCGGAAGCGCCGAGAGGTCGACGCCGTCTCCGCTGGTGGATTCGAGAGTCAGCGCCGGTAGCCGCAGGCCCGGAAGATGCTGGGCCGCACCGTCATCGGCAGGTTCCGGCAGGTCCGAGGGCAGGGTCACCAGGTTCACGCTCCGACCGTAACCGGTCCCCCCGGGTCAAGGTCAACCCGTTCACACACCGCGGAAGGCTTTGTCGCCGACCCTTTCCGGGTCGGTGATGTGGGAGAGGAAGAGGCGGGCGGTGGGGGTCGGGGTGCGGGTGGTCACTACGTGCCAGGGGCGGGTGAGGGGGGTTCCGTCCACTTCGAGGATTTCGAGGTGGCCCGCGGCCAGGTCGGTGGCGACGGCGTCGGAGTGGATGAGGGTGATGCCCAGGCCCTCGCGGGCGGCGGCCAGGGCGGCGCCGTGGGTGCCGAGAGTCAGGGTGGGTGGGCGGATTTGGAGGCGGTCGAAGAGGGCGAGGGTGGTGTCTCGCGTGCCGGAGCCCTTGCCGCGCAATAGCCAGGTGGCCTCGCAGGGGTCGGGCCAGGTTTTGGGGGAGCCGACGACGACCAGTTGGCAGGGGCGGCGGGCTCGGGTGATCAGGCCCGCGTCGCGGGGTGGACGGCCTGCCACCACGAGATCTGTTTCGTGGTGGGTCAATTCGAGGAACAGCACATCGCGGGGCTGGATCGAGAGGCCGAGTTCGATGGCGGGGAAGCGGTTGTGGAAGGAGGCGAGCAGGCGCAGCAGCACGTATTCGCCCGCGGTGGCCACGACTCCGATGCGCAAACGGCCGGTCTCGGCCTCGCGGACGGCCGCGTGCGCCTCCTTCATCAAGCCGAGGATGCTGCGGCAGTAGTCGGCGTACACGCGTCCGGCCTCGGTGAGCGCGATGCCGCGCCCCGATTTGGCCACGAGTTTGGCCCCGAGTTGTTTCTCGATGTGTGCTACGGCCGCCGAGGCCGCCGCTTCGGTGATGTGCAGCTGTGCGGCGGCGCGGCGAATGCTGGAGTGTTTGGCAACGGCGAGAAAGGTTTCCATGCGCACCGCGCTCACCGTACCCATACTTCACGGTAGCAAACTCGACGAAAAGGTTGAGCGAGACGAGGAACAATCGAATTGTTTGTCGTTAACGACCCCGTCATCCTGGGAATCGCAAGTAGCCCAACCCGGTTCGCAGGAGGAAGAATGGCCGGATCTGTCGATGATCAGCGCAGCCGGTGGGATCCGGGTGTGCAGTCGTACGCGTCGATGGGATACTACGCGCCCGACTATCAACCCAAGGACACCGATGTGCTGGCGGTTTTCCGGGTGACACCTCAGCAGGGTGTGGACCCGGTGGAAGCCTCGGCGGCGGTGGCCGGCGAATCCTCCACCGCGACATGGACGGTCGTCTGGACCGACCGGCTCACCGCACACAACCGCTACCAGGGCAAGTGCTACCGGGTAGAGGAGGTGCCGAACCGGCCGGGCGAGTACTTCGCCTATGTCGCCTACGATCTCGACCTGTTCGAGGAGGGCTCGATCACCA
This sequence comes from Nocardia heshunensis, assembly GCF_054782115.1. Classification (NCBI taxonomy): domain Bacteria; kingdom Bacillati; phylum Actinomycetota; class Actinomycetes; order Mycobacteriales; family Nocardiaceae; genus Nocardia; species Nocardia heshunensis. The sequence goes on along the minus strand of NZ_BAAGTC010000007.1, from coordinate 577,375 downwards.
ATCTCACCTCCTCGGTCATCGGCAATGTCTTCGGCTTCAAGCCATTACAGGCTTTGCGCCTCGAGGACATGCGTATTCCGGTCGCTTATGTCAAGACCTTTCAGGGGCCTGCGCACGGAATCGTTATGGAGCGCGAATATCTCAACAAATACGGCCGCCCGTTGCTCGGCGCCACGGTAAAACCGAAATTGGGGCTTTCCGCGCGCAACTACGGCCGGGTGGTGTACGAGGCCTGCAAGGGCGGTCTCGATTTCACCAAGGACGACGAGAACATCAACTCGCAGCCGTTCATGCGCTGGCGTGATCGATTCCTGTTCGCCATGGAGGGCGTCAACCGCGCGACCGCCGAAACCGGTGAATTGAAGGGGCATTACCTCAATGTCACCGCTGCGGACATGGAGGACATGTACGAGCGCGCGGAGTTCGCCAAGCAGCTCGGCAGCGTGATCATCATGATGGACCTGACGGTCGGCTACACGGCCATGCAGTCCATGGCCAAATGGGCACGCCGCAACGGCATGCTGCTGCACCTGCACCGGGCGGGGCATTCCACCTACACCCGGCAGAAGACGCACGGCGTGAGCTTCCGGGTACTGGCCAAGTGGTGCCGCTTGATCGGCGTGGATCACGTGCACGCGGGCACCGTCGTCGGCAAGCTGGAAGGCGACCCGCACACGGTGCGCGGCTTCTATGACACGTTGCGCGACGGCTACATTCCGATGAATCCGGCCAACGGCATCTTCTTCGATCAGGACTGGGCCAGCCTGCCGGGCGTCATGCCGGTGGCTTCCGGCGGCATTCACGCCGGGCAGATGCATCAACTGCTGGACCTGTTCGGCGACGACGTGATCCTGCAGTTCGGTGGCGGCACCATCGGCCACCCGATGGGCATCGCCGCCGGCGCCGAGGCAAACCGGGTCGCGCTCGAAGCAGTCGTCAAGGCGCGCAACGAAGGTCGCGATCTGCTCAAGGAGGGCCCGGACGTGCTGCGTCGTGCCGCCGAGATCTGCCGCCCGCTCGATGTCGCGCTCGCCACCTGGGGTGATGTCACCTTCGACTACACCTCCACCGACGCCCCCGACGCCGTTCCCACGGCTACTCGCTGAAAGTCGAGGAACTACCGTGCATTTGCGCCAAGGCACCTTCTCGCACCTGCCGGATCTCGACGACGCCGAGATCTCCGCCCAGGTCCGCTACGCGCTGCTGAACAACTGGCCGGTGTCGATCGAGTACACCGACGACCCGCATCCGCGCAACAATTACTGGGAGATGTGGGGCCTGCCGCTGTTCGATCTGGACGAGCCCGACGGGGTGCTCGCCGAGATCAACGCCTGCCGGGCCACCTTCCCGCGCCACTACATTCGGGTCAACGCCTACGACGCCTCCTACGGGCGGCAGACCACGGCGTTGAGCTTCCTGGTGCAGCGCCCGGCCGACGAGCCCGGCTTCCGCCTGGACCGCACCGATTCCGACGATCGCCGTCAGCACTACAGCCTGCACGCCTATGCGCTCGACGACCGTCCGGGCCAAAGGTATGGCGGCTGAACGCCTTTCGGAACGGGAGGATATCGTGAGCGCGGAACACCCCGCGGTACCGGGCGGCCGGCAACCTGCTGCCGACCGCCCGGCGGGCGGGTTCCAGATGCATCGACCCGGGGTCACGAGCCCCGCGTCGATGCGCGGTACGGCCGTCGATGTTCCTCCCCGACCGGAGGATGCGGCGGCCGACCACCTGAACCCGCTGGCCGATGACGCATTGCTGGATCTGTCGACCGATGTCGCGGGCAAGGACGTCGAGGACACCCTGTCGCGGCTCGACGCGGAACTGGTGGGTTTGGCGAATGTGAAGCGCCGCGTGCGGGAGATCGCCGCGCTGCTGCTCATCGATCGCGCCCGTCAGCGCTTCGGGCTCCAGGCTACGCGCCCGACCATGCATATGAGCTTCACCGGCGGGCCCGGCACCGGCAAGACCACCGTCGCGCTGCGCATGGCGGAGATGCTGCACGCGCTGGGCTACATCCGGAAACCCAAGGTGCACACCGTCACCCGTGATGATCTGGTCGGCCAGTTCATCGGGCACACGGCCCCCAAGACGAAGGAGGCCCTCGCCAAGGCCGCCGGGGGAGTGCTGTTCATGGACGAGGCCTACTACCTCTTCCGCCCGGAGAACGAGCGTGATTACGGGCAGGAGGTCATCGAGATCCTGTTGCAGGAGATGGAGAACGAGCGCACCAGCCTGGTGGTCATCTTCGCCGGATATCCCGATCGCATGGAGACGTTCTTCTCCGCCAATCCGGGCCTGTCGTCGCGGGTAGCGCACCACATCGAATTCCCCGATTACACCCACGGCGAGCTGATGGCGATCGCCGAACTCATGGTGTGTCAGGAGAATTTCCGCTTCGATCCCGCTGCCGCCCAGTCGTTTTCGCGCTATCTGGAACTGCGCATGGCGCGCCCCCGCTTCGCCAATGCCCGCAGTGTGCGCAATGCGCTCGACCGCCTCCGGCTGCGTCAGGCCAAGCGCCTGGTGGAGCTGCACCGCCCGGTGGGCCGCATGGATCTGATCACCCTGACGGACAGCGATGTCCTCGGCAGCAGTGTGTTCGCGGACGCCCCCGCTGACGAGGGGGCAACTCCATGACGAAATGAGAGCGATTGTGCCCGAAGGACTGAAGACCCTCACCCGCTACACCATCGAGTCGGAGCATCGCCAGCCCGGCGCGTCCGGAGAGTTCTCGGCGCTGCTCAACGTGCTCGCCACCGCCACCAAAATCATTGCCAATCAAGTCACCCGGGGTGCGATCGTCGGCTCCCTGGGCGCCTCGGATGCCGAGAATCTGCCGGTCACCGTGCACCGCAAGATGGATGCCATCGCCAACGACATCATGGTGGCCGAGAGTCAGTGGACGGGGCCGCTCTCGGCGCTGGTGTCCGAGCAGATGCGCGGCTGCCATCCGGTGCCGAGCGAGTACCGGCGCGGGAAGTATCTGCTGGCCTTCGATCCGCTGGACGGATCCAGCAATATCGACGTGAATCTGCCCGTCGGAACGATTTTCAGTGTGCTGCGCGCACCCGAGGACGGCCGGGAGGCCACGGGCGACGACTTCCTGCAGCCGGGCGTGCAGCAGGTGTGCGCGGGTTTCACCCTGTACGGGCCCGCCACCATGCTGGTGCTCACCACCGGTAGCGGGGTCGACGGATTCACCCTCGATCGGGAGGTGGGCGCGTTCGTGCTCACCCATCCGCGCATGCGAATCCCCGACGACACCTCCGGTTTCGCCATCAATGCCGCCAACGAGCGGTTCTGGGAGCGCCCCGTGCGCCGCTACGTCCACGAATGTCTGCAGGGCCTCGACGGCCCGCGCGGTCGCGATTTCAATATGCGCTGGGTCGCCTCGCTGGTGGCCGACACCTTCCACATCCTCACCCGCGGCGGGCTCTACATGTACCCGCGCGACACCCGCAATCCCGAACGCCCCGGCCGGGTTTCGCTGCTCTACGGCGCGAATCCCATCGCCTTCATCGTGGAACAGGCCGGGGGCGCGGCCATCACCGGGCACGAACGCGTGCTGGATGTGCGGCCCGAGGAGCTGCATCAGCGGATTCCGTTCATTTTCGGATCCCGCAACGAGGTCGAACGGATCGAGCGGTATCACCGCGAGCCGGACGAGGGGCCGAGCTTCGATGCCTCCCTGTTCGGTTCGCGGTCGCTGTTTCGCGCGGCCCGCCATTGATGAGCTTCCCGATACTGAAGAGAGGTGCCATGTCGGTCAAACATCCCGTGGTCGCGATCACCGGGTCGTCCGGTGCGGGGACGACCAGCGTCACGCGGACCTTCCAGGAGATCTTCCGCCGCGAGGGCATCAATGCGGCCATCGTGGAGGGGGATTCGTTTCATCGCTACGACCGCAACGAGATGAAGCTGGCGATGGCCGAGGCCGAACGGCAGCGCAACGAGACGTTCTCGCATTTCGGTCCGGAGGCGAACCTGCTCAGCGAGCTGGAGTCGCTGTTCCGCGAGTACGGGGAATCCGGGGTCGGCGGGGTGCGCCGCTATCTGCACGATGATGACGAGGCCAAGCCCTTCGGCCAACCCGCGGGCACCTTCACGCCCTGGGACGAACTCGCACCCGGCAGCGATCTGCTGTTCTACGAGGGCCTGCACGGCGCCGCGGTGTGCGAGGACATCGATGTGGGCCGCTACACCGACCTGCTGGTGGGTGTCGTGCCGATCATCAATCTGGAGTGGATTCAGAAGGTGCACCGGGACAAGACCGAACGCGGCTATTCCAGCGAGGCCATCATCGACACCATCCTGCGGCGCATGCCCGACTATGTGAAGCACATCTGCCCGCAGTTCTCGCGCACCTATGTGAATTTCCAGCGGGTCCCGACGGTCGACACTTCGAATCCCTTCACCGCGCGCACGATTCCGACCGCGGACGAGAGTTTCGTGGTGATCCGCTTCGCCGATCCGAAGGTGATCGACTTCCCGTATCTGCTGTCCATGCTGCACGATTCGTTCATGTCGCGGCCCAACAGCATCGTGGTGCCGGGCGGCAAGATGGATCTGGCCATGCAGTTGATCTTCACGCCGCTGATCCTGCGGTTGATGGACAAGCGACCCAAGCGGCTGCGTTGAAAGTCATTCTCCAGCAATAGAAAACGGCGACCGCCCAGAGTGGGCGGCCGCCGTCGGCTATTGCGTTGTCAGACGCCGGTCGGGACGTTCTTGGCGTTGCTCTTGACCTGGAAGGCCGAGATCACCTCGAACACACCGATCGCGATCAGCCAGCAGCCCACCACCACGACCAGCGCGGTGATCGAGCGGAACGGCTCCACGATCAGCAGACCGCCACCGACGATGAGCAGGATGCCGAACAGGATCTGCCAGCCGCGACCCGGGACCGCATCCGACATCGCCGCCACCAGCACCGCGGTGCCACGGAAGATCCAGGTGATGCCGATCCACAGCGCCAGCAGCCCGATGGCCTGGAACTCATTGCGGAAGCAGAAGAATCCCAGGATGAACGACAGGATCGCGGTGATGAAGCTCAGCACCCGCATCCAGGTGCTGACATGTAGCCCGAAGGCCGCGATCAGCTGGAAAACACCCGACACGAGCAGATAGATGCCGAACAGGACACCGGCGACGACCAGGGTGGGTCCGGGCCACACCAGCACCAGGATGCCCAGCACCACCGAGAGAATGCCGGTGACCAGGATCGACTGCCACGCACTGCGGGCCAGCGCATGAACCGGCCCTTCATAACCCTCTTTGGTGGTTGTCATATTCAGCAGAATAGGACCGGTTCGGGGCATTTGCGCTTAATTAGCCGAGTGTTGCGCGGCTGTGACGTGACTCAATCCTCGGCCGCGCCGACCTCGATCTCATTGGCGCTGCGCCGGACATGGCGCCGCACCCAGCGAATATCGGCGCGCCAGGTGTAGCCGGCCACCAGCAGTGAACCCATGAATGCGGCATCGAGCATGTAGGTGCCCGAGACCAGCAGCGACACCACGCCACCGATGACCGCGCCCAATGCGAACGAAAAGTATTGCACCGCATAGCCGAGCCAGTCGCGGGCATTGCCGCCCCCCGCGATGTGCCGCTCCACGCCCTGCGCGAATTTCACCAGCGTGCCGGTGACGTAGGTGACCGGCACGGACACTTCGCCGTTCTTCACGAACGAGGTGTTGATCGCGCCCATGCCGATGGCCACGAACAGGATCGGAATCAGTCCGATGCCACGCTCACCCAGGATGTTGTCCACTGCCGCAGCCACGAACAGGGCTCCGGTGGTGAGCATGGTCGCGCCGTGCGGGTGATTGGTCCACCAGTAGCGCCGGCACAGTGACGCCACGAAAACGCCTGCCAGGAAGCAGCCGATGATCGCGGCCGCACCCAGGGCCAGGGTGTGGTCGCCGACGAAGTGGCCGAGGATGGCGCGCTCGGTATTACCGGTCATGAAGGTCACGAAGTAGCCCTCGGAATGGGCGTACGCGGCCGCGCCGATGAATCCCGCCAGCACGGACAGCACCGCGGACAGCCGCATCTCGAGATGCCAGAACGGTTCGTGGTTCGGAGTGCTGGTCGCGGTCACAGCAACAGGCTAGCAATCTGAATCACGGTGTCTGGGAGGTGAAAAAATGCGCGGCTGACGGGCGCGCCTCGGTGCGGTACAGTGCTTATGTTAACCGCAATTCACCTTTGGTTTGCATCGTGAGAACAAGGAGAAGTCATGACTTCCGCTGTCGTCGTCGACGCCGTGCGCACTCCGTCCGGAAAGGGTAAAAACGGTGGCGGCCTGTCGGAAGTCCATCCCGCAACGCTGCTCTCCGGGGTCCTGGAGAGCCTGGTGTCCCGCACCGGGATCGATCCGGCGCTGATCGATGATGTGATCGGCGGTTGCGTCTCGCAGAGCGGTGAACAGGCATTCAATATCTCGCGGACGGCGGCGCTGGCGGCCGGTTTTCCGGAATCCGTACCCGCCACGACCGTCGATCGGCAGTGTGGATCGTCACAGCAGGCCGCGCACTTCGCCGCCCAGGGCGTGATCTCCGGGGCCTATGACATCGCCATCGCGTGCGGTGTCGAATCCATGTCGCGGGTGCCCATGTTCTCCAGCGCCCAAGGGCAGGATGCCAATCGGGGTCCGCTTGCGCACCGCTATCCGGACGGCCTTATCCAGCAGGGCATTGCGGCCGAGGTGATCGCGGCGCGCTGGAAGTTCGACCGCGCCGCCCTCGACGAATTCGCCGCCCGCTCCCACCGATTGGCCGCGGCCACCGCCGCTTCCGGCGGCTTCGACCACGAAATCGTGCCCGCCGGGACGCTCACCGCGGATGAGACCATTCGTGCGAGCACCACCGTCGAGGGGCTCGCCGGGCTGCGGCCCGCATTCGTGGATGCCGAGTTCAAGGCGCGCTTTCCGGAGATCGAATGGTCGATCACGCCGGGCAATTCGTCGCCGCTCACCGATGGCGCGTCCGCCGCGCTGATCATGAGCGAGGAGAAGGCCACGCAGCTCGGTCTGCGGCCGCGCGCCCGCTTCCACTCCTTCTCGGTCGTCGGTGACGATCCGCTGCTCATGCTCACCGCCGTCATTCCGGCCACCCGCAAGGTGCTCGCGCGGGCGGGCCTGACCATCGACGACATCGATGTCTACGAGGTGAACGAGGCGTTCGCGCCGGTGCCGCTGGTGTGGGCTCACGAAATCGGCGCGGACCCGGCCAAACTCAATCCGCGCGGCGGCGCGATCGCCCTGGGCCACCCGCTCGGCGCATCGGGCACCCGCATCCTCACCACCATGCTCAACCACCTCGAGCAGACCGGCGGCCGCTACGGGCTGATGACGATGTGCGAGGCCGGTGGCCTGGCCAACGCCACCATCATCGAACGGCTTTGAGCGATGGCCTGCGACATCGCGGGTTGTGTCGGACTGCGGCTTTAAGCTGGTCGCGGTCTCGCGGGTGGCGCGGGCCCAGGTGTGGGAGGCGCTGTGCGGGTTTCGTGGGAGCAGGTGTTCGGCTGGCGGGTGCGGCGGCAGTTCGTGGATCCGCGCACCTCGGGGGATACGGTTGCCGTGGTCGAGCGGCTGTGTGGCGTGCAGGCGCAGGTGACCTCGGCCGCGGAAACTGCTGTGGCGCTGCGCCGTTCGGCAGGGCAGCCGGGGGCGGTCGGGGCGGCGCTGGGGGAGGGTGCGCTGATGAAGACCTGGGCCATGCGGGGGACGCTGCATGCGCTCACGCCGGGGTTGGGGGCCGCGGCGCTGTCGCTCATGGGGTCGGCGCGGACGTGGGAGAAACCGGCCTGGACCAAGGCGGCCGGGGCCACCCCGGACGATGTTGCGGCACTGGTCAAGGCGGTCGGCGAGATCCTGGACGGGCGGGTGCTCACCCGGGACGAGTTGGTGCGCGAGCTCATCGCCGAACCTCGATTCCAGCCGTTGGAGGCGCATCTGCGGTCGGGCTGGGGTTCGATGCTCAAGCCGCTGGCCTGGCAGGGAGCCCTCTGCTATGGGGAAAGTCGCGGCACCGCAGTCACATTCACCCATCCGACACACGTGATCCCCGGTTGGTCTGGCATCCCGGACCCGGATGTCGCCGCAGCCACTGTCATCCGCGCGTACCTCGGCGCCTACGGTCCGGCGACCCCGGAGATCTTCAACAACTGGCTGACCCGCAATTTCTTGAGCAAACCCACTGTGCGCCGCTGGTTTTCGGAACTGGGCGACGAGCTCACCACCATCGACGTCGAAGGTCGCACCGGCTACTTCCTCACCGAACACCTCGACGACCTGGCCGCCACCGAGCCCAGCGCCGCGGTCCATCTCCTCGGCCAGTTCGACCAGTACGTGCTGGGTCCCGGGACCGGCGACGCCGCACTGCTGCCCGGCGACCATCGCGCCAAGGTCAGCCGCACCGCGGGCTGGATCTCCCCGCTGGTCCTCATCGGCGGCCGCATCGCCGGAACCTGGGAACTCGACAAGGGCGATCTGGTGGTCGCGATGTTCGACGGCGCGCCCGTGCCCACCGCGGAGATCACCGCCGAACTCGCTCGTATCGCCGACGCCACCGGTCAGGCGGTGAAGGCCGTGCGCCCGGCGTGAGGCCGATAAACCACTCGTCCCACCAACGCTTTTGGTGGATTATCGACGCGTGCAGTCACGCCGGGGGGCGGTCGTCGCGCGACGTCGGCCGAATAGAATAACGTCACTACGCCAACCAGATACGACTCGAACGCGATTTCGCCGGGTCACCCACGCGTGTGTCAGCTGGGGCGGCTGGTCGAGGCTGGCGTCGATCACGACCACGATCGCCGCGGTCACGGCCCTCTGGTTCACCAGCCAGTCCCTGCACGCGACGAATGATCAGTACGGTCTCGCCCGGCAGACAGCCACCACCGAACGGTATGCCAAAGCCGTTGAGGAGCTGGACAATCAGGGCTTGGATATTCGGCTCGGCGGAATCTATCTGCTGGAACGCCTGGCCAGCGATTCGCCACAGGACCGCTCGTCCATCTTCGAGATACTGAGCGCTTTCCTCCGCACGCATTCACCGAATTCCGGCGACTGCGGCCGAGACCACGACCCGGGCCTTTCCGCGGATGTTCAAGCCGCACTGCGCGTCATCGCGCGCCGTTCCGCCAGTGGACCGGAATCCATCGACCTGCGGGGTACGTGCTTGGCCGATGCCGACCTCACCCAGGCCAACCTCCAGGGCGTCAACCTGGAACGCGCCAACCTCATGAACACGAAGCTGGACCGGGCGAATCTGCGCGGCGCGAAGCTCGAATTGGCCAACCTGAACAATGCGTCCCTGCGTGAAACGGATCTGACAGGGGCGGTACTCGCCAAGGCCAGTCTCGTCGGCGCGGACTTGACCAGCGCGCCCTAACGCTTGCCGGGCAGGAGGTTCGGGTCGTGCGCGCCCGGTCCGAGTTGCAGCCGCATGTCGTGATAGCCGAGCTGGTCACCACATTCGTGGCAGACCGGCTGCACGGTCGTGACCTGACCGCAGCCCTTGTGCACGGTCTCCACCGGCGGGCCGTCGGGGGCGGCCCATTGGTCGCCCCATTGCCGCATGGCGGCCAGGATCGTCCAGAGTGAGCGGCCCTTGTCGGTCAGCAGGTAGTCGTAGCGGACCGGGTTGTCCTGGTAGGGCGTCTTTTCCAGGAACCCTTGGGCGACAAGGTGTTCCAGACGCTGGGTAAGGACGTTGCGGGCGATGCCGAGGCGGGAGCGGAAGTCGTCGAAGCGGGTCACGCCGAAGATGGCGTCGCGGACGATGAGCAGGGTCCACCACTCGCCGACCACCTCCAGGCATTGGGCGATGGAGCAGTTCATGTCCTCGTAGCTGGTTCGCCGCATGCACCCAGCATAGTCGGTTGCTTGAAGGGACTCACTACCCTATGGTCCGTCCTATGAAGCAACTCACTTGGCGGGAATGCGGCACTATCGGGGGAGCGCGATGAGTGTCGATGTCGCACAGCAAGAACGGCGGAGCGTCGATTCTCGGGTGGTGCTCGGCATCGTCGCGGTGGCGGTGCTGTTGTCGAGCCTGGATCTGTTCATCGTCAATGTGGCGCTGCCACGGATCGCAGTGGACTTCTCCGGTGCGCGGATATCGGGGCTCTCCTGGGTGCTCAACGCGTACTCGATCGTGTTCGCGGCATTGCTGGTGCCCGCGGGACGGCTCGGGGATCGCAATGGGAACAAGGCCACCTTCCTAGCCGGGCTCGGCATCTTCGTTCTCGGGTCGGCGCTGTGCGCGGTGGCGTGGAATACCGGTGCGCTGGTGACCTTCCGGGTGGCGCAGGCGGCGGGCGCGGCGCTGTTGACGCCATCCTCGCTGGGGCTGCTGCTGGCGGCCACGCCTGCCGAACGACGCGCGACCGCGGTTCGACTCTGGGTCGCCTTCGGTGGTCTCGGCGCGGCGCTGGGACCGGTGATCGGCGGTGTGCTCGTCGAATTCGATTGGCGTTGGGTGTTTCTGGTGAACGTGCCGCTCGGCCTCATCGCGATCGCGGTGGGACTGCGCCTGCTGCCGAAACCGGCAGGCCACGGTGGAGCCCTGCCGGACGGAGTCGGCGCGCTCATGCTCATCGGCGCGGTGGCATCGCTGATCCTGGCGGTGGTCAAGGGCCCGGATTGGGGGTGGGGCTCGGCGGGGGTGATCGGCGCGTTCGCCGCGACGGCGATCTTCGCGATCGCATTCGTGGTCTCGTCACGCAGCCACCACAGCCCGGTAGTCGATCCCGGCCTGCTGCGGGTGCCGAATTTCGCTCTGATGCTCGGTAATTCGCTGCTGTTCAATATCGCCTTCGCGGGCATGCTGCTGTCGGCGGTGCTGTGGATGCAGAACGTGTGGGTGTGGTCGGCGCTGAAGACGGGGCTGGCGATCGCACCCGGTCCACTGCTGGTGCCGATCGTGGCGGTGTCGGCGGGCAAGCTCATTGCCCGGGTCGGTGCCGGGCCGGTACTGGCGCTGGGCGGACTGTCGTTCGCGGGCGGAATCGCCTGGTGGGCACAGGCGGTGACGCTGCATCCGAACTACGCGGGCGGCATGCTGGGCGGGATGCTGCTGACCGGGCTGGGTGTCGGGCTGACCATGCCGACCGGTGTCGCGGCGGGTACCGCGGGGCTGCCGCCGCAACAGTTCGCGACCGGGTCGGCGGTGCTGAGCATGGCGCGGCAGATCGGAATGGCCGTCGGCGTGGCGGTTCTGGTGGCGACCCTCGGGTCACCGACGAGTCCGGGTACGACGCTGGACGCGTTCCATCACGGGTGGTACGTCATCGTGGCGGCCGCGGTGGCGGCGGGCGTGCTGGGCCTGATCACCCGATCGGGCGCACCCACACCCACCAGCCGCTCTCGGCAACCGTGACATCCAGCCGCTGTCCCCGCACCCACACCTGACCGGCACCGGGACGGTCTCCACGACCGTAGGCGTAACGCAGACCGTCCCAGTCCTGACCACAGCCAAGGAAATAGATGGCGTCATGATCCTCGGGCACGATGGAACCGCCTGCGCCGGAGCTCATCCCGGGGACCCACCGGCCGTCCGCTTCGCGGAACAGCTCGTCGATATCGACTTCCACACCGTCACCATTGGTGTCCACGAGCGCGAAGGCCACCGCACCGTTACCCGCGACCGCGAGTACCCGGGCATAGCGGGGACTCCAGCGGCCGACTGCGATCACGGTCTCCGGATCGGGCGACATCACCGTCGTGCACGCTGCCGCAGGGGAGTCCAGCCCATCACCGAGAACACCGCCACCGAGGCCAGCGTGGCCACCGCGAACAACTGACTCCAGTGCTCGATATGGTCGAAGTTGATGATGTAGCTGGTGGCGCTGGCCAGCAGGAGCAGCACCGAAACACCTATGGCGACCAGGGACCGCCAGGTCCAGCCCGATCGGCGTACGTCCGTCACTCGAACCCCCGAAGTCTTTGAACGGGAAACATTTCCGCCCCTCACCGAATCTTACCGATTGTCGGGGTGGATTCTCAGGGATGCTCTCAGGGGTTGTCCGGATGTCCCGGACGGGTGGTCGTCCCTACCGTCGAGGTATGCGAATCGGGCTGATGGCGGCGGTGCTTGCGGTGGCGGGGACGGCGGGATGCGGAACGGTGAGTAGCACGACTCCGCAGCCGGTTTCCACGACGCCGATGGCGGTCTCACCGCAGCGGGTCGAGCAGATCCGCGACGATATCGACGGCCTGGTCCGGGGCGGGACCACCGGGGTGATCGCGACTCTCACCGAGAACGGGCAGACGGTGACCCTGACGGCCGGGGTCGCCGACCGCGCCACGGGCGCACCGATTCCCCTGTCCCCGGCACAGCAGGTGCGCATCGGCAGCATCTCGAAAACCTTTGCCGCGGCGATGATCATGCAGTTGGTGTCGGAGGGCAAGGTGCGGCTCGACGAGCCGATCGACACCTACCTGCCGAGCCTGCTCACCGGCAACGGTGTGGACGGGCGCGCGATCACCGTGCGACAGATCCTGCAGCATCGCAGTGGATTGCCCGAGCTGTCGGAGGATCCCGAACTCGACGAGGTGAAGGCCGCCGCCGACCATCGCACCTTCACTCCCGCCGAGGAGATCGCCATCGCGCTGCGGCATCCGGCGCAGTTCCCACCGGGGCAGCGGTTCCAATACACCAACACCAACTTCATCGTGGCAGGCATGCTGGTCGAAAAGGTGACGGGCAGAGCGTATTCCGAGGAGCTCGCCGCCCGCATCACCACCCCGAACCGTCTCACCGACACCTACCTCCCCGGCCCTGGCGAAGTCGACTTCCGAGGCCCCCACCCCCAGGGTTACACCACAGTCGACGGCCACCCCACCGACGTCACCCGCTCCGAACCCTCGATCCCCTGGAGCGCGGGCGGCCTCATCTCCACCGGCCCCGACCTCAACCGCTTCTACATGGCCCTGCTCTCCGGCAAGATCATCACCGCCGCCACCTCTCACGACATGCTAGCCACCCAACCCGAATCCCCCGCCAACCCCCTCGAATACGGCCTAGGCATCGGCTACACCCAACTCTCCTGCGGCGCAAAATACTTCGGCCACACCGGCGGCATAGCGGGCTACACCACCATCTCCGGAGCCACCCCCGAAGGCCGAGCAATAACCCTCGCCCTAACCGACTCCACCGACATCCCGAACTACCCCACCCTCCTAGCCCACGCCCTCTGCCCCTAACCGCCCCACGAGAATGCACTGACGCAGACAAACGCCGAAAGGCTATCTGCGTCAGCGCATTCTCGCGGCTGGCGGGGGTGCGGAGTTTCCGATCGGGGTGTGCCACGCGGGCGGGATGGGGAAAGTGGCGGCATGGGGATCGAAGAGTTGATCTGCGGGAGCAGGGCGGTGCGGGACGGCAGGGTGAGCAGGCACGAGTTGCGGATGGATTATCGGCGGCTGCACCCGGACGTGTACTTGCGCAAAGGGGCGGTATTCGATGCACAGACTCGTATGCGCGCGGCCGCGTATTGGGGCGGGGATGACGCTGTCCTGGTTGGATTCTCCGCACTCGTGATGCACGGGGCCGAGTGGTTCACCCATGAACCCGCCGAGGTGGCCAGGCGTGGAATCACCCGAGCGCCTGTGGGAATCATTGCGCGCCAGTACGACCTGTGGCCGGAAGAGGTCGACTGGATTGACGGGGTGCAGGTGACCTCGGCAGTGCGGACCGGGTATGACCTGGCGCGTCTACTCGGGGTGGGGCGGGCGGTCGCAGCGGTGGATTCGCTCTGCCGGGTAACCGGGCTGGATACCGCGGCGATCATCGCGCTCGGTGCGGACCATCCGGGGGCCAGGGGAAGTCGCCGACTTCGGGAGGTGCTCGACTTCGTCGATCCTGGAGCCGAGTCACCGCAAGAAACGGCGACGCGCCTGCTCCTGGTGGCCGCCGGATTTCCGCGTCCCGCGACGCAGATCCCGGTCTTGCGCCGCGACGGCAGCTTCGTGGCCCGTCTGGACATGGGTTGGCCGGAATGGAAGGTGGCCGTCGAGTACGACGGCGCTCAGCACTGGACGGATTCCGGCCAGTACGCCCGTGACATTGATCGCCACGCCGAACTGGCCGCGATGGGCTGGGCGGTGATTCGGGCCTCCGCCGCACACCTCCGCTCCCGTCGCCTCACCCTCCTCACCCGCACGGCCGCCGCACTCCGCGCCGCCGGTGCGCCCATCCCGGATGAGAATGCGTTGCGGCAGGCAAACGTCGCGGGGTCACCGAGAATGCACTGGCGCAGGTGAACGCCGAGAAGCGTGCTGCACCAGTGCATTGTGGGGATCAGGCGGGGGTTAGGTGGGTGTGGTTGCGGCGGATGGTGGTGGCGGCTATCAAGGCGAGGGTGAGGAGGGTGGTGGCGAAGGTGGTGGCGGCGGTGGCGAGGGTGGTTAGGTCGCTCAGGTAGCCGGTGGCTACGGGGAGGAGGCCTGCGGGGATGTAGCCGCCGATGTTGAAGGCGGCGTTGGCTTCTGCGAGGCGGGCGGTGGGGACGGTGGCGCTCAGGAGGGAGAGGCCGCCGAGTTGGCCTAGGCCCTGGCCTGCTCCGGCTAGGAGGGCCGAGGTGATCAGGAGGATCGGGGAGTGGGAGTACACGGCGATCACCAGGGTTGTCATGGCGAGGGCGGTCGCCGTCGCGGAGACGGTCATGGTTACGGCTCGGGGGAGGGTGCGGGCGGCGAACTGGACGGCGGTGGCGGTGAGGAACATGGCGAAGGCCATGGCGCCGGCGATGATTCGGCTGGTGGTGCCGAGCAGGGTGGAGAGCAGGGTCGGGCCGAGAGCCAGGACGAAGGAGGTCGCGGTGATGCCGGGGGCGAAGACCGCGATGCCGAGCAGGAGTTGCCGACGGTTCTCGGCGGGGACGCGGGGCACGCGGATCCAGGATCCGGCACCGCGGTCGGCGGGCCGGGTGACGGGCATGCGCAGGACCGTGATGAAAGCGGTTGCGATCAGGGCAATCTCGACAACGAAGACGGTCACCGTCGGAGCCGGGGCGGTCTCGGAGAGAACACCCGACAGCAGCGGACCGACACCCGCGCCCAAGACCATGGCGGTCGAGGCGAACAGTGCGCCGAGATGCTTGCGTTCGGCCCCGGCGACGTCTGTCACGGCCGCCATGCCCGCCGATACCGCCGCGCCGACCGCGATGCCGGTCAGCAGTCGGGCGATCATCAACGCGATCACGTTCGGCGCGGTCGCGAAGATCAGGCACGCGGTCACCGCCAGCGCGAGCGCGGGCTGCAGGATCGCCTTACGGCCCAATCGGTCCGACGCGATGCCGGAGACCAGCAGGGAACCGAGCAGCCCGACGATATAGAACGCGAAGACGACCGTCATGGTGCCCTTCGAGAATCCGAAGTCCCGCTGCCACAGCCCGTACAGCGGTGTCGCCGCGTTCGAGAGCACGAAGATCGCCGTCACCGGCCATGCCGCCAGCAGAATCCACCACTTCGGAGCCACCCGTGACGGGCTCGCGAGGTCGGCCGTGTCCACCGGACGGGATTGTGTCGCAACCACTTCCACTACCTCCACTCATAGTTCGAACTAACTCGAACTAGTACGAATGAAGTCGAACATAGCATGCTGTACGATCAAAGTCGTACAAGTGCTGACAGTGAGGAGTCCGACATGTCGACCAAGGTGCACCCCGCGCCGAAGTTCACGCTCCTGCCGGAACCCGACGCCGTCCCGGAACCGCTGCCCGAACCCGACATCGACGACCTGCGCCTGGAAGCCGTCATGGGCGCACTGAGCGACCCGCTGCGCCTGTTCATCGTGCAGAAGTTGCTGCTCGACTCCGAGGCCTACGACCACCCCTGCGGCTGGTTCGGCATCGACCGCCCGAAATCCTCACTGACACACCACTTCAAGGCCCTGCGCGAGGCGGGCGTCACCCGCCAGCGCCAGTACGGCCTCGAACGTCGCAGCCAGGTCCGCATCGAGGATCTACAGGCACGCTTCCCCGGCCTGCTCGACCTCGTCGCGGCGTGGCGGCCCGCCGACTGAGGCCCGCTAGGCTGCGCGAATGCGGACGGAGCGCGAGCAGCGACTGATCGACACGGTGGCGTGGGTGCGGATCGAGGACGGCAAGATCCTGTGCGCGCGACCGCGCGGCAAGGACGTCTTCTATATCCCGGGCGGCAAACGCGAAGGCGCGGAGACGGATCTACAGACCCTCGTCCGCGAGATCCGCGAGGAACTGACGGTCGAGATCGCACCGGAATCGGTCGCGCACGTGGGCACCTACGAGGCCCTGATCCCCGACGCGGTCGTGCGCATGGCCTGCTACACCGCCGAATACTCCGGCACGATCGCGGTGAGCAGCGAGATCGAAGAGATCGCCTGGTTCACCTACGCCGATCGCCCGCACGTGCCCCCGGTGGATCAGCTGCTGTTCGACGATCTGGTGGCCGACGGCCTGCTCGCAGACTGACACGCTGCGGAAACTGAAACATGTACGCAAACCGTACTCGCCGGTAATCATACACACCCTGGTCAATTTGTAGAACGTGTTCTAGTGTGGTGAGCACAACGTTTCCAGTGCCGGAAAGTTCAGAGGAGCCCACCACACATGCGTACCGAGATCTGTGATCGCCTCGGCATCGACGTGCCCATCTTCGCCTTCACCCACTGCCGCGATGTGGCCGCCGCGGTCAGCAATGCGGGCGGTCTGGGTGTGCTCGGCGCGGTCGGTTTCACCGCGGAGCAGCTCGAGGTGGAGTTGCAGTGGCTCGACGACCACGTGCAGGGCGTCTACGGCGTGGACCTGGTCATTCCCTCCAAGTACGAGGGCAAGGGCGTCGAGGGCCTGAGCCCCGAGGAGCTGGAAGCCCAACTGGCCAAGCTGGTTCCGCAGCAGCACCGCGACTTCGCGGAGAAGATCCTCAACGACCACGGCGTGCCGCACCTGCCGCCGGAGGAGAAGCACAACCAGCTGCTGGGCTGGACCGCCACCACGGTCGCCCCGCAGATCCAGGTGATCCTGAAGCACCCCAAGGCCAAGCTGGTCGCCAACGCGCTGGGCACCCCGCCCGATGACGTGATCAAGGAGATCCAGGACTCCGGCCGCCTGATCGGCGCGCTGTGCGGTTCGGTCAAGCACGCGCTCAATCACAAGAACGCCGGGCTGGACTTCGTGGTCATGCAGGGCACCGAGGGCGGCGGCCACTGCGGCGAGATCGCCTCGATGGTGTTGTGGCCGCAGGTCATCGACGCGATCGGCGATATGCCCGCCCTCGCCGCGGGTGGCATCGGCAACGGCCGTCAGGTCGCCGCCGCGCTGGCCATGGGCGCGGCGGGCGCGTGGACCGGTTCGCTGTGGCTGACCGTCGAGGAGGCGAATGTGCCGCCGGCACAGATGCAGACCTACATCGACGCCTCCAGCTCCGACACCGTGCGTTCGCGGTCGTGGACCGGCAAGCCCTGCCGCATGCTCAAGAACGACTGGACCGAGGCGTGGGAAGCGCCGGAGAACCCGAAGCCGCTGGGCATGCCGCTGCAGATGATGGTCGCGCTCGACGGCGTGAAGCGCGGTCACCGCTACCCGGAGCAGGCCAAGGACGTGAACTTCAACCCGGTCGGCCAGGTCGTCGGCATGATGAACAAGATGGAGCGTTCCGCCGACGTGGTGCAGCGGCTCATCGCCGAGTACCTGGAGTCCTGCGAGCGGTTGAACAAGCTCAACAACGGCTGACAGACAGCACAATTCGGCGCGCCGGGCAGGGCTACCCCGGCGCGCCGAGTCGTATCCGGGGTGCGGCACGGGCCCGTCGGCTACCGGGTCGGACGCTCGACCAGGGTTAGTGTGGGGGCATGGGCAAGGTCGAGCGGGTGCTGCGGTCGGCGTACTTCGCGCTGCTCTCGCTGCAGGTTGCCTTCGCGCCCACCGGGGTTCGGGCGCGCGTCATGCGACGGATGTTTCGCGCGCCGTTCGAACTGCGGGAACCGGGACCGGTCCGCTCGGCCGTCCACACGGTGCTGGCGGCCGCGGTCGCCATGGTCGCCTGGTTCGCCGCCTTCCTCATGATCATGGCCGCCGTGCGCGGCATCTTCTACCCGCTGATCGCGGCGCACGACTATCAACACTCCTGGGGCGGGCCGACATTGGCGGGCGCCTGGGCGGTCCATTTCGCCGGGGGCGCGCTGCCGATGCCACTGTGGGTGCTGCTGATCGCCGGACTCGGCCTGCTCGAACAGCGTCTCGCCCAACGGTTGCTGGCCCGCACCGGCCCGTGGTGGCCGGTGCCGGTCGCCGTCGTACTGTGCGCGGGCGGCGTCGCCTTCTTCATAGCCTGGTGGCATCAGATCTGATACGACACCCGCGACGCGCCGGGTTTCGGCCGGAACTGCCTGCACCGTCGTTGTTTTCGATCTTGCCGCGCCTCAGCATGGAAGAGCGGAGTGTGACACCCGTCTCCGAAACCCTCCTGTGGCTTGCTGTTTCGGGCCACCGATTGCCAAGGTTTGCGGGATATGTTGCAGAAGCTACGTTCGTCTCCCGCGCTACGCCGCGCGCTGAAAGCGGCGCTCTCGCTCCTGTTCGTGATCGCGCTGGCCGTGGTGACCGTGCTGCTCGAAAAGCACACGGGCACCACCAAACCGGAGTCGAACGGACCCCCGGCCCCCTCCGGCCCCGTCCAACCGGCGGGCTCGGCGAAGGAGATCAGCGCCCTGCTGGGCAAGCTGAAGGTCGCCGACGAATTACCGATGACCGGCTATTCGCGCGACCGATTCCCGCACTGGGACACCGAGAAACCCGAACACGGATTCGGTGACGCCTTCGCGCAATACAGCCGCTGCACCACCCGCGATGTGGTGCTGCTGCGCGACGCCACCGGACCGGTGAAACTCGACCCCGCCTCGTGCAAATTGAGTGTCGGCAGCAATGGCGGCTGGCACGACCAGTACGGGGTCATGGACAAGAAGACCAATGCCCTCAAGCCCTACAAGTGGACCACCGATTCCTCCGCCCTCGACATCGACCACATCGTGGCATTGGCCGAGGCCTGGCGCTCTGGCGCGTCGAAACTCGATGACGACACCCGGCGGCACATCGCGAATGACGCACTGAACCTGGTGATTTCCGATCCCACGGCCAACCGCTCCAAGGGAGACCAGGATCCGTCCACCTACATTCCGCCCGGGAATTTCCGGTGCGCCTATATCGGGCACTACATCCAGGTGAAAGTAAAGTACGGATTGAACGTCGATACCAAGGAGCAGGCCGCACTGCAGACCGCGGTGCAGGATTGCGTCACCAAGGGAGGCTTCACATAGTAGCCATCGTCGAAATCCGCAGCGAGACAGCCGTCATGACCCGGGAAGAGGGAACGGTCTCCGGGGATCTCGATGTGACGCTGGATTATTCGGGGCACGGGCTGGTGCGTTATCGCGGCACCGCCACCTGGTACACGATCGGCAATTTGGAGGATGAGGAACCGCGCAGCTGGAGCAGCGTGCAGGACCTGGTCACCGCCATCGAAACCGAGAGCGGTGACCGCGACGCCGCCGGCAATGTGCAGCCGTTCGAGGCGTGAACGCTAGTCGCGCACGGCCTTCAGGGCCTCGGCCCGCGTCTTGACGGCATTGGTCATACCCTCGAACCCGGTGGTCAACGCGCTGCCCAGCAGTCCGGAGACCACCGGGGCGAGGGGACCGTTGAGCTGGAAGTGCGACAGGTAGCGGGTGCGACCGTCGTCGAGTGCGGTCACGGTGTGCGAGCGCTCGCTGCTGAGCAGGCCCAGCGGCGCCGGCTTCATGGCGTAGCTGAATTCCACGCCCGGGGTGTGCGTGCGGATGAATTCGCGCTGCTGCTTGGGTTTCGGACCGACCAGCCGCACCTTCATGTCGATCGGCGAACCCGGTTCGAGGGTGGTCTCGCACTCCAAGCAGAAGGGATTCCATTCCCCGTACTTGTCCACATCGGTGAGCACTTGCCAGACCAGCTCGGCGGGTGCGTCGATTTCCACGGTTCTGTCGATGACGAAGGCCATGGGAGAACCCTACTGAAACCCGTTCTAGAACGTCGGATCGGGCGTCGGATCGGCTCTCCCGCTACCGTCGACGCATGACGCTCGCCGACCGCTATCCGCTGCTGCACGCCCCCGCCCGCTGGGAGTGGGGCGGCCTGGACGTCCAATTCTCCACCGAACTCCCGCCCGACGAGCTCGTCACCAATATTCACGTCGTCTGCTTCGTCGGCGACCGCATCGTGCTCTGCCGCGACGCCCGCGACATCTGGTTCCTCCCCGGCGGCACCCGCGAAGCGGGAGAATCCATCGAGGACTGCGTAATCCGCGAACTCATCGAAGAGGCGGGCGCCGAACTCACCGGCCCCATCCATCCGATCGGCGCCCACTACGCCACCACCGATCACCCCACCCCTTACCGCCCCTGGCAACCGCATCCCCACAAGGCCTGGCTCTGGTGCACCGCCGACGTCGAACTGACCGGTCCGCCCACCAATCCCGATGACGGCGAGACCATTCTCGAAGTCGGCCTGTTCACGTTGTCGGAGGCCCGTTTGCGTGCCGCCAGGGATGGGTCCTATGTGCCCGATCTGATCGCGTTGGCCGCCGAGTTCCACCGCCCATGAATTCGGGGGGAGAGGAATTGGGGGGACCGGAATCGAGCGGGCGAGCGAAGACGGTGCTTAACTCCCCACAGGATGAAAGCGTTTCGTTTCAGTGTATTGACCCTGGCCGCCGCCGCTTCGATCAGCGTGACCGGAACGGGTGCGGCGGCTCCGGCCGACGGTAAAGAACTTGTGGTGCTGGGCGATTCGTTCAGCGCCAATGCCTGGATGGTCGATGATCACGCCGTCGAATGTCGCCACGGTGACACCTCGTGGCCCACGCGATTGAGCACGCTGATGGGCGTTGCGGGCACCCCGAGTTATGCCGACCTGTCGTGTCCGGGCGCATCCCTCGACACCCCACCCAGCTACACCGCCGCCACGGAAGCCCAGCAGGCCGATCAGGCGGGCGCCTTCGGGTCGCGAACCAAGCTGGTGGCCTTGCAGTTCGGATTGAACGACCGGTGGGGCACCAATGACGCGACCATGTGGTACTCGCTGCAACACTGCGTGCTCGATCTGATCGGTGGGTGCGGGACCGATGCCGCCGCGCAGAACCGGCTCGCGGACTCCGATGCACTGACCGGTCAGAAGTACGCCGAACGCCTGCGCAGTGTGATCACCTACATCAAGTATTACGCGCCGAACGCCCGCATCGTGCTCGTCGGATATCCGGAATTCTTCCCCGCCGGGCAGGACTCGGTGTGCTTCAACGCCTTCGGGGTGGTGCGATTCGTCCAGCCGCGCGGACAGGCGGCCATCGATGCGATGGATCGCCTCGACCGGGCCCAGCGGGAGGCCGCAGCGCTGCTGGGCGTCGAGTTCTTCGACTCCCGCGCGGCGACCGCGGGCCACGGACTCTGCACCGACGAGCCCTGGCTCAACAACTTTCAGGATCCGCGTGATCCGAATGCCATTCCGTTCCATCCGACCGCCCGCGGGGACGAAGCGGTCGCCACGGGAATCCGGACTCAGCTCGGCGGCTGACGGGTCGGGATCGCCTGGGCTATCAGGAGGTCCACGGCGCGGTGAACGCGGGTGGTGTCATTGGTGATCCACCAGTCCTGAATGAGGCCGCGCATGCCGGAGATGAGGAGGGTGGCGGAGGCTTCGGGGTCGGGGAGGGTGGGGTCTATTCGGGTGAGGGAGTTCGTCATTGCGGTGACGAGGACTTCGATGGCCTCGGTGGCGTAGGTCTTGAACGGGCTGTCGGGGATTGTCGCGGCGCCCAGCACCTGCAAGAGGACCGGGAGGCTGGTGGCGAAGCTGCCCTCGGTGTTGATGGCGAAAGACGCCGAGAGGCGGGCGCGGAGAACTTCGCCGGAGTCGATACCGGAGAACAGGGCGGGGATGTCGGGGCGCTGGGTTTCCAAGGCGGCGATCAGCATTGCCTCCTTGGTGCCGAAGTAGTGGATGAGCATGCGGGAGCTGGTGCCCAGATACTCGGCCAGCGGGCGCAGCGAGAGTTCGGCCAGGCCGTATTCGGCGATGTAGGCGATGACGCCCTCGAGGAGTTGGGCGCGGCGGGCATGGTCGAGTGGGCGGGGCACGGGTTGACTGTAGCGGGTGCTACAGGTATCCATGTCGACATGAGTGTAGCGATCGGTACAGAAACTCGGCGGAATGTCGTGGTGACCGCGATGGCGGCCACCACCAGCCTCGGGGCGGACCTCGAGTCCACCTGGATGCGACTGCTGGCGGGGGACAGCGGGATCGGCGTGCTGACAGACGATTTCGTCACCGAGCACGAATTGCCCGTGCGGATCGGCGGGCGACTGGTCGCGCAGCCGGGGGAGCAGCTGACGCGCATCGAGCAGCGGCGGATGTCGTTCGTGCAGCAGCTCGCGCTGGTGCTGGCGCGGCAGGTTTGGCGGGAGGCGGGGACGCCGGAGGTCGAGGCGGAGCGGCTCGCGGTGGCGGTCGGCACCGGGCTCGGCGGCGGGGAATCGCTGGTGCACGCGGTCGACGTGATGCGGGCGGGCGGGTACCGGAAGGTGCCGCCCATGACGGTACCCATGGTCATGCCGAATGGCTCAGCCGCCACCGTGGGACTCGAGATCGGCGCGAAAGGTGGTGTCTACGCACCGGTTTCGGCGTGCGCGTCCGGTGCGGAGGCGATCGCGCACGGCTGGCGGCTGATCACCACCGGAGAAGCCGACGTGGTGGTCGCAGGCGGCGTCGAGGGCCACATCGACGCGGTGCCGATCGCCAGCTTCGCCATGATGAGGGCCATGAGCACCCGCAACGACGAACCCCAGCGGGCCTCACGGCCTTTCGACAAGGACCGCGACGGATTCGTCTTCGGCGAGGCCGGTGCGCTGCTGGTGCTGGAATCCGAGGCGCATGCCCGCGCCCGGGGTGCCGAAATCCTCGGACGCGTACTCGGTGCGGGCATCACCTCCGACGGCTACCACATCACCGGCACCGCACCCGACGGCGACGGCGCGGCCCGCGCCATGCGCAAGGCCCTGGCCACCGCCGGATTGAGCGGCGCGGAGATCGATCACATCAACGCTCATGCCACCGGCACCCAGGTCGGGGACGCTTCGGAAGCCAAGGCGATCATGGCCGTCGCCCCACATGCCTCGGTGTACGCGCCCAAGTCGGCGCTGGGCCACTCGATCGGCGCGGTGGGCGCATTGGAGGCGATGCTCACCCTGCGCACGCTCAATGAGCAGATCGTTCCGGCCACACTGAATTTCGAGACCCCGGACCCGGATACCGATCTCGATATTGTCGCCGACAAGCCCCGCCATCAGGAACTGCGCTACGCGCTGAGCAATTCGTTCGGCTTCGGCGGCCACAATGTGACCCTCGCGCTCGGTCGCGCCTGAAACCTGTTGTGCCGCAGCTGCTCAGGGCAGCTTGTCGGTCTGCACCCGCGGATCCAGTTTGCGCAGGGTATCGGGCCGGTCGGTCAGGCAGGGCCAATCCCGGCTCACCGCTTCGAGAGTCGCGTGCCCGGCCGGGATGAGCGCGTCGGCGTCGGGCCGATCGGCCAGGGTGTCGCCGAGATGGTCGCTGGCGGGGCGGTCGAGGGGCTGGATGACCGTATTCGGCAGATCCAGCAGCACCGAGAGAATGTCGAGGCGGCCCGGGGGAATCAGCGCGCGGGCCGCGGCGAGGGCGGTGGCGGGAACGATGATGGTGTGCCCGGCATCGGCGGTCGCCCAGACGACGGATTGCACGTAGGCCACGCGGTGGGCCCAGGCGGTGAGCGCGGCCGTGTCGAAGACGACGCCGCCCAGCGACGGGGCGGCGGGGCTCATGCCGCGCCGGCGCGGTCGCCGGGATCCTCCTCATCGGATAAGGGTGGCAAGCCCTGCACGGCACGAGCGCGATTGATCAGATCCAACGGTGGCCTCCCGCCGAGCGCGTTCTCGAGCCGGGCCAGGGATTCGGCGCGGTCGACACGGGCCTTGACGGATTCGGCGACGAAACCGGAAATCGAGGCGATGCGACCGGAACTGCGCCAATCGTCGAGGGTGGCGGCTATCTCCTCCGGCATCGTCACGGTGATCTTGCGGGTGCGACGCTGTCTAGCCATACCAGGAGGGTAATCCGGTATGGCCGCGGGACGCGAGCTGACAACGCCGAGGCCGCATTACCGTCTCCGCGCGCATCCCGGGCGGAAACCGGGCTATTCGGATTGTGCTGATCCGAAACCTGCCGGTCAGGCGTCGATCCGGGTTCGATACGGTGGAGTGTGTCCACGGCCGTGGGCGCTGCCGCAATTCTTCAGTCAAGAGGACACAAATAGATGGATCAGAGTTCGATCGCGTGGGCCGACGGTGCGCTCGTCACCATCGACCAGCGGGCGCTGCCGCATGAACTGCGGGAGCTTCGGATCACGACGGTCGACGAGGTCATCGAGGCGATCAAGACATTGGCGGTGCGCGGGGCGCCCGCGATCGGGGTGTGCGGTGCGTTCGGTGTGGTGATCGCGGCGCGGGCCGCCACGACCGACGACGTGGTGGATACCGCGCGGGTCGAGGCCGAGGCCGCCCGGATCGCCGATGCCCGGCCGACCGCGGTGAATCTGGCCTGGGGTGTGCAGCGCACGCTCGCCAGGCTCGCCGACGGGGTGGCCGCGATGGAGGCCGAGGCGCTGGAGCTGCTGGCCGAGGACGGCCGCGTGAATCTGGCCGCCGCCACCGAGGCCGCCGATCTGATTCAGCGGCTGTGCGGCGATCGGCCGCTGCGGCTGCTCACCCATTGCAATACCGGTCGGCTCGCGACCACCGCGTGGGGCACAGCCATCGGTGCGCTGCGGGTGTTGAAGCAGCGCGGCGCGCTGGCCGAGGTGATCGTGGACGAGACCCGGCCACTGTTGCAGGGTGCACGGCTGACCGCATGGGAGATGGCCGAGGCCGGTATCCCGCATCGGCTCACCATCGATTCCGCCGCGGCCTGGGCCATGGCCACCGAGCAGGTGGACGCCGTCGTGGTGGGCGCGGACCGCATCACCGCGGACGGGGCCGTGGCCAACAAGATCGGCACCTACATGCTGGCGATCGCCGCACGGCATCACGGGATTCCGTTCATCGTGGTCGCGCCGGAATCGACGCGCGACATCTCGACCGCGCGCGGATCCGACATCGTGGTGGAGCAGCGGGCAGCGTCCGAGGTGACCGGATTCGGTGGCGTCGCAACGGCTCCCGAGGGAACCAAGACGTTCAACCCGGCCTTCGATGTCACTCCGGCCGAGCTGGTCACCGCCGTGGTCACCGAGTACGGCGTGCTCGCCGACCCGGCCACCGCGCGCACCTCGGCGTCGGATCGCTTCACCGAGCCGTCGGCACTCACTGCCGGGGCCGAGATCGCGGACATCGCGCGCGGCCTGTACGCCAGCGGCTGGATGCCCGGCACGGCGGGCAATATCTCTGTGCGCCAGGGCGATACGGCCGTCATCACCGCCAGCGGGCTGTCCAAGGGCGAGCTCACCGCCACCGATATGGTCACCGTCGCGGTCGTCGATTCGAAGCGGGTCGACGAGTCCGGACGCAAGCCGTCGGCGGAGACCACGATTCACACGGCCGTGTACCGGACCCGTGGCGCGGACGCTGTCGTGCACGTGCACCCGCCGCACGCGACCGCCTCCTCGATCAAGACCGCTGGATCCGGTGTCACCACCGCACGTTTCGCGGGCTATGAGCTGATCAAGGGTCTGGGTTCGGCCCGCCCGGATGTCATCGATATCCCGGTGTTCCCGAATCACGCCGACGTGCCGCAGATCGGCGCGGACATCGAGAAGTACCTGACCGAGCATCCCGATGCCCCGCCCGTGCTGTTCATCGCCGGGCACGGCATCACCGCCTGGGGCGCGACCCTGGCGCAGGCGCGGGACCGGGCCGAATGCCTCGAGGCCATGTGTGAACTGACCACCTTGACCGGACACCGTGAGATTCCGTTGCGCGACAACTAGATCCGAGAAAGGATCCCCCCTATGACTCTGTTGCAGATCATGTCCGACAAGGACGCGAGCGATGTCGTGCTGCGCACCTCCGATGACGCGGTGATCGCCGCCGAGCTCGGTAAGCGCGGCATCACTTTCGAGCGCTGGCCGCTGCTGGAGGGCTTCTCCGCCGCGACGACCACCGACGAGCTGCTGGCCGTATACCGGTCGCGCATCGACGAATTGAACACCGACGGCCGTTACAAGTTCATCGACGTCGCCCGCATCCACCCCGATGACGCCGACCCGGAGTGGCCGGCCAAGGCGGTGGCCGCGCGCACCAAGTTCCTCGACGAGCACCGCCACGCCGAGGACGAGGTCCGCTTCTTCGCCGCCGGTGCGGGCTGCTTCTACCTGCACCTGGGCGATGAGGTCCTCGCGACCGTGTGCACCGCGGGCGATCTGGTGTCGGTCCCGGCGGGCACCCTGCACTGGTTCGATATGGGCACCCGGCCGGAGTTCGTGGCCGTGCGCTTCTTCGAGGAGGAAGACGGCTGGATCGGCGACTTCACCGGCGACAAGATCTCCGGTGGCTTCCCGACCCTCGACGAGCTGCTGGCCCCGGCATGATCAAGGTGGTCGTGCTCGATATCGAGGGGACCACCAGCCCGACCAGTTCGGTGCGGGAGGAGCTCTACGGCTACACCCGTGACCGGTTGCCCGGCTGGCTGGCCGAGAATCAGGGCGGCGCGGCGGATTCCATCATCGCCGCCACCCGCGCCCAGGCCGACCGGCCGGACGCGGACGCGGCCGAGGTGGCGCAGATCCTCATCACCTGGCTCAACACCGACGTGAAGTCCGAGCCGCTCAAGGCGGCGCAGGGCATCATCTGCGCCGAGGGCTTCCGCAGCGGCGCGCTGCACGGCGAGTTCTTCCCGGACGTGCCACCGGTGCTGCGCGCCTGGCGCGACGCCGGACTCGAGCTCTACATCTACTCCTCGGGTTCGGTTCGCAACCAGAAGGATTGGTTCGCCTTCGCCCGCGGCGGCGACCTGTCCCCGCTCATCAGCGGCCACTTCGACCTGTCGACCGCGGGCCCGAAGCGCGAAGCCGCCTCGTACGAGAAGATCGCGAGCGCCATCGGCGTTCCCTCGGAACAGATCCTGTTCCTGTCCGATCACCCCGACGAGGTGGACGCCGCCGTAGCAGCAGGCTGGAACGCCATCGGCGTAACCCGCCCCGGCGAACCGAACTCCGCGCGCGGACCGCACCGCTGGATCAGCGATTTCGCGGACGTCGAACCCAATTGATTACTGCGGCAAGCCATTCCGGCTGAAGCCCGCATCGCCCCGCCGAATCTCATGTTCGGCGGGGCGATGTCTTTTAACCCGCCCGGCGGTATAGTCGAAGTCGACTAGCCGACTTCGACTATAGGGGCAGAATGGCGCCGCGCATGTTGCGAACTCCGGTGACGCTGGCCGTGCTCGGCCTGCTGGCGGAGCAGCCGCGTCACGGGTACGAGATGCGGGCGGTCATGCGCGAACGCGGACACGACGCGGTGCTGAAGCTGAAGAACGCGTCGATGTACGACGCGCTGCCGCGGCTCGCGGCCGCGGGCCTGATCGAGGCGGGAGCGGCTGCGCGGGATGGGAATCGACCCGAACGCACGGTGTATCGGATCACCCGGTCGGGGCTCGACGCCCTCACGCAGTGGCTGCGGGAGCTGATGAGCGACCCGGTCCACGACCACGCGGCCTTCACCACGGCCCTGCTGTTCATGTTTGCCCTGCCCGAGCCGGAGGTCATCGACCTGGTGACGCTGCGGGCGCAACGGATCGACGGCCGGATCACCGCGATCGACGCGGCCGTCGCGGCCGCCGGTGACGTCCCGGCGATCTTTCTGACCGACCAGACCTACGGGCAGACGCTGCGCCGCGCCGAGCGCGATTGGCTGGTCACCTTCGCGGACGACCTGCGAACGGGTCGTTTGATCTGGCCGAAAGGGATTGATTGACATGGCTATCGAGGACACCAACCGGCTGCTGGCCCGAACGATCAATATCGGACTCGAGCTGGGGGCCGACATCGAACAGGGGTGGACGATCCCGGTCGGGGAGCGCGAACTCGACCTGTGCCGGGACGCCGGATTCACGGCCGTCCGGCTGGGGGTCTGCTGGGCCGCCCACACCGGGCCCGAGTTCCGAATCGACGCGGCGGCGCTGGATCGGGTGTCCGCGCTGGCGGAGCTGGCCACCGCGCGCGGACTCGCCTTGGTGGTGACCAACTTTCTCGATCCGGACCTGATGGCCGACCCGCCGCGGCATCTGGACCGGCTGCTGTCCATCACCGGCCAGGTCGCCAGCCGGTTCGCCGAACATCCCGGGTCGATCGTGCTGGAGCCCATGGCCGAGCCCCGCGGCGCGCTGGACCCGCTGTGGAACGATTACGTCGTCCGCATGCTGGCGGTCCTTCGGGAGGCCGATGCCCAGCGCGGCGTCATCATCGGTCCCGGCGCCTACAACAACGCCCGCACCCTCCCGCAACTCCAATTGCCCGCCGCCGACCGCGATCTCATCGTCACCGTGCATCAGTACTGGCCGCTCACCTTCACCATGCAGGGCGAGGAATGGCTCGGCCCGACACCCTTCGGCGAACCGAAGTCCTGGCTGGGCAACACCTGGGACGGCACACCGGCGCAGCGGGCCGAACTCACCGCAGGCTTCGACGGGATCGCCGCCTGGGCCGCCGCCGCGGATCGCCCCGTCTTCCTCGGCGAATTCGGCACCTCGGTGCACGCCGATACGGCCTCCCGCGTCCGCTGGACGGCCTTCAATCGCGCGCTGGCCGAGGAGCGCGGGTTCTCCTGGGGCGCATGGTCGTTCGGTCCGACCTTCGCCCTGTACGACGCGTCCTCCGGTGGCTGGAACAAGCCGCTGCTCGACGCGCTCACCGGTGATGTCCGGCCGAGCCCGACTCGACCGGCACCTGTCGGACCCGGCCGCTAAGGTCGCGCATGTGACCGATCGCGAGACCTTCGCTCCACTGGTGTTCTTCGAATACGACCACAAGCCGGGCCACTTCTGCCTGCTGCTGTCGGACCATCACATGCTGGCCACCGAACCCGTCTTCGCCGAATTCGGCTACGACGGAAACGGTTACGGCTGGGCCGGAGTCGCCCGCTCCGTGGTGGCGACCCAGGAGATCGGATTGTCGGAACGCCTCAACTACGACCCCGAGGCCGGAACCTTCGTCGCCTACGGCGAAGACCCCGAGGCACTGCGCCGTCTCGGGACATTGCTGCACGAGGCGCTCCAGGATCCCGCCATGCTGCGCAGACTCATCGCGGCGGGCGATCCGGAATGGTTCGACTGACCTGCCCTCGACGAAACGAGAATCGCGCCCGTCCGGACATCCGGGCGGGCGCGATCATCGTTGGGGGAGTGGCGAATCAGACGCGCGCGGCACCGGTCGATGCGGCGCGGTCGATCAGGTACTCGACCAAGGTCATGAGGACGTTCTTGCACGAGGCGCGGTCTCGGGCGTCGCAGAGCAGCACCGGGATGCGCTCGTCGAGGTCGAGGGCGTCGCGGACCTCCACCGGCGTGTAGAGGGGCGCGTTCTCGAAGCAGTTCACCGCCACGGTGAAGGCAACACCGCGGCGTTCGAAGAAATCGATGGCGGCGAAGGAGCTTTCGAGGCGGCGGGTGTCGGCGAGGACCACCGCGCCCAGGGCGCCGCGGGCCAGTTCGTCCCACAGGAACCAGAAGCGGTCCTGGCCGGGGGTGCCGAACAGGTAGAGGACCAGGTTCTGGTCGATGGTGATGCGGCCGAAGTCCAGGGCCACCGTCGTGGTGGTTTTACCCTCCACGCCACGCAGATCGTCCACGCCCGCGGACAACTCGGTGATGAGCTCCTCGGTGCGCAAGGGGGTGATCTCGCTGATCGCCCCCACCATGGTCGTTTTGCCCACGCCGAAGCCGCCTGCGATGAGAATTTTCACCGAGGCGGCCATGGGCTGGGCGGTATCAGAGTTTTCGAATGCCATCGAGTACCGCTCGCAAAATGTTGAGGTCACCGGGCACGGTCTCAGGCGAGGCCGGGGCCCGGAAGTTGAGTATGTTGTCTGAAATCAAATCCCCCACCAGGATATTGGTCACCGCCAGCGGCAGCCGCAGGGCGGCCGACACCTCGGCCACCGACAGCGGTAGCCGGCACAACCGGACGATTTCCGTGTACTCCGGTTCGACACGTCGCAGCGGCGGCGCCGCATTGGGCACCACTACCACCGTGAGCATGTCCAGATCGTGTCCCGCGCCCATGGTTCGACCACCGGTCCGCGCGTACGGGCGTACGAGCGGACCGGCAGCGTCATCGAACCACTGTTCCCCCGGCCCCGGCATCATGACAGTCGGGGGTTGCCTTGTCCGGCCAGGTTCTGGCGGGGCGTGGTGGACAGGTAGTTGCCGACGCGCTGCACGGTCAGGTTCATCTCGTAGGCGACCATGCCGAGGTTGGCCTGTTCGGTGGCCTGCAGCGCTAAGCAGGCGTGGCTACCGGCGGCGGTCACGAACAGCACCGCCCGCTCGAGTTCGATGACCGCCTGGCGGACGCCGCCGCCGTCGAATCGCCCACCCGCACTGCGTGCCAACCCGTAAAGGGTGGAGGACATGGCACCGAAGTGCTCAGCGTCCTCGCGGCTCATGGCGGAGGAGCGGCCCAGCAGCAGCCCGTCGGTGGAGTGCACCACCGCGTGACGGACGCCCGCGAGCCGGTCGACCAAATCATCGAGTAGCCAGTTGAGATCACCAGCGTTTGAGGTGGTCACCGTCGCCTTCCTGTCGTTCCGATGCTCGTTCGTAAATAGCCTGCGACTCGGACGCGAACGAGCCGGGGTCGGCCTGGCGACCCTGTCTGGTTCCGTTCTCGATGGCGGAGAAAAGGTCTCGGGCCTGCTCGGCCGTCCGGTTGGCCGGGACCGACGACTCGGCCGTCGCCTGTTCCTGCGCCAATTCCGGTGCGAGACTTGCCTGCCGACGCCGACGCGGGAGCGCGGGCCGGATGTCGGAGCCAGTGTAATGGGAACGTCCGAAATCGCGACCCCGGAAACCGTTATCGCTCGGCGGGATCTGCTCGGCGGGCGGCACCTGCCCGTTCGCCGGGGCCGGGCGCGGGTTGGTCGGCGGATCGAACGGCGTTGCGGCGCCGAAGGACATCACCGGCGGGACGAACGACCCGGTCGACGGCCCGAACGGCTCCGGCTGCTGTTGCGGCGCGGGCGGCGCGGCCGGGGTGTACGGCGCGGCGGGCGGCTCGGGTGCGGCCGGACGCTCGTAGGACTCATAGGACTCGTAGCCGACGATGGGCAGCTCGTAGTTCGAGATCATCGACGGCGGGGTGGCCGGGGCCGCCGGGAGCTGCGGCAGCGCGGCCACCGCCAGGGCCGCGGCCGACGGCTCGCCGTAGCTGGCGGGCGCACCGGTGGGAGCGTCGAGTTGCCGTGTCACGATCGGGATTTCACCGGTCCGGCCGGAGGCGGCCACGGTGAGGCTGGTGGGCACCAGCACGATGGCGCGCACGCCGCCGTAGTCGGATTCGGTGAGCCGCACCGAGATGCCGTTGCGCGCGGCCAGCTGGGCGACCACGAAGCGGCCCAGGCGGAAGTCGTCGGGCAGCATGCTGGCACCGAAATCCGGTGCGTCGCGCAGGATCTCGTTGATCCGCGCGAGCTCGTCCTCGGGCATACCCA
The DNA here is from genome assembly GCF_054782115.1 of Nocardia heshunensis. Classification (NCBI taxonomy): domain Bacteria; kingdom Bacillati; phylum Actinomycetota; class Actinomycetes; order Mycobacteriales; family Nocardiaceae; genus Nocardia; species Nocardia heshunensis. Next base: position 545,632 of record NZ_BAAGTC010000007.1, on the reverse strand, counting down.
TGCCCTGGTCGATGACCTCGATGGCGACGCCCTTGCCGACGATATTGCCGCGCACCTCCACCTGCGACTGCGGCGGGGAGAAGTGGGCGGCATTGTCGACCAGCTCGGCGAGCAGGTGCACGAGGTCGGCCACGGCGCTGCCCGCGATGGACACCTCCGGCAGCCGGGCGATCTTGACCCGGGTGTAGTCCATGGTCTCGCCGACACTCGAGCGCACGATCTCGAGCAGCTGCACGGGATTGCGCCACTGCCGTCCGGGCTGTCCGCCCGCGAGAATGATCAGGTTCTCGGCGTTGCGGCGTTCGCGGGTGGCGAGGTGGTCGAGGCGGAAGTAGATGTCCAGCAGCGCCGGATCCTCCTGCTGCGACTCCGCGGAATCGAGGATCTCCAGCTGCCGGTGCACGATCACCTGGCTGCGGTGGGCGATATTGAGGAACATCGCCTTGACGCCCTCACGGGTGCGGGCCTCGGTGACGGCGGCGGTGACCGCGGCGGCGTGCGCGTGGTTGAACGCCTTTGCCACCTGGCCGATCTCGTCGCTGCCGAAGTCCAGCACGGAGGCCATGGCGACCGGATCGACCGGCTTGCCCTCACGCAGTTGGGCCATGATCTCCGGCAGGCCCTCGTCGGCGAGCACCAGCGTCTCGTTGCGCAAGCCCTTGAGGCGGCGGATGATCCGGTTGGCCAGGACCAGCGAGACCAGGAACGCCAGGCCCGACACCGCGAGCATGCCGCCACCGGCGAGCGCGGAGTCGCGGGCATTGCGGTCGCCCTCGGCACCGGCCAAAGCCTCGTTGTGCTTGCTCATTTCCTCCCACAGGTGCAGGACCTGGGTGTTGAGCCGGTTGACGGTGTCGCGCCATTCCTGCGCGGTGAAGGTCAGCGGCGCCTGTTGCAGCGGGGCGCCGGGCTTGCTGGGCGGAATCGTGATCGGATCCAACGCCCGCGAGATGAGGGTGTTCTCCATCATGACGATCTTGGTCCAGTCGGGATCGTTCATGAGGGCTTGCATGTCCTTGTCGCCGGTGCCTCCGTCACCACCGGCCAGGACGCCCAGGTTCACGCGGTATGTGCCTGCCACACGGGAGAATTCGATGGCCAGCTCGGGCGGCAGCGTGCCGCCCGCGATCAGCACCTCGGCCGCGGCGGCCTCGCGCGACAGCATGTCGGAGGACTGCACGACCTGCAGGCCGTTGGCGACCTCGAGCGCCACCTCGGACGTCGGCGCGTTGTCGGCGACCATGCGGGTGCCGATCCAGACGACCTCGAGCAGCTTGCCGTAGAAGTAGTAGACATCCGCGACGGGGATGGCATTGGAGTCGACCTGCGTGCGCAGACTGGCCAGCTGGGTGCCGAGGGTGTAGACGCCGCCGACATTGTCGCCGATCCCGGAGGGGCCGAGCTTGGCCATGGTCGGCGCGATCGCCGACAGGCCCTGGAAGGCCTTGTCGAGCCGAACCCGCGCCTGCGCCAACGTCTTCGGGTTCGCGTCGTCGCTGCCGGCCATCTGGGCCATCGACAGCTGCCGTTCCTGCTGGACGGCCTCGATCAACTCCATGGAAACCGGGTTGGCGTCTTTCAACGCTTCCGCCCAATCCCGTGCGTGCTTGCCCTCGACCACCAGGTACCCCGCGCCACCCACACCGATCGCGAGCAGCGCCAAGCTCGGGACGAGTGCGATGGCGAGCACGCGGGTTCGGACCCCGAGCCTCGCTCTGAACATCGGGCAAAGGTAACGGGACGTAGGTCACATACGCCCCACGGGTTCCGTTGAGCGGGACTGGGATTGACGAGACGATTCATGTATGCATGCGGTGACGCGGAGCCGTCGACAGAAACGAGCCCACCCGCTGCACCGTCAGGTTCATTTCGTAGGCGACCATGCCCAGGTTGGCGTCCGCGCCGGATTGCAGTGCCAGGCAGGCGTTCGCGCCCGCGGCGGTGACGAACAGGACCGCGCGATCGAGTTCGATGACGGCCTGCCGCACCCCGCCCGCGTCGAATCGATGTCCCGCACTGCGGGAAAGCCCGAACAGCGTGGAGGACATCGCGCAGAAGTGCTCGGCGTCCTCGCGACTCATGCCGGCCGATCGGCCCAGCAGCAGCCCGTCGGTGGAATGCACCACCACGTGCCGCACGCCCGCGAGTTTGTCGACGAGATCGTCGAGCAGCCAATCGAGATCACCAGCGTGGGAAGTGTTCACCGTCGCCTTCCTGTCGGGATGGACCGGCCGGGGGCGTGCCGGGATCGGCGAGGCGTCCCTGCCGGGTGCCGTTCTCGATGGCCGAGAACAGGTCTCGCGCCTGCGCGGCGCTGCGGTCGCCGGACGGTGCGGGGGCGGATTCCCCGGCGGTCGGCTCCGCCAATTCGGGTGCCAGGCTCTCCTGGCGACGTCGGCGCGGCAGTTCCGGCCGCGCGTCGGCCGGCTGGGCCGGTTCCGCGACCGGGTCCGGTGCGGCGGTCGGTTGCGGGCGGCGGGGTGCGGTCGCGGCGGCGATCTCGTGCGCGCCGGTGTGGTGTGCGGCCCAGTCGTCGAAGCTCGCGGCGGGGTCGGTGCGGGGTGCCGGTTCGAGGGCCGGAGGGTGGAAGTCGTTGTCGCGCTGCGGTACCCGGTTGTAGGTGCGGGTGTCGGCGACGCTCAGCTCGCCCTCGATGACCGAGGAGGGGATGAGCACAATGGCGCGGACACCGCCGTAGTCGGAGTCCGACAGGCGCACCGAGATCCCGTGCCGGGCGGCCAGCCGCGACACCACGAACAGACCCAGGCGCGAGTCGGTGGACATGCTGGTGACGGCGAAATCCGGTGGGGCGCTCAGCAGCTTGTTGAAGCGTTCCAGGTCGTCGGGTGGAATGCCCATGCCCTGATCGCCGATCTCCACCGCCACCCCGCGACCCACCGACGCGCCGGAGATCTCCACCCGCGACTGCGGCGGGGAGAAGCTCGCGGCATTGTCGATCAGCTCGGCCAGCAGGTGGATGACGTCGGCGACCGCCAGACCGGCGATGAAAGCCGAAGGCAGACGCGCGGTTCGGACCCGGGTGTAGTCGGCGGTCTCACCGACCGCGCTGCGCACCAGCTCGAGCAGCGGGACCGGATTGCGCCACTGCCGTCCGGGCTGTCCGCCCGCGAGAATGATCAGGTTCTCGGCGTTGCGGCGTTCGCGGGTGGCGAGGTGATCGAGGCGGAAGTAGATGTCCAGCAGCGCCGGATCCTCCTGCTGCGACTCCGCCGCGTCGAGGATCTCCAGCTGCCGATGCACCACCACCTGGCTGCGGTGGGCGATATTGAGGAAGACCGATTTCACGCCCTCGCGGGTGCGGGCCTCGGTCACCGCGGCCGAAACGGCAGCCGCGTGGGCGTGCCCGAAAGCCTCGGCCACCTGACCGATTTCGTCCCGGCCGAAGTCCAGGGCGGGTGTCTCCACCTCGATGTCGAGGTGCTCGCCCGCGGCCAGCCGCCGCATGGTCTCGGGCAACTGCTCGTCGGCGAGGGCGAGGGTGCGGTCGCGCAAACGCCTGAGCCTGCGGATGATCCGATTGGCCAACGCCAGCGCGACCAGGATCGCGATCACGGCCACCACCACCATGCCCGCCCCGGCCCACAGTGAATTGCGGGTGGTGTCGGAGGCGGCGGAACTGGCCAGGTGCTGTGCTTCGGCGTTCTCCGACTGCCACAGTTCGGCCAAACCGTGGGTGACCTCGTCGGAGCTGCGCTGCCAGTCGGCGACCGAGATCGGCAACGGCTGCGAGGCAGTCCGTTTCGCGGTGTCGGTCTGCGGCAGGGTGCGCTGGGCCAGCACCGGTTCGATCACCCCGAGCCGTTGCCAGGCCGGGCTGGAGACGAGCGCCTTCGCGGCCGCGGACTGCTGCCGGTCCGGCGCGGCGACGATGGTGTCGATGCGGGTGCGGTAATAGCCGACCAGGCTGAGGTATTCGGTGCCGAGTTCGGGGGAGAGGTTGTCGCCGTCGATCAGTGATGCGCCCAGGGCGTAGGCGCGGCTCATGGCCTCCAGGCTGTGCAGGACATCGGCGGCCTGGGTCAGTTCCACCGTGGTCGCGGCATCGGGTGCGGTCTTCTCCGCGATCTCCACGCCCGCCATCACGCTCTGCGGGATGCGGTTGTAGAAGGCGTAGGCGTCGGCAAGGGCGACGGTGCCGGCGTCCACGCCGGTGCGCAGTTCGGCGAGGTGCTTGCCCACGTCGCTGATGGCGTCGGTGGCCTGCCCCATGGATTCCGGTCCCATCCGCGAGAGCGCGGACTGGGTCGGGGCGAGCACGCGCAGCGCGCTGTCGAGCCGCTGCCGGGCCGAGGTCAGTTGGCGCACATCGACATCCATGCCCGCGACCCGCCACAACGTGAGCTGACGTTCGGCCTGCACGGCCTCGATCAGTTCCCGGGTCGGCGCGATACCGGCCTGCATTTCGTCGGCCCAGTTGCGGGCCTGATGGGAGCGGTCCACCAGCGTTCCGGCCGCACTGACACCGAGGATTGCGAGCGCCAGGCTGGGGACGAGCGCGATGGCCAGGATCCGGGTGCGGACCCCGAGCTTCGGAAAGCGCATCGCTGCAACGTAACTGCGGTCCGGCTGCAGCCGCGCTACGAGTCCTTTTGTGCGGGACGGGATTTGACACCTTCGATCGAATTCCCGTAAGCCGGGTAGTTGCCGGACTTCTTCCATCCGAAAATAGTTACGTTCACCTGCGAGTCGGCTGGGAGTTTCCTGTGAGTTGCATGCCAGCAAACCTGTAGCACTACCTTCGGCCCCGCCCGGGACAGCGGGCCGCACCCGGTGCCCCGGGGAGCGAGGACGGAGGAGACGAAGTGCAGAACGGAAAGCGCGCCTGGTTGAGCGCGATCGCGGCCGTCACGGCCGCCGTGGCCGGAGCGTCGCTGGTCGCCGGATGCGGCTCGGACAAGAAGGCCGACAACGAGGTTCGCAATGTGATCTATCTGCTCGGCGACGGCATGGGCCGCACCCATGTCACCGCGGCCCGGCACCGTTTCCTGGGCGCGAACGGCCGCCTCGCCATGGAGCAGCTGCCCTATGTGGGCGCGGTGGCTACCTACGCGGTCGAGCCGGGCAGCGCCAAGCCGTCTCTGGTGACCGACTCGGCCTCGGCGGCGACGGCCTGGGCCTCGGGCGTGAAGACCTACAACGCCGCCATTGGCGTGGACGCCTACGGCAAGTCGGTGCCGACGCTCATGGAGCAGGCCAAGGCGGCCGGCTTCGCGACCGGCAATGTCAGCACCGCCGAGATCACCGACGCCACCCCCGCCGCCATGTTCAGCCACACGCTGCTGCGTGGTTGCCAGGGGCCAACGTTCAGCGAATCGTCGTGCCTGCCCAAGAAATCCGACGGCAGCTTCGAGGCGCAGCCGTCGGACAAGACGCTGGTCACCCCGATCGCCGAGCAGATCGCCCGCAACGGCACCGCCGACGTCATCTTCGGCGGCGGTCTGGCGCGCTTCGAACCTGACGACCAGAAGGCCATGCAGGACAACGGCTATCAGGTGCTGGGCAGCATGGGCGATCCGGCATTGAAGGCGCAGACCCCTGAGAGCCAGAAGGTCGCGACCGCCGCGGATCTGAAGTCGGTGACCGCGTCCAAGGTGATCGGCCTGTTCAATCGCGGGAACCTGACGGTCACCAATGCCCGCAACGCGCTACCGGATTCGGCTCCGCAGAAGCAGGAGCCGACGCTGGCCGACATGACCACCAAGGCCATCGACCTACTGTCCGCGCGCAAGGACGGCAAGGGCTTCCTGCTACAGGTGGAGGGCGCGCAGATCGACAAACGCTCGCACGCCAACGATGCCGCCCAGACCCTCGACGAGGTGAAGGCCTTCGACGACGCGGTGGCCGCGGCCACCGACTTCGCCAAGAAGGACGGCCACACCATGGTGATCGTGACCGCCGACCACGAGTGCGCGGGCTTCAACATCATCGAAAAGAGCACCTTCACCAACGCCGAAGCCGTTGCGGGGCCGACGAATGTGGATGCCACGAACCCGGCCAACACCGGCAAGCCGTTGCGTGAGGCCAAGGACAATGTGAAGGATCCGGCGCGCTCGACCGGGCCGCTCAATGGTGCGGGACAGGCGGATCCGCGCAACTTCGCGCCCGCGACCTTCCGGACCCCGGACGATCCGGCCGAGGTGAAGGACGGTTCGCCCGAGGCCAGCCTGTGGCTGACCTACCTGTCGGGCAATCACACCGGCGCGGACGTGATGATCTACGCCTACGGTCCGGGTGCGGACGTGTTCGCGGCCAGCCAGGACAACACCTCGCTGTACACCAAGATGCACAAGGCCCTGCTGCCGTGAGGTCACGGGCCGGGGTTCTTCTCGCCGGGGCGGTGATCGTCGGTCTGGCGGCGATCGTGGGGTGTTCGTCCACGCCACCCGCATCGGCACCCGTGCAGACGGCACTGCCAACAGCCACGCCTCGGGCGGTTGAGGCGCCCGCCGCAACGGTGGCGGTCACGCCCGGCGAGGTGCGGCTGACGCCCGGCCCGTTCACCGATCGGGTGCGGCTCAGCGGCACCCGGCTCGAGGGCGCCACGGTCAGCGGCACGGTCGCGGTCACCTCGGATGTGAGTGATCTGCTGGCCCTTGAGGTGCGCGCGGACTTCTACGACGTGAGCGGCCATTTGGTCGGCAGCGGGCGTTTCGAGCACGCCGACGGGGAGTCCGCCGCGGGCAGCCATGCGGGCGCCGGTCACGTACCGAGCAATGACGGAGTCGCGTTCACGATCACCTCGGCTCCCACCGACGCCACGATCACCGCGGCGGTGCTGTCGATTCCGGTGCTGGTGAACGAATAGAGCTGGGCCGCTCCGGATTCCGACGATTCCGGCAATCCCGCATCCGCACCCCTCGTGCGGATGCGGGATCGTGGCCGGATCTCTCGGCGCTGCCGTCGCCGCCGGATCCCTGTCCCGAGGTAGTTCTGGCTGTTTGTCGTCACACGGGCCCGATCGGTTACAGAATTCGCAGCTAGAAGCCCAAATTGCGGCAATAAGGGCAATTCCCCGACGCCCCTCGGGCCGTGCCGCCCGGGGATCTGGCAGCTATCGCCACCCGGCTGTCGGAAAACGTCGATGCCCGCGAACCGGGTGCCGCCTAGCGTCTTCGACTGGGCGACATCGGGGTCGACCTGCACGGTCCTGCCCCCGCGCGCGCGGCGCGGGGGTAGATTGTGTGTACCCGCAAGTTACTCGTAAGTAGGAGGCGATGATGCCGGTGCCGGCTGCCGCGGTGTTCGAACGACTGCGCTCGTTCGCGGGCGTGGATTCCACCCAGGACCATGCGACCCGAGCGATCACCGAGGTGTTCACCGGGGAGACCCTGGGCGAAGTGCCGGTCGGAACCGCCGCCGATGTCGCCCTCGCCATCACCAAAGCCCGTGCCGCTCAGGCCGAATGGGCCGCCCGCACGCCCAAGCAGCGGGCCGAGGTGCTGGAGCGCTATCGGGCGCTGGTGGTCGAGAACCGCGATTTCCTGATGGACATCGTGCAGGCCGAGACCGGCAAGGCCCGGTGGGCGGCGCAGGAAGAGATCATGGGCCTGATGTTCGCGGCCCGCTACTTCTCCCGGGTGGCCCCGCAACTGCTCGCCCCGCACAGCGTGCCGGGCGCGTTCCCGGTGCTGAACAAGGCTTCCGTGCGCGCGGTGCCCAAGGGTGTGGTCGGGGTGATTGCGCCCTGGAACTACCCGATGCTGCTCTCGGTCGGTGACTCGATCCCGGCGCTGCTGGCCGGTAATGCGGTGGTGGTCAAGCCCGACAGCCAGACCCCGTACTCCTCGCTGGCCAATGCCGAGCTGTTCATTCGCGCGGGACTGCCGCGCGATCTGTACGCGGTGGTGCCCGGTCCCGGCACGGTGGTCGGCACGGCCATCGTCGAGGACTGCGACTACCTGATGTTCACCGGTTCCTCCGCCACCGGCCGCACCCTGGCCGAGCAGTGCGGTCGCCGCCTGATCGGCTTCTCCGCCGAGCTGGGCGGCAAGAACCCGATGATCGTGGCGCGCGGGGCCGATCTGGACAAGGCCGCCAAAGCCGCTGTGCGCGCGTGTTTCTCGAACGCCGGGCAGCTGTGCATCTCGATCGAGCGCATGTATGTCGAGCGGTCCATCGCCGCGGAGTTCACCGAGAAGTTCACCGCCGCGGTCAAGGCCGCGAAACTCGGTGCCGCCTACGATTTCTCGGCCGATATCGGCAGCCTGATCTCCGAATCGCAGCTCGAGACGGTCAGCAAGCATGTGGCCGACGCGGTGTCCAAGGGCGCGAAGGTGCTCGCGGGCGGCAATGCCCGCCCGGACCTGGGCCCGCTGTTCTACGAGCCCACCGTGCTCGCCGATGTCACCGACGCCATGGAGTGCGGCCGCAACGAGACCTTCGGCCCGCTGGTGTCCATCTACCCGGTCGACTCGGTCGACGAGGCCATCACGCGTGCCAACGACACCGAATACGGTCTCAATGCCAGCGTGTGGGCGTCCAGCAAGGCCGAAGGCCAGCGCATCGCCGAGCAATTGCACGCGGGCACAGTCAATATCGACGAGGGCTACGCGCCCGCCTGGGGTACCACCGGCGCTCCGATGGGCGGCATGGGCATCTCCGGCGTGGGCCGCCGTCACGGTCCCGACGGCCTGCTCAAGTTCACCGAGCCGCAGTCCATCGTCATCACCCGCATCCTCAACCTCGACCCCCCGTCCTTCCTCCCGCAGGACAAGTGGCAGCCGTTGTTGATGACGCTGGCGCGCGCGTTCCGGTTCCTGCCCGGCCGCTGAGGTCCCCGGTTCGACCACCCGGCCCGGGTGCGTACGCTGTACCCGACGGAAGGGTGGTCGAATGCCGGAGAATCCGCTTGCCGCGCCGGGGGCGTGGGATCAGGTCGCCGAGGGATACGACGCGGTCGTGTCGGAGATGATGCGGCCGTTCGCAATTCACGCGTTGAACATGGCCGAGTTGAACGGCCGCGACCGGATCATCGACGTGGCCGCCGGGACCGGGGTGCTGGCGCTGGCCGCCGCGCCCCGGGTCCGTGAGGTGGTCGCTGTCGACTTCTCTGCGGACATGATTCGACGGTTGCGGCTGGCGGTCATGCAGGGCGGCATCGGGAATGTACTCACCGGCGTGGGCGACGGGCAGCAATTGCGGTATGCGGCAGGCACGTTCGATGCCGCGTTCTCGATGTTCGGGGTGATGTTCTTCCCCGATCGCGACAAGGGGTTCGCGGAGTTGTACCGCGTGGTGCGGCCCGGCGGCACCGTGGTGGTGTCGAGTTGGGCTCAGATCACCGAATCACCGTTGATGACGCTGCTGTTCGAGGCGTTCCAGGCCGGTATTCCGGGATTTCCCGCACCCCGGCCGAATCCGGAGAGCCTCGAGAATGCGGACGTGTTCGAAAAAGAAATGCTCGCCGGGGGATTCGAGGATGTCGCGGTGCACGCGCACTCGGAAGCCTTCGCCTACGACAGTGCCGAGCAGATGTGGGACAAGCTGACCCGGGGGAGCGCGCCGCTGCAGGCCACGCGGCGCAAGACCGACAAGGACGTGTGGGCCGCGCAGGAGCAGGTCATGATCGAGTATCTGCGCGAGCACTACGTGCCGGGCACCGAACTGTCCACGACCGCCTGGATCGGCACGGGACGCGTTCCGCAGTAAGGCTTTCACCTCGACAAGTTTTGCGATGGCGCGGCCGACCCGGAGAAACCGGCCGCGCCACCTTCCTTCATCCGGCCAGCTCGTTGCCTCGGCGCGGAGCGGGAGCCGCTTCCAGCACCGCAGCCTCGGCATCGGTGAACAGGCGTGACCGGATGACGAATCGGACTCCCTCGGGGGCTTCGAGGGAGAAACCACCGCCGCGGCCGGGGACCACGTCGACGGTCAGATGGGTATGGCGCCAGTATTCGAACTGGTCGGCGCTCATCCAGAACGCCGTATCCGGGAAGATGCGGCCGACCAGCACATCGGCTGCGCCCACCCGGAATTCGCCGAGGGGGTAACACATCGGGGAGCTGCCGTCGCAGCAGCCGCCCGATTGATGGAACATCACCGGACCGTGGTGGTCGATGAGCCGTTGCAGCATGTCCGCCGCGGCTTCGGTAATGGTCACTCGGGTGACGGATCCTGCCTTCATCACGCTCCTCGCAGACTTGCGGCTCGTCTGATCTGGGAAGGGCTGGTGGTTCAGTAGAATCCGAGCTTCTTGGCCGAGTAGGAGACGAGCAGGTTCTTGGTCTGCTGGTAGTGGTCCAACATCATTCTGTGGTTTTCGCGGCCGATACCGGACTTCTTGTAGCCGCCGAACGCCGCGTGCGCCGGGTAGGCGTGGAAGCAGTTGGTCCACACCCGGCCGGCCTTGATGGCCCGGCCCATCCGATACGCGGTGTTCCCGTCGCGACTCCAGACGCCCGCACCCAATCCGTAGAGGGTGTCGTTGGCGATGGTGACCGCTTCGACCTCGTTGTCGAAGCGGGTCACCGCTACCACCGGACCGAAGATCTCCTCCTGGAAGATCCGCATGGTGTTGCGGCCCTCGAAGATCGTCGGTTCGATGTAGTACCCATTGGGGAAGCCCTCCACCTTGCGCATCTCACCGCCGCTGAGCACCTTCGCGCCCTCTTTGCGGCCGATGTCGATGTAGGAGAGGATCTTTTCGTACTGGTCGTTACTGGCCTGCGCGCCGATCATGGTCTCGATATCGAGCGGATTGCCGCCCTTGATCGCCTTGGTGCGTTCGATGGCCAGGGCCATGAAGTCGTCGTAGATGGACGAGTGAATCAGCGCCCGTGACGGGCAGGTGCAGACCTCGCCCTGATTGAGCGCGAACATCACGAAGCCCTCGACTGCCTTGTCCAGGAAGTCGTCGTCGTGGGCCATCACATCCGGGAAGAAAATGTTCGGGCTCTTGCCGCCCAGCTCCAGCGTCACCGGGATGATGTTCTCGCTGGCGTACTGCATGATCAGGCGGCCCGTGGTGGTCTCTCCGGTGAAGGCGACCTTGGCCACCCGCGGGCTCGACGCCAGCGGCTTGCCCGCCTCGACGCCGAATCCGTTGACCACGTTGACAACTCCGGGCGGCAGCAGATCGGCGATGAGCTCGATCACCAGCAGCAGCGAGGCCGGGGTCTGCTCGGCGGGCTTGATCACCACGCAGTTGCCCGCGGCCAGCGCGGGGGCGAGCTTCCAGGCGGCCATGAGGATCGGGAAGTTCCACGGGATGATCTGGCCGACCACGCCGAGCGGCTCGTGGAAGTGATAGGCGACGGTGTCGGCGTCGATCTCGGAGATGAAGCCTTCCTGCGCGCGCACCGCCCCGGCGAAGTAGCGGAAGTGATCGACCGCCAAAGGCAGGTCGGCGGCGAGGGTTTCGCGCACCGGCTTGCCGTTCTCCCAGGTCTCGGCGACTGCCAGCTGCTCCAGATTCGCCTCGATCCGGTCGGCGATCTTGTTGAGGATGTTGGCACGATCCGTCACCGACGTGGCACCCCACGCCTCGGCCGCCCGGTGCGCGGCCTCCAATGCCATATCGATATCCGCGGCACTCGAACGCGCTACTTCGCAGAAGGTTTCGCCGTCGATCGGCGAGGGATTCTCGAAGTATCTGCCCTCGATCGGCGCTTTCCAGTCACCACCGATGAAGTTGTCATAGCGGCGGTCGAAGCTGACGATGCTGCCGTCGGTGCCGGGTTTGGCATAGATCATGGCGCGGCTCCCCTGATCGCGTACTGCGGTGACGGGGGTCACTATGAACCGGGAAGGTTGGCGGGAGGTTGGCGTCCGGTTGGCGAAACGTTGCTGAGTCACTGCCTGCCGATTCGGCTGTAGGACAGGACAATCCAGCCAGATCCGGTGCGTTGACCTTACGCGTGCAACGCGGTGTGCAGACGGCCCGTCGCCAGGGCTCGGCGGCTGTCGCCGTGCGGCAGCAGGCGCAGGGCGTGCTCGTGAATCTCGATATCGTCGGGGCAGCGCTGGCCGAAGCGCAGCGCATGCTCGGGGTTGCGGTCGGCCAGCACGGCGGTGCGCAGGCAGACGTCGAGTTGCTCGCGCCACTGCACGATGCCCGGGACATCCGAATCCGGCAGCAGCGGACCGCGATACAGGCGCACGGCGGTGGTCAGATCGCCCGCCTCGAGCGCGGCCAGCAGTTCGGCGGCATCGCAGGCGAGGGGTTCGGTGAGCATGTAGCGGCGGTCGGCGATTTGGCCGTCCGTGGCGGCGCGCAGGCGCGAGACATCGGCCTTGAGGGTGCTCGAGGACACCGACCGCTCGCCATAGATGGCCTCGTGCAGGCGTTCCGGGGTGAAACCCTCCGGCTCGAGCGCCAGCAGCGTCAGGATCTCGATCTGGCGCGGGCGCATCGAGACCTGTTTGCCCGCCTTGTACAGCCGTGGCACACCCAGCGATTCCAGCCGGGTATTACTCGACGGGCGGGATTGTTCGAAGTGCACTCGGGCTTCGATGGCAGTCACCAGGGCTCGGACCGTCGTGAGGATGAGGGGGTGTGAGCGATCCCAGTACGTCGATAGATCCAGCACGCCCAACTGGCGGCCGTCGGCGGCCCGGATGGGCGCGCAGTAGCAGACCCAGCCGTGCAGCGCCTCGACGAGATGCTCTGCGGCCCAGACCGAGGTGGGTCGACCGCTGTGCAGTGACAGTGCCACGCCGCTGGTGCCCATGTACGGTTCGTCCCAGCAGCCGCCCGGGGCGAGGTTGACCGATTCCGCCCGCCGCCGGACCGACCGGTCGCCACAGCTGAACAGCACCGTCCCGGTGTCGTCCGTGACCACCGCGACCATGCCCGAGTCCTCGGCCAGCGCCCGCAGTTCACCCGCCATCTCGGTGATCGGGGTGCGCAGCGGCGATTCGGCCCAGCGCGAACCCAATTCGTCACGGTCGGTGGCGGGGGCGACGGCGCGGGCCGGATCGACCGTGCGCAGCGACCGCTCCCAGGACTCCACCACCTCGTGCCGCAACACCACCTCGGCGTTCGCGGGAGCCGGTCGGGAGCCGGAAGTCCAGCGCGCCCATGCCTTCTCCAACTCCGCACGCTGATGCGCCGGGGCGGGCAGCTTCGTCATGGCGCAAACTCCTCGCGGTGCGTCCGGACCGAGCGATATCCCATGATGGCGCGCGGTTCCGTCGCGCGGGCCGCATTCGCCGCAGTCCGTGCGTTAATTCATTCCGTGCGGGTTCGCAGCCTTCGCCGCACGCCGGTTCCGTGCCCTACGACGGTCCGGATTCCACTGGTAGACAAGAACTCATGGTCCTCCCTTTCCGCTTCGGCGTGAACCTCATGGCACCGTCCTCGCGCACCGAATGGATCGAGAAATGCCGTCGCGCCGAGGCGCTCGGCTACGACGTCATCGCCGTCCCCGACCATCTGGGGCTCCCCGCACCGTTCCCGGCGCTCATGCTCGCCGCCGACGTTACCGAGCGGCCACGGCTGACCACGTTCGTGTTGAACACACCCTTCTACAACACGGTGCTGCTGGCCCGCGACGTCGCCGGACTCGATCGGCTCACCGGGGGACGATTCGAGCTGGGACTCGGCTCGGGCTATGTGAAAGCCGAGTTCGACGCCGCCGGAATGCCGTTCCCGTCCGCGGGCAGCCGGGTGACACATCTGGCGGAGACGGTCGCGACATTGCGCCGCCTGTTCGTGGATCCGGAGTACCGGCCGCAACCGGCCCAGCCGGGCGGGCCGCCGCTACTGATCGCCGGATGGGGCGAACGCGCGCTACGTCTGGCCGCCGAGCACGCCGATATCGTCGCCTTCACCGGCGCGGGTGCGGCCGAGAGCGGCCTGCTCACCCTCGCCGACGCGGCGACCACCGCGAAGAAGACGGACTACGTGCGCGGGCTACTCGGGAACCGGGCCGGGACAGTCGAATTCAATCTGCTGGTGCAGGGCATTGCCGCGCCGTCGGAGCGGGCGGCAGCGGCGGCCTACCTGACCGATCATCTGCCGTTCGACTTCGGCGGTGACATCGAGGACCTGCCCGTGATCCTGGTCGGCACCACCGCGCAACTGGCCGACACCCTCCGGGAGCGTCGGGAACGCTTCGGCTTCAACTACATCACGGTCCTCGAGCACAACATGGACAAGCTGGCCCCGCTCATCGAGCTGCTGCACGGGGAGTGATCAGCTGGTGGGCGGTATGGCATCCGGCGCGATGAACATGTAGCTCTTCTCCTCCACCCGCTGCTGGATGCGCCATTCGCCGTCCACCCGCTTGAAGGTGTCGTGGTACCACAGCCCACACAGCATCAGCCGGCGGCTGCCGTCGCTGGAGGTGACCAGCATCGGGTTGTGGCACATGGTCCGCGCGGTGGCGTGGTCGCCGTCCACCCGGATCGAGGAATTACTGATCATGTGCTGGAACGCCGAGAAATTGGGCATCACGGTGGCGAGGAATTTCTTGGTGGATTCCACGTCACCGGCGGGCCCGCCCATCGCGGTGTAGTCGATATGGGCGTCGGTGGTGAAGAGCTCGTCCAGCAACTCCCATTGGTGGGTGTCCACGGCGTGGGAATACCGGACCATGAGGTCCTCGATTTCCAAGCGGTCCGAAATCTCCTGCAGGGAAAGCATGGTGCCTCCGAGTCGTGCCGATAACTGTTCTGGGACGGTGGGCCACCGTACAGCGCAGCAGGCTTTGATCTTGCCGTTTCCGAAAACTATGGGGATGCAATAGATCTCGTTCGGACCGGTTCGTCAGCACCGGACCCCGAAAACGGGGTCTGTCCAGGTCACGCGACCCGGCCGTCGATTCGGTAGTCCTTGGCGGCAATAGTGCGTGCCACTTTCTGCGGTGCACCGCCGATCAGGCCCCGCCACGGCAGGTACGGCAGCAGGCGCACATTCAGATTCCGGAAGGCGATCATGGCCTTGCTGTTCGGGGCGTACCACCCGCCGACGCCTCTTGCGAACTGCTGACAGGCGTCGACCATCGGCCGCATCTCGTACTCGTACCGGGCGAAGGCCACGGTGTGATCGCCTGCCGCCGCCGCCAATTCACCCGCGAGCACGTACGCGCCGACCAGCGACAGATCCGCGCCCTGCCCCGAGAGCGGGGAGGCACAGTATCCGGCGTCCCCGACCAGCGCGACGCGCCCCTTCGACCAGGAGTCCATGCGAATCTGGGCCATCGCGTCGAAGTAGAAGTCCGGAGCATCCGGCAGGGCCGCGAGCAGTCGAGGCGCTTCCCAGCCCTCACCAGCGAAGGCATCGGCCAGGATCCGGCGCTGAGCGTCAGCGTCGCGGTAGTCGTAGTCCAGCGGCTCCGAGGCCCACGCGAAGATCGCCTTGGCCTCGGTGTTGTTCCGCGCGCTGTAACTTCCGGCGATCTTGCCCGGGCTGTTGTAGTCCTGCTCCCAGTGATCCAGGTGCAGCAGGTTCGGGGTCGTGAAGATCGAGATGTAGTAGCCCATGTGATGCAGGAACTCCGCCTCGGGCCCGAAAACCAGCTTCCGCGTGTGGGAGTGGACGCCGTCCGCGCCGATGACAAGGTCGAAGGTGCGGGCGGGGGAGTGCTCGAAGGTGACGTGCACACCGTTCTCGTCCTCGACCAGCCCGGCGATCGAGTCACCGAAGAGGTACTCGACGTCCGCTCGAGTCGCCTCGTAGAGCACCTCGGCCAGGTCGCCGCGCTGAATCTCGGTGTCGCCGTTCTCCCCGACGCCGTTGAATACTTCGCTCGAAATGCTGGCGCGGACCTTGCCCTTCCCGTCCACATACGAGGTGCCGCGCTTGCCGGTGCTGCGAGCGTGCACCTGCTCCAGCAGCCCCATGCGGCGCACCACCTCGGTGGCGGTGCCGAGCACATCGATGGCCTGCCCACCGGGCCGCAGGGTGGGGGACTTCTCGACGACGGTCGGCTCGAATCCGTAGCGCTTCAACCAGAAAGCGAGGGCCGGGCCCGCGATGCTCGCGCCGGAGATCAGGACGGTCTTGGAGCTCATCTGCTGCATGTCCACAACGGTACGACCGAGTTGGGCAAATGCGCAAGACATACGTCTCAGGCGTATGCGCTAGAGTGCTGGACATGGGAAATCGTGAGGATCTGCTCGCCGGAGCCCGGAAGTGCCTGTTCGACAAGGGCTATGCGCGCACCACCGTGCGCGATATCGCCACCGCGTCTGGCGTGAGCATGGCGGCCATCGGCTACCACTTCGGATCCAAGGAGGCACTGCTCACCGCCGCCCTCGCCGACGCGACCAGGGAATGGGGCGAGGAACTCGGCGGGGCCCTCGGCGAGGCGGACGACCGGGATCCGGATCCTTTGCGGCGCTTCGCCTCCCATTCGGACGCGATTCGCACATCCGTCGTCGGCAATCGCGGCGTGTGGGCGGCGACCTTCGATGCGCTCGCGCATCCGGAGATGCGAAATCGACTGGCCGCCCAGAACGACGAGTCCCGGGCGGGGCTGGCCCGGCTGTTCGAGGGAGCCGAGGAGGGGGATGCGGAGGCCGGTCGGACCGTCGGTGCGCTCTATCAGGCGCTGCTGATCGGGATCGCGGCGCAATCGCTGATCGATCCCGAGAACGCCCCGACGGGAGCCGAACTCGCGGAAGGGCTGCGGCGGGTCGGTGGGATGCCCGCGGCGTCCGCATAGGGTGGGGCGGTGCCCAGCATTGTCTTGGACCGAGTGAGCCTCGGACACGGAGCGACATCGGTGCTCAGCGACGTCGAGGCCACCTTCGCGACTGCACGGTGTACCGCCGTGGTCGGGCCCAGCGGGGCGGGCAAGACGACTCTGCTGAGGCTGTTGAATCGGTTCGGGGAACCCGACAGTGGGCGGGTGCTGTTCGACGGGACACCGGTCACCGAAATGGATGTGCTGGCGTTGCGGCGGCGAGTAGGGCTGGTGCCGCAACGGCCGGTGTTGCTCACCGACACCGTAGGCGAGGAAGTCGTAGTGGGGCGGGCGGTGAGCGCGGAGCGGGTCGATGAGCTGCTCGCGGTGGTCGGGCTGCCGGACGGATTTGCGGTGCGGCGCTGCGGTGAGCTGTCCGGTGGTGAGGCGCAACGGGTTTGCCTGGCGCGGGCGCTGGCGGTCGAGCCGGAGGTTTTGCTGATGGACGAGCCGACCTCGGCGCTCGACGGAGCGTCGGCGGTGGCGATCGGCGAGTTGATCCGCGCACATGTCGGATCGGGCGGGAGCGTGGTGCTGGTCAGCCATGATCCGGGGTTCGTGGCCGAGGTGTCGGATGAGGTGTGGACATTGGCGGGTGGACGGCTCACCCGGGGTGCGGAAGCGGGGAAGTAGCTATGACACAGGGGCTTTCGGTTCCGGACTGGACCGGCGTCGGCGCGTCGCTGATTCTGGTGGCGTTGGCGGCAGTGATCGCATACCGGCAGCAACTGCATTTGACGCGGGAACTGCTGATCGCCTCGGCACGGGCGGGAGTGCAACTGATCGCCGTGGGCGCTATTCTGCTGATCCTGTTCCGGCACACCGGATTGCCGGGGGCGCTGGGGTGGGTGGTGCTGATGGTCGTGATCGCCGGGCAGGTGGCGGGGCGGCGAGGAGCGGGGCTGCCGTATGCGCAGCGGTCGGCGACCATCGGGGTGGCGTTCGGGGCGTCGATCACCTTGGGGTCGTTGATCGTGCTGGGCATTATTTCCACGCAGGCGCGGGTGGTGGTGCCGGTGGGCGGGATGATCGTGTCGTCGGCCATGCAGTCGACCGGGATCGCGTTGCGGCGGCTGGTGGAGGATGCGCGGCGGGCTCGTGATGCGGTGGAAGCGCGGCTGGCGCTGGGGCTTTCGGCGCATCAGGCGTTCTTGCCGAATCAGCGCTCGGCATTGCGGACCGCGCTGATCCCGGCCATCGACTCGACCAAGGTGGTCGGTCTGATCAGTCTGCCGGGGGCGATGACGGGTTTGATTCTGGCGGGGGTGGATCCGCTCACGGCCATCCGCTATCAGATCGTGGTCATGTATATGCTGCTCGCAGCCACCACCCTGGCGGCGCTGGCGGCGACCCGGGTGGCCGAGCGCACGCTCTTCGACGGGGCGCAACGGCTTGTCCCACTACCGAATTGACGACCGACCAGCCCGCAGAATCCTAATGAGTGAGATTTCAGATGCGAGCGCAACCGTCCGAAATGCCGTTATCGCTACGATGTCCCCGATACGATGGCCGGGGGATAGGTAGTTTCGTATGGAAGCACTCGACATCTTCATGCCGTTCGATGCCGCGGGGCTCAACCCCGCGGAATCCGAAGCCGAAGCGGGCGTTTGGTCCTGGTTACAGGCCTACAACCTGATCCCGACCGAACCCACCCGCCGCCGCATGGAGCGTACCCGGCCACACCGGATGTACGCACTGTGGTGCCCGCGCGCAGGCGCGGCGGAGCTGACCTTGCTGAGTCAGTACACCGCCTGGGCTTTCACGGTGGATGATCAGTTCGATATCGAAATCCCCGATCCCCGGCGGTGTTTGGCGGCGATCACCGCCATCGAAGCCGTACTGGACGGTATCGCAACACCTTCCGGGGTGCTGGCGGTCGCCTTCGCCGACCTCTGGAAGCGACTGTGCGCCGGCCGCTCGACGGCCTGGCGGGAATGCGTGCGCGGCGAGATCCGCGACTGGCTCTGGACCTACTACACCGAAAGCGTGGGACGGCTCTCCGGCGATCTGCCCGACCTCGAGACCTACCGCGCGCATCGGCGAAACGGGGTGGCACTGTACGTATTTCTGGATATCAGCGAACGCGCCGAGGGCGTCGACCTGCCCGCCGCGGCCCGCAACCTGCCCGCCATGCGTGGGCTGCGCGAAGCCGCCGTGGAGCACATGGGTCTGTTCAACGACGTGATCTCGGTAGACTCGGACGAGGCCTCCGGGTACCTCTACAACTCGGTTCTGCTCGCGCAATTCCATCACGGGCACAACCGAGCTCAGGCCCAGCAACTGGTCAACGGCATGCTCTCGGACTGTGTGCGGCGCGTGATCGACGCCGTCGAGCGCCTGCCGACCGAACTGACCGACGCCGGAATCACCGGCCGCGAGCGTGCGGACATCCTGGCGACCGCCCGGAACTACACCGTCTACATGCGCGCCAACCACGATTACCACTATCAGGCGGCCCGCTACATGAGCGCACCCGTGGAAGCGCTCGAGCACGGACTGCCTCTTACCTGAAGAAACGAAACCCGGCGCCGTTGCCGAACTGGAATCCGCAGGCAACCCCCAGGTTTCGGGTTGTGATGGGACTATGAGCTTCTTCTAAGCATGGCTGCCGAGCTTCCCACCAGGTGGCTGTGGCATCCGTGTCCGAGAGAGCGGGGCCGATTATGCGAGCGTCGAAACCGATCAAATTCACCGTCGGACAACATCTCGAGGGCAGACGGCGGTGGGGGCTGTCGCGCCCCGTCGCGACCGCCCTGGCCGGGCATGACGAAACCTGCGCCCGCGCCACCGAATCCATCTCCCGACCGCTCGACGCCCCGACCGAACGAAGAGCCCGCCGCCGCCTGACCGAGGCCAGATCCGCCATCGAACCGGTGCTGCGGTCGGCCGTCGGATCGCTGGCGGACCCCCTGGACCGGATGGCGGGGTACCACTTCGGGTGGTGTGATCCCGACGGTGTGGAAATAACGGGTGTGCAGGGCAAAGCGCTGCGACCTGCCTTGACCTTCGCCGCCGCGACCGCGTGCGGGGGTGACGTCACCACGGCGGTGTATGCGGCGGCCGCGGTCGAGCTGCTGCACAACTTCTCGCTGGTGCACGACGATGTCATGGACACCGACCCGTTCCGGCACGGCCGCCCGACGGTGTGGCGGGTGTGGGGCGAGACCAATGCGACGCTCCTCGGTGATGCGCTGCAAGCCCTCGCGCTCGGCGTGCTGTGCGACGGCGCGCCCGAAAGCGTGGCCTCCGAGGCGGTCATCCGCCTGTCGCGGGCCACGGTGACCCTGTGCCGCGGTCAATACGAGGACTGCGCCTTCGAAACCCGGCCGACCGTCAGTGTCGACGAGTACCTCACCATGGCCGCGGGCAAGACGGGTGCGCTGCTGGGCTGCGCCTGCGCGCTGGGCGCGTTGTGCGCCGGGGCCGATCATCGGGTGGTGTCCGCGATGCACACCTTCGGTACCGAACTCGGCCTGGTGTTCCAGCTGGTCGACGATTTCATCGACATCTGGGGCGATCCGGAGATCACCGGAAAACCGGCCCACAGCGACCTGATTCACCGCAAACAGTCGTTCCCGGTGGTGTGTGCACTCGAATCCGAGACCCCGGCGGGCCGGGATCTGGCCCGGCTCTACCAGTCCCGCCATCCCATGACGGCGGCCCGCGCGGCGCGGGCGGCCGACATGATCGAGCAGGCCGGTGGCCGCCAGTGCACGCTGCATCGTGCCTCGACGGCGTTGGACGCGGCGTTCGAGGCGCTACCGGACGAGGACGTCGCCATGGATCTGGCCGCCCTCGCCCAGTTGGTCGCGCACCGGGATCACTGAGGACCCCGGATCGCCGCACGACACAAGCGGTTTCACCGCTCGCACCGGGACGTCAGCCCGACGTCACCGGTGCGGTCGTGGGGCTGTCGGAACTGCCGAACCGAATTCCCTTGGCCTCCTTGCCGATCGAGGTGAGGATGGCGACGGCCAGGAACACCGGCACCGCCGTCACCGCCAGCGCGAAGGGGTAGCCGTGCGATTCGGCCAGGCGCTCCTGGATCGGCAGGTTGAGCGAGGCCAGCAGATTGCCGAGCTGATAGGTGACGCCCGGGTAGAAGCCTCGAATCGCATCCGGCGACATCTCGGTGAGGTGCGCAGGGATCACACCCCACGCCCCCTGCACGGCCACCTGAATCAGGAACGACCCCAGGCAGAGCATGCCGGCGGTGTGGGAGTAGGCCCACAGCGGCACGATCGGCAGGCCCAGCAGCGCACAGAAGATGATCGTGTAGCGGCGGCCGTACTTCTGCGAGAGGCTGCCGAAGACCAGACCGCCGATGATCGCGCCGATGTTGTAGATGACCGCGATCCACTTCGCGGCGACCGTGGACAGGCCCGCACCGCCGTGCTGGGTGGCGGACAGGAACGTCGGGTACACGTCCTGGGTGCCGTGGCTCATCCAGTTGAAGGCGGTCATGAGGATCACCAGATAGATGAACCGACGGACGATCGCGGGATTGGTGATGATGTCGCGGAACGAGGTTCGCGTCGAGCGCAGCCGCTCCCGGGTGGATTCCCAGACCTCCGACTCGCGCACGCGCGCCCGCAGAATCAGGATGATCAGTGCCGGGATGATCGACAGCGCGAACAGCCAGCGCCACGACAGGCCGAGCCAGTTGCTGACCAGTAGTGAAGCGAGGGAGGCGAGCAAATACCCGAAGGAGTAGCCCTCCTGCAGCAGTCCGGAGAAGAATCCGCGGCGTTCGGCGGGGATCTTCTCCATGGCCAGCGCCGCGCCCAACCCCCATTCACCGCCCATGCCGATGCCGTAGATCATGCGCAGGATCACCAGCACGGTGAAGTTCGGCGCGAACGCGCACATGAAGCCGACGACCGAGTAGAGCGCGACGTCCACCATCAGTGGGATGCGCCTTCCGATCCGGTCGGCCCACAACCCGAAGATCAGCGCGCCCACGGGTCGCATGATCAGGGTGGCGGTCGTGATGAAGGCGACCTCGCTCTTCTGCATATGGAAGCTCTTGGCGATGTCCGCGTAGACGAACACCACGAGGAAGTAGTCGAAGGCGTCCATCGTCCAGCCGAGCTGCGCGGCGATGAACGAGTTGCGCTGGTCGGGGGTGAGTCGGGTGCGTATCGCCATGATGCTGCGATCCTGTCCTCGGGAAACCGAACCGGCTGCGCTCGGCGGCGAGAACCCGACCGGTCCCCACCCGGCGCAGCAAGACAATCAATACTGCGCGCCCGGTCCTGATCTCTGTGCGGATTTGAGGCAATTCCATGATCGGCGCAGGTGTTTCGGCTCCTCGCGAACGAGCGCGCCGATGACAGGGCAGGCCCGTACGCTCTCACGAATGAGTACGCCCTCTGCCGCGGCCACATCTCCGTGGACACCCTTGCGCATCAATACCTTTCGCGCATTGTGGATCGCGTCGATCGCGTCCAACATCGGATCGTGGATGCATCTGGTCAGCGCGTCGTGGCTGATGACAACGCTGACCGGGTCCGCGGCACTGGTGGCTCTCCTGTCCACGGCCAGCGCATTGCCCAGCTTCGTGCTGGCCCTGCCCGCGGGTGCGCTGGCCGACATCCTGGATCGGCGGCGGCTGATTCTGTTCACGCAGGCGTGGCAGCTCGTGGTGGCCGTGCTGCTCGGCGCACTCACGTTGGCGCACACCGTGAATCCCGCACTGCTGCTGACAGGGACCTTGCTGCTGGGCATCGGCGCGACGCTGGGGATGCCCGCCTTCAGCTCGATCACGCCGGAACTGGTGCCGACGTCGGAGTTGCCGGCGGCGATCAGCCTCAACTCGGTGGCAATGACGGCCTCCCAGGCGATCGGTCCGGCCATCGGGGGTGTGCTGGTGGCGGCGGTCGGATCCGGGGGCGTTTTTCTGCTGAATGCTGCGTCATTCCTGGGAGTGCTTGCGGTGGTGTACATCTGGCGACGCGAACCCACAGCGAGCAACCTTCCGCCCGAGCATTTGACCACCGCGATACGCACGGGTCTGCGCTATGTCGCCAATGCGCCGGAATTGCGTGCCGTGCTGATCCGTGCTGCGGGGTTCGTGTTCTGCTACGCCGCGTTGCCGTCGCTGCTGGCCGTGGTCACCCGCGTCCGTTTGCATCAGACGGCCTCGACCTACGGCCTGCTGCTGGGAGTGCTCGGGGTCGGCGGGGTGTGTGGTGCGCTCGCGCTGCCACGGGTCCGCAAACGCTTCTCGCCCGATCGCATCGCGCTGGTCTTCAGCCTGGTCTACGCGGCCTGCCTGATAATTCTTGCCCAGTTGACCGCTTTTCCGCCCGCGTTGCCGGTGCTGTTCATGGCTGGAATGGCGGGGATGGGTGTCATGTCGACGCTGAATATCGGCGCACAATCGGTGCTGCCCAGCTGGATTCGCGGACGTGGCCTGGCGGTGTTCCAGTTGGTGTTCCAGCTCGGGTTCGCCATCAGCGCCGCAGGATGGGGTGCGGTGGCCAGCGGTGCGGGGCTACCGGTGGCGCTCACAGCGGCCGGTCTCGCGCTCGCGGCGCAGACGGTGCTCGGAATCTGGTTCCGGCTCTCGGCGGCCGAACTGGTCGATGTCCAGTCGGCACATGTGCTCGAACCGTATGTACCGATCACGTTGGCCCCCGATGACGGGCCGATCATGCTCACCGTCGAGTACCGCATCCCGGGCGAGAGCCTGCCGGAGTTCCATGCGGCCATCCCGGACCTGCGCCGGTCACGCCGCCGTGACGGTGCCATGCACTGGGCGATGTACTCCGATCCGATCGATCCGGGCAAGCATGTCGAGACGTTCATCAGCCCGTCGTGGGTGGAACACGAGCGGCTCAGCGAGCGCACCACCGGGACGGATGCGGTTGCGGTGCAGCGGATTCGGGCGTTGCACGTCGGGAACGAGGATCCGACGCTACGCGCCCTGGTGAGCGATCGGGTGCGCCGGGGCTGAAAACAAAAGTACCTGTAACCGGCGGTTACAGGTACTTTGTCTTTTCGAAAATATTACTGATGAGGTAGCCGCACTCTATCAGAGCCTCCGGATGCGTGCCATCCAAGCCGCGACATCGACCAGGCCGGTCTCGGACACGTCGAGAGCGGCGGCCTGATCAGCGACAACCGAGGTGACGCGGCCGCGGTAGCGGGTGGGTTCCAGACTCTCCAATTCCCAACCGTCGCTGAAGGATTCCCTGATCACCGAGTCGCTGATACGGGGCCCGAAGCCGGGTTCGACGTCCGAGAGGGCGAGCACGTGCACGATGCCGCCCGGCTTGCACACCGCGTGCAGGCTGCGGACGTAGGCGGCGCGGGCTTCCGGCACGGTGCCGAAGACGTGGAACAGGGCGCTGTCGACGACGGTGTCGAAGGCTGCGGTGAAGTCGGCGTCGTCGCCGAGGGTCAGGGCGTCGGCAACCTGGAAGCGGACGTTGGGGACATCATGGGATTCGGCGTTCGCGCGGGCGTAATCGATTGCGCTGGGGGAGAAGTCGACGCCGAGGACGTCGTAGCCGAGTGCGGTCAACAAGATGGTGTGCTCGCCCGCACCACAGCCGGGTTCGAGGACGCGGCCGCGGATCTCGCCGGCGCGTTCGAGCGCCACGATCGCCGGTTGCGGTTCGCCGATCACCCAGGGGGCGGTGTCTTCGTCATAGACGGTGTTCCATACTTCTGCCGGTCGAGTCATGGATTCAGCTTGCAACCTCGAGTGGGCTCGAGGTCAATCCCTCGATTGATGTCAACCCGGGCAGGCGGAGCATCGACAATGTGGGGATGCCCCAGTCTTGTCTGCTGTTGCAGCTGCGACCCGAGCAAGCGGCCTCCGATCAGGAGTATCAGGCGATCCTCGACGCGGGCGGGCTATCCGCCGCAGAGGTGACCCGTGTCGAGATGAATCACGGCATGCCGGACGTCGACCTCGACGACCACTGGGCCGTCATCGTCGGCGGCGGACCGAGCAATGTCAGCTATCCCGAGGCCAAGAAGTACGACTATCAGCGAGTGTTCGAGCCGGAGCTCAAGAAGCTGCTCATCGAGATCGTGCGGCGAGACTATCCCTACCTCGGAGCGTGCTACGGACTGAGCATGCTGGCCGAGGCGTTGGGCGGGGTTGTCAGCACCGAGCGGTACGGCGAGACAGCTGGCGCGACGACCATAGAGCTCACCGAGAATGCCGCGAAAGACCCTCTGATGCACGGGCTTCCGGAGTCATTTCGGGCATTCGTAGGCCACAAGGAATCCTGTCAGGACGTCCCGCCGGGTGCTGTTCTCCTCGCCCGCTCAGCCGCTTGCCCCGTGCAGGGTGTCCGCGTCGGTGAACACGTCTACGCAACCCAGTTCCATCCCGAACTCGACGGACACGGACTGGCGCTTCGGATCGAAATCTACCGCCACGAAGGCTATTTCGATCCCAACGAGGCCGATCTACTCACCGAGCTCGGCCACCGGGAGAACATCACCGTGCCGCAGGAGATCTTGCGACGGTTCGTCGAGCGTTACCGGCCGGCGTAGCCAAAGACAAAGAGCCAAAAGATNCTTCGTCGAGTGGCACATCCTGGAGGACAAATCGCCCACAGCCCTCCAGGATGTGCCACTCGACGGTGAGGAGGGTGGGGTGGTGGGGGAGGGAGGCCGGTTTGGGGGTCTTTTGTCGTTGTTGTGTTGTTTTGGTTTGTCGTTGAAGGTGATGCGTGTGGTCCGTGGGCTGGGATCGGCGGGTGCGGCTCCCGGCTTGGCGTCAGCCCAGGTCCGGTAGGGCAGGCGGCGTGCCCCCACTTCGTCGTTTGCTCTGCGCACGCCCGGGATACACGAGCGGTCCGGGTCAGGCCGCGCGGGGACCCCACTCCCGGCAGCGTGCGGCGATGCTAGTGGCGACCAGCGGCCCGACGTGATGTTTGTCGTTGACGCGCACCGTGCCCGAGGGATCAATCACTGTGGGCGCGATCCAACCCACGCGGCCGCGATGGGGTGAATCTTTGCCGAGCATCACGGTTTTCCAGCCCTGGGGGCTGTCGTTGACGAGCGCGTGGTGGTGATCGCACACCAAGGTCAGGTTGGTGAGGTCGGTGGGTCCGTTGTTGGCCCAGTCATTGACGTGGTGTACCGCGCACATGCTCGGTGGCGCATCGCAATCGGGGTGGGTGCAGCCTTTGTCGCGGGCAACCAAAGCGATGCGTTGGCCGGGGGTGGCGAGGCGGGGGCCGCGTCCGAGGAACAGTGGGGTGCCGTCGGTGTCGAGGACGGCGATGTAGGGCTTGGTTCCGGCGGCCATCTTCAAGGCTTCGTTGATGGAGACGTGCCCGCCGGTGGCGGTGGTGGCGATCCCGGTGCCGCGCTCCATATCCGCGACATCGATCGTGAACAGCACACCCACGGGCAGACCACGGTGGGTGCCCAGCTTGGCGAAATCCACACCCGGCTGCAGCATTGCGGCGAACGCGTCGTGCACGCGCTGTCCGGCGTCGCGACGGTCACGACGCGCGGCAGCCTCGAGCACGTCGGTGTCGATGACCGGCGTAGTTGCGGTCGGGCTCTCGGCGTCGTCCGGGTTGCACATGCCGGGGCGCGCGAACTTCGCGAGGAACGCGTCGAGCAGAGCGCGCAGTTCCGGGGTGAGCCAGCCTTCGATCCAGCTCATGCCGTCCACGCCGGGACGGCCCAGCACAATGCCGCGGCGACGGCGACGGTCGGCGTCGTTGAAGACGGTGCCATCCGGGTCGACGCGGGCCATGATCTCGCGCCCAATCTTGGGCAGGTCATCGGGAAACAAACCTGCACACGACTTCTCGACCAACAAGGCCTCGGCCTCCGCGCGTGCTTCAGCAGGGATGTCGGCGGGCAGGTGCTTGACGATGTCGACGATATTGCGGGCATGATCACGCGAGATCTCGCCCGCCTCGAATGCTTCGGCGGTCGCCGAGAGTGCGGCGGGGCGCAGGTGTCCCGTCGGTTCGGTGAACTCCCCGCACTCGCGGGTGATCTTCACCCGCACCGACGCATCATGTGCCGAGAGTCCGAGGGTGTGGCGCAGGAACGGGATCAGCTTGCCCGCACCGGAAGTCTCGGGCAGCGAGCGATCCGACGCCTCGACGATCAGCTTCGAATCCAACGCCGACAGCTTGCGCTTGCAGGTCTCCAGCTGCTGCATCAACGCCACCACATCGGCGTCGGCGAACTGGTCCAGCGAAGCGTGAGCGAGGGTTTCCGTCAGGGAGTCCACCGCGGCCGCCAGTCCGGCGATGCCGCAGTTGTCGAATGTCACTCCAATCGAACCCATGTGCTAATTTTATCAATAACTTCACCCACACGGAAGTGAATTACTATGTTGCACAACGGTATTCAGACTCATTGCTGGGTCTGATCCAAACCGTGTGCACCGATGGTGGCGGCCTGGGCCGCCGCGAGGCGAGCGAGGGGGATGGCCTCCGTGGTGACGCCTTGGTTCGCGGCCACCCACGCACGCGCCAGGTTCGCCTGGGATTCGAAGAGCCCGACGGGATTCGCGACGGCCTCGAAATTGGCCAGCTGTCGCAACGCCTCCTCGGTCTGCCCGGTTTGCGCCGCGGTGATGAGGTCGATGTAGGCCACGATGACGCTGGCCCCGGCTCATCGCCTCTTTCGAGCGCATCCTCCTCCACGAGTCATGCCAGCAGTTCGAGGTCGAGGGGTTCGCCGACGGCGAGGACGTCCACCACCTCGTGTAGTTCCGTCGACAACGTGCCCATTCGGGTTTCGATCCGTTCGCGCAGGGTGCCCGAGACGGCGGGGCCGTCCGATCAGCTCCACAGCTCGTCCCGTTGCGCCAATCGCCCCGCGTCGAGTTCTTGATCGACGAGGGTGCCGCAGGTACAGGACGTTGCCACGGGTCAGATTCCAGAGTTGTTGTGCCGCATTGGGATCGACCCGACCTCCGAGGCCGAGGCGACTGCGGTTCGAATTGTGTACCGAGATGGCAGTGCCGCCAAGGCTTCTCGGGCCAAGCGGCTCTTGCCCACGCCGGGTGGCCCGGTGAGCAGGATGCCCGCCGAATCGGATCTTGCCTCTACCGCCTGGCCGATTCTGTCGAGCTCTGCGGCGCGGCCGGTCATCGGCCACACGTTCACCATTCGCTGATGGTAAAGCTGCCGGTTACCCCAGACGTGCGGAGAGGGTTTTCGCGGCGGCGTTCACGGCCAAGCCGAATTCGGGTTCGGTTTCCGGGGTGAGGCGGCCGATGGGGAGGTTGACGCTGAGGCTGGCGATGGGGGCACCGTCGGGGTCGAGGACGACCGCTGCAACCGCGCCGACGTCGGAGCGCCATTCGCCGCGGTTGACGGCGAAGCCTTGGGCGCGAACGAGATTCAGTTCGGTGCGGAGGGCTTCGGGGTCGGTGATGGTGGTGTCGGTGTAGCGGGGGAGATCGTCGCGCAGGAGGTGGCGGAGGGTTTCGGGTGGGGTGTGGGCGAGGACGGCCTTGCCGTTGGCGGAGGCGTGGTAGGGGAGGGCGTGGCCGAGGGCCATGCTGGTTCGGACGGGCTTGTCGGTCTCCAGTCGTTCGATCAGGACCATCTTGCCGTTCTCGGGGATGGTGAGGTGGACGGTTTCGCCGGTGAGGCGGCGCAGGTCCTCCAGGACCGGGAGGGCGGTGCCGCGCAGGCCGAGGTCGCCGCCCGCACTGCCGCCCACCGCAAGGGCTTTCGTGGTGATGACCCAGCGGGTCACCTCGCCGGCGGCGGGGCGGATCCAGCCTGCCGTGTCGAGGGTGACGAGGGCGCGTTGCACCGTGCTCTTGGGGAGGTCGAGGACGCGGGCCAGTTCGCCGACGCCGATGGGCTGGCGAGCAGCCACTTCCTCCAGAACTCGCAAGGTATTCAAGACATTTCGCAAGGTATTGACTCCTTCGTGGCGCATCCCTACCCTTGCTGCACCTTTTCACGGCACAGTGTGCCATATCACGGCACAGGACGGAAGTTCCAGCTATGACAGCCCACAGCGGACGGCATTTCCTGCAGATTCCCGGCCCGACGAATGTCCCGGATCGAATCCTGCGGGCCATCGCGCAACCGACCATGGATCACCGCGGACCCGACTTCGCGGATCTGACAAAGGATCTGCTGCAACGGCTGGAGCCGGTGTTCGGCACCAGCGGGCCGGTCGTCATCTACCCGTCGTCGGGCACCGCGGCCTGGGAGGCGGCGCTGGTGAACACGCTGTCGCCTGGTGATCGCGTACTCGCCTTCGAGACAGGGCATTTCGCCACGCTATGGCGGGAGATGGCGCAGCGCCTGGGCTTGGAGGTGGAGTTCGTGCCCGGCGATTGGCGGCACGGCGCGGACCCGGCGGCGGTGGCCGAACACCTCAGCGCCGATACCGCGCACCGCATTTCGGCGGTCATGGTGGTGCACAACGAGACCTCCACCGGCGTGACCAGCCGGATTCCGGAGATCCGGGCGGCCATCGACGTGGCCGAGCATCCCGCCCTGCTGTTCGTCGACACCATCTCCTCGCTGGGATCGATCGACTATCGGCACGAGGAGTGGGGTGTCGATGTGACCGTGGGGTGCTCGCAGAAGGGTTTGATGCTCCCGCCGGGCCTGGGCTTCAACGCCATCAGCGAGAAGGCGCTGACCGCCTCCCGCACGGCCAAGCTCCCGCGCTCCTATTTCGAATGGTCGGCGATCCTCGACGCCAACGAGCACGGTTTCTTCCCTTACACGCCCGCCACCAACCTGCTCTACGGCCTGCGTGAAGCCTGCCTCATGCTCGAAGAAGAAGGTCTGGCAAACGTTTTCGCGCGCCACGACCGGCATGCGATGGCCACCCGCGCGGCGGTGCGTGGCTGGGGCCTCGAAGTTCTGTGCGCCGATCCGCGCGAATACTCCAGTGCCCTGACCGCCGTCCTGGTCGGCGGCGCGCACGATGCCGACAAGGTGCGCCGCATCATCCTCGAACGCTTCGACATGTCGCTGGGCACCGGCCTGGGCAAGCTCGCCGGGCGGGTATTCCGGATCGGGCACCTGGGCGACTTCAACGATCTGACGCTCGCCGGAACCCTCTCCGGCGTGCAGATGGGTCTCGAACTGGCGGGCGTCACGGTCGACCCGAGCGGCCTGCAGGACGCCCTGGCAGTGCTGCGCGGCGAGTGACTCGCCGACCACCGAAGTTCTTTTCTTTCCTCATCTTTTATTCGCTCCCTGCGCAGATGCTCCGCTCCGAGCGATTTCCTACGAGGAGGTAGGTCGTGATCGAGCGGACTTCCCCTGTCCGACGTCTGTCCCATATGAAGCGCTGGACCTATATCTTGCCGGTCGTCGTCTTCATCTACGTCATCTGTTATATCGACCGCACCAATATCAGTTTCGCACTGCCACACCTGAAAACGGATATGCATCTCACCGGTGCACAGCAGGGTCTGGCCAGCGGGATCTTCTTCTGGGGCTATCTGCTGTTGCAGATTCCCGGCGGATACATCGCCGAACGGTGGAGCGCTCGGCAGTGGATCGCCATCCTCATGGTTTTGTGGAGTGTGGCGGCCATGGCCTCCGGCTTCACCCATTCGGTCGGGCAGTTGCTGCTGGCGCGGTTCCTGCTCGGGGTGGCCGAGGGCGGGGTGCAACCAGCACTGATGACCACCATTCGCGCCTGGTTCCCGTTTGCCGAAAGAAGCCGGGCCTTCGCGATTTTCAAGCTGTACACCCCGATCGCCGCGATTGTCGCGGCGCCGTTCTCGGGCGTCATCCTCACCTATTTCGACTGGCGATGGATGTTCATCATCCAGGGTGGCGCTCCGCTGATCGTGGGACTCGTCGCCTGGCTGGCGATCGTGCGCGACACCCCGGCCAAGGCAGGCTGGCTCTCGCAGATCGAACGCGACTACAT
This sequence comes from Nocardia heshunensis, assembly GCF_054782115.1. Lineage (NCBI taxonomy): Bacteria > Bacillati > Actinomycetota > Actinomycetes > Mycobacteriales > Nocardiaceae > Nocardia > Nocardia heshunensis. The sequence continues at coordinate 515,123 of NZ_BAAGTC010000007.1, read as the reverse complement.
CGAGAACGCCCGCATCCAGGAGGGCGAGCAATTGCAATCGCGCGGAACGTTCAAGGCGGCCTTCACTTCTCGGATCGTGTGGCAGTTCGCGCTGATCTACACGCTCACCCAGATGGGATTGCTCGGCTTGACGCTGTGGATGCCGAGCGTGCTGAAGAAGGCATTCCACACCGATCTGACGGTCGGGCTGGTCGCGATGCTGCCGCAGCTCGCGGCCGGTGCCGCCATCATCCTGGTCGGGCGGTCGGCCGATCGCCGCGGCGGGCACGTCGCGCACATGTCGGTGGTACTCGGCTCGGCAGCGCTGATCCTGGCGGGCGCGAGCATGGTGTCGGCACAACAGAAATGGCTCGTGCTGCTGGCGATGATCCTCGGCACCGCAGCCTCGATTGCGTGGTACGGGCCCTTCTGGGCGACGGTCACCAAGCTAACGCCGGTGGCCGCGGCCGGGGCGGGCATGGGATTGATCAATGGCGTCGGCAATCTGGGGAGCTTCTTCGGACCGTATATCGGCGGCTGGCTCAGTGATCTCAGCGGCGGCGGATACGCACTCACGCAGGTCTTCTTCGGGATCGTGTTCGGCATTGCCGCGCTGCTCGTGCTCACGCTGCGCAAGCAGTTGCGGATAGCGACCCAGGGTGAGCCGGTCGTGGCGCAGCCGCCGATGCACCCGATAACTGTGGACAACAAGGACTTTCAATGACCAGAACATTGACGATGGCGGACCGGCTCGAGGAAGCCCTACGCACGGTCATGGAGGGCGAGATCGCCTTCGACGACTACAGCCGGCATCTGTTCTCGCGGGACGCCAGCATGTACTCGATCATGCCGCTGGGCGTGGCGTTTCCCCGCCACGCCGAGGATGTGGCGGCCGCGGTCGAAGTCGCGGCGGAGCTCGGGGTGCCGGTCGTGGCCCGGGGCGCAGGGACGAGCCTGGCCGGGCAGACGGTGGGACCCGGCCTGGTGCTGGACATGTCGCGCCACATGAACCGGATCATCATCGACGCCGAGAGCCGCACCGCGCTCGTCGAGGCCGGCGTCGTGCAGGATCAGCTCAACAAAGCCGCGGCCGCGCACGGGCTCATGTTCGGGCCCGACACCTCGACCAGCAATCGGGCCACCATCGGCGGGATGATCGGAAACAATTCCGCCGGAAGCGGTTCGCTGACCTTCGGCATGACCATCGATCACGTGCGGGTGCTGGACGTAGTGCTCGCCGACGGGTCGCGCGCCCGTCTGGAACCCGTCGACGAGACCGAGCGGCGGCAGCGCGCGGCGGCGGACACCTTGGAAGGCAGGATCTATCGGGAACTGCCGAAGCTGGTCATCGCCAATGAGGAGGCCATCCGGTCCGGGATGCCGCTGTTCTGGCGGCGGGCGGGCGGCTACCGGCTCGATCGGCTGGTCGGGTTCGGCAAGGGCCAGCCGTTCGATCTGGCCAAGTTCGTGGTCGGGGCCGAGGGCACGCTGGTGATCGCGACCCACGCGCTGGTGGATCTGGTGCCCAGACCCGCGCATACCGTCTATGCCGTAGGACATTTCGACGATACGCACAGCGCCATCGCAGCCACCACGGACGCCCTGAGCTGCGATCCGCATCAGGTCGAGTTGATGGATCGCACGATTCTCGAACTGTCCCGGCAGAAGATCGAATACGCCGAACTCGGCAACATCCTGGTCGGCGATCCGGGTGCGCTGCTGTTCGTGTCCTTCAGCGGGGACAACGAGGCGGCGTTGGTCACCAAACTCGAAGAGCTCGAGGCGCGTTGGCGGCGCGGCGGGCACGGCTATCACATTCTGCGCGCTGTGACGCCCGCCGATCAGAAGGCGCTGCTCAAGGTCCGCAAGTCCAGTCTCGGGCTGCTCATGGCCGCCGGTGAGGGCACCAGAAGGCCGCTGGCATTCGTCGAGGACACCGCCGTCGATCCGGTGCACCTGGCCGCATACACCAAGCGGTTCAAGGAGATTCTCGACGAGCACAAGCTCGAGGCGGGCTTCTATGGGCACTGTTCGGTCGGATGCCTGCACATCCGGCCGTTCGTGGATCTCACCGATCCCGAACAGGTCGTGAAGATGCGGACGGTGGCCGAGGCGGTCAAGGATCTGGTTGCCGAGTACGGCGGCGTCAACTCCAGCGAACACGGCGACGGACTGGCGCGCAGCGAGTTCAATCGCGAGATCTTCGGTGACGAACTCTACGAGGCCATGCGAAAGGTCAAGCGGCTCTTCGATCCCGCCGGGATCATGAACCCGGGCAAGATCGTCGACGCGCCGCCCATGACCGAGAACCTACGCGACCGCGACGCGCTGCCACCCGCGCCGACGCTGAAGACGACCTTGAAATTCGAGGTCGTCGGCGGCATGCGGGGCGCGGCGGACAGGTGCATGAATATCGGTCTGTGCCGCAAGGCCGGGCCGGGGGTGATGTGCCCGTCCTACATCGCCACCCGAGAGGAGGAGCATGCCACCCGCGGCCGGGCCAACGCCCTGGTGAAGGCGCTCTCGGAACCGGATCCACATGCGGCGCTGGGCGATGAACGCCTGCACGAGATCCTGGACCTGTGCCTGATGTGCAAGGCATGCAAGAGCGAATGCCCCATGAGCGTGGACATGGCCTCGCTGAAGGCCGAGGCACTATCCCATCACCACGAGATCCACGGGACGCCGTTGCGGTCACGGCTTTTCGGCTCGATTCGCGTGCTCAACCGGCTCGGCTCGGCGACCGCGCCCCTGTCGAATGCGCCCGGCCGGATCTGGCCGCTGCGGCGGCTGCTGGACCGGACCCTCGGTATTGCGGCGGCCCGTCCACTGCCGGTCTTCCAACGCATCAACCTGATTCGCTGGTTCGGTAGACGCGACGTCGTCGGCCTGCCCGCGCCGCTGGGCACGGTGAACTGGCTCGCCGACTCGTTCACCACCTTCACCGAACCGCATATCGGCCAGGCCGCCATCGAACTGCTCGAGCAGGCGGGCTGGCATGTGGAGCTGGCCACCGGTGGCTGCTGCGGCCGCTCGAGCATGTCGAAGGGCCTACTCGACGACGCCCGGAAAAAGGCTGCCACACTGGTGAATTCGCTGAACGAGACCACGGTGCCGGGCTCGCCGATCGTAGGTTGCGAGCCGTCGTGCCTGTTCATGCTGCGCGATGAGAACACCGCGCTGCTACCCGACACCTGGGCGGCGACCGCCGTGGCCGCCCGCGTCCGGCAGGTCGAGGAACTGCTGGTCGAGGCCATCGACGCCGGGCGGCTGCGATTGCGCGAGGATTCACCGTTCGCGGAGCGGCGCATCGTGTTCCACGGGCACTGCCATCAGAAGGCCGAGGTGGGCACGGCCGCCACCATGGCCCTGCTGCGCCGGATTCCGGGAGCCGTGGTCGAGGAGATCGACTCCGGCTGCTGCGGCATGGCCGGTTCCTTCGGGTTCGAATCCGAGCACTACGACATGTCACTCGCGATCGGCGAGGACCGGCTGTTCCCGGCACTGGCGGCTGAACCTGCCGACACGGTGGTGGCGGCTACCGGGGTGTCGTGCCGTCAGCAGATCTTCCACGGTGCCGGGCGCACCGCATGGCATCCGGTCGAACTGATCAGGGAAGCACTGGCCGACGGTTAGGCAGGCGGCGATTGGGTCATGACTCGGCGAAAACTCGTGAATCGGACTGGACATCGTGCTCCATTGGATTGATGACGGTCAGGATTCTGCGAGCCACGATCCGGACGACGGTGGGGGTGATCCTGTGCGCGCTGGCCAGTATCACCACACCCGTGGCGCGGGCCGACGGTCCGCCCCTCGATCAGGTCGCGCACCTCGATCACGTCTCGTGGATGGACGCGAACCAAATGACCGTCGGTGTCTATTCGGCGGCCATGGATCGAGTAATCGAGCAGGACGTGCTGATTCCCGACGGCGGTAGTGCGGGCCGCCCGACCGCCTATCTGCTGGTCGGTGCGGCTCGCGACGATCAGATCGTCTGGCAGACCATGACTGATCTACCGACGTTCGCGCCGGGGACCGGGGTCAATGTCGTCATCCCGCACGGCGGTGAGTCCAGCTATTACACCGATTGGCAGCGCGACGATCCGGTGCTCGGCCGCAACAAGTGGGCCACGTATCTGACCTCCGAACTGCCACCGATCATGGACGCTGTGCTGCATGCCACAGGCCGCAATGCGATTGTCGGGCTGTCGATGTCGAGCACGGCGGCGCTGGCGCTGGCCGAGGCCGCACCCTCGCTCTATCAGGCGGTCGGTGCGTTCAGCGGATGCGCGGAGACCAGCAAACTGCCCGGGCAAGCATACGTTTACGTGGTCACCGACATCCACGGCGGCGGCAATGTCGAGAACATGTGGGGCCCGTTCGGCTCTCCCGCCTGGAGTGAGCACGACCCTTATCTGCACGCCGATCGACTACGCGGCCACACCCTCTACATCGCCAGCGGCACCGGATTCCCCGGCACCCACGACAATCTCGGCGATTACCGAGTCGGCGGCGACGTTCCCACCCTGCTGAACCAGCTCATCCAGGGCGGCGCGATCGAGGCGGCGGCAAGCGATTGCACCGCCCACCTAGCGGCCCGACTGGCCGACCTCGGCATCCCGGCCACCTATCGGTCATATCCGGGCACGCATTCGTGGGGCTACTGGCAGGACGACCTACACGATTTCTGGCCCGTCATGGCAGCGGCCATCGGAGCCTGATCGAGGCTGGGCGAGGGTGGTCGCAACGCGTTATTCGATGGTGTAGACGCGGTAGGCGATGTGGGTGCGGGACATTTCGGCGAATCCGACATTGACGGTGCGGTTGAGCCAGGCGTAGCGCTCGGCTCCGGTCTCGAAGACGGGCAGGGTCCGCGCGTGAATGTCCGGGCCGCGCAGGGTTTCGCCGTCCAGATACCGTTGCAGCGCAGCGGGATCGGTACGGGTCGCCCTCACCAGGCTGGCACGCACGTCGAGCCGACATCAGATAGAGGTATTCACCGTCGTCGGTGCTATAGCTAGATGAGTTGCGGCTCGGAAGCCCTCTGCTCGGTGCGCAGCCGGAGCGCGATCGCCGCGAACAGGGCGAGGGTCAGCCAGATGTAGGCGTTGTGATCCAGCACCGCGAAGTGTCCGGTGGTCGGGAAGTCGAAGACGCTGCCGTAGTGCAGGTCGAACAGGTCCATGACACCGCCGGAGGTCACGGCGGCGACGATCAGCAGGCCCGTGATCGTGATCGGATCGCGGTGGCGAATTGCCAGGTGCACCAGGTAGATCAGCAGCGGAGCCAGCCACACCCAGTGGTGGATCCAACTGTAGGGGGAGATCACGGTGCTGGTCAGGCCGCACAGGGTGACGGCGGGCAACTCCCGGCCGGTGGCCCACAGGCGACGGGCGAGCAGCAGGCAGGCTACAGCAATCGCGATAGCGGCAGCCAGCCACAGCAATTGCAGGCCCGCGCCCGCCCCGAGGGTGCGGGCGATCATGCCGCGCAGCGATTCGTTCTGCGGATTCTCCGGGACACCGACCCGGGCCGGATCGGCGAACGCGCCGCTCCAGAAGGTCAGCGAATCCTTGGGCAGCACAGCCAGACCCACCACCATGGTGGCGGCCAGCGCGCCGAACGCGGTGGCAGCGGCCCGGAATCGACGCGTCACCAGCAGATACAGCACGAAGAACACCGGCGTGAGCTTGATTCCGGCCGCAATCCCGGTCAGCGCGCCCTTCCACCGCGACGAGTCGGGCAGCGCCATATCGGCCAGCACCAGCAGAAGCAGCAGAATATTGACCTGGCCGAAGCCCTCGGTCTCGCGAATCGGCTCGCACAGCAGCAGCATTGCCGCGATCGAGGGACCCATGAGCAGCAGGCGACGATCGTGGCGATAGCCCAGCACCGACAGCGCCGCCCACACCGATCCGGTGAGCAGCGCGAAGTTCACCAGCCCGCCGACCCAGGTGAACACCGCACCGTGCATCCAGGCCAGCGGCAGGAACATCAGCGCGGCGAAGGGCGTGTACACGAATTCGAAGACACCGCGCGTGTGCCCGCGCAGCGGACTGTCGTAGACCGAGACGCCGTGCGCCACCCGATCTCCCGCGACCTGATAGGCACCCAGGTCGACCAGGTGCATCATCATGCGCGGCGCGGCCGCCACCTGGCCGATGTAGTACCAGCCCGCGAGCGCGCCCAGTACCGCGACGGTCCACACCACCGGCAGTGGGATGGAACGCCGCGGCGGCGCACCCTGATTGGTGACCGATATCTGACCGAGTGCCGTCACCGGCATGCTCACCCCCACACGTTGGGCTTCCCGATTGCCCGCCCCACCGTAGTGACCACGCCCTGCTATCGCCACTCCGACGACCTGCGCGAACCGACCGGTCCTGGCGTTATGGCCGCCGATCATGTTGCCGCGCAATGGTTTTCAAGTGTTCGATCATCGACGCGGGCACAATAGCGACAATGTACGAGTATCAGCTCGATTGGAAATACGCCGCCGCACCCGACAAGCGTCCGCGACCGCAACCCTGCGGATACCTGGTCGCCTTGCAGGTCGACGCGAATACGAAACTCAGCCCGGACCTCACCTTTCCCGCCACGTATGTCGGCAACCCGCAGTACCCGGGCATCGGAAAGGCATACGATCCCGCCAATCAGCAGATGCACGTCTGCGGAATCATCGAGAGTCTGCGCTGGGACGGCGGTCTCGAATCGCCGATGCAGGCGAGCTTCTACGTCAGCCAGCACAGTCAGCAGCAGCTGGAAGATGTCCTGCACCGCACCAGGGAGCTGACGATCGAGGACTTCAAGTTCTGGATCGTCGGCTACGAATATCCCTCGCAGTCCGGCAAGCCCGGCGTCTGGTACGAGGCCGCGTATCCGATCGGCCCGACGGGCAGGGGTATCCCGGGATCCGTGCGCGGCCCGATCACCTCCCGTGGCGCCACGTTCGATTTCACGGTCTCCGACATTCCGTCCCCGATCGAGCCCACCGGGGTGAAGGTGTTCGAGTGCACCATGCGAATGGCGCCCGCGAGAGACGAATCCTTCACCCTGTTCAAGGCGGACTCACCGACCGACAAGCAAGTCCAGCCCTGGGGCGTCCACGTCGGGTGATCGGCTACTTCGCGCCCACCCCGTCCTTCAGGAAGTCGCCGAGCTGTTCGCCGAACGGTTTGGCGATTTCCTGCTGATAGTCGTCCCAGCCCTGCTGCTGGGCCTGGCGCAGCGAATCCGGTAGCGCCTGATGCAATTCGGCATCGACTGCCGCATCGTGCAGGCGGCTCATCCGGTCGTGCAGATCACCACCGGCCGCCGCGATATTGTCCAGTTCCAGCGCACCGTCGCGGGTCGAGTAGTCGTAGAGCTCGAATTCCTCCTGCTCGCCGGCATCGATGCGGGCCGAACCCGGCACCCAGTGCGAGTAGCGCACGTACTTCGCGTCGGGGGTGCGCAGCGCGATCAGGTGGCCCGGGGCGTCGGCATTGAACCGGACCGCCGCCTCCTCGATCGAGTGCTCGTCGGTGGTGTGGAGAATCCACGGGCGGCCAGGCGCATTCGCGTCGCGGGCGATCGCGGCGATATCGTGCCGACCGGCGAGATGCGTGTAGCGGTCCGCACTACGCCAGGCGTTGCCGCCGGTGGCGAGGGTGAGCAGTAGGGGCGTCATGTCCACGCTGGAGGTCATCTGGTCGCGGGTGCCGGGTGCGGGCGTGACCTGGCCGCGCGGGTCGTGGATATAGAGCGGGACGCGGATCGCCTCGTCGTAGGCCGCGCCGCCCTTGCCGTGCAGGCCGTGCGAGCCCGCGTAATCGCCGTGGTCGGAGGTGAACACCACCACCGTGTTGGCCGCGACATCCGGATGCGTCGCCAAAGTGTCGAGCACCCGGCCGATCTGGATATCCACTTGCTGCTGGAACCACAGGTAGAGGTTGCGCATGTCGATCCATTCCCGGTCGGCCTCGGGCGTGCCGTAGGGAGCGAGGCCGAAGGTCAGTGCCGACACCTGCACCAGCGCCGTCTGCAACTTCGGCTTGCGCGCGAGCTGTTCGAGCGTCTCGTGATTGCCGGGTAGGTCGTCGATCCAGCGCGGAATATCATTGACTGCCAACGTGCGTCGAGTGAAACGCGGCCACCACTGGATATCGTGCGGATTCACCAGCGACACCGTCGTGCACCACGGGCCCTGCGCCGCATCGGAATCCAGCCAGCCCACGAACTGGTCCACGATCCGGCCGTCCATCTGCAGGCCCTGCGAGGGCGCGCCGTTCGGCGACGGGTAGGTGCCGCCGTCGAAGCCGAAGCGGTCCAGGCCGCCCGGGTTGGTATCGGCGTCGTGGCCCAGATGCCATTTGCCCCACCAGCTGGTGTGGTAGCCCTCCTCACGCAGCAGGGTGCCCCAGGTCGGGAAGCCCGCCGCGAGTTGCGAAGTGGAGGTCGACAGGCAGCCGGTCTGATGGGAGTACAGCCCGGTCAGCAGGGTGCCGCGGGACGGGGTGCAGTCGTTGGCGGCGGTGTAGTGCTGTTCGAAGGACACCGACTTGCGCCGCAGCGCCGCGATATTCGGCAGGATGGTGTCCAACACGTCCTGCTCGGGGAACCAGACGGGCGCCCGCATCTCATCGACGATCACCACGAGGATGTTCGGCTTGTCGGGGTGGGTGTCCATGCGCGCCAGGGGAGAAGCACCGGCCTTGCCGGTCGCCATGGCCGCGGTGGCGGCCGTGGCCGCCAGGGCGCCGCTGCCGAAGAATCCGCGTCTGCTGATCGACACGAGTGGTCCGCCTTTCGGTGGGAGTGAAAGCTAATGCGCCGGAGTGGCGTCGATGAGGTCGTTGACGACGGCGGCGAGGCCGGGACCGTTGTCCTCCTGCAGGAAATGGCCCGCGCCCACGATCACCGGATGCTGGCGTCCGGTGGCGCCGGGGATCTCGCGCTGCAGGATCTTCTCGCCGCCCGCGGTGATCGGATCGCCATCGGAGAACGCGGTCACGAACGGCTTCTCGAATTTCCGAAGCTGCTGCCAGGCCGAGCGATTGGCGGCGGCCGCCGGATCCTCGGGCGAGGTCGGTACGAGCGAGGGGAACGAGCGCGCGCCCGCCTTGTAGGTGTCGTCCGGGAACGGGGCGTCGTAGGCGGCCAGCACCTCGGGGGAAAACGAAGTGCGGCAGCCACCTTCGACGATCGAGCCGATCGGGAACACCGGGGACTCCTGGGAGAAGCGCTGCCAGGCCGCGAAGGCGTCGGTGAGCGCGGTGTCGCCGGTGGGGAGTCCGGTGTTGGCGGCGACGACCCGCGCGAACCGGTCGGGGTGTTCGCCGACCAGGCGCAGGCCGAGCAGGCCGCCCCAGTCCTGGCAGACCAGGGTGATCCCGGTCAGGTCCAGGTGGTCGAACAGGGCCGCGCGCAGCCATTCGACGTGGCGGGCATAGGTGTAGTCGGCACGGTCGGCCGGTTTGTCGCTGCGGCCGAATCCGATGAGATCCGGGGCGATGCAGCGCCGGCCCGCCGCGGTGAGCACCGGGATCATTGTGCGATACAGGTAGCTCCAGGACGGTTCGCCGTGCAGCAGCAGGACGACGTCGCCGTCGGGCGGGCCTTCGTCGAGGTAGTGCATCCGCAGGGCGGTGTCGTCGTCCACGGCGGTGACATCGACGTAGTTCGGATCGAAGGGGTAACCGGGCAGGTTCGAGAAGCGTTCCTCGGGTGTCCGCAACACGTGCATGCTGCGACGGTAGAGTTTTTGCATCTTCCGTGCAACTTGTTAGAGTGAATGCGATGGACGGACGCACCGCTCGGGCGGCACGAAACCGTCAGGCGGTGCTCGACGCCGCACTGACGCTCATGGAAGAAGGCATCCTGCAGCCGACCGCGCAGGCGGTGGCCGAGCGCGCGGGGGTGGCGACGAGATCGGTCTTCCACCACTTCTCGGATCTGGAATCGCTGTACCTCGATGCCGCCCAGACCCAGATCGAACGCCACTGGCTGCCGCTGCTACGGCCGGTCAGCGGCGAGCTCGAGGAACGCATCACCGCCCTGCTCGAACTCAGAGCCGAACTCTACGAGCGCATCTCGGGCACCCGGCGGGCCGCGCAATTGCGCGAACACGAATCCAAGGTGCTGGCCGAGCGATTGGCACAGAGCCGCGCGGCCCTGCGCGCCCACCTGCGTGAGAACCTGCCCGAACTCGAATTCCTCGACCCCGCCGCCCGCGAGGCAGCGCAAGCGGCCGGATCTTGGGAAACCTGGGAGGTGCTGCGCCGTCATCAGGGCCTGAGCGTCCCGGCGGCCAGGGCCGCCGTCGCCGCCATGCTCACCGCACTGATCGCCACTCGAAAGTAGGCCCCACGCATGGCCGTAGTCCCCAACCCTGACCAGTTCGCTCGATTCGCCGCGGCCACCGACCCCGGTCCAGTCGTCATGCTCAACCTCATCAAGTTCAGCGACCGCGCCGAGTACGAGACCTACGGCGACCGCGTCCTGCACATGGTGCACGAGCAGAAAGGCCGGCTGCTCTGGCACGGCGAACCCCGCCAGACCCTCATCGGCGACGCCGACTGGGACTATGTCGCCCTGGTCGAATACCCGGACCGCCAAGCCTTTCTGGCCATGGTGACGGCACCCGAATACCAGCGCATCCACGCCCACCGCGAGGCCGGTATCGAGCACACCGTGTTGCTCGCCTGCGATGCGCTCAGCGCGCCGGTGACCGGCGGGTAAGACTGTCCGTCAGCGCCCTTCGGCGCTCCTCCGGCACGCATGTCACCACGGCCCCGGGCCAGGGCGACATGCGGACGGTGAAGACGACCGGGCTATCCCGCTCGACCGATCTCGACGGCCGCGACCATCGGGAAAACGGTCGGCAACAACCGAAAAATACGGCTTTCATCTCGATCCTCCCTGTACACCAAGGGAATCCGAGCAATGCTCCGGAACTCGTGAAATAGCGCGCTCGATTTTACGCCGTACCCCCTTCAGAATCGTTCGTAGATACCGGTGAGTTTGCCTCGGGCGAGCACGTGTCCGGTGATCGTGGGGAGGGTCGCGGAAAGGGTTGCGCTGGTGGTCGATCCGCTGAGGCGATCGAGGGCCAGCAATTGGAAGACGTAGCGGTGCGGGCCGTGGCCCGGGACCGGGCGCGGACCGGCGTAGCCGCGGCGGCGGAAGCTCCCGAGACCCGCGACTACGCCCGGGGTGTCGATGCCCGCATCGAGTGCGCCCTCCGGCAAACCTGTGTTGCCGGGATCGATTCCGGTGAACAGGCCGTGCACGACCGGGCGGCGGAGGGGTGCGTCGGGGTCTTCGATGATCAGGATCAGTTCGGTGGCCTCGGGTGGCACACCCGACCAGTGCAGAGCTGGGGAGAGGTCGTCGCCCACGCCTGCACCCGCGTGGCGGCGGGGGATGGGGTCGCCGTCGGTGAAGGCGGGGCTGCCGATATGCAGGGTCTCGGGGATGTCGCGCAGGGATGGATGAAACCATGCGGTGGAACTCATTCCGGCGCGCACCGGGCGGAGCAGGCGTCCGATCGCGGCGGTCACGGCAGGAATCCCTGGGCGGCCAGACGGGGGAGGATGCCGCCGCTGGCGATGATCTCCAGTAGTAGGCCGGGGAGGGGGCGGGTCGTGGCCGTCTCGCCGGTGGTGTCGTTGCGGTAGTCGCCGGTGGCCAGATCGAAGGTGCCGATGTGCCCGTCCTGGAACATGCTGGTGACACCGGGCGCAGTGAGCGCGGGTAGTCCCGCGTTGACGGCATTGCGGAAGAACAGCGAGTTGAAGCTCTCCGCGATCAGGGCGGCGACGCCGAGTTGCTGGAACAGCGAGGCGACCGGTCGGGACGAGCCGACGCCGAAATTCGTTCCGGCGAGCACGATGTCGCCGGGTTCGACGAGATCGGTCCAGCCGGGGCGGAGCTGGTAGAAGATGTGGCGGGCGGCCTCGGGGAGGTCGAGTTTCATGGCGTAGGCGGGGTACATGGCGTCGGTGTCGACGGAATCGCCGAAGACCCAGACGCGGCCGGTGGTGGTCATGCGGTCACGCTCCGGGGGTCGGTGATGTAGCCGGTGACGGCGGAGGCGGCGACGGTGGCCGGGGACGCCATGTAGATGTCGGCCTCGGTGCTGCCCATGCGTCCGGTGAAGTTGCGGGTGCTCGAGGTCAGACAGACCTCGCCGGGACCGACCACGCCCATGTGGTAGCCGAAGCAGGCGCCGCAGGTCGAATTGGTCACCACGCCACCGGCATCCGCGATGTCCTGCAAGTAGCCCAGGCGCATGGCGTCGCGGTACACCTGTTGGGAGGCGGGGGTGACCAGCAGCCGGACACCCGGTGCGACGGTCCGGCCGCGCAGGATCTCGGCGGCGATCTTCAGGTCTTCGAGTTGGCCGTTGGCGCAGGAGCCGATGAACGCCTGATCGATGCGCCGGGGCTCACTCTGCGAGACGGGAATTCCATTGCGGCTCACCGTTCCCGGGCGCGCCACGTACGGTTCCAGGCCGGACAGGTCGAGGGTGCGGACCTCGGCGTACTCGGCGTCCGGATCGGCGTCGGCGGCCACGAAGTCGGTCACGCCGCGCTCGGCGAGGAACTCGCGCAGGATCTCGTCGACGCCGAAAGTGGCGAAGTCGGCGGAGATTTCGGCGGCTTGAGTGGCGATGGTGCGCCGATCGTTGAGCGGGACCGTCGCCAATCCCGGACCACCGAATTCGAGGTTCTGGTTGGTCGCGTCACCGTATCGGTCGGCTAGATAGAGGAAGACATCCTTGCCGCTGATCCCGGCGGGCAGGGCGCCGGTGAGTTCGTAGCGGACGGTCGGGGCGAGCTCGAACCAGGTTTCGCCGGTGCACAGGATGGAATACAGCTCGGCCGGGCCGAGTCCGCGCGCGGCGGTGTTGTAGGCGCCGCCCGCGCAGGTGTGCGAGTCGGTGCAGGCCAGCACCTCGCCGGGACGGGCGAGCCCGTTCTCGGCGACGACCTGGTGGCAGATGCCGTGCCGGCCGACATCGAAGAACTTCTCGATACCGAAGTCGGCCACGAACTTTCGCGCCTTCGGGCCGCCCGCGGCGTCCTTGAGCGAGGGAGCGGGTACCGCGTGGTCCATCACGACCGCCACCTTGCGCGGGTCGTGGATGCGGCGGGGCTGCTGCCACAGGGTGGCGAACTGCAGGTCGATCAGGACGCACAGGTCGACCTCGACGGTGACGATGTCGCCGGGCCGGACCCGTGGCACGCCCGCCTTGCGGGCCAGCAGGTTCTCGATCATGGTCATGCCCATGGGGTTCAGGCTCCTTCGCGGTAGCGTTCGCCCAGCTCCGACCATTCGGCCAGACCGACCAGGTTGAAGAACTCGGCGGGGTGGGTGGGTAGCAGCGGGCCGGGATCACGTCCGGCGAGGGCGGCCAGGCCGGTCAGCATGGCGTAGGCGGCGGCACCCAGGGGGAGCGATGGGTGAATCGCGATCGAATAGCCCAGTTCCCTTAGGCGCGTGCCTGATTCGAGTGGTGTGAGGCCGCCGATGACCTGGTTGATCAGCAGGGGAGCGCTGACTTCCTGTGCGATCCGCTCGATTTCGGCGGTGCCCTGCGGCGCTTCGACGAAGATCACGTCCGCGCCCGCCGCCGCGTAGGTGTTGGCGCGGTCGATGGCGGCGTCGAGACCCAGCGGGCCGCGGGCATCGGTGCGGGCGATGACGAGCAGGTCCGGATCGGTGCGCGCCTCCAGGGCGGCCGTGAGGGTGGTGACGAACTCGTCGGCGGTGATCAGTTCCTTGTCGGGCAGGTGCCCGCATTTCTTGGGGAAAGCTTGATCCTCGAGTTGGATCGCGGCGACACCGGCGGCCTCGTATTCCCGCACAGTGCGAACGACATGCAGCGCGGTGCCGTAACCGGTGTCGGCGTCGGCGATCAGCGGGATGTCGCCGAGCACACCCACCAGCATGCGGGCGCGCTCGACCATTTCGGTCTGGGTCACCAGGCCGATATCGGGGAGTCCGAAGCCGCTGGCGGCCACGCCCGCGCCGGTCAAATAGGCGGCGGTGAAGTCCAGACGCCGGACCAGGGACGCGGAGAGGCCGTCGAATACCCCTGGGGCGACGATGATTTCGGCGGAATCGGCGAGGGCGGCGCGGAGGCGGGCGCGCGGTGGTGTGGTCATCGGGTGGAGTCCTGGGTGTCGAGCGCGCCCGCGACCGGTGCGGCGAGCAGGTCGGTCAGTTCGCGGAGATCGGTGAGGGTGTCGAGATTCAGCACCGCCTGCTCGATGGCGTCGAGTCGTTCGGGCGCGATGAGCGGGCCGACGAGGGAGCGGTATTTGGCGACGAGTTCGGCATCGGTGACGGGGTCGGCGGGACCGCCGTGCGGCTGGACGATGCGTCGTTGCAGCAGCGTGCCGTCGGTGAGCGTGATGGCCAGGTCGGTGGCGAAACGCTCCTGGACCGGGCCGTTCTGGATGTTCTCGTCGAGTTTCACCTCGACCTTGCCGAGCAGCTCCCAGACATCGTCGGCATCGAGGCGGTCGGGGGTGAACTGCGGTGGCAGCACCTGGCCGTCGAGCAGTGCGACCGCCGCGGCGTAGCCGAGGTTCATCTGCGCGCCGATGGCCGTCAGCGGGCGTTGCGGCTGCCACCAGCCGTGGTGATAGACGGTGTGACCGACGCGAATCTCGATGTGCGCGACGGATTTCGGGTCGATGTGGCGCTCGTTCCGCAGTTCGAGCGCGGCCTGGATGGTGCCGTGCAGGCCGCCCTGCGCCGCGTACGACTTCACCATGATCAGTTCGGTGTGCCAGCCCTCGCCGAGTCCGGCGATCACCTGGGTGGGGTCCGGGTCGTGGCCTTCACCGAACACCGACAGGTAGCCGCCGTAGGGGCGGTCGAAGACCTGCTTGATCCCGGTGTAACCGGCGGCGGCGAGACCGGCGGCGTAGTAGCCGTTGCGGGCGGCGAAGCCGTGCTGCATGCGCTTGGACATGGCCTCGTACTGGGCGGCCATCAGACCGGCGGACTGGGTACCGGCCATACCGAGCGCATCCTCGAGCGCGGCGGTGTCCAGCGCCCGCAGTTTGCCCGCAACCATTGCGGCGGTGTGGGTTCCGAACACGGGTCCGCTGTGCCAGCCGCGGGAGAGCATCTCTGCGCCGTGCAGGGCCAATCCGACGCGCGGGCCGACCTCGAACCCGGCTATCGCGGCGGTCAGGGCTGCAGCGCCCGAGATCCCGTGCTGCTGCTGGGCGGTTGCCAGCAGGACCGGCACGATCAATGAGGTGCTGTGCAGCGGGGCCAGCGGATGGAAGTCGTCGAGCTCGAAACCCTGAATGAAGGTGCTGTTCAACAGGACCGCCGCCGGACCACTCGTGGTCGCGCCGGTCCCGATGACCGTCGCGTGGCCGTCGCCTTCCAGGTCCAGGACCGCCGACGTGGCCACCCGCGACCACGGCAATTGCGCACCCACCAGACCGCAGGCGACGCCGTCGAGCAGCAGGTGCTTGGCGCGCGTGCGGACACGCTCGGGGATCTGGTCCAGCGTCAACTGCTCGACCCACCGTGCCAGCGGCACCGTAACGCCTGACGTTGTCGTTTCGCTCATGTCCTCAGTGAACGGCAGCGCACCCTGGCCACCCGCAAATTGCGGCAGAGTTGAATACTGGAAGAGGTTGCTGATGGAAATCGACAGAACAGGTGTCCCGAATGCGTGAGACTTCCGGGCTGGATGAAGTCGACCTGATGCTGCTCGACGCCCTGCACGCCAATCCGCGGGGCAGTTTCGAACGTCTCGGCCCGGCGCTCGGCATCTCGGCGGCGACCGCGGCGCGGCGGTGGCAGCGCCTCTCGGAGTCTGGGCGCGCCTGGGTTTCCTCGGTGCCCGGCCCGCAGGTGGCCCTCGTCGGCGCGGTATGCGAGGTACGGGCGCAGCCCGGGCAGGCCGTGCAGGTCGCCGCGGGGCTGGCCGCCCTCCCACAGGTCATCAGCGTCTACGGCACCGACGGCGACTTCGACCTGCACACCTTGGTGCTGTGCGACAGCCCGGCCACGCTGGGCACCCTCCTACTCGAAAACCTGCCTGCCGTAACGGGAATCGCGCGCGTGCGCTCGACGGTGGCGTTGCAATGGTTCAGCGGCATCCATTGGCGACTCGGCGCGATCGACAGCGACCAGCAACGCTCGATCCTCGACGAGAACGGTAGCGAACCCCGAAAACCCGTGCGCGACCGCACCTTCGAGCCCGCCGACCGGGCCCTGTTCCTCGCCCTCCAACACGACGGCCGCGCCCGCTACCGCGACCTCGCCCGTGACCTCGACACCACCGACCACCTCGTCCGCCGCCACCTCGACGCCCTCACCCGCCGCGGCATGCTCGCCTTCCGCACCGACTTCACCCGCGGCGCGGGCGGCTGGCCCACCGAATACGTCCTCTGGCTCTCGGTCCCGCACCCCGACCTCCCCACCGCCGGAACCGAAATCGCTTCCTGGCCCGAAACCCGCATCTGCCTCTCCACCGTCGGCCGCACCAACCTCATGCTCATGGCCCAGGTCCACCGCCCCGCCGACCTCACCACCATCCTCGACCGCATCACCACCGCCCTCCCCACCGCCACCGTCCACGACCAACGCCTCGTCCTCCGCCCCTTCAAATCCTGGGGCCGCCTCCTCACCCCCACCGGCCACGCCACCGGCATAGTCCCGGTCGACCCCTGGGCCGCAACGGCACTCAGCTGACAAGGTGTTCGGCGACGTCCTCCGAGTCGGCGGCCACAGGTCAGATGCTGCTACCTATCCCTGCAACGTGGTGTGACAGCTCGGGCACGGCGGGGGCGGAGGCGGCGGGGGCGGCATGTGACAGGCCCGACAGCCCGGACCATCCTGATACATCGGCGTCACGTCGGCCAAAGCCACCGACGAACCCACCGAGCCAACCAGACCGAATATCGCGATTGTGGCGACGAGCAGGCGTTTGCGCATCGTCTCACCTCTTTCGAGAGAAAGCGGGCCCGCTCATACGGGTCCCACAAATACCTATGCGCACGGGTTACACCGCGACCGGGCTGACTTGCTTCCACCGGTCGGTCGGGTAGTGGCGCTCGCCGTATTCATTTTCGCCGCAATGCTTCTCGCGGGATGAGCGCACGACAAGACCGAATCGTGATGGATCAGCTGACGAGGTGGACGCGCAGGATGTCGCCGCTGCCGGTGGTGACCATCAGGTCGCGGTCGGAGCCGGGGGTGGGGACGACTGCCGAGAGGGGGCCGGTGGTGAGGAGGGTGCAGGTGCTGTGGGTTCGGGGGTCGACGCGGACGAGATCGCCTGCGGTGGTGGCAATGTAGAGGTGGCCGTCGGTACCGGCCGCGAGGTCGTCGGGCAGGTTCAGGTCGGTGGCGACGGTGCGGTCTGCGGGGGCGTCGATCGGGATGCGCAGGATCTGACCGCGGGTGTTCAGGTAGAGGGTGGTGTAGAGCGAGTCGCCTGCGATGGTTATGCCGTTGAGGCCGAACAGCTTCGACTGGGCGGACCAGTCGTTGTCGATGGTGGCGTCGGGGCGGACGCGGAGGATGCCGGTGCCGGTGTCGGCGATGTAGAGGTTGCCTGCGGGGTCGAAGGCGGCGCCGTTGGGCATGGTCAGGCCGTTGACGAAGACCTCGGGTATCGGTGCGGGGGCGGTGGGGTCGAAGCGGACGACACCGGCGTCGTGGGGGCCGGGGAGCAGATTCATCGAGTTGTCGCCGTAGACGACGTACAGCTGGTGGTCGGGGCCGAGGCGGATCGCGCCGGGGGAGGCGACCGGGACCGTCGCGGTGACCTGGCCCGCAGTGTTGTAGCGCTGCACCTCGTTTCGGTAGAGGCGGGACACCCACAGGTTGCCGTCGGCGTCGTAGCCGAGGTTCTCGGCCCAGTCGTAGAACGGGACGGTCGCCGTGGCGAGGGTGGTCGTGGTGACGGTGCCGCACGGCACCGGGTCGGCGTGCGCGGGTGCGGCGGCGCCGACGGCCGTGAGTGCCAGGAAGGCCGCACACGACGAGGCAAGCCCGCGTGGCCGGAAGCGGTTGTGGGGACGTGAGTCGAGCGAAGGCCGCGGGTCCGGCACGAGTTCTCCTGCATGACGTGAGGGTTGCTGCGAGTGGGCTCGCGGTGGGCTCATGCATGGTAGGTACGGCCGTGCGTGTCGCGCCTGGGTGCGATACACCCAGGCTTCGCCGGTCAGCCCGAGCGACTGCTGAGCCGGAGCAGGGCATCGACGGTGGGTCCGGGCTCGGGCTGGTAGAGCATCAGGCGTTGGCCTGTTGCGGCGCGGACGTCGAAGGATTGGTAGGTCAGGCGTAGCAGGCCCACGTCGGGGTGGATGAATTCTCTGGGTTCCGAGGTCGCGACACACAGCGTGTAGGAATGCCATAGGTCGGCGAATTCGGTACTGGCCGTGTTGAGTTCGTCGATGACGCTGTGTAGTCGCGGGTCGTCCGGGTAGAGCGTAATCGCCTGCCGGAAGGCTGCCACCAAGGCCTGGCCGGTCCAGATCCAGTCGACGCAGAAGTCATGGCTGAGCGGTTCGAGGAAGGTCATGCGTGCGAGGTTGTCGATGCGCGGGTACGCGGAGAAGAACGCGTCGGCCATGGCGTTGGTGGCGAGGATGTCCATCGCGGGGTTCATTACGAAGGCCGGTGCGGACGAATAGG
The DNA here is from genome assembly GCF_054782115.1 of Nocardia heshunensis. Lineage (NCBI taxonomy): Bacteria > Bacillati > Actinomycetota > Actinomycetes > Mycobacteriales > Nocardiaceae > Nocardia > Nocardia heshunensis. The sequence goes on along the minus strand of NZ_BAAGTC010000007.1, from coordinate 496,484 downwards.
TTTCGAGCATTTGCCGCAGCACCGGGCTGACCGCTTCCACCGGCAGGGCGGTCGGCGCAACCCCTGCCAGCCGGAAGAGATGCTCGTGCAGCGCATCGGTGAGCAGCAGTGTCCGGCTCAAAGCGGCGAGCAACTGCGCGGAAGGATTCCGCTCACGTCCCTGCTCGAGGCGGGTGTAGTAATCGGCGTTCATTCCGGCCGACTCGGCGACCTCCTCGCGGCGCAGTCCGGCGACGCGACGGCGACCGTACGAGGTCAGCCCAAGGTCCTCGGGCCGCACCCCGGCCCGACGCGCGCGCAGAAAATCGCCGAGTTGGTTGTCTGTCACCCGCCCAGGCTAGGCGGGCGCGCTGAGCTGCTACGGGCTGGGCTGCGGCAGGTCGCAGCTGTGCACCTTCGGATTGAGTCCGGTGTAGTTCAACGGACCGGCGACGACGGTGACCGCGATGGTCGCGAAGTCGGCGCACTCCTGGGTGACATGGGTCAAATATCCGCGCTGCCCGGACGCGACCGCGCCGATGATCAACCACGCGAACATCAGCAACGAAATCAGCCGCATCACCGCTCCTTACGTTCGTCGACGACAAGTTCGTCGATACACACGACGACCGCCATGGCCAGCGGGACATCGGGGTGATAGATCTCCACACCATAGGTATCGCGGATTCGGAACCATTTGCGCGAAGTCGAGGCCACCACCCCCTGCGGACCCTCGAGCGTGTAGTTCTTCTCGATCAGATCACCGCGTGCGATCCACTGCTCACCGCCTGCCAGTCTGATCGAGAAGCTGTGCCGGATCGGGCTGAACAGTTTCTTCCGCACCGTAGCCACATGCGCCCCACCGGATTTGATCACCATGGTGTCACGCAGCGCGAAGAACTTCTTCCGGGCGACGACGTAAACCTCTCCCCGAGGCCCCTTCAACTCGAAGGCCTGCCGGAACGCCAGCACCTTCCCATCCACGAGAAATGCCTTGTTCCCCGCATCGTCCTTGACCCAATAGTCATCGCCGAAGCTCAACACCCGATGCCGCATCACGTAACGCACCAGCCCAGTCTGCCCGAGGCCCAATACTGGTTGCTTGACGGCGGGTTGGAGTCATCTGAGACCGATTGGGCGGTGGCTACCGGGCTTCAGCGACGAGGAAGCGAGTTCCGCCTAGTTCGCGCAGGCGCAGGCCCGCGATGCGGGCGAGGATCAGGCCGATGGCCAGGGCGGCGATCGCGGATATTGCGCCGCCCGCGGCGAAACCGATTCGCGCGCCGTAGGTGTCGGTGATCCAGCCGACCAGCGGGGCGCCGACCGGGGTGCCGCCGGTGAAGACCATCATGTACAACGCCATGACTCGGCCGCGCATGGCCGGGTCGGTGGCCATCTGGATCGAGGAATTGGCGGTCACGTTCACGGTCAGGCCGAACATGCCGATCGGTATCAGCAGCAGCGCGAACAGCCAGAACGACGGGGTCATGGCGGCCACCAATTCGAGGAATCCGAAGATCACCGCCGCGGCGACCAGCACCCGTAATCGGGACGTACCCCGGCGGGCGGCCAGCAGGGCGCCGGCCAGCGAGCCCGCCGCCATCAGGGTGTTGAGCAGGCCGTATGTGCGTGCGCCGGAATGGAATACGGTGTCGGTGAAGGCGGTCAGCCAGATCGCGAAGTTGAAACCGAAGGTGCCGATGAAGCCGACCAGCACGATCGGCCAGATCAATTCGGGACGACCCGCGACGTAGCGCAAGCCTTCGCGCAGCTGTCCCTTGCCGCGCGGTGCGGGCTCGACCGCGCGCAATTCGGCTGTCCGCATGAGCAATAGCGCCGCGATCGGGGCCAGGAACGACAGTCCGTTGAAGACGAAGGCGTAGCCACTGCCGACCGCCCCGATCAGTACGCCCGCGACCGCCGGGCCGACGAGCCGCGCGGATTGGAAGTTCGCGGAGTTCAGGCTCACCGCGTTCGACAGCTGGTCGGGGCCCACCATTTCGGAGACGAAGGTCTGCCGCGCCGGATTGTCGACGACGGTGACCAGGCCCAGTACGAAGGCGGTGGCGTAGACATGCCAGACCTGCACCTGACCGGTGAGAGTGAGCACGCCGAGTGCGAGCCCGGTCGCACCCATGGCGGCTTGGGTGCAGATCAGCAAGGGCCGCTTGGGCAGCCGGTCGACGAGGACGCCGCCGTAGAGTCCGAACAACAGCATCGGCAGGAACTGCAGGGCGGTGGTGATGCCGACGGCCGCGGCGGATCCGGTGAGGCTCAATACCAGCCAGTCCTGCGCGATCCGCTGCATCCAGGTACCGATATTGGAGACCACCTGCCCGGTGAAGAACAGGCGGTAGTTGCGTATATGTAGTGACCCGAAGGTGCGGTGTGGGGGAGTGTCGCCGGGAGTGTGTCGAAGATCGGACTGGGGCGGGGCTACAACTCCTGGGCTCACAGATTTGCCTCCTCAGGTGCGACGGACTCAGGTGTGCGGGTTTCGCTCCCTGAACCGCAACCGCCCGGAGGGGGTGAATACAGCCGACGCCGGATACAGATCGCGGCGGGCGAGTGGGTGCGCGAAGCGCAGACGCTCCGACTGGAGGGCAGACCTACGACGTCATCGGCGTGGCCGAGAAGCCCAACACTTTTCTTAGGCTAATCAATTTGCTGCGCCGATGCCAGTCATTTTCGGGTGTGATCCGCCATAGCGGTAATGCGGGAAGCACGCTCATGCCTCGTTCACCAGGCTCTCCGTGGCGATATCGTCGGCCAGCGGGGCGATGATGTGCAGGACCGCGCCTATGAGGTGCAGCTGGATGCCGGCCGAGCCGAGCGCGTTCGCCAAGTAGCCGGTGGCGAGGGCGAAGTGGACGAGTCGGATGTGGCGGCCGGAATGGACTTGGCGCATCGACGGGCCCACATAAGGGCCGGGTCCACCAAGGGCCGCGGTGAGGAAGGCGAGTTGGCGATCCTCCAGCCGCTCCAGGTCGGAGTCGGCGAAGAACGGCGCGAGCCGCTGGTCGTCGAGCATCAGGCGATAGAAGTCGCAGACCACGCTGCGGAGGACCGGGCCACCGCCGATCTGCTCGTAAATGCTTGTCGTATCGGACATAACTGCCGCCCCCGGGTCGATGCCATCCGAATCTCGGGACCCCTCGCGCGAGATTCATTCGGCGATGCCGTTGAGACCGCCGTTATCGAAGATTAGGGCCCGCGCAGTGCCCATCGCGATCCGATTCGCGCGAGCGGCAGCCGATTTGCGCAGGGTGTCCGACGGCAAGGTGTCGTAGCGCAGCCGGTAGGCCCGCGCGAATCGGCTCGTGTGCGTGAAACCCCACCGGTAGGCAATATCGGTGACGCTGGTGTAGGCCGGATCCGCGGCGGCGAGTTCCGCGTGTGCGCGCTCCAGGCGCAGATTCCTCAGATACTCCATGGGGGAGCAGTCGAGGTGCGTGCGGAACGCCGCCTGGAGTGTGCGGATGCTGACGCCCGCGGTCTCCGCGAGATCGGCTGCGGTGAAGGGATATTGGGGCGTGGCGTGCATGGCATCGATCACTCGCGCGATGGCGGGCGGGCGGCAGGGCGGCCCCGGTCTGAGCAACTCCTCGTGGTGCTGGTGATCGGCCGCGGCCAGCAGATGGGTGAGCATGCTGTGCCACAGCGGTTCACCGATGATCTCCTGCCGGGTCAGTGGTTCCGGTTCACCGATCTGCCCGGCCAGCAGGCGGGCCAGATCCCGGACGACCCGCCCGTAGCCGCTGGTCAGATCCATCGAGGGGGCCAGACGGAGCGGTCCGCGGATCGGGCGTTGCAGCAGCCGCTGCAATTCCGATTCCAGGGCATCACGGCGGATCTTGATGCAGAGGATGCGGCTGTGCGCGCTCCAATGACTCAGTTGCACATCGCCGGTCGGCCCGTACAGCACCGCGCGCTGCGGAATCGCCTCGACTTCGTGGCCGAGATTCTTCGATATCAGCGATCCCGACAGCGGAATGTTGACGTGATAGAAGTGGCGCAGTTCGGCGAAGTCCATTCGAATATCGGCGTCGAATCGGCAGTCGCCCACCAGGATCGCGCCGAGTTGCATGGCGTCGATCGACATTCCGAACTGTTCCCCGCGGCCCAGGACCCGCATTCGGAGTGGGTAATAGGTCTCGCCGCCCTGCTCGCTGGCCTGCTCGACATCGAGCGTGTGGGTGCTGAACCGCCATGGCAGCGCAGGAACCGCCGCCTCGAATGAATCTGCCATGATGCCGCCAGCGTGCCGTGCGATATTCGACGCTCCCCGCGCCGAAATCCAGTCTGCCACTGACGGTTTACATCATGACGGAGATCGTGGGCGGTCAGGCCAGGATTGCCATGACACCGCCGATCGAAATCAGGGTGTACAGGGTGATCGCGCCCATCGCCAGCCAGCCGATGGTGCGGGAGGCGTCGTCGGTTTTGGCGCGCAGCCAGCGGGGCAGGCTGATGAAGCCGATGGTGGCGATCACGGCGGTGCCGATCGCTCCGGCGGGGCCCCACCACGCGCTCGGATTCAGCCACAGCTGCAGACCGATGGCCAATACGGCCAGCACCGAACCGATTACAGGCATCCACCGGAACCGGTGCATCACCGCCAGCACGGTCAGGACCGCGGTCATTCCGCCGACGACTCCGATGCCCGGCCCGAATGCCGCATAATTCCTGATCGTCCACATGATGGCGGCCGTGCCGCCCAGCAGCGAGGCCAGGAAGATCGCGGCGTACCGCGCCCGGCCGAACAGGGCTTCGCCGAAATAGCCTACGGCGCAGCCGAACAGCGTCGTGAAAAGCAGATACCCAGGGCTGCCGGCCATGAAGCCACCGGTCAGGATTCGCCATACCTCGCCGTTGACGACCGATCGGCGGCTCAACATCAGATCCGCGTACACGCGTGAGTGCTGCGGGGTCGGGGAGAAGCTGTGGGCTTGCCACGCGGTGACCACGTAGGCGAGCACGCACAGGCCCATCAGCGCGAAGCTGACGTAAGGGAGGGCGCTCGCGCCGGAGCGGGCAGGCAGGCCCATTCGCGCGCGCACCGCCGCGGCGTAGGTGCGCAGGCCGAAGGGGTCGAATCGCCGTGGTGAGTCGTCGGATTCGGGGGAGTCGGACATGTCTTCGAGCAGTCGTAGCGCGCGATGCGGGTAGCGCGCCGTAGCGGCGGTCAGGGCGCCGACGACGTCCTCGTTCTCGCGCAGGTCGAGCAGCACCTCGTACGCACCGTCGGTGGGGACCCATGCGAGTACCTCTGCGGCGCTCCGCATCTCGTTCACACCGGAGGCGGCCTCCGAGAACCATTCCGAGAGTACGTCGAGGCATTCGGGACCCAGTTGCACCAGCATGCTGTACAGCTGGTCGATCTCCACGAGCATCGGTTCGCCGACCGCCGCGTGGAAACGCTTGTACTGGTCGGGTCGGGTCAAGCACGTGGCCAGCATCGATACCGAGTGGTTGTAGCGCGACAGTCCTTCGAGAGCCAGATCGGCGTCCACCCAGTCCTGCCGTTCCGGCATCAGGTAGGAGGTCGCGAGCCTGGCCCATACGGTGTCCAGGCGGGTGCGTACCCCGGCAAGGTGCGCGGCGGCCTGCCGGTACATCGGCTCGGGCGCGAACGCGAGGTGCGCGCGGATACGGCGGCTGATGTCGTCGGATTGGGCTGGGCCGCAATCGGTCCGACGCAACGCGGTCAGGGTGCCGTGCGGAAGTCCCGACTCCACGTTCAAGCCCCGGGCGAGCACGACGGTCTCGGCAGCGAAGGCCAGACCGAAACTGGTCAGCCAGCTGTCGACGAAGCGCGGCAGGATGTCTCGCTCCACGTGATCCATGTGGGGGAAGGAGGCGCCGCAGCATTCCCAGTAGTCCTCGGCGACCAAGACCCAGATGGCCGCGGCGCCGAGCGGGGAGGCGGTTCTGGCCGGTGCGGCGAGATAGGCCGCGGCCGCATCGGCAATGGCCACCAATCCTTTCCCGCGGGTTTCGGCCAGCATCTCGGTCAGGCGGGAGCGGCAGGAGTCGAGGATGCCGATCAGCGCCTCGGTGGCGCGGGGGTCGACGGGCGGTGGCGGGGAGCCGGCGCGGCCGCGGAAACCTTCTGCGCCGCTGCGCCACTGCGGCGGAATCACCCAGCGGTCCTCGTCGGGGACGGCGGTCGTGCCGGTGCGGATCGCGTCCTGGGCGATGGTGGCGAGGCGGCGCAGGAAGTCCCTGTCGTCGTCGAGTGTGCGTTCCCATGCGCCGTGCGCGCGTGCGGATGCGCCGGACCGGGTCGGGCGAGCGGGTATCCGGATGTCGTCGTCCGCGTCATCATCGTCGTCCGAGCCGTAGTAGTCCGGATCCTCTTCGCCCCAGTCGATCTCATCCTCTCCGATGCCGAATCGGACATGGCTGACCAGCTGCGGCGGCTGTGTTGCTTCGGCCTTGACCTCCAGATCACCGGGCGACTTCGCCGCGCTGTCACGCAATGCGGCGATGGTGAGCTCGGCGATCTTGCGGCCCGAGTCAGCGCCCGCCGGGTACATGCGCTGCTCCCACCGGCCGCCCCGCATCAGTTCCAGCATGCATCCGGTCGGCGAGAACCAGCCGCGGGCGAGGCCGTCGGCCGCACCCACCTGTTTGATGGCCCAGGCGACTTCGGTGCCGTACGGGTCCAGTACCGGCAGATCCATGGCCAGTGAGGTAAAGATCTGCTCCAGATTCCAGCCGAGTTCATCCCAGTCCTCGGCGTCCGGCTCCGGGTAATGCATCGACCCGCCCAGTGCGGCGGTGAGACCGGTGTCGGGTTGCAATTCCCAGAGGTGCCCGACCCAGTCCTCGCCGTACTCGCCGTATTCCTGGTTGCGGCCTTCCTCCCATTCGGCGGCGTGGGTCGGCAGGACGGTCAGCGTGATATCGGCCGAATCGCCACGGTCACGGGTCAATTCGATGGTGGTGTCGGTGTAGCGCCATTTCGCGAAGGCGTCGGGCCCGCCGACCAGGTGGGGAGTACCGAGTAGTCGGACGCATTCCCGCAGGGCGGCTCGATACGCGTCGTCGGCGGCCTCGTCCGGGAGGTATTGCACCAGCAGGACCGAACTGTATTCGCCGTAGTCGTAACGCTTCTGGTACTCGGCGGTCGCGCCCGCCAGCACCGTCAAATGTGGCGGGCCGTCGGCGTGGATACCGTAGGACTGTTCCTCGGCGGCCCAGCCCAGATCGCGGCACAGCTGCAGGATTTCGGCCCGTGACCACGAACCCGTGCCGCCTCGACCGAATTCCTGACGCTGCTGCGGGCGCGGCTGCGCCTCGGGGCCCGAGCCTGGAACGCGGCGTGGGCCGAAGCCACGGCCGAAATCGGCGGCCAGCACGATCGCGATCCGATCCGCGAATTCCGTGCCGGCCCTGGCCCGCTCGCTCAGATCGGCCCACTGATCGGTTTCGGCGCGATCGGCTGCGGCAGGCTCGCGACGATGAACCGGATTGACCAGCCGCAGGTCCACCGAGTCGCCGCGGACCAATTGGATCAGCACGTGGGGCAGCGCCCAGATCACGCTCGGCACGACCAGGGGGTCGACGGATCGCTCGGTGGGCTCGCCGAAGACCGACCGGAATCGGTTCACGAATTCCTCGAACACGTCCTGCGGCACCGGACCGTACCGTTGCGGCCGCTCATCGGTCACCTGCAGCCACGCCAATTCCAATGCGCCATCGGCGCCGACCACGAAAGTGACCTCCGGAGTGGAGACGCGAAGCCCGGTCCGATAGGTGAGAAATACATCCCCCGATTCCGAACCTCGCGTCTGCGCTCCCTGCGGCGTACTCCAACCGACCTGCCACGCGAAACGACCGACATCCTGTGCGGTCCAACTCCACTCGAACTCCGCCGCGGCCCGCGCGATCTCGAGCGCGCCGACGACGTCCACCCCGAATTCCTTACTCACGCGAAGGAGGTTACTGGCCATCGGAGAATCCGCACGGCGGGGGAGTGACCTCGATCTTTCACCCCCGACCCAGCACTCTCCGACACCACCTCACCATTCCAAACAGCCCGTACCGCCATCACCGTCTCCCTTTCCACGAACCTTGGTGGCCCGCACCCCTATAAGTGCGACCGGAGACGAAAAGGATTCAGCCGCGAGGCATCAGGAGCGGATCGCGCGCCGTAAAGAGATGCCGAAGACGAGGGCGACCGATATCGGGAGTAGCCACCACGCATTGATGCCGAGGTGGACGAGGGCGGCGGTTGCCAGGAGGGCTAGTAGGACGCCGAGGGCGGAGAACCAGTCGTCGCCGACGATGAAGTCGTACCAGAAGGCCAGGAAGGTTCGGATGGCTTTCATGAGGTTGCCTGTGCTGGTCGGGGGTGAATTCGCTTCAGGGCGAGGGTGGTGGCGAGGGCGGCTGCGGCGATGGTGGGGACCAGCGCTAGGAGGGCGGCGTCGGTGTGGGGCCAGGTGACTCCTGCGCCCTCGCCGGACCAGAAGATGCCGAATGCTGTCAGCATGACGCCGACGGCGAACTTCATGGTGTTCTCCGGGACGCGGGCGAGGGGCTTGCGGATGGCCAGGCCCAGGAGCGCGACCATTGCCACCGCGACTGCGGCGCCGGCCACGGCCAGTGGGATGTCGTGTTGGTTCGCGCCGAAGGTCACGACGATGAACACGACCTCCAGGCCCTCGAGGACAACGCCTTTGAACGACAGCGTGAATCCGTACCAGTCGTCGACGATGCCGCGTCGACCGCTCGAAGCCGTTGCGGCTGCGGCGATTTGCTTCCGGAATGCCACTGTCTCGTCGTGTAGCGCGCGGTATCCGGAGCCGCGCAGTACCGCCTTGCGCAGCCACTGCAGCCCGAAGACCAACAGGAGCGCGCCGACCACCAACCGGAGCGAGGTCAGTGGAATGAATCGGACCGCCGGGCCGAGTACCGCGATCACCACGGCGAGCATCAGCAACGCGGCAGCGAGGCCCTGCATCGCCGATCGCCAGCCGCGGGTTGTGCCCGCGGCCAGCACGACGGTCAATGCCTCGACGGCCTCCACCGCGCAGGCGAGAAACACCGTGAGCGCGAGCGCGAATCCGCCGCCGCTCATCGGCCGCCACCCGGGACGGGCATGGAACTCGATGCGAGATTCGTGTGTCCTCCAAGGTCATCCGAGCCAACGCCGCTATTGCCACAGTATTCGGTTGTGGAGTCGGAACGTACACACCCGTGCAACCGTGATAGTTTGGCGACACAGTGTCCCCAAGATTTCGAAGGTGGTCGTCAGCCGCGATGCCGAGGATCGATGCGCCCACGGTTGCCGAGCACCGGGCCAATCAAGAACGGGCCCTGTTGGATGCGGCGCGTGAGCTGTTGCTCGACGGCGGGGTGGATGCGGTGACTCCGGCGGCAGTCGGGGCGGTCGCCGGGCTGGCACGCAGCAGCGTCTACAAGTACTTCCGTTCCGGGGACGAGATTTTGGCGCGTGTGGTGGCCGACGGTTTCGCGGAGTGGGGTGCGCGGGTGCGCGAGGCGGTCGGACGTTACGAAACGGCGGATGGTCGCGTCATGGCCTACCTGCGGGTCACGCTCGAACTCGCGGCCGCCGGTGCGCATCGGGTCGCGGTGCTGGGCGGTGGCATGCCTGGTGATCCTGCCGCGCGGGCGATACTGACCCGCCATCACCATGACCTCACAGCACCCTTGCGGACGGCGCTGACCGATCGCGGCGACCCGGATCCGGACCTGACCGCCAATCTCGTCGACGGTGTACTCGGGCGGGCCATCGACCGGCTCGACGCCGGCGATCCGGTCGACTACGTGACTCGCGAGACCATCGAATTCCTCTGTCGCGCACTGCAAATCACCGCAGTAGACCTTTGATTCACCAGGAGAAGCCATGTTCGTCGTCATCAATGAGCTCTTCGTCGCGGCCGAGAATCGCGCCGTCTTCGAAACGAACTTCGCTGCCAGCATGCAGGGGACCATGCAGGAGGTCGACGGATTGCGCGGCGCACGCCTGCTACAGCCCACCGAACCCGACCGCGGCTACCTGTCGATCCTCGAATTCAGCGACGAGCGAGCATATTCCGCGTATCTCGAGTCCGATGCGTTTCGGGCGGCCCACCACTGGCCCGACCACGCACCCATCGACGGCAACCGGCTCAGCACCTATGAGGTGCTCACCGACGCGGTTACCGTGGAGGCATGACAATCGGAGGGGACCCTGTCGACTGGGTTCCGGACGCGTGCACGCTGCCGACCCCCGAGCAGCCCATGCGGGTGGCGGAGTTCGATCAGTTCTTCGCCGATGTGGTGCAGCGCGTCGAACGCCCCGACCGCACCCGGCTCGATCTGCTGATCGAGCCGGGAGCCGAATCTCGGGGCCGTGAGCTGGCCGCCCGGGAAACCGCATGCTGCTCGTTCTTCACGTTCGACTTCGAGACAACCGCCGGTGGCTCGGTGATGCACATCGACGTTCCCCCCGACTACGTCGACGTTCTCGACGCACTCGCAATCCGGGCCGGAGCCGACTCTCGATGAGGTGGGACCGGAAACGTTGCAGCGCAGGGCTTCAGCCCAGGTCCAGGGCGGTTACCGGGACACCGTAGGGCAGGAATCGCACCCGACGGCGTTCGTCGGTGTTGTCGCTGTGGGCGCGCAGGGCCTCGAGTTCGGTCGGGAAGACCTGCTCGACCCAGGCCGCGCCCGCATCGTCGATGCTGTAGATCACCCAGACACCGCTGCCGGTCTCACCTGCGGTCGCGCCCTCCGATTTCGGTGGGCGAGTGCGCTCGGGCTGCACGAACTGGCCGAGCAACGACGCCAGCGTTCCCACGCTTGCACGATCGAAATACTCACCGGCCTTGCCGAGGAGGTCCCGGAACTCGATTCCCGCCTCCCGCAACGCACGCTCGAATTCTTCAGGGTCGATCCCGAACGGGTTTTCGCCTGCCATTGCATCGCTCCTGGAGATGGACGCGCCTTGCGGCTATGCCCCCAGTGTCCCCCCGCGGCCGCACCCGCGCCACGATCGATCCACGGCTGCGGCCGAATTCGGTTCAGAGGCCCAGTTGGCTCAACAGCGGGCCGATGATCGGCAGGGAGTCCGCACTGCCGGTGCCACCGCCCGTGGTCGGATTGCAGCTCTGCCCGGCGGGGGCCTGGTCGACGACGGTAACCGTCTGCGGGCCGATGAAGCCGCCGCCACCGGGCTGAATGCCGCGCCACCACAGGGTGTGGGCGCCGCTGGTGGTGGGGGTCCAGGTGACCGTCGCGTCCTGGCCGTGCTGGATGGGCTGCTCGCTGCCGATCATGGTCGCGCTGTTCAGGCTTGGTCCGTCCAGGAAGTAGTAGGACGAGATACCGGTCTGGATGTGCGCGGCGGCCACCGTGAGTGTGTACGGCTGGTTGACGCACTGCACGGTGCCCGACACCTGGATCCAGTTGTCGGCGGAGGCCGGTGCGGCCATCGAAACCGTGGCCACGACCGCGAGACCGGCGGCGCAGGAACCCAGTCGGGTCAGGCTGTGACGCTTCAAGTGCACTCCTCATTTCGGGGTAACTCACCAAATGCGTTGTTGCACTGAGCAGATCGGATCATCCGATGACCGTGTTACAACCGGTTCTCATTCGCGCGCAGGGGTGCGCCGACATGGTGGAGGTGTTGCAGCGCCTCACGATAGGAGGTGAGCAGGCTCGTTTCGTGGTAAGCGACATCGATTTCGGCGCAGTAGTCGCGGACGATCACCTGGGCGCGGCGCAGGTTCGGGGTCGGCATGCTCGGGAACAGATGGTGTTCGATCTGATAGTTGAGGCCGCCGAGGGCGAGGTCGGTCAGGGTACCGCCGCGGACGTTGCGGGACGTCAGCACCTGGCGGCGCAGGTAGTCGGGGCGATCGTCGCCGGTCAGGGTCGGCATGCCCTTGTGATTGGGGGCGAAGATGCAGCCCATGTACAGGCCGAAGAGCGCTTGGTGGACTGCCGCGAAGGCGATCGCCTTGTCCGGCGGCAGAATCACCAACAATGCTGTCACATAGGCGATTACGTGAACGAAGAGCAGTGCGCCCTCCAGCCCGCGGTGCTTGAGGGAGCGCTTGCCGAGCGCACGGAAACCAGCCACATGGAGGTTGAGGCCCTCCAGCAGTAGCAAGGGGAAGAACAGAAATCCCTGCGCCCGCCCGATGATTCGGGCCAACCCACGACTGTTCCGCGCCTGCCGCTGCGACCAGACCAGAATGTCGGGCGCGACATCCGGATCGAGTTCCTCATGATTCGGGTTGGCGTGATGGCGAGTGTGCTTGTCCTGCCACCATCCGTACGCCAACCCGATACCCACGTTCCCGACGATCCGCCCGACGATCTCCGTCGTCCGCCGCGTCCGAAACACCTGACGGTGCGCCACATCATGCATGACGAGCGCAACCTGCGCGAACGTCACGGCCATCACCGCCGCCACCGCGAGCGACCACCACGAATCGCCGACGAGCACCAACGCCACCCAGACCGCCACGAACGCCAACCCGACCGCACCCAGCCGGAACACGTAATAGCGCGGCCGCCGCTCCATCAGTCCGGCCTCGGAGATCCGGCGCAACAGACGAGCGTAATCACCGTCGCCGCCGCGTCGCGGAGACGGCGCGGACGGGTCGGGAATCAAGGCAGAGGTCGTCATAGGATCTTTCCTGAGTCGGCGATGCCACCGTCGTCCGGAAATCGGCGCGGGGGCTGACGATTTCGACGCTATCGACCGGATTCTCGTTGGATGTAGTACCCCGGTATGGCCTGTCGTGGCACCGTGGTGTGATAACCCGAAGGTGGTGTGCCGTGGGAATTTTGGCGAAGGTCGGCAGCGGGATGAACCTGGTGTACGACAGGCTGCGGGATCGCGAGGCGTTCACGATCAGTGAATCGGGTGCGACGGCGGGGGATTTCGAGGGGTTGCGCGGGCATCGGCACGCGGTATTGGTGACGTTCCGGCGCAACGGTGAGGCCATGCCTTCGCCGGTCTGGTTCGGGATCGACGAGAAGGGGATCGTCTATGTCTTCACCGAGCGGAAGTCGGGCAAGGTCAAGCGGATTCGGAATAATCCGCAGGCGTTGATCGCGCCCTGCAATGTGCGGGGGAGACCGCTCGGTCCCGCGGTGCGGGCGACCGCGCGGGTACTGGACGAGTCGGAGTGGGCGCATGCGGAGGAGGCGCGCAATTCGATATACCGCCTCTGGCCTCGACTGTATGACCGATTCTTCTTCGGCGGTGTTCCGGAGGAGACGGTGTACCTGGAACTCATCCCACGGTCCTCCTGACCCCGAATTCGAGCCGAACAGCAAGCGCCCCTGAGTATTCTGAGTCTTTGGCGACCGCAGTCGGGACGCCCGCGCCGGTCGCTCACCTCGATCGGAAGGGGCTGCCGATGCCCGCCCTACCCTGGTCCGCCGGAGTCCACCGACCCGCCGCCGACGCGCAGTTACACGTCCTGACCACCAATCTGCCGCTGAACCGCTACCGGGACATTCCCCGATTCCTGCGCTGGACCGTGAAGATCCGCACCCAGTTGAAGTCCGCCCCGGGCTGCGTCGGCTTCACCATGGACGCCAAGCCGTTCACCAAAACCTTCTGGACCCTCTCGGCCTGGTCCGACAAGGAGGCCATGGAAGTGTTCGTGCACACCGGCACCCACGCGGAAATGCTGAAGGACATGGCCGGCCGCCTCGGCAACCCCCACTTCGCCGACTCCACAGCAACATCCGCCGACATCCCACTGTCCTGGCCCGAAGCCCGCATCCGCATCCAACGAGCCCCCTGATCGCCACCGCCGGATCACCCGTGCGGCCGCCGGTCCCGCGCAGTTGGTTCGGGGCGCGGATCTGCACCGGGTTACGACCGGACTGATTGGTTGCTTCTTGTCGAGTTCGATCGCCCGGATGGCCCGGGCGTGTTCGTTCGAGCAGAAGGTGACGATCACGATGCCCGATCTGGACCCGCCTATGACTCGTCCGCTCTCACCGACCGAGCGCAGCACGATCCGGCGTGATGCGCAGCGTGCTCGAACCGACCGCTCCGAGCTCTATGCCCTGCTCGACAAAGCGCTCGTATGCCACCCTCGCGGTGATCGCCGACGGAGCGCCGCTAGTACTGCCGACCACCTACGGGCGCGACGGCGACACCCTGTATCTGCACGGCTCGACCGAAGCCCAAAGCTTGCGACTCGCCGGGGCGAACGACGTCTGCCTCGCGGTGACCCTGCTCGACGGCGTGGTCTACGCGCGCACCCCCAAGGACTTCTCGCTGAATTATCGATCCGCGGTGATTCACGCGCGCCCCTCCGAGGTCACCGACGCTGACGCGAAGATGCACGCCCTGCACACCATCGTCGAGCACTGCGCGCCGGGCTCGTGGGACTACGTTCCACACCCGTCAGCGCACGATCTGAGCTGGACAGAGGTTCTCGCCGTGGATCTCACCGAGGCGTCGGTCAAGGTCCGCAGCGGCGGCCCTGTCGATTCCCCCGCCGACATCGCTGCGGGAGGCGTCTGGGCAGGCCAACTTCCGTTGCAGACGACGTGGGGTACCCCGATCCCATCCTCGGACCTTGTCGGGGACAAAGCCCTACCCGACCACATCGCGCGGCGCCGGTAACCGGGTTGGCGAGTCGGTCGGATCGCGTTCGACGCTGGTTGCGGCTCACCATGCCCGGTCGCATCGGGCCTGTCCCCGCACCCGCGACGGTCCCTGGTTCCGTTGCGGCGGATCGACAATGGACCCTGGAGCTGGCCGGGCTGCTGAGCGAGTTCGGCGCGGAACTGCTGCGCGCGGGCAAGCGCACCGCGTCGGTCGAAGTCGATCTGAGCGAAGTCGCGGCCTGCTATGGCATGCGGGCCCGCAGTTTCATCGTGCCCACCGGGCTGTTCGTTCGCGTCGACCAGCATTCCTCGGAAGCGGACGGCGAACTCGATTTCGCGCTGGTGAACGGACCCGACCTGAGACTCGATCAAGCCCAGGCGCTGGAGAGCCTGATGGCCCGCCTCCGTACCGAGCCGCTGCCCTTCGACAAGGTGCGCACCGCGTTGGCGGAGATGCGTTCGATGCCGCAGAGCGTGCGGCCCGTCACCTCGGTGCTCGGATACGTGGTGGCGACGCTCGGGCTCGGCCTGATGCTGCATCCGACGGTCGCCGCCATGCCTGGCTACGCGGTGCTCGGGCTGGCGGTCGGACTGCTGCGAGTGCTGATCGCGCGCTATTGGCCCGCACTCGGACCGATCCTCCCGGTCGCGGCGGGCGTCCTCGCCACCGCCGTGGCCCAGCGCTTCGCCGGACCGCTGCTGCACGAGGCGCCACAGAACCTGTTCATCCCGCCGCTGATCGCGTTCCTCCCCGGTGCGGCTCTGGTCCAAGGGTCCATCGAGCTCTCGCTCGGCTACACGCTGTCCGGCGTGTCTCGATTGGCCGGGGCCGCAAACACTTTGCTGTTGCTCGCGGTGGGCATTCTGGTCGGCGTGCAGGCCGTGCCCGCCGCTGCCGCCGCGCCGCCGACGCCGCATCTACTGGGAGCCTGGGTCGGCTGGATCGCGGCGGTGCTGTTCCTTGTCGGGTTCGCTCTGTTCTACTCCGCGCCCGCCAGCACGCTGCCGTGGCTCGTCTTCGCGCTGCTGTTGGAACGTGCCGTGCAGACCGTGGGGCAGGCGGTCGGCGGAATCGCGTTGGGCGCCTTCGCGGCCGGCATGCTGCTCCCGCCCCTCACGGCCTGGATTCAACGCCACCATCAGATCCCGGACCTGTTGATTTTCCTGCCCTGTTTCTGGGTGCTGGTCCCCGGTGCGGCCAGCCTGCAGGGTGTCTCCGATCTGCTCACCCACCACAGCACCGCGGACACCGTGATCAACACGGTGGTCACCCTCGTCACCATCAGCCTGGGCATCCTGGTCGGCGCACGGATGGGAAGCCGGCCCCGGGTGCGTCTGGACTCGTCCCCTCAGAGAATGGAGTTGCATCCGTGAAGAAGACAGCTGGCCCCAACGCCTCTGATCACGAGATCTACGACAGCAGCATCGTTATCGATGGTTGCGCTCCGGTATTGATGCAGGACCTGTTGGAGTGGAAGCGTTTCTACAAATCCGGCGTCACCGCGATCGTCGCGACCGTCACCACCTCCGACGATATGCCCGGGACGATCGCGAGCCTCTCGCAGTTCCATCGGTTGATCGAATCGAACCCCGAGGAACTGCTTCTCATCGAATCGGTCGACGATATCCGGGAAGCCAAGCGCAGCAAACGCCTCGGGCTCGCACTGCAATTCCAGAACGGTCGCCCGCTCGGCCGCGATGTCGGCATGGTCGAGGTGTATCGACGGCTCGGCGTCAAGACGATCCAGCTGTGTTACAACTACCGCAACAACATTGGCGACGGGTGCCTCGAACCCGCGAACAGCGGGCTGTCGGTCTTCGGTCGCGCCGCGATCCGGGCGATGAACGAACGCAACGTCCTGGTCGACCTATCACACACCGGTGAGCGCACCACCCTCGAAGCAATGGAAATCTCCACGCGCGTAGACGTTTTCACCCACGCCAACGCCCGCGCCGTCCGCGACCACCCCCGCAACCTCACCGACGAACAGATCAGAACGGTGGCCGAGAAGGGCGGCGTCGTAGGCCTGTGCGGCTTCCCCGACTTCATCAGCACCAAGCCGAACCCCACCATGTCCGACGTCATGGCCCACCTCGAGCACATGGTCGGCCTCGTCGGCATCGACCACGTCGCCTTCGGCACCGACTTCTTCCACGGCTCCGACTGGGCAAAATACGTGGAAATCGGCAACTGGAGCCGCGACGACTACCCGCCGCCGCCCTGGAACTACCCCCTCGACGGAACCAACGCCATCGAATTCGTTCCAGCACTGCGCGAACGCGGCTTCACCCCCCACCGACATCGCCAAAGTCCTCGGCGAAAACTTCCTGCGCGTCTTCACCGCCGTCTGGTAGGCGACAGCGCCAGGCGCCCCTCCTTCCGGACTCAGCCCGGCAGGTTGTATCTGTAGTGCTCGAACTGCGCTTTGAGCAAGTACAGGCCGCGGAGGATTCGGGGATTCCAGTACAGCAGCCACAGCCAATAGCCGACGGCCGCCACGGTAATGACGGCCTGAACTGAACTCCGCTGCAGGACAGCGAAGGTCGCGCTGAGGAGAGCGGCGACCGCAAGCGGCCAGTAGCCGGGGTATCGAGTCCGCTCACGACGGGCCGATTCCTCGTCGAGCAGTTGGCCGTACACACTGACGTCCAGTGCCGTGCGCAAGTGCGGAAGCCGGTGGGTGTACACGGAATCGAAGAAGTGCCGCATCAACTCTCGTCCGCCATAGCGTTGCCGAACGAGGATGATGCCGACGGCGGCCGCAACAGCGGAGATCGCGCCGGGAATGAGGCCGATCAGTGCGTCCCAGCCATCGAATTCCCTTGTGGTGAGGGCGGTGAACCCGATATGGATGAGGGCGCAGCCGAACCCGATCAAGAGGCTGAGCAGCCAGGTGGGACCGTAGCTCCACCGGCGTACCTGCTGCATCAGGCGATCGAGATTGCCCATGGATTCACCGGCTCCCGGTCAATGCGGTGGGGATGGCCGTCATGCCGGGCGCAGGCCGGTGCCTACGCCTCCGCTCGCGTTGATGGCCTGCAGAATGTCTGCGATGGGCGCGAAGTAGGCTGGGGCGTGGAGCGGGAACGCCGCGTCGAGGCATTGCAGGTTCACTCCACCGGGCTGGAGGTGGCCCTGGTTCATGCCGACGAGTTGATCGCCTAGGGTGACCGGACCGCCGGAATCGCCAGGGACCGAGCAGGATTGGTTGAGTACCCGGGCACCGTAGGGTCCCCATACGACTCCGCAGTCGAACCCGCTGGAGCGCCCGTCGGTGCAGACCGAGGCCCCTGGCGTGGGTGTGGCGCCGTAGCCCGCGATGGTCGTTCGCCCGACCGTACGGACTGGGGCCACCTTCGACGGGTCGAATTCGATGACCGCGTAGTCCAGGCCGCGGCCTTGGTCCGAGAACACCACGGTGCCCACCACACCGGCGGCGCGATTCTGTTCGGCCCGGATCGGCGAGCCGGCACCGCCACAATGCCCGGCAGTCAACCCGACAAGTCGTGCGGCGTCGTCGTAGCCGATCGTGGTCAGTGAGCAGACTCCGTTGGCGTTCAACAGGATCCCCGACGCTCCGCCCAGGACGGCGGGGCCCGGTTCCGCCGCGGCGGTTCCGGCCGCGGCGGCGGTGGAGGCGATGGCCGCGCAGCAGATCGACACGGCCAGCCGACGGAATCTCTTCATGGGTCTACCCCCTGCGATACCGGACGAAAGTCCACATTTGAGTGGAGTAAGTGAACATCAACAGCAAATATTCGGCAATCTCAACGGTGCGCCCATTGACCACCGTGATCGCGCGTTCACCCACTGGACACCTCGGATGCCCCGCTCATCGCCGCCACCGAGCCCCGTCGGAAGCCTTCTGTTACCCACCCCACATGCCGACCGTGACCTGTATCGGCGTTGGCTCGCACCGACGCGACTCGACCCACCGGAAGACAAAGGGGCACAAGCGATGACCGCCGCATGCGAGTGATTGTCCGAGAACCAAGCAGTTGTTAGGGTTCCGGGATGGGGTACTCCGGTCCGGTCGCTGGTTCGATCAACCTGATCTCGACGTTTTTCCCACTGTCCGATGTTGGCTACGTCGCCGAGGAATACATCCTGTCCGGCACGGCCGGGTCCTACCGCTTGATCGGTTCGGCCGGCGACGATGGTGAGTGGGCGACCGAGCCGGATAGCTTCGCGCCGTTCACGACCCGAATCGTGGTGTACCGGCCGGTTGAGGGCTATTGCGGGACGGCTGTTGTGGAATGGCTCAACGCATCCTCCGGGGCGGATACGCCGCCGGTCTGGCTGTTGGCGCATCGGCAGTTGATCCGGGCGGGGATGGCGTGGGTTGGGGCTTCTGTGCAGTATGCGCCGATCCATGGCGGCAGTGTGATGGCCGCAGCAGCCGAGGGGGATGACACCTGGAACTCGGTGCTGCTGCCGCCGTTGAAGCAGACGGATCCGGTTCGGTATGCCGAGCTTTCGCATCCTGGTGACGCCTATTGCTATGACATCTACCGGCAGGCGGGGGAGTTGGTCAGGACGCTGCTGGCCGGGACTCGGCAGCTACTCGCCGCCGGGCAGTCGCAATCCGCGGCGACGCTGGTGACGTTTGTGAATGCTGTTGCGCCGCATGGCTCGCCGTACGACGGGTACCTGATCGACGGTCGGCCCGGCTACCCTGCCACGCTCACCGGGTGGGGAGAACCAGACACGCTCGACAGCGGCACGCGAGTGCGTACCGATACGACGGCACCGGTGCTGGTGCTCCAAACCGAAACCGACGTAGTCGGATTCATGCAGTCGATCAACTCCCGCCAGCCCGACTCCGACCGATACCGGCTCTGGGAACTGGCCGGTGCCGCGCACGCGGACACCTACACCGTGAGCGCATCGTTCACCGACTCCGGTTCACTGACCGCGGCGGAACTCGCCGCGTTGATGGCGCCCCGCCGCAATCCACTCGGCGTCGATTTCCCAGAGCCGATCAATTCCGGTCCCCAACATCACTATGTCCTGCAGACAGCCATCGCGGTGCTGTCCCAATGGGCTGGTGGCGGTCCCGCTCCCGCGCATGCCGATCGGCTCGCGGTCTCGGAAGGACAGCTGGCACTGGACCACCACGGCAACGCACTCGGCGGCATCCGCACGCCGTGGATGGACGTACCACTCGCGGTACTGTCCGGCCTAGGCCAGGAGGGCGGCGGCCCGGCCATCATGTTCGGCTGCACGCGACCACTCCCGGGACCCCCTCCGGACAACTACCTCGAAACATTCAGCGCGGCAACCGACAAGGCGGTAGCCGCAGGCTTCCTCCTCGCCGAGGACGTGCCGGAAATCCTCGCCATGGCGGCCGCCCAGCCGGGTCAGATCGAGCGCGTGACGTAGCCGGTGATCAGGGTGCCCAGGATGTCGGTCAGCGAGGGTTCGACATCGACGATGGCGTGGGCCAGTTCGGGTTCGGATTCGTAGAAGGCACGCAGATGTGTGCCGGGGGCCGCCATCTGCCACATGGCACCGGCCATCGAGGTCGCGGTCGCAACCACTCTGCGCGCCTGGTCGAGACCGAGAGGCGTGACCGTGCAGAGCGCGGCACCGATCTCGGCCACCGCGGCCAGGGCGCGAATCTTGAACGCCTTCACCTTCTCCTGGGAGACATTGCGCTCCAGGTTCAGTGGCGTTTGGGCGAGCAGGTCGCAGAACAGCGGGCGAGTCACCAGAGTGCGCGCGAGAATCGCGGCAGCGTCATCGGCGGCGGAGGGGTTCCACTCGCGGCGTTCGCCGGTTGAGCGGGCCGCGAAGTCGTCGATCTCCGCCCGCACCGCCAGGGACCATTCATCCCACGCGTCGGCTGCCAGCTGGAGGAAAATGTCCTCGCGAGTTTCGAAGTAGCGCAACATCGCCGACTTGTGCATGCCGACCTCGTCGGCGATCGCACTCGCGGTCACCTCCCGCACGCTGCCGACCGTCGCCAATCGAGCCGCCGCGGCCAGGATCGTGTCCTGCCGTGCGCGTTTGGCTTCGGGGGTGCGGGCACGTGCGAAGTCGAAGTCACTCACCGTTGCAGCCTAGTCTAACGAAACGTGGTTGCGGTAATAACACAACCATGTTGTACTAAGTTCATGAGCACGCAGCCGAACACCTGGTTCATCACCGGTTCCACTCGCGGCTTCGGTCGCTCCCTCGCGACGGCCGCGCTCGAGGCCGGAGACAATGTCGTGGCGACCGCCCGCAAGCCCGAGCAGCTCAGCGACCTGGTCGCGAAGTACGGCGAGCGGGTACTCCCGGTCGCGCTGGATGTCACCGACCCAGCAGCGGCTTCCGCCGCACTCGCCGAGGGCTTCGACCGATTCGGGCGGATCGACGTGGTGGTCAACAACGCCGGCTACGCCAACCTCTCACCCATCGAAACCACCGACGAGGCCGACTTCCGCCGCCAGTTCGAAACCAACTTCTGGGGCGTCTACAACGTGTCCCGCGCAGCACTACCACTACTGAAGAAGCAGGGCGCGGGCATCGTCATCCAATTCTCCTCGGTAGGCGGCCGCGTCGGCCACACCCCCGGACTCGGCTCTTACCAAGCAGCCAAATTCGCCGTCGACGGCTTCACCCGCGTCCTGGCCGCCGAGACCGCACCATTCGGAATCCGCTACCTCGTGGTCGAGCCCGGCGGTTTCGCCACCGACTGGGCGGGTGCCTCGATGCAGATCGACGACATACCCCAGGACTATCGCGAAACCGTCGGAGCCCTAAGCGAATTGCTGCGCAACGGCACCGCACCCGGCGACCCAGCCCGAGCCGCCGACATCCTCGTCCGCATCGTCCACGAAGACAACCTCCCCAGCCACCTACTACTCGGCGCCGGAGCGGCCCAAATGGCCCTCGACTACTCCCACTCCCAAATCACCGAAGCCACAGCCTGGCAACCCATCTCAGCCTCCGCCGACACCGCCGCCCCCTACCCGATCGACCTGCCCCTCACCCGTTGAGCCACACACGAACTGCGGATTCCATGGGTTCAGGACGCGAATTCCTTTGCGCCGTACCACCGCCCAGGGCTCTCATCCAGCTCGCAGCGCCTCCAACTCGCGGATCACCTCGGACGCGGTGACGGGGCCGAGGGCAGTCGGGTCGGTGTCGATGAGGTCGACGCTCGTGATGAGGTGGGTCGAATGCCGCATCAGGTCGCGCCATTCGAGGCTCGGATAGATCCGCAGCTGGACCGAACCGCCGGTGAACAGCGGCCGCACGATGCGATCGATGGCGCCGTTGGAGGTCTGTCGTGTCCACCCGTTGCGCGCCAGTACCAGCAGTCGACCCGGCGAGGTTTGGAGATGCCGGTATCCGCTCAGGCCCGCAGCGAACGCGGATGAGTCCATTGCCCATACTGCTCGGTCGAGCTGCGAAAATGGCTGCAGAACAGCAGCATCCGCGAATACCGATGCCCAGCGGGCGGCGGCCTCACCGAGCTGTAGCGGATGGACGATCCCTACCTCGACGTCCTCGGCGATGCTGACGGCGTCGCCGTTGACGTCGGCGAACGTGAGATCGTCGGCAATCCGGAAGGACTGCTGAACGATGCCATCGGCACCGAGGGTGGCCCACACCAGGCGGCGGGCGAGCTGATACAGCAACGGATGGTCGACGAACAGCTCCCGATACACCTGCGCCGACCAGCGTCGATCCTCGACCATGGCCTGCTCCAGACGCCGAATCTGTTCGCGGGCAACTGTCTTTGCGCCTTCTCGCAGCGCGGTGAACCGCTCGTGGGCCGCGGTGGCGATGGCGCGGTCGTCCTGTGTGGCGGGCTTGGGCAGGGTCCTGCGGAGTGGTCCGGCAGTCCACGATCCGTCTTTTGCGCGGTGGCCGTCGAAGACGATCGGTTGGAGTTGTTCGTCGAGGTCGATGACGAAGCCGCGCGCACCGTAGTCCAGGGTGAGTCGGCCGTCCCTGCCCAGACCGAGGTCCGGAACGGAGCGGTCTGCCAGTTCGTCTGTCGTCATGCGGCGCTGCTCGGCGACAGCATCGAGTTTGGCCCGCACTGCCTTTCGGAATCCGCGCTGTCTGGTGCGAAGGCCAATGTCGTGCAGGTGCCCGAGGGCGGCTGGAGTACCGATATCGGCCAGTACGTCCAGGGCTGCTACCGCGCGGGCCGAGGCCGATTGCCGCGGCCACTGCAGGATCAGTGGGACCAGCAGCCGCGCGGCTTCGTCGTCACCGAACAGCCCCACTGCGCGCAAAGTCCAGATTCCACCTGTTGGGTATTCGGCGAACACCCACGCTTGAAACAGGCCCCACGCGAAGCTTGCCATCGACATCGGATCGAGAACGGCCGAAATCTGTTCGATCGCCGCGCGATCCGGTGTGCGCTTGGCCAACAAGGCGCACACCACCTCCGCCGCTGGCGTCGGCAGGGCTTGCGCGGTGTTGCTCGTCAGCAGCGGCGGCAGCACCGGCAGGATCAACCAGGACGGCACGGCGGCCGGTTTCCGGCGTGGTCGAAACACATCGGGCAACTCGGTGGGTTCGACAACCGGCACATCGGGCAGTTGGACACCGAACTCCGCAGCCAGGTGCGGATTCCGCCAGGCATGGATCCGCAGTAGTGTGCCGACCGCCGAAGACCGCTCGGCGCCGGCTGACAGCAGCCGCATCGCCCGGCGCGGGAAACGTTGCGCCGCGGCCATTGCCGCAGTCGGAACCCCATAGCGGTCCAGATTATGTAGCAGCAGGCTGAACGCCTCATCCGTGGGCAGATACGACAGAATCTCGGCCAGGTCCCACGTATCCTCCCGGGTCCAGCTGGTCACGTGATCCACGAAGGCCACGGCGGCAATCGTTTCGGCTGCCTCCGGACCGACACGGGCGACCGCGCCGATGTACCCGGCTGTCTTCACGTCACTACGATTCGCCGGACGCAGACGCGCGATGAAGCTCTTCAGTTGGGACGCGGTCGTCACCGCTGTCGCGAGGATCGCGTACATGGTGTGAACCCAGTAGCTGTCCTCCACCGGTTGATCGATGTCGGCGGCGACCCACGACTGCTCTGTTGGCACCAAATAACTCACGGCCACACGAACCGGCAATGCTCCTGTTGCCGAACGTATTTCGCCGAGACGCACGATGGCGGCGCGGTAGCGGTCCTCGGTGGCGGCAACCAGGTGCTCGCGCGCTCGCGGCAACGCGGCCATCGAATGAAAACTGTAGAAGTACCGCCCGGCAGACCATGGCGTCAGGTCGTAACCGCGACCGCCCGATACCTCGCGGGAGACACGACTCATCGTAGTCGCGATAATTGCGGCCTCGGCCGCAAACACTATGCCGCGCTGGGCCACCCACGCGTCGACCGTCATAGCCCAGTAGTCGACGGTTTCGTCTTGCCGCCGTTCGTGTCGCCGTTCGCCCTCGGCCACAATCGCCAACGCAGCCGCCCCCAGCGGCGTCGCCGATGTCGGATCGGCCAACGCGACCGCTCCGGCCTCGGACACTGCTGTCGGCCACGAAGCCGCCAACGAGGGATGCAGGTAGTCTCGATTGGCCGCAATCACCTTGTCGTACAGTTCAACAGCGTTCTGAATCGGCGTGAACGATCGATAGTGGGCAAAGCCGCGGACCGGAGGTCCCACGTCGCGCCATGCGGCGGGAACCTCCCACGCGTCCTCGTCGAGCCCGTCACGATTGCGCTCTGCGTCAGTGGCCATCGGCCCCCCTCTCGAGTACTGCAAACAACTGCCAGTATTCAAGCAATCACGACCGACAACCGACCGTCGCGGCCCCCTTGGCGCCGGTACCGACTACCGGTCGCTCCGCCCGCCATCTGGGGATGAATTACAGGTTCTTGGTGAAGAATTCGGTGAGCTTCTCGGCGACCTGGGGAACGTAGTCGGGCTTGTAGTACAGGTCGATGTGGGAGGCGCCGGGGATGAGGTGGAGTTCCTTGGGCTCGTTTGCCTTTCGGTAGGCGTTTTGGCTGAAGTAGAGGGTGTCGGCTTCGGAGCCGGCGATCAGGAGCAGGGGGCGTGGGGAGATCATTTCGATGCCTTCGAAGGGGAAGAAGGCCATTTGCTGGCCGAGGCTGGAGAGGGCGAAGGCACCCATGGCACGCGGGTGGGGTGCCACGTTCGAGTAGTACTCGTAGCCCTCTTGGTAGAGCTTCGGGATGGTGGACAGGTCGTTCATGTCGAAGGCCGGGTTGTCGTTGATCAGGGAGAACATCTCGACCTCGCCGCCGGCGGCTTCGCGGGTGCGGGCCTGGCCTACGCGCTCGAGCAGACTGTTGCGGTACTCGATCGACTGGGTGCCGCCGACGCCGTCGCGGCGGGCGGAGCCCAGGTCGAAGGTGCTCACGCCTGCCACCGCCTTGATCCGCATCTCCGTCTGCGCCACGTTGACGCTGTAGCCACCACCGGCGCAGATACCCAGTGCGCCAATGCGTTCGGCGTCGACGGACGGTTCGTTGCTGAGGAAGTCGATCGCGCAGCGGATGTCCTCGACGCGCGAGGCGGGGAATTCCGAGAAGTGTGGCTCGCCACCGCTCTCGCCTTGGTACGAGGCATCGAAGACGAGGGTGATGAAGCCTTGGGCGGTGAGCAGTTCGGCGTAGGTGGTCGAGACCTGTTCCTTGACCGCACCGAAGGGGTGGGTCACGACGATCGCCGGGTACTTGCCACCTTGCTGAATGTCCTTCGGCTTGAACAGGTTACCGACAACGGTATTGCCCTTGTTCTGGAAGGTCACGCGTTCCATGTCTGTTCTCCTTTGCCGAATTCAGGGGCGGATCAGGACTTTGAGAGCCTCGCGGTCGTTCATGAGCCGGTAGCCTTCGGCCACGTCCTCCAGGCCGACAGTGCGGTCGAAGACGCGGCCGGGATGGATGTCGCCATTGAGGATGTGCGGCAACAGTTCCGGGATGTAGGCGCGGGCGGGGGCGACGCCGCCGGTCAGGGTGAGGTTGCGCATGAACTCGCCGAAACCGAAAGGGATCGCGGGGTATTGCGGCGCGCCGACGCGGCTGATGACGCCACCGTCGCGAACCACCCCGGCCGCCTGGGTGACAGCGGCCGCGAGGCCGACACATTCGAGTACCCGGGCGACACCTCCGCCGGTCAGTTCCCGGACCGCCGCGACGCCCTTGTCACCGCGGTCGGCGATGACGTCGGTCGCGCCGAATTCGCGGCCGAGGTCGGTGCGTGCGGTGTGACGGCCCATCAGGATGATCCGTTCCGCGCCGAGCAGTTTCGCGGCGATCACTGCGGACAGGCCGACCGCGCCGTCACCGATCACGGCCACTGTGTCGCCGGGCCTGACACCGGCGGTGTGGGCGGCGTGATAACCGGTGCACAGCACATCGGACAGCGTGAGCAGATCCGGCAGTAGCGGGGAGTCCTCGGCGACCGGGAGTTTGACCAGGGTGCCGTCGGCATACGGGATGCGTGCCGCCTCGCCTTGGCCGCCGTCGACGCCGCCCACACCCCATTGCCCGGCGTGGACGCAGGAGGTCTGCAGGCCGAGTCGGCAGTACTCACAGGTGTTGTCGGAGTAGGTGAACGGGACGACGACCAGGTCACCGGGTTTGACGGTCACCACGTCGGCGCCGATGTCCTCCACCACGCCGAGGAATTCGTGCCCCATATGGCGAGGGTTGTCGGTGCGCGGCGCGGACTTGTAGGGCCACAGATCGCTGCCACACACGCAGGACACCACGATCCGGATCACCGCGTCGGTGGGGTTTTGAATCTTCGGGTCCGCGACGTCCTCGACCCGAACGTCACCGGCCTGATAGAGCAGGGTTGCGCGCATTGCGGAAACACCTTCCTTCGAATTTCCGTCCGGAATGCCTGAGCGACAGCCGGGTGAAGCGAGCTGGGAACGTTCCTGCGCTGCTCAAACTATGACCCACCGCGGCGGACACGCACCACGCCCCGCTGTTCGGGGGAGCCGCCAGCGGGGGTGCGACACGGCCCCCCACGGATACGGCGCACCCGACGCGATCGGGTCAGACTGGACGTCATGGCAGATCAGCGGCCTCGCGACGGCGGCACCGAGTTGGGGCGATTCCTGCGCGCCCGCCGCACCCAGGTGTCACCGGCTGACGTCGGATTCAGCCCCACCACGGGCATTCGCCGCACCCCGGGACTGCGCCGCGAGGAGGTCGCCGCCCTGGCCGGGGTCAGTATCGATTACTTCACCCGCCTCGAACGCGGCAAGGAAACCCGCCCCAGCCCGGCGGTCGTCGATGCCCTCGCCCGCGCCCTCAAACTCGATCCCGAAGAGCACGAGCACCTCATCGACCTCGCTGCCCGAGCCGCCCGCCACGCACCCCAACCGCCGCCCGCCCCGAGCCGGACCGTGAGCCCCCAGGTCAAACTGCTCCTGGAGACGCTGCGCCCCAACCCGGCCTACGTCACCAGCCGCACGCTCGATGTCCTCGCGTCCAACCCCGGCGCGGCCGCCCTCTACGCCGGTCTCGACGACTGGCCGATCAAGCAGCGCAACCTCGCCCGCTTCCTGTTCCTGCACCCCGCCGCCCGCGACCTGTATGCCAACTGGGACACCCAGATTCGCGGCTGTGTCGCCCGCCTGCGCGCCCTCGCCGGAACCGACCCCGACGCCCCCGACCTGGCGGGTCTCGTCGGCGAACTCCTACTCAAGAGCCCCGACTTCGCCACCCTCTGGGAACGCTACGACGTGACCAAACGCGCTCACGCCCAACCGAAGACCTTCCACCACCCCCATGTCGGCACCCTCACCCTCGAATTCCAGGGCATGCAACTGGAGAACACCCCGGGTCACCGCCTCGGCGTCTACGTCGCCCGACCCGACACCCCCGACCACGACGCCATGCTCTTGCTCGACATGACCGTGCAGCGACAGAAGCCCCTGTTGGACAGTGGAATTGATTCTGACGCACCGACTGCAATGTGATTCCGGCAACCAGGTCAAGCCCCAATATCCGTTGGGGCACAACGGGTTGCGCGATGAACCGTATCGGACACGTGACCAGGATTTAACGACATTTCGGGCATGAGTCGCGGAAATCGGCGTAGCGTGCCTTGAACATTCACCGGGGTTCCCCGCGATGAGAACTTCGGCAGGCAAGCTGTCGCAACCACCGACCCGGTGTCGGTGTGTAGCCAGAAATATGATGGCGGACAACGTGATTGATGATTCGACATCTGCCCCGACAACACCCGTCACGCTGGCGCTGTCCGGCGGGGATCCGGTCCGGCGCACCGCTTGGCCCACCTACGATCGGGGCGCGGTGTGCGTGCATCCCGAGGATGAGGAAGCGGCGCTGCGCGCGCTGCGCAGCCACCTCTACTTCCGGTACGACCACCGCCCGCATCATGAGACCGAGTGCGCGCAATTCGAGGCGGAGGTGTGCCGCTACTTCGGGTCCGGGTACGCGCTGGCCACCTCCAGCGGCACCACCGCACTGACCCTCGCGATCATGGCCGCCGGAGTCGAGCCCGGGAGTCTGATCGCTTGCCCCGGTTTCACTTTCGCCGCCACGCCCAGTTCCATTCTGCTCGCCGGATGCACGCCGTTCCTCGTGGATGTCGACGAGAATCTCCACCTGGACGTGGCCGATCTGCGCAGCCGGTGGACGCCGCGGATCAAGGCGATCGTGGTGGTTCACATGCGCGGCTTCGCCGGAGACATAGGGGCATTGCTGCGCTTCGCCGAGGAGCAAGGGGTGCCGGTCTTCGAGGACGCGGTTCCGGCGCTGGGCGCGGAGCTGGAGGGGCGCAAACTCGGCACCTTCGGCCTGGCGGGGGCATTCAGCACCCAGTCGGACAAGTCGCTCAACAGCGGCGAGGGCGGTTTCCTGATCACCGACGACGCCACCCTGTTCGCCCGTGCCACAGTGCTTTCCGGTGCGTACGAGGGGCGGTTGCGGCGGCATTTTCCGGACGGTGACCCGCCGATCCCCACCGATCTGGAGCTGCCGTTGTTCAGCTTCCGGATGGACGAGATCCGGGCCGCTCTGTTGCGGTCCGAACTGGGACGGCTACCGGATCGCCTGGCCGCCTTTCGCGAGAACTACGACTATGTGGCCGCGGCGCTGGCCGACCTCGACGGCATTCGAATCCGTCGACCGGTGGCCCCGGGCGCCTATCTCGGTGAGGCATTCATCTTCCGGGTTCCCGACGGCCGCGCGCACTGGTTCGCGCGGGCGCTGTGCCGGGAGGGCGTCGACGCGCGCAATCTCGGCTCGGACGACGATCACAATATCCGCGCCTTCTGGAACTGGCGATTCCTGTTCCGCGGCATGGACACCGCCGCGGTCAAGGCGTCCCTGCCGAACGCGACCCGTTATCTGCAAGAGGCGGTGGACATTCCGCTGTCATCGACCCTGACTCGGGCCGACTGCGACGATCTGATAGCGGCCGTGCGGAAGGTCGCGGCCGTTCTCACGGCGGAATCGAACGCGACGTGGACCGGCCACCGATGACCGCGCCCTCCGACACCGGAACGCTTCCGCGGCTAGCGCTAGCCGGAGTGTTCGGCGGATTGTTCTGCGGGTATCTGGGTCTGTCCGCAGCCATTCCGGTGCTGCCGGACCACGTCCGCAGCCAGTACGGCGCGGGCGATCTCATGGTGGGTGTCGTGGTGACGGCCACCGCGCTCACCGCGCTGCTGACGCGGCCGGTATTCGGTGGGCTGGCCGACCGGCACGGCTACCGATCGGTCATGCGGTTCGGCGCACTCGCCCTCACGGTCGGCGGGCTGTTGTACTTCCTGCCGCTCGGCCTGGCGGGTCTGATCGCGGTACGGCTGCTGGTCGGCGTGGGCGAGGCTGCGCTCTTCACCGCGGGAGCAGCCTGGACCGTCCTGCTCGCACCGCACAACCGGCGCGGCCAATTGATCGGGCTCTACGGCGTAGCCATGTGGGGTGGGATCTCGCTGGGGACGGCACTCGGCGCGGCGCTGCGGCATTTCGGGATCGATGCGGTCTGGACACTGTGTGCCGCAATGCCTTTCGCTGGACTCACGCTGATCAGCATCGTCGCCCCCGAGCCACAGGTGGCGCGGTCCGGTGGAGGTCGCGGGCTGATGCTGCGACCGGCTGCGCTGCCCGGCCTGGCCCTGGCTCTCGCGGCCGCGGGCTACGTCGGACTGGCCGCGTTCATCATCCGCGACCTGCAAGTGCGTGGAATTGGCTCCGGCGCAGTCGTTTTGAGCGTCTTCAGCGCCGTCTACGCCGGTACGCGCCTGGTCATCGGCAAGCTGCCCGACCAGCTCGGGCCGCGTCGAGTCGGCACCTGGTCCGGGATCGGTGAGGCGGTCGGGCTGCTGATCGTCGCCTGGTCACCGAATCTGCCGGTGGCGCTGCTCGGTGTCATCGTCATGGGGGTCGGGTTCTCACTGCTGCATCCCTCCCTGGCGTTGATGGTCATGAACAGCACCGACAGCGCCAAACAGGGTGCGGCACTGGGTGCTTACACCTCGTTCTGGGATCTGGGCCTGTTCGTCTGGGGTCCGGCGACCGGGGCCATCGCGAGCGGATGGGGCTATCCCGCCGTGTATCTGGTCGGCGCGGGCTGTGCGCTCATCGCGGCGGGGATGGCCGGGACGATTCGACAGTCGACCGCCCCGCTCGAGAAGGGAGTCAGCGGATGACGAGCGCATCGCCGGTCAAGGTCCTGTCCATCATCGGATGGTGCCGCAACGGCAGCACCATCCTCGGCAATATCCTCAATGAGATTCCCGGCGTCTTCCATGTCGGGGAACTGCATTTCCTCTGGAAGAACGCGGCGGGCCGCGGCGTGAACGAGCTGTGCGGCTGCGGGGACAAGCTCGTCGACTGCCCGTTGTGGTCCACGATCCTGCCGGTCGGACGGCCCGCCGGCACCACGCTGGAAGCCCACGCCGACATGGTCATCCGGCATCAGCTCGGCTATGTCCGGACCAGGCACACCTGGCAGGTGCTCGGCCGCGGTCTGCGCAATGGCGAGATTCGCGAGCACGCCGAGCTGTTGACCGGGGTCTATCGGGCGGTCGCGGAGCGCACCGATTCGCGGGTGATCGTGGATACCTCGAAGATGCCGGGGGAGGCGGCGCTGCTGGAGTACATGGAGGGCATCACGCCGTACTACGTCCATCTGGTGCGTGATCCGCGGGCTGTCGCCCAATCGTGGAGCAAGCCAAAGGAATACGTGTACGCCATGGGGCCGGCGAAGAGCACCGGCTACTGGACCGGCTTCAATCTCGCGTCGCACGCGATCGCCCGGCGCTATCCGCAACGGTCGATGTTCCTGCGCTACGAGGACTTCATCGCCGACCCCGCGGCGACGGTCGACGACTTGCTGCGGTGGTGCGAGCTCGACCCGGCGGCCAATCCGATGACCGATCGAGCGGTGGAGCTGCACGCCAATCACACGGTCACCGGAAATCCGGACCGCTTCAACACGGGGGTCACCGTGATCCGCCCGACCGACGACACCTGGCGGAAAGCACTGCCGTCTTCGTCCAAGTGGACGGCGGAGCTGCTGTCCTGGCCGTTGTCGCTCCGGTACGGGTACCTCAACCCGAGCGCAGACGGAAGGGGCTGAGCGACAATGGATCTCGGATTCACAGACAAGGTCGCACTGGTCGCGGGCGGATCCAGCGGCATCGGGCTGGCGATCGCTCGCGAACTGGCCGCCGAGGGCGCGCATGTCGCCATCGGCGCGCGCGACCCGGACCGGCTCGCCGTCGCCGAGCGGGGGATCAAAGCGGTGGCGCGCGGCCGGATCCATGCGACTCGCGTGGACATCACCGACTCTGCCGCGGCGCGTCGCTGGGTCGACGAGGTGGCCGCCGAGTTCGGCGGACTCCATATCGTCGTCGTCAGCGGCGGCACACCACCGACCGGGAGTGCGGCGACATTCGCGCCGGGCGCCTACCGGGAGGCGGTCGACACGGTGCTGATGCCAGCGGTAGAACTGGCGCTCGCGGCTGTGCCGCACCTGCGTGACGCGCACTGGGGCAGGCTGCTTTTCGTGGCGTCGGAGACGGCGGCGGTCCCCATCAGCGGACTGGCCCTGTCCGGGGTGACCCGGGCGGCCATCGTGCGGTTCGCCCAATCACTCGCCGCCGACCTGGGCCGCGACGGCGTGACCGTCAATGTGCTCGCACCCACCGCTACCCGCACACCGCTGCTGGAACGAGTCCTGACACAAGGATCCACCGATGGCGGGCTGGAGGATCAGCTGGCGGCCGTCGGTCGAAACACCGCCATCGGGCGGGTGGCGCGTCCCGACGAAATCGCCGCCCTGGCAACCTTTTTGGCCAGTCAGCGAGCCGCCTATATCACCGGCACCGTCCAGCTGATCGACGGCGGTTCGAGCGTGCTCGGCGCGTCCTCATCGCACTACACCGTTTCCCAGGAGGGGACATGTTGAAGGCAGACACCATCAAACCCACACTGGCGCAGGTCGTCGCCGACCGGAAGCAGGAAATGTCGCCGGGCCGCAGGTTTGTCGAGGCCTGCGCGGAGCACGGGCTGGACGCGGCGGTCGAGTACGACGTGACCATCACCGATTCGCTGACCAGCTCGCGACGCAAACCGCGCAATCCCGCCCGCAACATGCTCAAGACGGTCGATCTTTCCCGCGATCCGCGCCAGTTCTATTGGCACGAAAGCGCTCCCGAGGCGGGCGGTATTCCAATCGAGGGTGCGGAGGTTCGACGGGAGCTGGCCAGTCGCTTCGGCAAATCGCCGATTCCGGAGCTGCTCACCACCACGGCGTGGGTGCAGGTCCCGCCGGATC
Source organism: Nocardia heshunensis (assembly GCF_054782115.1). Taxonomy (NCBI): domain Bacteria; kingdom Bacillati; phylum Actinomycetota; class Actinomycetes; order Mycobacteriales; family Nocardiaceae; genus Nocardia; species Nocardia heshunensis. The sequence continues at coordinate 464,153 of NZ_BAAGTC010000007.1, read as the reverse complement.
TGTGGAAGGATCCCGAGACCTTCGAGACCTTCATCAACTACCGCTTGATCGTCCGGCTCTGCACAGCCGAGAACGTCACGATCATCAGCGGCGAAGGCGGGCTGCTGAACCTGCCCGGGATCGAGAGGATGACGTCGCCGGGGCCCTTCGCGTCGACAATCCTGCGCGCCTGCAACGAGATCGAGCAGATGGGCGGCACGGCGGACGGCATGATCATCAACCCGGTCGATTACTACCGTGCGATGGGGACCGGCCGGCTGATGGACGATCTGGAACAGAACGGGGTGTTCATCGTCCGGACGCGGCTGGTCGAGCCCGGCTCCGCCATCGTCGGCGATTTCGGGCACGGTGCACAGCTTTTCGACGCCGGACGCTCGGTGATCCGTTTCGCCGAAGCGCCCGAAGGCACGTTCACCGAGCCCGGTATCGCGCTGAAGGCGGAGATCTACGAGCGGGTCGTGGTCAATCTGCCGACGAACTTCTTCGTCGTCACCGTCTAGGTCGACGTCGTGACGCCCGAGCGGGACGGCCCCGAGCACCCGGATGTGGTGGTCATCGGCGGGGGAGTCGTCGGACTGTTCTGCGCCCATCAGTTGCGGCAGCGCGGGGCGACGGTCACGGTGCTCGAGCGCGGCGCGCTCGGCGGGCCGCAGTCGTGCTCCTATGGCAACACAGGTTTCGTCGGCACCCACGGCGCGGCACCGCTGGCCGAACCCGGCATGCGCGCGCTCGCCGTTCCCGGTGCGACCGACCCCGATTCACCCTGGTACATCGAACCGCGGGCGGACGCCGAATTGACGCGTTGGCTGGAGCATTTCCGGCGCGCCTGCTCGGCCGAGGCGGCCGCGGCCGGATTCCGGGCGCTGATCGCCATGAAGAAGCGCAGCCTGCAGCTGCTGGTCGAGCTGTGTGCCAGCGAGCGCATTGCCGCGACCTTCGAGTCCCCGGGCATCGTGCTGGCGTTCAAAACCGAGCAGGGCTTCGACGAGGCGAGACGAGCGGTCGAGCGGACCGTCGCCGGTGGTGTACCGCTGTGTGTGCTGCCGCCGGGCGAGCTCGAGGAACTCGAGCCGAAGACCGTGTTCGATATCCATGGCGCGCTGTACAACCCGGAGGGCGCGTATCTGCACGTTCCCGAATTCCTCGTCGAATTCGGTCGCGTGCTGAGAGATTCGGGAGTGGAGATCTGCGAGGGTGCGGAGGTTACCGCGTTCGAAGTGCAGGATCGAAATGTAGTGCGCCTCAGTACCACTGGCGGAGAGCTGCGTCCCGGCACCGTGGTCATCGCCGCAGGCGCATGGTCGGGCGAGTGCGCCCGTTTAGCGGGCATCGATCTGCTGCTGCAACCGATCAAGGGCCACAGCGTGACCATGCCGATGCCGCCGGGCGCGCCCAGTCGGCCGGTCCTCCTCAGCGAGGCCAAGGTGGCGATGGTCGCGCTCGGCGATCGGCTGCGGATCGGCGGGCAGCTCGAACTGGCCGGAATGAGCACCGAGATCTCCGAACGCCGAGTGCGGGCGATGCTCCGCACCGTGCGCGATTACCTTCCCGCACTGGAGGAAACGCCGACCCTGCAAACCTGGAGCGGATTACGGCCGTGCACGCCCGACAGCCTGCCGCTGATCGGTCCCGCGGGCGATCTCCGCAACGTGCTCATCGCCGCCGGGCACGGCCATATCGGCATGGGCCTCGCACCCGCTGCCGGCGAACTCATCGGCCAAATCCTGGCGGGCGAGCGACCCATCACCGACCCGATTCCCTTGCGGCCGAATCGATTCAGCACCCCAACCTGAAACGGCGACGACATGGCAGACCGAACGGACATCAGGATCGGCGTCCTGTGTCTCGACACCGCATTCACCAAATTCCCCGGCCACATCCGCAATCCGGCGACCTTCGACTTCCCGATCACCTATCAGATCGTCCACGGCGCAACCCCGCGCCGCGTGGTCACCGAAGCGGATCCGACGCTGCTCGAGCCGTTCATCGACGCCGCCCGCAAACTCGAATCCGAAGGCGTAGCGGCCATCACCGCCGCCTGCGGCTTCCTGGTCATCTTCCAACAGCGCCTGGCCGACGCCGTCCGCATCCCGCTCTACACCTCGAGCCTCATCCAATTGCCTCTGGTCCACCGCATGCTGGCCACCGATCGCCCGATCGGCCTCCTGGTCGCCGACGAAAAGTCCCTCACCCGCCGCCATCTGGCCGCGATCGGCGGTGAAACCGTCCCGATCCGCGTCGCCGGAATGTCCGCCCACCCCGAATTCCGCGAGGTCATCCTCGAAGGCGGCCGCAACAACCTCGACCCCGACCGCCTCGGCCGCGAAGTACTCACCGAAGTCCACCGACTAGCCACCCACAGCCCCGACCTAGGCGCACTGATCATCGAATGCACCGACCTGGTGCCCTACCGCCACACCATCCAACAACACCTCGGCATCCCCGTCTTCGACATAGTCACCCTCACCGAGATGGTCCACCAAACCCTCTCCCACCAGCCCTTTCAATAGGGAACGGTAGTCGTTTCGGCAGCGTATGCCGAGATCAATGCCGTTGCGGCCGTTGCGGCTTCACGTCTGGCCTCGGCCAGTGGGTTCGGGAGGTCGGCGAGGACGCCTTCGGCGAGGAATACGGCGTGGCCGTGCGCGCTGGCTGCGATGGCCAGGATCAGCCTGCGGGCTTGCCGGTCATCGCCGCATAGTGCGCGGGCGGGTTCGGACAGCTCCCCGAGGAGCGCTTGTCCGGCTGCGGCGAGTTCGGGGTAGCGGGCCTTGTCGAGTCCGGCGGCGAACGTGAGCTGGAACAGTGCGGGATGATCGGCCGCGAATTGGACGTAGGCCGCGGCGAAGGCCGTCAATTGTTCGGACGGGCCGGGGGCCTGCGCCATCGCGGCGCGGTAGAACTCGCGTTGCTCGCTGAAAGCGCGCTGGACCAAGGCTGCCAGGAGGGCGTCGCGGTCGGTGAAGTGCTTGTAGGGCGCCGCGACACTGACGCCTGCCTGCCGACTGACCTCGGCCATCGTCATCCCAGCGACACCCTTGGCGGATACCAGGTCCAGCGCGGCTTCCTCGAGCACGCGGCGGAGGTCGCCGTGGTGGTGTCCGCTGCGACGTTTGACTTTCTCCGGCATGCCCCTAAGGTTAATGACACTAACCAGGTTAATGCAATTAACCACGAATCCGGAGGTCACCATGTCCGATGTCGATCTCGGCCTGGATGTACACCACACGAGCCTGTCGGTCGCCGATCTCGACGCCCAATGCGCCTGGTACCAGCGAGCTCTCGGGCTCCACGAGGTCATCGAGGAGTTCCGGCTCGAGGAACCGCCCGTCCGGACCGTCGTCCTGCGGTCGGCGACCGGGGTGTGCCTCGAACTCATCGAACGCGCCGGGGCAAGTCGCGACCGCACCTACACCGACCCGCTCGACGCCGCGAAGACGCTGGGATTCGGCCACTGGGCGGTAGCGGTCCGCGATCTGGATGCGGCCTTCGCCACGATTGTGGCCGCGGGCGGTAGCGCGGTGTGGCCGCCCGCCGACGCGGTGCAGCCGGGAGCGCGCTTCGCGTATGTCAAGGACCCCGAAGACAATCTCATCGAACTGATCCAGCCGACGGTGAGTCGTCCGATCCACCGGTCGAATTCATAACTGGTTGTTCCACATTCGGAACATGGAGCATTTGCCGCGCAGATCGAAGGTGACCGTCCATAGGTTCGCGAAGTCACCGAGTTCGGTGTATCGGCCGACGCCCTGGATTGCGGCCGTGTCGCCGGTGATCATCAGAATCGACCAGTCGAACGTCCAGCCGCCCTGCTGCCAGGCCAGTCGGCCGCGCCAACCGTCGACGATGGCATCGCGGCCGACCCAATCAGTCTGGTACGGCCATTCGTGATACTCGGCGTCTTTGCTGAACAATCGGGCGATGTCCTTGGCCGCGTTGGTATTCCACGCGTGCACGTAGCCGTCGACCCAGACCCCCACCTGCTCGTCGTCGATCATGATCAGCCCTGCCGTGTCGGCCGAACGACAATTTCGTTGACGTCGACCTCGGGTGGTTGGCCGATCGCATACTCGACGGCCGCGCCGATCGCCTCCGCCGGCATCGCCACCTGCATGCCCGCGTCGATCGCGGCGCGAATGTCGTTGTCGCCGATGCCTTCCGCGAGCTCGCTGCGGGTGAAGCCGGGGCTGATCACGGTGACGCGGATATCACGGCTCTCCTGCCGCAGTCCTTCCGAGATCGCGCGCACCGCGTACTTGGTGGCGCTGTAGACCGCCGCGGTGGGGTCGACCCGATGCCCGGACACCGAAGCGAGGTTGACGATGTGGCCGGTGCCGCGACCGGACATGAACGGCAGCACCGCGGCGATGCCGTGCAGGACACCGCGAATATTGACATCGATCATCCGATCCCAATCCTCGACCGCCAACGCGTCCAATCGCGACAGCGGCATCACACCCGCGTTGTTGACCAGGACATCGATCCGGCCGTACCGCTCGTAGGCCCGCGCCGCGAACGCACGCATCTCCGCCAGGTTGGTGACATCGAGCGCGTGAGACTCGGCGCTACCGCCAACCGCACGAATCCGTTCCGCCACTTCCGCGATGCGATCGGTCCGGCGGGCTCCCAGCACCACCCGGTGGCCCGCCGCGGCCAGCACTCGCGCGGTCACCGCACCGATTCCACTGCTCGCCCCGGTAATCAGCACAACCTTGCCCGACGCCTCGGTCACAATGACCCTCTCCGCTCGATCGATGGGCGCAGGGGTTCCACCGCCCGTCCTCGAGCATGCTGGCGATCCCTCGGTAAGCCCAGGTCGTGGCTTCCTGGGTGTGCGGGAACCCAGGAACACTCGACGTAGGCTGACGGGATGACCGGCAACGAATTCGGCGAGTTTCTGCGCGTGTGCCGATCCCGACTGACTCCGGCCCACGCCGGTATGCCATCCGCCGGGCCGCGCCGCGTCCCCGGACTGCGCCGCGAGGAAGTCGCGGTACTGGCAGGAGTCAGCGCCGACTACTACACCCGGCTCGAACAAGGCCGCGAAACCAAGCCGTCCACGCAGGTGGTCGATGCCCTGTCCCGGGCGCTGCACTTGGAGGGCGATGCGCATTGGCACCTGTTCCGGCTCGCGGGACTCCTCCCCGAACCCGGGCCCGCGACCACGGATGAGGTCGCACCCGAGCTGCTCCGCCTCATGGACGCGTTCCCCACTGCGGTCGCCTATATCGTCAACCGCCGCTTGGAAATTCTCGCGGCCAATGCCCTCGCTGACGCGCTGCTCGCCCCGTTGGCCGACCGGCGCAACATGATTCACTCGCTGTTCCACGATCCCGCCGCACGAACGCTGTTCGCGGACTGGCCGACCGTGAGCCGGGACACGGTCCATGCGTTACGTCTGGCAATCGGCTACCGCGACGACCCCCGCACCGCTGCCCTCATCGACCAACTCCGCAGCAGCAGTACCGAATTCGAAGCCCTGTGGCGCGACAATGACGTGCGCGGTATCGGCCGCAAGACGAAGACGTTCGACCATCCACGCGTGGGTCGGCTCGAACTGACCTATCAAGCCTTCGATGTCCAACATGCGCCCGGCCAGCAACTCCTGGTCGGCACCCCCACCCCGGACAGTGCCGACGCCCTTTCGAGGCTGATCCCAACCGCCTCGGATCAGACGGAAGAGGCTGCGAGGCAAGCTATTCAATCGATGGGACTGGTTGGCGCTGCTTCCCGCGCAGCGACTCCCAGCCCCTGATAGAGCCCGTCGTAGTAGTGGATAACCAGGGGTCGGGTGAGCATGGCCTCGAAGGTGGCGGTGAATCCGTTCGCGGTGCGCCAGGCGAGGTAGTCGGTGTAGTTGTGGGCTTCGGTCCACTGGGTCAGGCCCACGACGTGGTCGGGGTCGGCCTGGTCGCGCAGGATGCGGATCTCTTCGCACCCTTCGTGTTTGCTGCTCTCACCGAGAATCTCGAGCAGGAGGTTCGCGACGTCATCGCCACGGTCGGGCTGTGCGAAGAGCTCGGCGATCACCAGTGCGCTCATGGGTGTGCTCTCCGTTCAGTGGGGTGTGGTCCGCACTCGATACGTTGAGTGCGACAGCTGGGGGAGGGTCAAGCACCGGTTGTGTGCTGGACCCTCCGGTAAGGGAAAGGTTGATACTGGCCGCATGGACACAGGTCTGACCGTCGGCGAGTTCTCCCGTGTCACCCATCTGAGCGTCAAGACGTTGCGGCACTACCACGACGTGGGACTGCTCGCGCCCGCCGATGTCGACCCCGCCACCGGCTACCGCTACTACTCCCTGGACCAAGTGCCCACCGCGCAGGTCATCCGACGCTTACGCAACCTGGAAATGCCGGTGGCGGACGTGAAAGCGGTGCTGGCCGCCCACGATGTCGGCACCCGCAGCGAGCTGATCAACGCGCATCTCGCGTGCCTGCAGGATCGGCTCGCGCAGGTCCAGAACGCCGTCGAATCGCTGCGTGAACTGCTCGAGCGACCCGATCACGGGCCTGCCATCGAGTACCGCACCGTCCCGGAACAGCAGGCGATGGCGATCCGCGAAGTCGTCGACCGACAGGATCTGGTGAGCTGGTGGCAGGGCGCGCTCGGCGAACTCCACGGCTTCGCCACGGCACGCGGCCTGCGGCGCACCGGCCCGATGAGCGGTTACTTCGCGAGCGAACTGACCTCGGCGGAGCACGGCGAGGCAGTCGTGTTCATCCCCGTCCAGGCGGATGCGCGCCCGGTCGGCAGGGTCACCGCGCTGGTCGTGCCCGGCGCCGAACTGGCGATCGCCGTGCACCGCGGCCCGCTGCACACCATCGACCTCACCTACGCCGCCCTCGGCACCTATGCCGCACGCCACGAGATCGGCGTCGACGGCCCGCTCCGCGAGAACTACCTCCGCAGCCCCCTCGACGTCGACCACGAGCGTGACCTGGTCACCGAAGTCGGCTGGCCCATCTTTCGCGCCAACGGCTGACATAGACCAGTGAATCTTGTTGCGCTGGACAAGCTTCCGCGACCATCGCGATGCGGCAATCCTCAGGGAGTACTGGGACGGGTATCGGTCCAGTCGACCATGAGTTTGCGCTCGGCAAACAGCCACACCCCGTCCTGCTTGACCATCGTGTCGAGGTAGCGGATCCAGGCGGTCATGATGGTGCGGGATCCGTCGGTGTTCTCGGTGAGGTGCTGGGCCATGCAGTAGGCGACACCGGTCGCGCGATCACCGGACAGCTCGATCGTGCTCTGACCGTTGAAGTGCATGGTGGCGGCATAGGCGTTGAGGGCGTCGAATACCGGCGCCAAGGACTCGCGGCCGTCCAGCTCCTGCGACGGCTCGGGATTGCGGGCATCCATGAAGACGACGAAGTGCGTGTCCTCGGTGAAAAGGGCCATCTGTCCCTTGGCGTCGCGTCGATCGGCGCAATGCGCGTAAGCGTCGATGAGTTCACGGATCGCAAGCCGATCCGCGACTTCGCCCCCGGTCATCTGAGTGTGCGTTGCCATGTCGAGAGCTCCTTCGGCTGGTGTCGTCCCATTCCGTCGACCGCGCTCCATCAACTCGATGCAAGGCTAACCCAGGCAACCAGATCGGAATTCGCAGCGGCAGACGGTGGGCGTCTCCGACGGTTCGTCAGTTCACGCAGGGCACTCCGCCGCCCGAATTCGAGGTCACCGGGGAGCCGTTGGGTGCGTCGCTGGCAGGGCCGGAGCCGGGGTCTGCGGTGGGCGCGACGGAATCGCCAGCGGTCGTGGATTTCGCGCCGTAGAAGGTGGATTGGATGATCGCGCGGATGTTGTCCGGGTCGATGCGGTTGGCGTCCTCGCCGTTCACGGTGTAGAAGCCTTCGATCGGGAGCGTCTGGAAAACGATGTTTCCGCCTGTGAGCGAACGCAATTGCGTTGCCATCGACAGCGCGTTCCATCTGCTGTCGAGAACGACATCCCGTTTCGCGGCGTCGGTGATGCTGTTCATCCGGAACGGGTTGAGGATTGTGCCGAGGCCGCGGATGTTGTGCGACGCCGACGCCAGGAACGCCTGCTGGCGGTGCGTGCGGTCGAGGTCACCGTTGGGTAGTCCATGGCGCTGCCGCACGAATGCCAGCGACTCCGCGCCATTGAGGGTCTGCGTGCCCGCCGGGAAGACCGCGCCGGAGTAGGCCGAATCGTCCACCGCATTGTTGAGACAGACCTGCACGCCGCCCAGCGCGTTCGCCAGATCGTAGAAGCCCGCCAGGCTGACCTCGGCAAAGTGGTCGATGGAGACGCCGGTGAGGGTGCGAACGGTCTGCAGTGTCAGTTTGCGCCCGGCTTCGCGGCCGATGGACTCCAGCCGATGCGGGTCCGTCACACCCTTCTTGGCCGCAGCATCCTCGGCGTCGGCCTTGGCGTTGCCATAGGCCTCTTTGATCTTGAGGGTGCCGTAGCCGGGCACCTGCACCGCGTCGTCGCGAGGAATCGAGAAGGCCTGCGCCTTGCCGCCGCCGGACGGAATGTGAATCAGGATAAGGGTATTGGTGTTGTAGCCACCCTCGTTCCCGTCTCCCGCATGCAGCGCGGTCAACACCGCATCGGGAAGCTGCTGACCATTCTGGTCCTTGCGGGTGTCCAGGCCCATCAACAGGATGTTCGTACCGTTGGACGAGGTGGGTGCGCCGTCCAGCGCATTCGAGGAAGCCATCGCGCTGGACGTGGTCGCGAGCAGATAGACGTAATACCCGGTCAGCACCAGTGCCAGCACGACGATCAGCGCCAGCACTCGTCGAATGATCCGCCACCATCGCCGTGGTGACCGGCGCGGCGGGGGACTCTGGGGCGGCACCGCGCGCGGATTCGAAGGCGGTGGCTCCCAGCCACTTCCACCCGACTGCGACCAGTCGCGGCCCATCAGTTCCTCCAAGTCACGCTGAATCGAATGCTCCGGCGCAGGTTACCGACCATTCCTGTGCGATAACTGAAGGAAAATACCGACCGTATGTGGTGGCAAAGGTCTCTCGCGGTGAAGTAAGTTCGAAATCGGTTCTGGACGACAAGCTTTGACGGCATCGGCGTTGGAGGTCGCGATGGAGAGTCTCTACGAGCACGCGGGCGGGGACGACGCGATCCACCGCTTGGAGGAGATCTTCTATGCCAAGGCGCTGGCCGATCCCGTCTTACGCGAGGTGTTCCCCGAGCGGGTGCCGACTCACGTCGATCATTTGACGTGGTTCACCGCCGAGTCGTTCGGCGGACCGGACCGATTCACTCGGAAACTCGGGTTCTCCCACATCATCGATGTGCACCGGGGACTCAAACTGACCGAGGAGCAGCGTCAGCGCTTCGTCGATGTGTATGTCGAGGCACTCGACGAATCCGGGCTGCCCGACGATCAGCCGTTCCGTTCCGCGGTCATCTCGCATGTCGAATTCGGCTCCCACGTCGCGATGCAGAACTCGCACGCCGAGACCGACGAACAGTTGCACCCGCTCCGCGAGGTCCCGCGCTGGACCTGGTAGGTGATTACTGCGGGTAGTACAGCCGGCGGTGGTGGTTGTCGCCGAGAGAGGACAGGCGGTGGGCGTCGCGGGTGTGGGGTTCGGCGGTGAACAGCATGATCTTGAGATCGGTGCCGGGAACGGTCAGGGCGTTGGCGTCGAGGGTGATGGTGCCGACCCCGGGGTGATGGGTGATGCCGCGGGTGCCGCCGAGCTTGGTGGGAGCCGCGGTTGTCCAGAGTTCGTCGAAATAGCCGTGGGCGGAACGTAATTCGGCGGCGAGTTTGGCGAGGTTCTCGTCGTGCGGGTAGCGGTCGGCGGCTTCGCGCAGGTCGGCGACCAGGGAGGTTTTGAACTGGTTGGCCTGGGCGTCGGATTCCCAGACGAAGTTGGCGGGTTCCATGAAGAACCGCCACGCCATATTGCTGCCGTGGCTGCCGTAGGGCGCTGGTTCGCCGAACAATCCGACGCCGGGGGAGTTGTAGGCCAGTAGGGTCCAGCCCGCGTCATAGATCGCGGCGGGCATGTCGAAGCGCTCGAGCAGTTGACGGGTCGCGGTGTCCACGACGTGCGGTACCGCGCCGGGCTGCACGATCGTGTGCCCGGCCAGGGCGCACAGCTGCTCGTATTCGGCCTGCGAGAGGCGCAGCACCCGGGCGAGCGCGTTGATCACCGAGGCGGATGCGCGGCTGCGGCCCTGCTCCAGGCGTTTGATGTAATCCGCTGAGACGCGGCTCAATTCGGCGAGCTCCTCGCGACGTAGGCCCGGCGTGCGGCGGGTCCCCAAGGTCGTGAGCAGGCCCAGATCCGCCGGTGACACGCGGGCACGGTACTCGCGCAGGAGTGGGCCGAAGCTGTGCGTTGTGGCCATGGCGATTCCGAGTCTGTCGCGGTGTGAAGGCTGCGCGAGGAATCCACTGTACTCCTGGGGATCTCGTCCCCGCAGGCGGAAAAACCGCTGGTCGTGGGTGGGACAGGTCGGCCCTGGCTGCATATCGGTGATCGCGGGACTCTCGATTCAGCAGGTCTACCCCACCACGAAATGAGATTCCGATGTCCCACACGACAATCCACACCGTGACGCCCGCCGGGGACGGCCCGGTCGAGGTGACCGTCACCGAATACGGTGCCGGGCAACCGTTTCTGCTGCTGCACGGCGGTGGCGGCCCGCAGTCGGTGCAGGGCTTCGCCGAACTGTTCGCCGCCCGCGATGCGGTGCGGGTGCTGGTTCCGATCCATCCGGGCTTCGGCGGGACGCCCCGGCCCGAAACACTCGACAGCATTACGGGGTTGGCGGCGCTCTACGATGCGCTGCTCGCCCGGCTCGACCTGACCGACGTCACCGTGATCGGCAATTCGGTGGGCGGCTGGATCGCCGCCGAGATCGCGCTGCGGAAGAATCCGAGGGTCAGCGGGATCGTGCTGATCGACGCCGTCGGCTTGGCCGTGGCCGGGCATCCGGTCGCCGACTTCTTCGCACTCACCATGGACGAAGTCTTCACACTCGGCTTCCATGACCCCGACAGGTTCCGCATCGACCCGGCCACCCTGCCCCCGGCCGCGCAGGCGATCGCCGCAGGCAACCAGCAGGCGCTGCGCGTCTACGCGGGCACGGCGATGACCGATCCCGGTCTCGCCGAACGACTGGCCGGCCTGGAGATTCCGACGCTGGTGTTGTGGGGCGACAGCGACCGGATCGCGGACGTCGACTATGGCCGCGCCTACGCCGCCGCTATCCCGTTGGCCCGCTTCCAGCTGCTGCCCGCCACCGGACACTCCCCGCAACTCGAAACCCCCGAGCTGGTTATGGACGCGATCTGGGATTGCGCCGACACCGACTTCGCCGCCTTCGCGCACTGACCTTCGAGAGGACCTGATCATGTCGAGCATCGCCGTCACGCGCGTCACCCACAGCTGCCATCTCATCGAAATCGGTGGCCGCACCTTCCTGACCGACCCGTGGTTCAGCACCCGGCCCGGCTACTACCAGGGCGAACCGATCGCCCTGAGCATCGATGAGCTGCCGCGGCTGGACGCGGTGCTGATCAGCCACGACCACTACGACCACTGCGATCTGGAAACCTTTGCCGCCTACCGCGATCATGCGGTCCCGTTCGTGGTCGCCGAGACCGTGGTCGAGCATGCCCATCGGACTGGATTCACGAACGTCACCGGACTCGAGGAGTGGCAGGAGACCGAGATCGGCGGCGTCACCATCACCGCGGTTCCGGGCAAACACGGCGTGCACGAGGTCACCTTCGTGCTGCGGGCCGGGGCGGACGCGGTGTATTTCGCCGGGGACACCCTGTTGATCCCCGAACTCGCCGAGATCCCCGAGCGGCTCGGCCACATGTCGCTGGCGCTGTTGCCCACCAACGGTTTACATGTGCGGCCCGCCCACAACATGCAGGTCGTCATGAACGCCGAGGAGGCCGCGCAACTGACCGCCATCCTCGCCCCGGAGGTGGCGATCCCGCACCACTACGCGTTCACCAAGGGCTGGCTGGGGGACCGGCTCATTACCAGCAGCGACCGCGACCCCCGCCACTTCCTGGAAGCGGCACGGAAGCTGGCCCCCGACACGACGGTGCGGATCATCGAACCCGGTGTGCGAGTGGAGCTGTGACGATGGACGACTTCCTGACCGAGACCCTGAGCCACCGCAATCTGCACGTCGACCTCGGCGACCCGACCCCGCGCCCCATGATCGCGATCCTCGACGCCAAACCCGGTCTGGCCGACGCCTTCCGGGAGCGGATCGTCGAACTCGTGCGCGCCGTCCGGACAGAACCCGGCTGCGTCACCTTCACCGCCTACGAGGCCCGCGACCTGCCCGGCCGCTTCTACCTCTACGAGATCTACACCAACGCAGCCGCATTCAACGCCCACCTGCAAACCCGCCACGTCCACGAATTCATCGCCTCAATCCCGGCATTGAGCACCGGCGGCCCCGCCAGCCTCATCCAACTCGACGAAGTCCCCGTCATCCAGATCTAGGGTCGCTCACAACGCGATAGGCGCGAATCCTCTGTACCGCAAAGGATTCGCGCCTCTCTAGTGAGAACTCCCTGGCAACTTGATCGGCTTGACGGGCGAGGCTATTCGCCGTGCCATAGGCTCGGGCGTTCGGGGACGAACGGGGGACCGGATGCGATGGTCGCTGTGGTGGCGACGGACATGGATTGCCGGGCTGGCTGTGGTGGGGCTTGTTGCCATTGTGGTTGGCGGAATTGTGGTCGGGTTGCGGCTGGAGTATGCGGGGACGCCGACTGCGCACACTCGGGGTCGGGACGCGCTGTGGCTCGGGCACGAGTGGATCGATGGTCGCAAGGACGAAGGCGACGTCGCTGCACTGAAGGCGCAGTTGGCCGATAGCGGCATCAAAGACTTGTACGTCTTCTCCGGTCCGCTCGACTCCGATGGCAGCCTCCCCGACGACCGGCATCCCAACGCGTCATGGTTTATCGATGCCGTGCACCGCGAAATTCCCAATGCCCGGGTGCAGGCCTGGTTGGGGAACTTCGTCGCCCCGGAATACCCGGACGAATTGCATCTCGACGCCCCCGATGTGCGGGCAAATATCCTCGCGTCGACCGGACAGCTACTGGATCTCGGATTCGACGGTGTGCATTACGATTTCGAGCCGATCCGCTCGGACACCGCCGATTTCCTCACCCTGCTGGACCAGGCCCACGCCCTCACCACGGGCCGTCACGCCCTGCTGTCGATCGCCGCTCCCCAGATCGACCCACTACCCGGATTGCACGCCCCCTACCTCGCCGCTGTCGGGCATGAAAAATGGTGGTCGCAAGCGTATTTCGCGGCGGCGGCACGCCGGGTGAATCAAGTCGCCGTGATGTCCTACGACACGGCCATGCCCTACCGGTTCATGTACGGCGGCTACGTCGCCCAACAAACCACACTCGCCCTACAGGTGACGCCCGCATCCGTCGACCTACTGATGGGCCTACCGGCCTATCAATGGGATAGCATCGCCCACCACAGCTCAGCGGAAACCGTCGACGTAGCAATCCGAGCAATCCGCCTGGGCTTGGGCCGCACCGACCCCAACCGCCCCGCTTTCGGTGTAGCTATTTTCGTCGACTACACCGCCACACCCCAAGACTGGGCCGCCTACCGATCAAGCTGGGCGACCCCCGCACCGACCAGGTGATCCAATGCGCTTTGAAAGAAAGCGGCATGGATTCCTCTGCTATGCAAAGAGATCCACGCCAGGTGTGTCCGGAGAGGGCGACCTGCCAGAAAGTTTGACGCGATATACGCCGATGTATACGAATATATGTTCGATTATCGGGCAGCAGATATGCATTTCCGCCGGTGGAACGCGTGTGCGTAGTGGTCGTGTCCCTGTTCGCGCTCTGGACGGATCGGGCCAGGAAGGGGTCTGCCGGTGGCGAGAAAGCGGCGGTCGAAGATTCCGATCGAGGACGAGGTGCGAGTGGTGTTGCCGGTGCTGTTCTGGGAGATGAGCGCCCACTGAGGCCGCTTTCCGTGCCGACCACCGGCGTTTATCTGGTGCGTTGCCGATGGTGGAGACGTCTAATGTCTCGGCCATCGGCGGGCGATCCGCGAGGCCAGACTTACTGCATTCAACTTCCGGTCGATGCGGAACAGGTATCCGACGGGCGAGGTACGGATCGCGTCGCGACGTTGGCTGCGCCACTGAAGCGGGGCGGTCAGCACACATGCAGCAAGGACGGTCGGGATGGTGATCTCGGCCGCTATCCCTAGGTAGTCTGCGGCACCCGCTGCGGCCGGCGGGAGAGCGAGGGTCTTTACGTTGGCCACGGACCTTGCCGATTGCATACCGAGGCTGTGAAGTCGTTCTTCGAGGTCCCGCAGTTGCGCTGACACACGGGTATGAACCTCCGTATGTAGATGCTCGCGGAAAACAACTATGTCGCGGACATCTTGAAGCCCAGCGAGGAGTTGCGCTTGCTCGCTGATATTGGTGCGGAACGCATCGAATTCGACTCCGTAGCGACGACGGACCTCAAGGATTCGCTCGATAGGCACATCGGCGATCCCGGACGGCATCACAGTTTCGAAAGCCACGTAGACGAAGGCGTCCTGTACTTCTGGGATTTCGCCGTTCAGGTCCGCGCATAGGCGTGGATCGGCCAGCAGAACCCGCGCCAGCCGGTCTACCGTCCAGGCACCTGATGCCGTATAGGGATCAGCAGCGCGGCAGAGTGCCGCTCCGGAACAAACCGTTGCCGTCCACGTATCCGCCGTATGTCCAGCCGACCCAGTCTATTTCGGTGCCGATGCTGCCGTACCACTCTGCGATCGTGCGGTACCAGATGTTGCCGACGTTAATTGACTGGCCAACAATCCAACAGGTGGCATAGATGCCGTCGTGGTTTCCCGGAAAAAGGTCCGGCGCGCCGACTTTGCCACCGCTCGTGTTGTATTGGTTGTAAAGGCCTACGCCGTATCCTGTGTCGAGGTAGGTCCACGAAGCGGCGGCCGCAGAGCCTGTCGAGAGGATCATCGCGCTGCAGGTGAGCAGGGTGGCCGCCGCGAGCACGGAAACCCGCTGTACGTTCTTGGTCCGCACGCCCGGGTGTCTGCGATGGGTTCGGCTCGGAGTCTTGTCTTGCGTCAGCGATTTTCGCATGGGATTCCTGTCGTGGAGCGGTGTATGCGATCGAGTCAACGACCGGGCTGAGTTGGACGGTAGGCGCTTCGCGGCTTCGTGAGCTCAGGCGCGGATTCTGCGGGTATGTACGAAACCCCTGGTCGATCCGTCGTTCCGGTCCGGAACATCGCCCACCGGTCCGGACATGTGGTCGATGCAAGGTCCGCGCGACTGCCGTCGACCGCAAGTGCGATCGGCAGGAGTTCCGCTCGGAGGTGAGTCGCCGGATCAGCCTCCGGGTAAGGAGATCTACTGCTCGTCCGGTGGCCGCGTCGCTGTTGAGATCTGCTCTAGGTAGCTCGTGGCGGTGACTATTTCGGTCGCCGCGCCCACGTGACGGAAAATCTCGATGGCTTCCACCATCAGTGAAATCGTGCGAGTGCCTTCGGGATTCGGGTAGGAACGAGCGATTCCTTCGAGGGCTCGGGCGTGCTCGAATCGGCTTCGAATCGTGCGCGCCAACGCGAGCGCGTCGGTGAAGATGGCGCGTGCCTCATCGAATCTTCCGGTATCGATGAGCAGTTGGCCGATTTCGTTGAGTAACTCTGTTTCCGCATAGCGATTTCCGAGCGTTCGGAAGCATGCCAGCGCTTGCTCGAACAGCTGGTCGGCGGTCTGGAACTGGCTGGCGTCGCGGTGCAGGATACCTGTGCAGACACTGACGGTTGCCTCACCGTCGAGATCGCCGAAGTCACGGAAGAGCGTGCGAGCACGCTGGAACTGCTCGGCCGCGGCGGCGCTGTCTCCGCCGCGGCGGTGGACGTTCCCGAGATGGACCAGGCTGAAGGCCTCACCGATGTGGCTGCCAATCTGCCGATGCCGGATCACGGCCTGCGTCAGATCATCGATGGCGCGTGCATCGCCGAGTCGGCCGCGAAGTATTCCCAGGTTGGTCAGGCAGGAAGCTTCACCGGCAGCGCCGCCGGTCGCGCGATGCACTTCCAGGACCTCCTCGTACAGTCCCGCGACGCGCGCGTAGCTGTCGGTGAACCACCGTGCCAGCCCGACGAGTGTCAGGCCGGTCAGCTCACCCGCGGTGTCGCCGATCTCGCGACGCAAGTGCAGGCCTTGCCGGAGCAGTCCGATACCCAGTTCCTCATCGCCGGCCAGCCAGTGGGCGATCGCGAGGTTGGTCAGCGCGACTGCTTCGTGAAACGGGTCTCCGACTGCGCGGAAGTGCGCGAGGGCCCGCGTGCAAAGTCTGATCGAATCCTCGTAGTGTCCGGTGCGCCAGCTCATCGCACCGAGATTGAGCATGGATGTGGCCTCGCCGATCTTGTCGCTGCTCTCGGTGAACAGGGTCAGAGCACGCTCGTAGTTGACGGTCGCGGCGCGGTAGTCGCCTGTCAGCGAGCGCGTATAGCCGAGATTGATCAGACCGGCAGCTTCACTGACACGATCTCCGAGGTCCGCGGCGGTCGCGATAGCGCGTCGGTGTAGCGCTTCGGCGAGTGGGCGGGGTCCTTCACGTTCGAGCCACGCGGTCATCGTCTCGACCATCGCTGTGAACCATGCGGGTCGATGGTGTTCGGCGTAGTCCAGACACGCGAGCAGATTCGCGCGCTCGAGCCGTATCCACTGTATGGCGTCTTCCTGGCCAATGAATTTGTGCGATACGGGGGCTGTGTGGTCGGTGAATGCCCGCAGCGGATAGCCGGTCGGCCGGAATTGGTGCGCGCACGCCGCTGTGGCAACGCTGAAGTAGTAGCCGAGCAGTCGGGCAAGTGCCTGTTCTCCGCGACCCGCTGGATCTTCACTGGCTAGCGTCCGGGCGTATTCGCGCACCAGATCGTGCAGCCGATAGCGTCCGGCTTCGAACTCGTCGATCAGATGTACGCTGTAGAGGGCATCGAGCTGCCGTCGTGCGGTCGTAAGCGATAGATCGGCCAGTGCTGCCACCGCATTCACACTGAGGTTGGCGCCGGGCGCCAGTCCGATCCACCGCAGCAAACGCTGTTGTTCACCGGATAGATTTCGGTAGGACGTCGTGAATCCAGCTCGGACCGCGCGATGACCGGCTTGCAGTTCTCCCAGGCGGTCCTCGGCAACGGCGAGCTCTGCGGCGAGACCCGCGACGCTCCAGGCCGGGTGGTGAGCCAGCCGGCCAGCGGCGAGCACGATGGCCAGTGGAAGATGTCCACACAGCCTGACGATGTCGTCCACCGCCGCCATCGTGGATGTGTCGAGCTGTCGATCGGCGAGTTCGCAGAACAACTCCCGTGCGGCTGCGGGCTGAAGGGGTTCGAGTGAGACGCGCTTTGCTCCATCCAAGGCGATCATCCGGCGGCGGCTGCTGATCAGGGTGAGGCATCCAGGGCCAGGCGGGAGTAACGGTTCGACTTGCTGCTCGTCGCTGGCGTCGTCGAGCACCAATAGGACGCGCCTATCGGCCAGCCAGCTGCGCCACAGGTCGCGGCGACCTTCGAAACTGCTTGGAACATGGCGCGGTTCGATGCCGACGTCATTGAGCAGGAGCCCGAGGACGTCAAAGGCGCTGGTCGCATCCACGCCCGGTGCGTGACCGTTCAATTCCACGAATAAGCATCCGTCACGGTAGTCGCTGCGCAACAAATGCGCGGCTCTGGTAACCAACGCGGTCTTGCCCACACCGGCCATGCCATCAACGACGAAAATCGATCTCGAGTCTCCGGTCTGTGAAAGACAACGAAGGTCGTCGTCGCGTCCGATCAGCACAGCCACGTCCCGTCGCAGGGCGACCGTGGCGCGTGGTGGCAGACCATGGTCGCCCGGGATCGCACGGCGTCGCTTGGCCCTGCGAGCGTCGCCCGGTTCGGAAGCGGCCTCCCAGGTTCGCCTCCATATCGATGGATCCAACAACAGGCTGGCGCGCTCATCGGTGGGCGGCGCAACCAGGTCGATCAGCGTCAGCATGACGGGCTCGAACGATTCGAACTTGGCTGGCACGTTACGGCCAGATCGCCAGTCGCTGATCCGCTGCACCGTGGCCACCTCGCCCTGATTCACTCGCCGCGCTGCCCGCATTCGTTTGGCTGCAGCGTTCGAGATTCTGCTCAACGTTGGATTGCCTGCCGCTACGAACAACGCCTCCAGCCGGGAGGCGAAAGCTTGTCGCGCCGTGGCTGATTCATCGCTGACACCGTTCGAGCGTCCCACCATGTCATCTTATGGAGGGCGAGCGGCATCCGGACCGGAGATTCGTGATCCGGTCCGGAAAACCCCGACGACCTGCCAGTTCGCATCGGCCACCCATCTCCGAGGCCAACGCCAGATACGCAGGCCGCGTTACGGTGTCCGTCGAATCCTGATGGCCGAGGGGATCATTGCATGCCGCAACACATTCTTCGATCAATCCGACCGGCCGCCGTTGTGCCGTCCGTCCAGCCCGAAATGCATTGCACTGCATTGCGACTGCATTTGGCCTGTGCGTCCGGGCGGCGACGTGTCCACTGATGACGACGTCACCGGTTCGCCGGTACCGGATGCGTCCGCTCGACCGCGATGGTCGCGGCTCGCACTTCCCCGATCTCGCTGGTTGATTCCGGTTGTCGTGGTGCTGGTGGTGGCGATCGTGAGTTTCGCTATCGTGTCGACGAACCCGCGTCCGTCGGGTGACGACCAGTTGTTGACCGGCGATGGTGCGCGTGCGGCTCTATCAGATCTTGCCACCGCCATGGATCGGACCGCGGGCCTGCATGTCACGGGCATAGCTCTACCGACGCAAGGGAAGTCAGTCCCTGTCGATGTCTGGGTTACCCATCCTGGCGATGCTGTCGGCACTTTCCCGATCGCTGATGGCAAGTTCATCGACTACGTCGCCGGCGGCGGCACATCGTTCGTCAAAGGCGGACGATCGGCATGGAAGGCGTTGGGTGTCACCGACGAGCCGGCATCGGGTACGGACCGGCAATGGTCCGGCAAGGGCATGTACGCGGACCAGTCGATCACTCCTCCTCCTGAACTGCTGCCCGACGGGGACGATTTGGCAGCGACCTACTCGCCGCAGGCGCTCGCTCGGTCGTTGAGACCGACCTCGGACAATGACCGGACGATCTCGGTCGGCAAGCCGATCGACCTCAACGGCCACCGCTCGCAGCCGGTCCACATAGGACATCTGACGGTATACCTGGGCAGTTCCGTCACACCGACTGACGGCCAGGTCGTGACACACGGATTACAAGTCGACAGAATCGACATGGCAGATCCGGACGCGACGGACCCGACGGCGCCCGCGATATACGAACTCACTGCCGCAGCGATGACGATCGACCAGGTCCGGAATTTCTACGACTACATTCCGCAGCAAGCCTTTTGGGCCGTCATCGACCCGAGCGATCCGCGGATTCGACTCACGACCAAAGACCTCACTCCAAACCCGTGTGGCGAGACCTCATGTGTGCTGCAGTGGCAGCTCACCAATGCCATCGACAACGATCGGCGCGGCGAAATCAAACAGGTTTCAGTCGGTTACAACGTCTCTGCGCAGGCAAACGGCGCCAGTTCGAACTGTGGAAGTGTGACGAGCCCGATCTCGATCACCATGGCGCGGGACAGTTCGGTCATGATCTCGTGTCCGATCACGTATCCCGGATCCACCTCTGGCGGCAAGATCACTGTCGATGTCTATGTGAGAGCGGCGATCTTCACCATCGCCGATAAGGAGAAGTTCGACAAATCATTTGCCGCGAACCGTGATGGGGTTGTGGCTCTGGCGGCGGCGACCCCGTCCAGCACGGCGCAACCACCGTCTTCGACATCGCGAATCAGCACGAGCACGGCTGCGCCACGCGGACCACCTATCCCGCGCCCTGATGTCCTCGACGAGGCCACGTGGCAGATCCTGTCGAAATCGCCCACCCTGATGCGTGATTGGCGCACCCTGTTCAGCGACAAAGGATGGAAACTCGTAGCGAACGATGCTGGTGCCGGGTCACGAACAGTCAAGGGCGTCGAGAAAACGATCTGGCTGGATCCGGACCTCAAAGGTCACACACTCGGGCAGGCACAAACAATCGTCCACGAGATCGGGCATGCGATGTATGAGGAAGGCGTGCTCGAATACTCATCGAGAGAGGCATACGTCGCCTCGGTGCTCAAGGACGAAGGAGCGGCCACCCTCTACAACATCGTTGTCGCTCAGGAGATTCGGAGCGTGATGGGTCCTGATATCGGCATAGTCGGACAGCCCGCCTTCGAAGGACAGTTCCAGTCATATGCCTTCTATTCGCGCACCGCATCGGAGCCGGATCGTGATCGCTACATCAACGAACTTTCCAGGAGCTACGTGAATCTGATCGTCTCAGGAACAACGAAGACCTACCCGCAATATTACGGCGACTTGTATGACAAGTGGAGGGCGAGTTGGTGAGCAGGACCGCACGCTTCGCGAACAGTGCCGTCGCGGTGGCCGGGATACTGGTAGCGATGATGGCCATGGTGGGCTGTACGCACAAGGACGAACGAATGCGGGCACAAGATATCTGGGACTTCACCGAGCAGATGTCGAGGCAGGCACCACTGACTCGCTCCCGAGTCGAAACACTGCTCGGCGTGCCCCTTCGGGCGGTGACAGAGGTTCGGTCCGAAGGCGGACCGGCGACCCTGGGCCCGAACGTGACGGTGACCCGGGCGATCGCGGCGGACAACAACACCGGATGGATCTTCGCAACATTCGATGTGACTACACCCGACTGCGTCACACTCGGCGATATCCGGCAGCGCTACCCCAACGTCGAGGTGGCCGAGGGCCCCTCCCCCTTCGCCCCAGACCCCGCAGGTGTCTGGAGTTCTCAACAGCCTTGGGGGAAGCTGCGATTCGCAATTACAGTGACCACCAAGTGTTTGGTCTCGATCGAGTTCGTTCCCGGCACCACCACCTAGCCATTCTTTTGGCGCCTCCCAGGATCAGTTCACGTATCAGTCATATCGAATGCCGGGCGGGTATCGGCATGGTGCAGGCAGGCGCGCGTCATCAACTACCCTCACGCACCGGGCCACCCAACTCGGCTGCGGCGGTCGATGTTTCGACGCATGCATCTGGACGGTGAATCGGGCCAGTGCGAGCTGCCCTCCGCACGAAACGAGATTCGGGTCGTCGAACCTGACCGTCGTCCCGGTCGGCGCATGAAACAATCACACCTGCGAAGTGGCCTTCCCCTGGAAATTTTCGAGCCTCGACAACTCGTATCTTCCCTGATCGGAGGGCACTTCCTTCATTTCAAACACGGACACCAGACCAATTTCACCAGTGGATCAAGGCTGAGGCCGTGATGCTGTGGCTCAACATAGTGGGACTGGGTCGGATGTCCGCGATACCCAGCTTTCCCACTCGGTGAGGGTGATCGGGTTCGTGAGAATGGAACACATCTTCTTGGCGCCGTCTGGAATGATGGGAATGGATCTGACTTTGCCCGTATTGGATGCCAGTACAAGCGATTTGGCCTTGCTATCGAAAGCGGCCATGACATCGGGACTCGGGCCGACCCATGAAACCGGAACTGCAACAGTCTGGTTCGGATCGGTGCTCCACATTCGTATGCTCCCGCCGACCTCGGCAGCGATCCATTGTCCGTCGTCACTGACTGCTATGTAGGGTGCGTTGTATCCGCCCGTATCCGGCAGTCCAGCGGTCGACATGGTGCGCACAGCATGGGTGGAGGTGTCCCATAATCGGACAGTCCCGGCGAAGTCGCCGGAAGCGACCCAGCGCCCGTCCGGGGAGATGGCAAGCCCATCGATTGAGGCAGTACCGGGGGTTGGCATGACCATTTCGGCATTGGTCCATAGATCCCAGAGATAGACAGCACCGCCGTTTTCACCCGCTGCGACCCAGCGACCGTCACGGCTGATTCCGACGCTGTCGATCGCGTGGGAGCCGTCAACGGGCAGATAGCCGCCTGGTCTAGCCAGCATCCGTACTGTGTCGGAGGATGTATTCCATATCTGGATTTCTCCGCTGCTGTCGTTTGTCCCGACCGCTATTTGACGTCCGTCACCGCTGATGGCGAGGCGGATATCGCCGTACTCGAGTGATGTCGGCATGACGAGGTGTATCTCTGATGTGGTGCTCCACAAATTGATCAACTGTGGATGTGGATAGGTCCCAGTTGTTGCGGCAAGCCATTTGCCATCGTCACTGACTGTGGTCGAACCCATGATTCCGAAATCCGGTCGGGTTATAGTGCGGGTCGTTCCCGTCGCAGAATTCCATAGACGGATGTCCGAACTCGCGTCGCGTATGGCCACCCATTGGCCGTTCGACGCGATGTCCCATTGTGTGTTTCTCGGGGTTAGGCCGTCCGCGATGGACGTTGAGGGCGCCTCCGCCGGCCATGCTCTGACGATTCCATCGTCGTCGGACGAGATGATGCGCTGGTCGGAGCCGAAGACAACTACCGGCTGAGGACTGCGGTTCGCGTTTTCCACCGCGGGAAGTGCAATGCTGGTGTCTGACTGAGTGTTCCATTCGCGGAGGTCGGCGGTTTTGTCACCGATAGCGACCCGTTGCCCATCGGCACTCACAGCTATTCCGCTGATTTCGGCCTTGCCGGGATTTGCCATCGAGCGAATCGAGTTGGAGGCCACGTCCCACATGCACACGGCACCGCTCGTATCGCCGGCCGCGACCCAGAGTCCATTTCCGTTGACGGCGATGGCGGTGATGTCTTGCGCTGAATTGCCGATGATGGCGGTGTGAGGGCTGGTTCGAATTACGTTGGCGGCGACGTCCCACAGTTCGATCCCGCCACCCGCGGTGCCAAAGGCGACCCACCGACCGTCGGGGCTGATGCTTGCCGTTCGAGGCCAGACAGGTGTGTCTGTGACGGGCGCCCTGGTGGTGGTGTTGGTCGTGGTATCCCAGAGTTCTGGCCAGTCACCGCCGTTGACGGCGAGGACCCAGCGACCGTCGGGGGTGATCGTGACCTGGTCCGCCATCGAGATTTCTGTGTTGGGCAGGGCTCGAATCGCATCGGTGGTCGTGTCCCACAGGCGTACGGGATGTCCGAGGCCTCCATTGACGACCACCCGATGGCCATCCGCGCTCACGGCGAGTTCGCAGTTGACGACGGTGTTGGTCGGCGGCATCGTATGGGCTTGACCAGTCGTGGTGTCCCACAGCCGGACTTCGCTACGTACGTCGCCGGTGACTACCCAGCGCCCATCAGGGCTCACCGCGGTCCCGCATATTGCACGGGCATCGAGGTCGAGGATCCTCGTGACGAACTGCGTTCGAAATTGCGCGGCGAGGACACCGGCGTCACTGACCTGCGGTGCCAATTTGTTCGCGGCGAGTGTTTCGAGGACCGCGCGGCGTTGGCTGCCAGCATCGCCTGATCCGAACTGTTGTTGGGCATCCCCGATGAGTCGGGCGGCGACATTCTCCGCTGCAATCGTATTGGCCCGCTGCTGGGCGCGCACGGCAACGAAGGCGACGACGAGCGCAACGACGGTGAGCAACACCAGGGCGCTACGCAAGCCGACACTGATCCACCGGTTGCGTGTACGGTCGCGGCGGGCGGCGTCGAGGAAACCGGCGGCGGTGGCTGAGACTGCGACGGCACGCGCGGCTTGTTCGGCGATGGTCAGGCGCGCACCACGGTAGAGCATCGATTTCTCGCGCCCGCGCTGAGCCCAGTCCTCAGAGTCGATGGACAGGCGTTGGCGCTCAAGGATGCCGAGCCAGTCCTCGGTGATCCAGGTGCGCAATTGTGGCCAGGCTTTCAGCAGCGCGTCGTGAGCGATCTGGGCAGTGTCGCCATCGACGGTGACCAAACGGCTGGACGCGAACACCGTGAGCGCGCGGTGCATGCTCGCTGGATCTGGCCCGCACATGAGTTCCGCAACTGTCAGGGTGCGGCGGGTGTCCTCGGCGTCGAAGCTGACCTGGACCATGCGCATGAACATCGTACGGGCGGCCGCTTTGGCGGCAGTATCGAGCTGGGAGAATGCGGCTTGCGCGCGCGTGGCGACCGCGTCCCAGACTCCGCCGGTTCGCTGGTAGCCAGCCAGGGTCAGCATGTTTTGGTCGCGATACTCCCAAGTCAGCTGTAACGAGAACGACAGCAGGGGGAGATTGCCTGCCGGGGATCCGAGTTTGGGTCCGTTGGGCTGGCGGGAAGATTGGTCGGCGTTGTGACCAGGCGAGACGAGAGCGTTGAGGTCTTGCAGTAGCCGATCGACGAGTCCGTGCTCGAGTTGCAGGCCGACTGCCTGCGCGGGATCAGCAATCGCAGAACGAAGTTGGTGCTCGGTCATAGGTGCCACCAGGAACTGGCGGTGCTGAATCGACTCGCGTAGTGCGGTGTAGGGGTGGCAGTAGGGGACGAAGTCGGCGCGGATCGCCAGCACTACCAGCACCGGCCATGTGCTGAGCTCACACAGTGCCGTTATGAAAGCACGCCGTTCGAATTCGTCGCGGCAGTTTGTGAACACCTCCTCGAACTGGTCGACGATCAGCAACAGTCCACCCGCAGCAGGGCTCAAGCCAAGGTGGCCGGCGGCAGTAGCCGCTGCATATTCGGGGGCGCGCTGCAGATTCTCGCGGACCACCTCGGCTGGGTCTTCGGTGAGAGGCGAGAGAACGGTCGCCAGTTCGCTGAGCGGGTATTCACGTGGCCGAATCACGGCGCGCAGCCATTGGTTAGATCCAGACGCAGTCAGTTCGCCTCGTGCGACGGCGGGAACCAGACCAGCCTGCAGCAGAGAGGATTTGCCGACACCGGAAAGTCCGGACACCAGCACTGGTCCACCCACCTCGTCGAGCGCATCGATGTGTGCAAGCAGATCAGCCAGGGTCTGGCCGCGGCCAAAAAAATAGCGGGTGTCATCTTCGGTATAGGACTCCAATCCGCGGTAGGGACACGGATGGTCTGCATCACCGGCAGTACCGAGTGCGGTCGGGGAACGTGTCGGCGTTACTGCGATGCTGCTCGGATTGTCGGCGAGGATCAGCTGCCCAGCTTGGCCACTCAAATGCCGTTGAGGCCCAGGAAGACCGCGTTCGAGCAGCCGACGACGCAGCAGTGCATAAACCGCTTCGAGAGTGATCTGAGGGAGCGCAGTGCGGTCTCCATGTCGCAGCAGCGAGATCAGCTCCCCAGAAAATGCGGTGTACTGCTCGCCGGGTGGGGCCATGGCTTGCTCGGAGCCTGATGCCGCAGTGAGTAGATATGTTCCGCCGAGCCAAACTCGCCCGAACGCATCGGCGGCCGCGGGGGTAATCGGACTCTGTGCTCGGCCCGCGTAACAGCAGTCCAGGATCACTATGGTTGAGTTGGCTTTGCGGTTCTTGAGGACCTGACGCACGTCGCGAAAGGCCACCGATGTAGCGACCAACGTCTGCCAACGGTCGTCTGTAGCGGCCGTGGCCAAGTACAGATCCTGGTCGACCAGCCCATGACCGACGAAGTAGACCAACAGAATGTCGCTGGCCTGCAACGACTCGGCCGTTAATGCACGCACGACCTCGTCGCGCCCCGCGGGATCCACGATCGTACGAACCGCCGACGCATCGACACCGCAGCGCTCGATCAAGACCGCTTCGAGGGCAGCGAGTGTCCTTGCGACGGAGGGTATGTCGGGCAAGATGGACCCGGCGGCATGGGTGCCCGTTCCGACCAGCAGAACTCTCGTGCCGGGCGAGCTCAATGCCAGCGGGCGTGGCTTCTCACTGCTCATCACGGTTCGGTTGCTCGAGCTGGGCTGGGGCCAGCATGCCGGTCAGGGTCGCTGTTAACGCGGTGACCTCGGATTCGGACATTCGGTCGGTGTTTGAGGCTGTGTACTCGAACCCAGAACCGTCGCTTCTGGTCACTTTCACTGTGACAGAGCCGGTTTGGCGGCGAATCCAGGCGATCAATACCGTGGAAAAGGCGGTGAATCCGGCCGCGACAGCACCACCCTGGCCGAGAATCACACTCAAGCTCTCGGTGACCGCACCCATCTGCCCATCGCGGGGTGGGGCCTGTGCCAGGTTGAGGTAACCCTGGAGGTCCGGTTCGACGATCAACCAATCCCACAGCATCCTCAGAGCGTCCGTGTCGCCATTGCCCTCGATTTGAACCGTGACTTCCACCATGACCTCCCACCTGAAACTCGATCTTCGCATGCAGCCAGAGATGCTGCGGGGCAATCGGTTTAGTCGACCCTGACGGAGGTCTGCGACTACGGCCTACTACCAGCTGCTTCAACGCCCGCTGAGGCCGCTTAGCGTGCTGTGCTGGTACAAGCTGGCAGCCGAACGACTGTGCACCGCAGCACTTTCGGCTGGGCAGTCGGCCGACATGATTGCCGCACGAATCTCTTTCATCGACAACAACTGATGGAGCAGCGATGACCACCCGCCCGCTCGTATGGCGGAAATCCAGGTACAGCGGCAACACCGGCGGCAACTGCGTCGAGGTCGCGAGCGATGGAGTCCAAGTCTTCATCCGGGATAGCAAATACCGTCGCGATCCTCTGAACGATCCGCTCGCCGAACCGATCATCACCGTGACAGCCGAGCAGTGGAACCTGTTCATAACCGTTGTCGTGGGCAACTTGGTCGTAGCCACTCAACCCGCCATCCAGGCTCAAGACCTGGGCGGTATCGAACTTCGTTCGCCCGTCGGACCTGGTCTGCAATTCACCTCGGACGAGTGGAGCGCGTTTGTATCTGGCGCGGCGGCTGGGGAGTTCAATCGCGACAAATGGGCCGCTTGACCATCTGTAGGGTCTCAAAATGATTGGCCACTCGATGGCCAATTGGCCACCGTTTTGAGACAGATCCGCTGTGCAACTGCACCTCCGCCGAGAAGCGTGAGACGGCTCACGAATCAAACCAGGAAGTCTGCGCACCCGGTCGCATCCGCAAGTGATCATGGATTGTTTTGTGTACGTTGACGATTCATGTCACTGGCGTCTGGTACAAATCGCGCATGTAGGGCGACACCCGTAGCCCAACTCTGGCGGGGAAGTATCTATGGGATCGAAACCGGCGACCACAGCATTGCGCGCGGCGCTCAGATTCGCCCGCGACAAACCGGGACGGTGCGACGAACGCGCCATCGAGTCGTTGCTGTGGGGTGCTTTGCGTGAGTCGCCAGATTTAGCGGAGGCGTTGACAGGTCATCGTGACCTGGACTTCTACCTCGGGATGCCCGATCACGCCGACGTCGTAGGCTTCGAGGCCGGGACCGCTGAACACGCGATCGCAGTGATCGAGGTGAAGGTACGAGCGGCATTCCACTGGCGAGAGCCCTCACAAAAGTCACAGCTCGACGCCTATGCAGAGAGGAGCCCAGACGCGTCGCTGATCCTGGTCGCCTCAGATAAATCGATTGAGAATTTCCATTCGCGGGGAACCGGCACGTTCCACCCCGATGGACTGCGCGAGTTCGAGTCCTACGACCGTTGGGCTGCCAACATCGTGCCGCTCGACAGGCTCTACGAGTTGCTCGATGCTGCGCTAGAGGGCGTACCGCCCGACGCGTCGGCCGAGACAATTGGGTGCATCGTCGCACGACAAGATGTGTGAGCATCACCGTCAGACTCCGTCAAACTCGCAACCCGCTCGTGCGCTGGACATTCCAGCTAACGCAGCCTCTCCCCATCGAATGAGGCGAGGGCGATCACAGTGCTATCCATGTCATGACTGGAAGGGCCTGGACGGGGAACCATTCCAATGCTGAGCACAGACCTGGCTCTTTGATCTGAGGATGCCCGGTCCACGAACTGGCAAGGTAGGTGTAGACGTCGCGAGCGCCGCCGTCGTGCGATGAATCCAACGACACGACCCCGGCGAGATCCGCATCGGTCAGTTGCGGTTCGACTCCGACTTCCTCACGGGTTTCGCGGTTAGCCGCGGTGACGAAGTCTTCGCCGGCCTCGATGCATCCTCCCGGCGCTGCCCAGCATCCGTTGCCAACGCGCGTGTTGCGGCGCCGCATTAGGAGGACTTGGCCGTCACGGACGAGCAGGGTTTGAACACATGCCTCGACCTCGGCCATAAGCCAGCCTCCATGGGGGTCAGGACGCCTGGGCGTTTCAGGGTTTCTGCTATTCGTCACCCCAAACTAGTTCAGAGCCAGGGTCTGCCAGGCGTCCCTTGATGAACGCGATGGCATCGACGAGTGCTCGGTCCCGCGCGTCGGATAGCAGCGTGTCGTGTCCGATCCCGAGTTGTCCGTTCGCAGATTCGATGTGCCGATCGGCCAGTGCCATGAAATCGAGGTCGGTGTAGCGGGGCTTTGTCGGTTCCAAGTGGAGAACCCCCAGCCCTCTCCTACGGTTGGGGGTTCTCCCGGGGGTTCGTCACCAGGATCAGAATCCCTTGGCACGGTTGCGGCTGGCCGAGGGTATTCGTTCATATGCGTTGTGGAGCAACGCATTAGGTTGTCTTGAGTCGATGCTTGTATTGACCGCCCCCTCTCTGTGTTGCCGAGCATCAGAGTGGTTTAGGCGCTGCTCTTGGGATCTCCGGACCCCATGCCGATTCGAAACTGTTCGATATGGTCTGGGATCAGCTCAGCGAAGACGTACCGTGTGGTGACCGCGAACGCTGCACCTATCCCCATCAGGCCGGCGATCGCCGCAAGCGATTCGCCAATCTGCTCCGTCCAGAACACCGCATTGTTCTTCTGCACGGCTACGCCTCGTTCGCCTTCCTCGTGAGCGGCAGGTCCCGGAGTGGAGGCATCGCCCGCCGCGCGTATGTCGATTCAGGATGAACGGTGACGACGTCGAGCTTCTGCACCAGGGCGCCAGGCACTTCCCCTTCCTCGAAGTGCTCCAGCGACGGCACGAACACCGCTTCCGCATTCAACCGGGTCGCCTGGGCCTTCAGCCGAGCCAGCGGTGGACGCCCCGAAGCCGGGTCATAAAGAACCATGTCCGCGAAGTCGTACCCGTACCTCGCTGCAAGCCGGCGGATCTCCGTCTCATCCCACTGCTGGCTGACCCCGGACACGTCTGTCCGAACGTATCCGAGAGCCGTTGGCTTGTAACGCATTACCGCCCCTCTGTCTTCGTGGCCGTCGAGCGCAAGGAAGTCGTGGTGCTGGAGGTAGAACCCCTCGTAGTCCTCGGAGTCGTCTCCGGCGCTTTGGAGTTCGAATACACCACCAGGGAACTGGTAGAGCCGTACGCGCGGTGCTGCCGCCGCGTCTGGTTCATCGGTCACGACCGCCCCTGTCGCCGTTGGTAGGGCAACTCAGAGGCGGGGTAGTCAGCCGCCCCTGAGCGCCTGAGCCAAAGCTAGAGACCCAGGTGGGACGAGATCTACCACCTTGCTCCAACTTGCTTAGTGAGGTCTGTTCTGGCCCGGAACCCACGCAAACGAGGGACCATGGCTTCTGTGGGTTGAATGCCCACGCACAATTCATCGAGAAGGCTTAGGACTGATCATGATTGAGTCATTACGACTGCTGGGCCGCAACGGATCACCCAACAACGGCTGCCCGGCCCTCTACGAGGCTGATCCGGGCTCGTTCTTGATTGTGGGCTGGGTGACCCGCGCCGAGGGAACGGTCGAAATTCCTCATGTGCTACTGGGATTCGCCGACGCTCGCGAGTTCATCGGTGCCACGCTGACCGACACCGGGCGGGGCACGTTCACCCTTGACGGCGAACCCGTCACTGATCCTGCTGACACCGCTCGGCTAGAGATGGCGGACGACGAGACGGCGATCATCGTCCCGCGTTGCGAAAGGAAGTATTTCGGTGCAGCTGCTTGACAGCGACGGCCTCAACAGCCTGATCAGGGGCAGCAAGACGGAGGCGTTCCACCTGGAGCTGCTGGACGACTACGAGTCACCCGAAGGCGACGCGGTGTTCCGCAACTGGCTCGGAGGAGGGCCGGAGGACGACTTCGCCTGGTTCCAGGAATGGGGCGACCTCATCGGCGAGATCACCGCCCGAGGCGTGCTCGTTCGCCGCGCTCGGGTT
The DNA here is from genome assembly GCF_054782115.1 of Nocardia heshunensis. Classification (NCBI taxonomy): domain Bacteria; kingdom Bacillati; phylum Actinomycetota; class Actinomycetes; order Mycobacteriales; family Nocardiaceae; genus Nocardia; species Nocardia heshunensis. Next base: position 434,108 of record NZ_BAAGTC010000007.1, on the reverse strand, counting down.
GTCACGGTGCCCCTGAGCGACTACCAGCATTGGATGCTGGAGATCACCCAGCGCAACGTAGACGCCGGAGAGCAGGTTCGGTACCTGCCAAGGCATTTGGCCGACTCGCTCCACCTGACCGCCGATGACTGGTGGCTGCTGGACGACGCGACCGTGTCGTTCACCACCTTCGACGCGGCTGGCCACTTCCTCGGCGGGACCGTCACCACGGACCCGCGGATTGCCGCCATCTGCCGGGAGGTGAGGGATTACGTGTGGGGGCTGGCGGTGCCCTACAACGACTTCCGTGAAGTCGATACGCAGTGACCCATGGCGGCGCTGCGCACGAACAACGGGAAGCTCTCGGGGTACGTCTCCGGGAGCTTCGCCGTGATGCTGGGCTGACCGGGCGCAAGCTCGCCGATCAGGCCGGTTGGCATGAATCTAAGGTCTCGAAGATCGAGTACGGCAAGCAGACGCCATCGGAGGCCGATCTACGGATCTGGTGCAGGCTTACCGGCGGTGCTGATCAGTTCCCGGATCTGGTTGCCTCGCTGCGGAACATCCAGGTGGCGTACATGGAGTACCGCAGACTGCTCGGCACGGGCACGAAGCGGCGTCAGCGGATGGTGTCCCACATCGAGGGTGGGACCGAGGTCATGCGGCTGTTCGAGCCGACGATCATCCCCGGGCTGTTGCAGACGCCGGACTATGTCGAATGGATTCTCGGGAAGGTGATCGACTTCTACGGGATTCCGAACGACCTCGAGGAGGGCGTAGCCGCCCGGCTGGAGCGGCAACAGGTCTTGTACCGGGGTAAGCGCCGCTTCTCGTTCCTGATCGGAGAGAAGGCGCTGTACACGACTGCACGCGATGACTCGGTGATGATCGAACAGCTGGATCGGCTGCTGACGGCGATGGTACTGCCGCGCGTTCAGCTGGGGGTGCTGCCACGGGCGGCACTGTACGAGGCTCCGATGACGAACGGCTTCATCTTGTACGACAACAGGTTGGTGCTCGTCGAGACCGTGACGGCCGAACTGACGATCACTCAGCCGCGAGAAATTGACCTGCACGGCAGGTTGTTCGATCTACTTGCGAGCCAGGCCGCCTACGGCGAGGCGGCCCGAAGCATGATCCGGAAAGCGATCGACGAGCGAAGCTAGGGTCGTGAAATCTCCAGATCGGATGTCGCAAACGGGGGGTCTCCGTGCAGTACACGGATGACCCGAACACAGGAATCCGCCTTCGCTGGGGCTACCAAGGAGCACACGGATCGCAGGGCGCGGATCGTCGTCATCCCTCCTGGAGGCGACTTGACAGCCCCGCGCGAACGACGCGTTGATAGACCCCATTGCGCCGAACGCCGTCCCGGTCGAATCCGATTCTCGATGAGGAGCATTGATGGCCAGTCACTCAACGCCACGACGCCACGATCCACCACGGATGGCTGCCAAGCAGCCGCATAGGGAGACGAACGAACTGGATTCGGCGACTGATGATGTCGCTGTGGTTGTGCCTGATCATCCGCCGACGCTCACCCCTCTCGCCGCGGCTCGACTTCTGCGGGTGATCCGGCAGGCAGCCAAGGCCGGCGATCCTTCGAGCGATCGGAGAGCCGCGTGATGAGTGCACGATTCGCGTTCCTCGGTCGCGTCTCGACCGAGGACCAGCAGGACCCCGTTGCTTCGAAGAACTGGCAACTCGGGCGGGCGGAAGGTTTGGTCAGCCGCCACGGCGAGGTCGTCGCCGAGTTCTTCGACATCGGGCAGAGCCGTGCAATCCCGTGGAAGCGGCGACCAGAAGCAGCCAGGCTTCTCGAGCTCCTGAAGTCTCCCGACCGAGGCTTCGATGCGGTCGTCATCGGTGAACCACAACGTGCCTTCTACGGCAACCAGTTCGGGCTCACGTTCCCGGTCTTCGTGCACTACGGCGTGCCGCTGTGGGTCCCTGAAGTCGGCGGCCCGATCGATCCGGAATCGGAAGCCCACGACTTGATCATGTCGGTCTTCGGCGGCATGTCCAAGGGTGAACGTAACCGCATCAAGATCCGTGTTCGAGCAGCCATGGCCGCCCAAGCTCAGGTCGAAGGCCGCTACCTCGGAGGGCGCCCCCCGTACGGGTACTGCCTCGAAGATGTTGGACCACACCCAAATCCAGGGAAAGCCGCCGACGGGAAACGACTGCACCGGCTCGCGCCCGACCCCGTCACGGCCCCGGTAGTCCAACAGATCTTCAGCGACTGCCTTTCCGGGATCGGGATATTCGCCATCGCGCAGCGCCTCACCGACGCTGGAATCCAATGCCCCTCCGCCTACGACCGGAAGCGCAATACGCATCGTGACGGGGTGGCCTGGTCCAAGAGCGCGGTCCGCGCGATCCTGGGCAATCCGCGCTACACCGGCCACGAGGTGTGGAACAAGCAGCGCAAGCAGGAACTGCTCATCGACGTCGACGACGTCGCGCTCGGCCACGAAACCCACCTGACGTGGAATGCCAAGCAGGACTGGGTGTTCTCCGACCAGATCGCACACGAGCCGCTGATCAGCAAAGACACCTTCGAGCAGGTCACTCTTCGACTTGCCAGTCGTGGTCCGAAATCGACCGGCCGCACCACAGTGCGCCGCGAACACCCCTACGCCTACAAGGGTTTGCTCACTCACGACGACTGCGGGCGCCGGATGCAGGGCAATTGGAACCACGGCAAAGCGCACTACCGATGCAGGTACCCATCCGAGTACGCCATCGCCAACAAGCTCGACCACCCGCTCACCGTCTACCTGCGCGAGGATCAACTCGCCGGTCCGGTCGATCTCTGGCTGGCCGAGGTCTTCCACCCCGACCACATCGAACACTCGCTCTCTCAGCTCGAAGCGGCGCAGACACAACGCAATACGCCCGCACTGGATACGTCACGGGAGACCCTGCTCGAATGTGATCGGAAGTTGGCCCGCCACCGTGCTGCTCTTGAAGCCGGCGCCGACCCCGCACTCATCGCCGCATGGTCGCTCGATGTGCAACGCGAGCGCGAAGCAGCCGTGGCTCGAATCGCCACTCTGGAAGCACAATCCGTAGTCGAATACCGATTGACACGCGAGGAGATTCGCCTTCTGGTGGATTCGCTCGGAGGCATGGTCACGATCCTCAAGAACGCCGACCCGAACGACAAGCTCGAGGTGTATCGGCAGTTGGGCCTGAAACTGACCTATAACCACGAAACACGGGTGGTCGTGGCTGAAGCTTCTCCACGACCACCCGTGTGCGTAGTGACTGTGTCCGGAGGGGGACTTGAACCCCCACGCCCTAATACGGGCACTAGCACCTCAAGCTAGCGCGTCTGCCATTCCGCCACCCGGACCGGTGATGCTGGACAAGATTAGCGGAGGGGTTGGGGGAAAGGGAAATCGGGGCTGGAGCAGGCGAAATGGGGTGTGCCCGGGGAGGATTGAGGGCTAGTGGAGGATGCCGAGGAGGTTGGCGTTCTTGATGGGGGTGTCCTTGTTGGCCTGGACTTGGCAGAGGCTTTGGACGGCGGCCATGGAGAGGTCCACCTGAGTGCCGGGGGGCTCGTTGTCCTTGCCGGTTTGCTGCTTGATGAATTTGGTGATGGTGACGCGCTGGGTGTCGGCGTTCTGGGCGAGGTAGTCGCTGCACTTGGTGTCGCCGCCCTTGTTGAGGGCTTTCTCGACATCCGAGCAACCGGACAACAGGGTTACGGCGAGCGCGGCGGCCGCGACGGCCGTCCATCGCGCGGACTTCATCATGCGTGCGTTTCCTCGTGGGTCGTGCGCGGTGGGGGTGTCGACCGCGATCGACCGCCACTGTAGATGGGCGCGACCGTCCGGCAATCAGGGCTGGACCCGGAAATCCGGCCCAAGGGTATGTGAGTTGAGTCACATACCAGGCTGAGATTCGGCCGCGCTGGCTGCCCGCCAGACCCTTGCTTCACTGGCATTGCCGCGGCGGGTGAGGAGTTCGGCGAGACCCGCCATCGCCCGCGGGTCGCCGTGCGAGGCGGCGGTGCGCCACCAGTGCTCGGCCTCGGAGTAGTCACCGCGCCGGTAGCGGACCACACCCAGGTCGTAGGCAGCCGCCAGATGACCGAATTCGGCTGCCTGCGTCCATAGTTGGCACGCCTGGTCCTCCTCCCCGCGACTCTGCATCGCCACCCCGAGCTCGTAGAGCGCGTGCTGATAGCGGCTCGCCTCGGTCGGCGGTTCGGGCGGGGGCGGGGTGAGCGCGAGGGTCAGTTCGACCACGAGCTCGCCGAAATCGGGCGGGCCGACGCCGGTGCTGCAATGCAACACGGTCCGGGTGGGCTCGCGGGTGACGAGCAACCCGTAATTGCCGGTCCAGGACACGATGCTGTCGCTCTCGTCCACCCAGACGGGTGTCAGCGTGATGGCGGCGTCGGCCTCGGTGGGATGGATCTCGAGCTCGATGCCGCCGGTCATGGCATCGCTCCACACGTCAACCCCCCTGAGCTGGCGGCCGTCCAGCAACACGTGCCCGCGGTCCACTGCGAGCCCGATGCCGAGGCTGCGCACGCCGGGCCGTGGGGCGGCAGTGCGCAGCGCTAGTCGGACGGTCGTGGGGGAGACGCCGATGCTCTCCGAATGCAGGGGGTAGACCTGGGCTCCGTTCCAGGTCACGGGGTCTGCGCTGTCGTATTGCTCCGCCAGGGGAGGTGCGGTCGCAGCCGGCTCGGCGTACGAATACGACCCCTTCATCTGCCCCGCCTCTCGCCGGTGCCGTGTGATGTTCGGGCATACCGTAGTACCGATGGCGTCGCCGGTGTCCCGTATTTGCCAGCTAAGCCATCCCAGCAAACACCTGGTCATGTGACCGGTGCCCGAAGTGCCCGCGAACGGGTGCTGATATCCGAATTTCGCCGGTCGCTCGACGTGTCGGCCACGTCCACGCGGTGTGTCGTACTTGCAGAGACGCCGGTGTCCTGTTGAATCGTCGGCGAAATACCAGCGAACGAGTGAAAGGTAAGGACATATGGCTCTGCCCACCATGACCCCCGAACAACGCTCCGAGGCGCTGGCCAAGGCCGCCGCGGTTCGTAAGGCCCGCTCGGAACTGATCGCGCAGGTCAAGAAGGGGTCGGTCAGCCTCGCCGACGTGCTCAAGCGCGCCGACGCGGAAGACTTGGTCAAGAAGACGAAGGTGGCGGCGGTCATCAAGGCGCTGCCGGGCATCGGCCCGGTGAAGGCGGCCAAGCTGATGGACGAGGCCGAGATCCCCGCGGACCGTCGCATCGGCGGCCTGGGTTCCCGGCAGCGCGCCGCGCTGCTGGAGGCACTGAAGGTCTAAGGATCGGGGGGTGGCCTGCCGGGTCGCGAAATCGACCCGGCGGCAACCACTCCCACCGCCTCCGTTTGCTCGGCAAACACGCAGGACAACGGCCGATTTGGTCCAGGCGGTCGGATCCGATAACCTTGCTGAGCACCACCGGTCCGGGTGGCGGAATGGCAGACGCGCTAGCTTGAGGTGCTAGTGCCCGTATTAGGGCGTGGGGGTTCAAGTCCCCCTCCGGACACCAAGAAGAAGGGCTCCCCCTGTAATCAGGGGGAGCCCTTCTTCGTTCGAGCCCAGCGGCCGAGCAAGCCTCGACCCATTCCGGATCGATCATCACCGATCGCTGACCGAAGGGGTTATGCGAGCCCGTCGAAGCGGGTGCGGGCGGCGTCGAGGTCGTGGAGGTAGCGGTGGGTCCAGTCGCACATGCCGTGGACCAATTCGCGTAGTGCGTGTCCGGATTCGGTGAGGGTGTAGCCCACCCGTGGTGGCACGGTTGGATACACCGTTCGCTCCCTCTCGATGAATCCAGACCGCGGCGCTGACCCCGATGGCTGGGCCCCGCGCCTGAACGGGACCTGCAACGGCCGCTGGACTATTCGGCGATGAGGTACACGCCTCCGCAGGCTTCGGCGAGGGTTGAGCCGAAGAGTGCTGCCGGGGTGTGGGCGCCGGGTTTGCCATCGCCGGCGAGGAGGCGGCGGGCGATTTCGGCGGGGACGGCGCCGGTGTAGGTGTTGGCCGCGCCGACGCGTAGCCAGCCTTCGCGGGTGGTGCCGTCGGGCCAACGCAGGTGTGCGTGGCCCCAGGAGTGTTCGCGAGGTGGCTTGCGGCCCTTGACTTCTACGCGCGCGAGGCGTTTCTTGGCGAAGGCGCGGATCGGGGCGATGGACAGTAGCGAGGTTGCCAACGGCAGGATCACGCGGATGATCCGGGATGACGGCGCTTCGCTCGACGCGGCGGTCACTGCGGCAGCACCGCTGGCCCGTTGGGCCGCGATCAGTTCACCGAGGGGGACGCTCGCGGTCGTGGCTTCGGAACCGTCGGGCAGCGTGAGGTGTTCGGGGTCGCCGCCGATGCGCGCCGACACCAGACGCCCGCCCGCGTAGCGGCGTCCCTGGTAGCGTCCGCCGCCCTCTACACCCGGCAGACCGTCGAGCAGAGTTCCGGCGAGGGCGTCGCCGATCGGTCCCGGCTCGATCTCGACCGCGGGGACCATGTCGACCCGGACCATGGACGGAGTGGGACGGCCTTCGCACAGCTTGACGACGACACTCTCGGTGGCCGTCACTCCGAACCCGGCACCCGTCACCAGCGTGCGGCCGGTTGCGGCGGCCGCCTCGGTCATACCGAGTAGGGCGGATACGGCGGCCACATCGTTGGCCAGGTCGATGTAGTGGCTGCCCGGCAGGCAGGCGGCCACAATCGGCGGTGCCGTCTCGGTAAAAGGCCCGACGGTGTTGATGACGACGGCCGGTTGCTGCCGCCGGATTTCGGCCGCCATCATCTCGATCGAATCGGCGATCACGGTGCGGCCCTGGCCGATTCGCGCGACGGCCGCCGCCAGGCGGGTGGCGTCGCGGCCGACCAGGACGGGGGAGATGCCCCGATCGATCAGCGCCGTCGCGATTGCGCGTGCGCTGCGGCCGGTTCCTCCGAGAATCCAGACCTCGGTGTCCATCGTCATTGCCCCTGTTCCGTTGTGATGATGAGCTTGCCGCCCGGGAAGGTGCCGACTTGTTCGAGTTCGGTCAGCGCCGGGATCGCGGCCGCGAGTGACACCGTGCGCGCGATCGGCAGTCGCAGCGCGCCCTGACCGGCGGCCCGTGCGACCGCTTCGAGATCCGCGGTGACCGGTTGGGTGATCATGACCCGGAAGGGTCCCGGTAGTGCGCTGCGCGCGAATTTCACCGGCGTGGGGTTGATGTCGATGATGCGGCCGCCGGGCTTCAGGAGCGTCCGCGCCACCTTGGCGGAAAGCGTACCGGCGGTGTCGAATACGAGGTCGAAGCGTCCGCGCAGCGGGGCGGGGTCGAAATCGAATGCGACGATCGGGTCGACGCCGAGGTCGCGCGCATCCTGCGCGGCGGTGGCGCGGCAACTTCCGCCGACCGTCGCGCCGTGTGCCAGGGCGAGCTGGACTGCGGCCCGGCCTACGCCGCCGAGGCAGCCGTGGACGAAGATGGCTTGTCCCGCTTGCAGATTCGCCTTGCCGATGAGCGCCTGATAGGCGGTCACACCGACGGTCGGGATCGCCGCGGCGGCTTCGAAGGAGAGTTCCGCGGGTTTGGCCACGACGCCCCGCTCGTTGGCGAGGGCCATCTCGGCGAAGGCCCCCGGAGTCCCGATCGGCGCCGCGCCGAGCACTTCGTCGCCGATCTCGAGCCTGGTGACCCCCTCGCCGACCGCCTCGACGACGCCCGCGAAGTCATGGCCCATGCCGCGGGGGAAGCGGCGGCCGGTCACCAATCTCATTTGCCCACTTCGGATTTTCCAATCCATCGGGTTGGCCGCCGCTGCGCGGACGCGGATCAGGACTTCGCCGGCACCGGGCCGCGACGGCTCGAAGTCCTCCAGTCGCATGACCTCCGGACCGCCGTAGCGGTGGTACTGAATGCGTTTCATCGTCATTGCGAACCCCACGAGACGTTGATGTCATTAGGTGACATCACACTAGCACGGTGATGTCACCTGATGACATGCCTGGTGTCATCGAGTGACATCACTGCCGGTAGACTCGCGGCATGGGACGGTGGGAACCCGGGGCCGGCGGCCGATTACGCGAGGCGGCACTCGCGCTGTATCTGGAACGCGGCTTCGAGCAGACGATGGTGGCCGACATCGCCGAGCGCGCCGGAGTCACCGCCCGCACCTTCTTCCGCCACTTCGCCGACAAGCGCGAGGTGCTCTTCGACGGATCGTCGGCGCTGGAGGAGCAGGCGCTCACCGCCCTGGAGACGGTGCCGGAGTCGATGCCGACGCTGGACGCCATTGCCCACGCACTCGACGCGGTGGTCGAAATGATCGGCGGCGACCGCGATTTCGCGCGGCGGCGGCAAACGGTGATCGCGGCCAATGCCGAGCTCCGCGAGCGTGAGCTGATCAAACTGGCGTCGATCTCGGCCGCCCTGGCCGAGGGCTTGCGTCGGCGCGGCGTCGGCGCACCCGAGGCCAATCTGGCCGCGGAGACCGGTGTCGCCGTCTATCGAGTCGCTTTCGAACGATGGATCAAGACCGACGAGGAGGGCGACCTACGCGGCGCCGTTCGCGAGTCGCTGGGCCAATTACGGGCCCTGACCGCCGCCTCCACCGTCGAGTGACGGCGTACGCACCGTTCGCTGCCACGACTGCGGGTGTATCACTGGCGACGCAAGTTCAGGCGTCGAGTTCGAGATCGGTGGTGGGGATGGCTTGGCAGGTGAGGCAGGAGTCCTCGTCCAGGTGTTCGGTGTCGACGTGGTGGCCGACCTTGCCGGTGTGGACGCGGACCAGGCAGCTTTCGCATTGGCCGACGCGGCAGCCGCTGGGGAGGTCGAGGCCGGCGCGTTCGGCTAGCTGTAGGACGGTGCCGTCCTCGTCGGTCCAGACGAGTTCGCGATCGGAGCGGCGGAAGCGGACGGTGTGGCGGGCCTTGCCTGGCCGTGGGGCGATCGGTTCGGGGGCGGTGAAGCGTTCGGAGAAGATCTCCCACTTGGGGACTCCGCGGGCGCGGAGGTCGGCGGTGAGCGCGGTGAGCATGGGTGCGGGGCCGCAGAGATAGCAGCGGGCGCGGCGGGCGAGCAGACCTGGATCGATGTCGGCGGCGGTGAGCCTGCCGTGGATGTCGAAGTCCTGGCCGAGCATGTCCTTCTCCAGAGGCTTCGAATAGTGCGTGACGATGCGCAGCCGCGGGCCGATCGCGGTGGCCAACTCGCGCAGGCGATCCCGGAACGGGTGGTCGGCGGAACTGCGGACACCGTAGTGCAGCACCACTTCTGGAACGGTGCCGCCGGTCGCCGCGAGGGTCTCGAGATAGGACAGGAACGGTGTGATGCCGATGCCGCAGGCGATCAGGACGACCGGGGCGTCGGAATCGACCGGGATGACGAACGCACCCGCCGGATTGCCGATTTCGAGCCGATCGCCCACCGTCAAGGTCTCGTGGACATATCCGGAGAAGACCCCGTCCGGGATTCGGCGCACGGCCAGCCGGTAGCTCTCGCGGCCGTCGACGTGCGCGGGGCCGGTGAGCGAGTAACTGCGCGTGCAAGCCTCCCGGACCGATCGAACCGTAAGGTGCTGTCCGGCACGATAATCCGGCAGCGGCTCGCCGTCTTCGGGCACCAGGTGCAGGGCTCGGATGCCGGGGCTGATGGCATCGGCCGCCGCGACGCTGAAGGTGCGGGTGCCCTGCCAGGTGTGGTCTGCGGGCGCGGGGGTGACCTCACAGATGAACGAGCGCAAGGGAATCGAGCCCGAGAGCGGGTCGATGCGCTCGTCATCGATCAGCAGGTTGAAGTTGCTCCCGGCGGCGGTGAGCGGGTCCAGGGCGGGTAGGCCCAGATCGGGAGCGCCCTGCCACCAACCGTATTCGGCGACCACGACGCCCGGGTGCAGGGTTGCGTCGATCCGCGCCCGCATGCCCACGCTTCCGTTCCGGGTGGCGAGTGCGACCCGCTGTCCATCCGAGATCCCACGCTCGGCGGCGGCCTCGGCGCTGAGATCCAGCCGCGGATCGGGGGAGCGGCGGCGCAGGGAGGTGATCTGGCGGTCCTGGCTGTGCCGGAAGTAGCCATTCTTCGCGCAGGTCAGCACCAAGGGGAAGGAGGAGTCAGGCGCGATGGGAGCGGTGAATTCGGGTACCGGCGAATAGCCGTGCGCGGCAAGTCGTTCGCTGTAGAACTCGACACGGCGGGTCGGGGTCGCGAAGCCTATGGTGGTGTACTTGCGATACTCCTGCGGCAGTTGCACCCGCACCCCGCCGGGCTGCTCGCGCAACCGATCGACGGTCAGGCCGAGCGGCCGCAACTGGTGGTCCCATCCGGCCTCGACATCACCGCCGAAGAACAGCTCGCTCATCCCCATGTGGGTGGCGAGGTCGAAGACCACCTCGGTGTCGGAGCGCGATTCCCCGGCCCGCTCGACCACGCGGGTGCGCAGCTGCACATGCTCCTGGGCGCGGTGATCGACCTCGAACCCGATACGCAGTGACTCCCGTTCCCACGGGCTATCGGCCGGGAGCAGAATGTCGGCGTAGCGGGCAGTGGGGTTGTCGAACAGGTCGATGTGAACCTGAAACTCCAGCTGGGCCAACGCCTGCGCCGTTCGCGCCGAATCAGGCTGGGAAACAAGCAGATTGGATCCGAAGCCGATCAGTGCGCGAACCCGATACGGGTCGTGATCCAGTACCGAACGGCACAGGTCGCGCGCCGTCACCCAGCCGCTCGCGGCGGGCCCCAGCGGGCGCTCGGCCAGGCCGAGGGCCTTCTCGATCTGCTGCGGCGCGAGCAACGCGGCGCGATTAGCGATGTTGTTCGCGGGTTGGGCCGGTAGCACCACATTGCCGCCGGGCGCATCGAACGAACCGGTCAGCGCGAACAGGGTCGCGATGGCTCGATCCGTCTGCGCCGCGTTCGCGTGCTGACCGATCCCGGTCCAGCCGTAGTAGGAGACCGACTCGGCCGCGGCGATCTCGTTCGCGAGCGCCGTGATCCGGTCCGGCTCGATCCAGGTCTCGCGCGCCACCCGTTCCACCGGCCATTCGCGGCAGGCCCGCGCGTAATGCTCGAACGCGGGCGCGCACATGACGAAACCGGCCCGGGTCGCGATGCGGCGTGCGCCGGACAACGCGAAACGTTGGGGTGCACCGGCAGGGAATCGAGTGTCGTACGGCACTGGCGCGCAATCGATTTCATCCCAGGCGACGTACCCGGTCAGATCCGGCCAGATCTCTTCGGCCCGCAAGAAACGTCCGGTGTCCGCACGCACCAGTAGCGGGGCATTGCTCCACGCCCGCACGAACTGCTCGTCGAATCCACCGGTATCGAGTAGCTGACCGGCCAGTCCGAGAGCGAGCGCGGCATCGGTGCCCGGTCGCACACGCAGCCAGTGATCCGCACCTCGCGCGCTGGTGGAGTGTCGCGGATCGATGACCGCGAGCCGGGCGCCGCGAGCCTGTGCCTCGGCCAGCGCGGTGGACTGCGACAGCCAGGTCTTGGCCGGGTTGAACCCCCACAGGACAGCGAGATCGGTGTTGGCATAGTCCGGCACCGGCAGCCCGGTCCCGAAGGTGAAGGAGTGTGCGACGTCCTTGTGCCAGTTGCAGATCTCGGTGCTGAACACGACGTTCGGGCTGCCGAACCCGTAGACGAAGCGCTGGATCCACTCCATGCCGTCAGCCACGCCGGTGCCCGAGGGTGTCGCCAGGGCGAACGCGACGCTTTCCGGGCCGCTCTCGGCCGCGATGGTGGTGAGCCGGGCGGCGATCTCGTTCAGGGCCTCGTCCCACCCGATGGGTTCCCAGCCCGGATCGGGATCACCTTTCGGCCTGGTCCGCCGCAGCGGCCGGGTGAGCCGGCGTGAATTGTGTGCGATCTCGGCGGCGGATCGGCCTTTGGGGCACATGGATTTACCGGTCGGATGCTCTCCGTCCGGCCGGACCCCGACGATCCGCCCTTGCTCGACGGTGTAGACCGCGCCACACCGTGACTTACACATCGTGCAGAAACCGGAGATCTCCACGTTTCGAAACTATCCGCCGGGGCAGCACCGAACCATTGACAGATGTCCCGCGCCTCGTGCCAGCAACTTGCCAGGGGTGGTGGCGAGACTGCGCTGTGTGGTGACGAATTTGGGCTCGGATGCGCAGCTGGCACGGTCATTGCCGGGAAATTTCGATAGTTCGCACGCCGAGGTGAACGGTGTTGTCCTGCACTATGTGGCGGGAGGTGAGGGGGAGCCGCTCGTATTGCTGCCCGGGTGGCCGCAAACCTGGTGGCAGGCCCGCAAGATCATGCCGTTGCTGGCGCAGCAGTTCCGGGTGATCACCGTCGAGATTCGGGGCATGGGTTCTTCGTCCAAGCCTGCGGGCGGTTATGACAAGAAGACCATGGCCGAGGATATTCACCAGTTGATTCGGCAGTTGGGTTATGACTCCGCATTCGTGGCGGGACACGATATCGGTTCGATGGTGGCGTTCAGCCTGGCCGCCAATCACCCGGAGAGCGTCCGCAGATTGGCGCTACTGGAGGAGCCTCACCCGGATGAATCCCTGTATTCCTTTCCGCTGCTTCCACATCCGAGCGAGCGGGCCCGGCATCGTTGGTGGTTCGCCTTCAATCAGGTCGCCGAGGTTCCTGAGCAACTCCTCGAGGGCCGGGGGCGGGTTCTGGTCGACTACCTCTGCGGCCGTAACCTGCATAATACCGCGGCGATCGACGATCACGCCCGCGAGATCTATGCCGCGGCCTATTCACGCCGCGAGAACATCCGGGCTGCGACCGGCTGGTACCGGGCCTTCCCCGAGGACATCGCGGACGGCATGAAGTACGGTTCACTCGAAATGCCTGTAGCTGCCCTCTATTTCACCGGTCACACGGACCTGCCCGACGCTCTCGCGACCCGAGCCACCGATGTCACCTGTTACGAGATCCCCGATACCGGCCACTATCTGGCCGAGGAACAACCGGACGCGGTGGCCGACCGCCTGATCGAATTCTTCGGCCGGTGAACGCTCCACGCCGAGCCACCTGGTTCGAACTGTTCGGGGACCTGGTTTTCGCCGCCGCCATCGGGCAGCTCACCCGCCTGGTCGGAGCGCATCCGACCCTCGAATCCATTGCCGCGGCATCGGGACTGTTCGTGCCGGTGTGGTGGACCTGGGTGCTGTACGCGGTGCAGGCCAACCGCACCGATCGGGATACCGCGGCGCATCGGCTCATCGCCATGGCCGGGTGGGCGGGGGTCATCGCGATGGCGATGTGCGCCGACGGGGTGACCGGCTCGGCGGGCGCGGCGGCGGGCTTCGTGGGTGGATATCTGTGGGCGCGTGCGGGTGTCGCGGCGCTGTATGCCTGGGATGCTCGCGGCAACGTCGCGTTGCAGCCGGTGCTGCTGGCCTATGTGCGCGGCTCGCTGTTCAGTGGCGCGGCATGGCTGGGTGGTCTGATCCTGCTGCACGGTGCGCCGCGTTACCTGCTGTGGACGGCCGCCATGGTCTGCGAACTCCTGCTGCCCCTGGTCGCGGGCCGATCCATCGCCCGGGTGTCGCACGAGGCCGAGCATCTACGGGAACGGTTCGGCGCCTTCACGATCATGGTGCTGGGGGAATCGGTGCTCGGCTTCACCGGCGGGCTGACGCACGCGCAGCTGACACCTGCAGAGGGACTGACCGGTATCGCGGCGTTCGGTCTCACCGCCTGCCTGTGGTGGACCTACTTCAATGCGGGCGGCACTCGCCCCGGCGCGCACGCGGCGCTGAATCGCGGCGGAAAACTGTTGCACGCCTACACGTTCGGCCACCTGCCGCTGCAGCTCGGGCTGGCGTTGACCGGAGCGACGCTCGGTATCGCGGTCGCCGGTGGCAGTGCACATCTCGACATCACCTCGGCCGCCTGCCTTCTCGGCGGAGTGATCCTCTTCCTCGCCGCGAGTGCCCTGACCCGCGCCGCCTTCCTCGGCTTCGGTGAAGGCGTCGTGGTTCGCCGCCTACTCACCGCAACCTTGATCCTGTCGCTGCTGCCACTGGCCCCGCACGTCCCCTTCACCGCCGTGCTGGCCGTGCTCACCGCCGTGCTCGCTGTCGGCGCGACCCTGGAAGCGCCCGCCTACCGGGTCCGGGGAAGTGTTGAACAGCGAGTCGGCGGCGAGTGAAACCCTCGAACCTGCCACGCACTATCGGCGAGGGCGCTGGCAATGACCTGGCATCGTGTCGGCTCACAATTCGCGGGCGTGTCTTCGGGGGAGCTGGTAAACCTTTGAGAGGGAGGACACTTCAATCTTGGGGGAAGAATGAGCGAGCTTTTTCGTGCCGCGGCGCCGACGGCGATTTCGATCGCGGATCTGGGGCCGTTGCGGGATCTGCCGGGGACCTGGATGGGGTCTGGGTTCAGTTTGGTGGAATTGCCTGCGCGCAACGGGGATCCGTTTCGACTGAAGCTCACCGCTACCAGGGAGACGGTGACGTTCACGGCGATCGGGTCACCGATTCCCAATCGGGGGAGCGCGCAGGACGACATCGTCTTCCGTGGGGTGCATTATCTGCAGCACATCAGTGATGCGGAGACCAATGAGGCGGTGCATGTGGAGACGGGGATGTGGCTGTTCGTTCCGGCCACCACCGCGCCCGCGGCGGGGCCGACGATCGTCCGGATGGCGACCATCCCGCACGGTGACGCCTTCATGGCGCAGGGTGCCGTGGTGCCGGATATTACTGGGGCGCCGACCATTCCGGCCCTCGACTCGACTCCGAGCGGATTCACTTTCGGTGGCGGCTACTTCCCGCCGAAGGGCGCTCAGCTCCCGGTGGGGATCCCTGACGGGGCGTTGCAGGACCCCACGGTGCTGCTGACCGCGGCGCTCAAGGAGCAGACGGTGGTCAACACGACCACCCTCGATGTGCGGACCGGCGCCGGCGATATCCGCAATATCGGTTTCGTATCGGCCAATGCCGATGCGATCATTCTGCACTCCACCTTCTGGCTGGAGACGCTGCAGGGCCCGGACCAGTCCGAGCTGCTGCAGTTGCAGTACAGCCAGCAGTCGATGCTGCGATTCCCCGCAGGACCGAATCCGGACCCGAGCAAGCCGATCGACTGGCCGCATCTGCAGGTTGCGACCTTGCTCAAGCAATAGCAACGGCACCGCAGGCCCCCGATCAGACACTGATCGGGGGCTTTTTCGCGTGCGGAAGAACAGCTTTCGACCGATCGGGAGATACGATACGCTCAGTATCGGAACTAGTGGTTTCGATACTGTGTTCGTTGGAGATCGGAGAAGCTCATGCATGCCACCGCGGTCCCTGCAACCTCCCTCGCACTGGCCTCGCTGCCGGTCGTCGACTACGCCGACGAGTTCACGCTGTCGACGAATGTCCAAGCGTCACCGGAACAGTGGGCGCGAGCCATGTTCGGTGACGTCCCGAACCGCGCCGAGCGGTTCATCTGGCAGGTGCTGCTCGGGCTGCGACTGACGCCCGGACGATCGCGCTCCACCGTCGCCGGTTGGCGAATTGCCGACGGTGGAACGGATTGGATCCGCCTCGAAGCATCCGGATCGATCGTCGGAAACCTGGTGGTGCGCACGGCGTCCGAGCAGGTGTCGCTGACCACGCTGATCCAGTACGAGCGGGGACGGGGCCCGCTCGTGTGGCCGCGATTGTCTGCCGTGCACCGGCGACTGGCACCGGGATTGCTCCGCGACGCCGCTACCGCGATCGCCACGGACCCGGCGCAGTTCGGCCTATCCGAAGGCGTAGGTGTGGAACAGTAGGCCGTCACCGAGTTTTCGGGTGTCGACCAGGCGCAGCGGCTTTTCGGCGGTGGTCGCGTCGAAGAGCCGCGTGCCCTTTCCCAGCACGGCCGGGAACACCACCAGACGCAATTCGTCGGCCAGGTTCTGTGTGATCAGTGTGCGGATGAGCTGGTAGCTGCCGTAGACGAGGATTTCCCCGGCCACGGTCCGCTTCAGCTCCGAAATCTCTTTTGCCGCATCGCCGTTGAGGATCACGGTGTTGTTCCACGGTTGATCCGCGAGCGTCGACGACACGACGTACTTGGGGATGCTGTTCATCTTGTCCGCCCATTCGGGGCTGACCCGGACCTCCGCGCCTTCGCTCATGCGGGACGCGAACCACTCGCTGCTGCGCCTGCCCAGCAGTAGCGCATCGGCCCCAAGCGCTTCCTCGGTCTCGCGAACGGCCCACGCCTGGAGGTCCTGTCCGCCCGCGGATTGATGGAACCATCCGCCCAGTTCGAAGCCTTCCTGGCCGTCCGGGTCCTGGACCACGCCGTCGAGGGTGGCGTTGGTGCTGATGACGATCTTTCCCATTTCCGTGCTCCTTGGACAGTGTTGTCGGCTAGCACTGGTGGAGACGCCGCGGCATCGGGAAAGGGGGCGCGCCCCGTTCGCGCCCCGGGCGGCGTCCATACAGCATGGAACTGCACACGGTGAATCAGCTTGCGGGAGTGACGTTGGCGCGAACGGACCTGATGTCGAGGGCGCGGGCCGGTGACGGCGAGGCGTTCCGCGCGCTGACCGAGCCGTATCGACGCGAGCTACAGGTGCACTGCTATCGGATGCTCGGCTCGTTCCAGGATGCCGAGGATGCGCTGCAGGACACCATGCTCGCCGCGTGGCGCGGTCTGGAAGGCTTCGACGGGCGCGCCTCTCTACGCACCTGGCTCTACCGCATCGCCACCAACCGCTGCCTCGACGCGCTGCGCGCCGCGCGCAGACGGCCGGCCAAACAGTGGGATATTCCGGGGATCGAGCCGCCGGAACCCACCAGCCTCGGCGAAATCCCTTGGCTCGAGCCCTATCCCGACGCCCTGCTGGACGGTGCGATCACGGTGCCGCTCGGTCCGGAGGCACGGTATGAGCAGACCGAATCTATTTCCCTGGCCTTCGTGACCGCCTTGCAGATTCTGCCGCCGCGCCAGCTCACCGTGCTGATCCTGCGCGACGTGCTCGGGTTCCGCGCGAGCGAGGTGGCCGAAATGCTGGACACGACCGTCGATTCGGTCAAGAGCACCCTCAAGCGCGCACGGGCCGGATTGCAGCGCGGGCTGCCGGTAATCGGCGAGCAGCCAGGCGACTCACCGGCGGAGGAGGAAATCGTGGCGAAGTTCGTCACCGCCTATGAATCCGCCGACATCGACGCGCTGGTGGCGCTGTTGACCGATGACGTCTTCATGTCGATGCCGCCGATTCCGCTCGAATACCAGGGCCGAGACATCGTGGCTCGTTTCTGCGCACTGGTTTTCGACACCATGCGAAGTTTCGCGCTCGTGCCGACGCGAGCCAATGGCCAGCCCGCCTTCGGGGTCTACCATCGCACCCCGACCGGCCGAAGCGCAGCGGCGTTGCTCGTCCTCACCCTCACCGGCGATCGAGTCGCGGCGATGACCCTCTTCGAGAACACGCTGTTCCCCGTTTTCGGCCTGCCGCTGCAGTACTAGGCGGTCTCGGGTGGCACGACTCCCGCGGACAGGGCATCCGCGACCATATGCGCGATGACCCGCGCGAGTAGTGGTGTGCGCGAGGGATCTTCATCGAGCATGATCTGCCAGGTGAACAGCGGTCCGAGCAGGAGCCCGTGCACGAGCGCCGGGTCGGGGCGGTTGGGCAGTTCGCCGCGCTCCATGGCGCGGTCGATGACACCGGTGACAATGGATCGCTCGACCGCGAGATAGGTCTCGGTGAACCGGGTTTGCAGCGCGGGGTCGGCATAGATGTCGGCGAGCAGCCCCACCATCACCCCTGCCTGGGTATGCACGAGCCGGTCCCCGAACCATGTGGCGAGCGCCGCCACATCTCCCCGCAGGGACCCGGTATCCACCGGCGGCGTCTCACCCATCCCGTGCAGGATGACCGCGAAGATCATCTCCTGCTTACTCGAATACCGCCGATAGATCGCCGCCTTGCCCACTCCCGCCCGCGCGGCGACGGCATCGACGGTGATCATCCCGTACCCGTCCTCGTCCAAAATGGCCCGAACCGCGACAGCAATGGCCTCATCCACCCGCCCCTCCCGCGGCCGCCCACCCGCCTGCCCCTGCTTCGCCATCCCGGCATCATACGAGACTGCCGGTATCGGCACTCCGCGTACCGTATCGACAGCGGATTCCGCCGACATGAATTTCCCCACGTCAGTCCTCACGAATTGCCGAATGGCCTGCGTGTTATTGTCTCGGTTTGATCGTGACGGCAATCGGGCCGATGTGAAGTATTCGTAATCGGATGTGCAGGGGGTGATGACGGTGTTCGAAGTCGGACCCGCAGATCTGCACGTGGTTGGGGCATCAATTCGCACCGCGTCCACCGATGCCACGGATGCTTTCGCGCAGCATCACAGCAATCTGGAGGACTTCTCCGGAAATATGTTGAGCGCATCCCGCGCCGCGCTCACCACCCGGGTCGAGTCGTGGCGGCAGGCGGTGGGCGTACTCACGCAGAACTCCGATCGGCACGGGCAGGATATCCATACTGCGGCTGCGGCTTTCGCAGTGACCGATCAGGCCAATGCCACCGTGCTGCGGGAGTCGACAGGAACCTCGTCGTTGGATCTCTGACGCGATGGTGACATTCGGTGAGGTGCTGAAGTTCGATCCCGAGCAGCTGCAGGAGATCTTCCGGATCTGCACGTCCGCACACGGGACGTGCACCACATTCGGCAATTCACTGAAGGGCCTCGACACGCTGCACACCTGGCAGGGTGCCGCGTCGGATGCGGCTCGGACAGCGGTCGGCCGGACCCGGGTCGATATCGACTCGCACGGGCAGGAGGTCGCACAGGTTGGCAGGGCAGCCGCCAACTGCTACGACGAGGGGGTCGCACTGAAGAAAGCTGCCCTGGATTGTCAGCGCACCGCCGACGGTGAGCACTTCACCATCGACCCCGACACCGGGAAGGTCTCCGATCCGAATCCGCCGGATACCGCCGGTTGGACAGCGGCGAAAGTCGATGAATATCGCCGCAGGATCACCGATTTGCAGCAACGGGTCGACAATGTCGTTCTCGACGGTGCTCGATTCGATCAGGATCTGGCCACGCTGATCAATGGCGCCGACGGACAGTTGCCCTTGAATTCTTCCAAGGGCGACAACGAGATCGATCGTCGCGCGAATCAGATCGCAGCGTTCCGCAATGTCTATCACCGTGATCCGGCGACGGAGAACGAATGGCGGATGGCCGATGCGCTGGACCCGCACACCTACGATCCGAAATATCGTGGCGTGGAATCGAATGTGGTTGTGGCGAAGTTCAATCCGGTGCCGGGAGGCGGCGTCTACCGGCAGAACCTCTACATTCCCTCGCCGGAGGTGCAGAACATGGATACCAATCCGGCGGATTGGGTGGACGGCCGCATGACTCCGCACGATGTCGGTGACAACCGTGGGCCGTCCGCGACGGTACCGGCGGAGGCGTCGCG
Organism: Nocardia heshunensis; assembly: GCF_054782115.1. Lineage (NCBI taxonomy): Bacteria > Bacillati > Actinomycetota > Actinomycetes > Mycobacteriales > Nocardiaceae > Nocardia > Nocardia heshunensis. The sequence goes on along the minus strand of NZ_BAAGTC010000007.1, from coordinate 414,696 downwards.
GGTGTCGGTGTTCGCGGATCTGGACAACGGTGTTCTCGTTGCCCGCCAGAATCCTTCGATGTCCACCGACGGTAAGGACGCAGGCGCGGGAAGCCCACGGGTCAGTGCGGTGCAGGGCGTCGACGGCGCGATGGAGATTCACTACTCCGCCGCCGACCCGTTTGCACCGTCACTGTCCAAACCGGTCGCGCAGGTGGCCGGGACCATGATGCTGACGCCATTGAGCGGAGGCAATCTGGGTGTCGACGGGATGGTGACGTCGTATCCGAGCGCGGAGGGCTACCAGTACAAGCCCGACGGCAGCACGGTGCAGTTGTTCAATCAGGAAGCGACGATGTCACAGGCCGGGCCGATGACCAATCTGCCGTTCGGAGAACGCAATCACGTCGGGAACTACAGCGGCGTCAACAGTCTGATCTATCCGGCCGAGCCGACCGACGGCAGTCCGCTGCGGCTGGTTCCCGAGCAGCACCCTACGCTGCTCGGGTCGGCGGACGCGCCGCCGAAGATCTCGGTGGCGCCACCGTATGTGCCCGATCCGCCGCCGTCGCCACCCGGCCCGCCGCAAGCCGCCACCACCGGTGTCGTTCCTACTCCGCCGCCGCTACCGGCCCACTGAGCGAAAGGATTCCACGATTCATTCGTCTGTGATGCGCACGCGCCTGGATTCGCCTGCCTGGTGGGCGTTGGCCACCTTCCTCATTCCGATCTCGCAGGCGGTCGCGCAATTGGTGGTCGCTGCCTTCGACGCGAAGGGTGTGGTGACCGGTTCGTCGGGTCACCGCTATCTCGCGATGGGTGTGCTCGCCGGTCTGGCGATCGTGCTGTCGATGCTGCCGTGGCGGGTCGCGCGGGCGGGCGCTATCGGCGCGGCCGGGATGTTGACCGTGTATCTCGTGGGATGGATGGTTCATGGCCTTTCCTGATCTGTCCCGAATCTTCGTGCGGCACAGTCGCGGTTGTCCCAGCAGCGGCGGGTACCGCCCGCAGCACGGTGCCCGGACCGTGGATCCGGGGCACCTCACCACCGCCGCGGAGTGCCCCCGCTGCCGGATGCTGGCCGAACGTCGAGCGCGCGACGTCGATTCCGACCGTGTGCAGGCCGGTCCCGATGCCGAGTCACCGAGTTTCTCGCCGTGGTCTCCGGTGCTGGGTGTGCTCGGCTTCCTCGTGGTGATCCTGGTCAGGCCTGCCGGGTTGGCGGCGCTGATCGGTGTCGCCGGTGTCGCGATCGCCTTGCCGTTCCCGCGTTATCGCAAGGTCGTGCCCTGTGCCTGGGCGGTGCTCGGCGCGGGGTTCATCGTCTACGGCCTACTGATCGCGCTGGTGCCCGCCGCAGTGGCGGGAATCTTCGGCTGACCGCCGCCGGGCACCCGCAGTACTGGAACAGGTTCATCGAATAGTGGAGGGCGCTCCGAGGGCCGCGATGACCCCGACATCGAGGGATGATGCGTGTTAGCATCACGCGCCGCCAATGTTGTTGCGGCAACGTGTTCTTCAGGAGGGTGGGGGGCTCGGCGTGCGAGTGGCCGTCAGTCGGGACAAGTGCATTGCCTCGGGTCACTGCGTCGCGCGCGCCGATCGGGTTTTCGATCAGGGCGATGACGATGGGGTCGTGGTTCTGCTCGACGCGAATCCGGTTGCGGGGATGGCGCATGCGGTGCGCTCGGCCGCCGAGTTCTGTCCCGCCCGAGCGATACAGATCGAGGATTGACCCTGAACATGACTGAACCGACCTTCTATCCCGGCCGTCGCTCGGCGACCTGCCCGTTCCGTCCGGCCCCGGAGATCGCCGAACTCGCTGCCGCGGGACCGATTTCCACGGTTCGCACCTGGGAGGGCAAGCGGCCCTGGCTGATCACCGATTACGCGGTGGCGCGGGAGTTGTTCGCCGACGTGCGGGTCAGCGCCGACAATCACCACCCGAACTACCCGCACATTCACGAGGGTATGAAGGCGGTCGCGGAGATGAGCCCGCGCACCATGTTCAATACCGACGGCGCGGAGCATGCCCGCTATCGGCGCATGCTGGCCAAGCCGTTCACACCCAAGCGGCTCGAAGCGATGCGGCCCAATATTCAGAAGCACATCGACGAGACCATCGACGCCATGCTCGCCGGTGGCAACGAGGGCGATCTGGTGACGCTGCTGTCGCTGCCGGTGCCGTCGCTGATGATCTGCGAATTGCTGGGTGTGCCGTACGAGGATCACGCGTTCTTCCAGCAGGCGACCGAATTGGGTTTCGGCGGGCAGGCTTCCGCCGAAGAGCAGCAGCAGTCGACGTTGGAGATGCTGGGGTTCCTCAACAAGCTGATCGAGACCAAGACCGCGAATCCGGCCGAGGATCTGCTCTCGGATGTGGCCGAGCTGGTGAATTCCGGTGAGCTGCAGGTGTGGGAGGCCGCGCTGCAGGCGGTCGGCATCCTGGTCGCCGGGCACGAGACCACCGCCAACATGATCGCGCTGTCGGTGATCGCGCTGCTGGATCAGCCCGAACAGCTGGCGATCATCCGCGACACCGATGATCCGGCGGTGCTGGGTAATGCGGTCGACGAGCTGATCCGCTACATGACCATCGTGGACACCGGTCTGCGCCGGGTCGCGGCCGAGGACATCGAGGTCGCCGGGCAGACGATCGCCGCCGGCGACCCGATCGTATTCGATCTCGCGTCAGCCAACTTCGACGCAAAGGCGTTCGCTGACCCGGAGCAGCTGGATGTGCAGCGCGAGAACGCCGGGGCGCACTTGTCGTTCGGCTCGGGCCGCCACCAGTGCATCGGATTGCAGCTGGCCCGCCTCGAACTGGGCATGGTCCTGCAGACGCTGTTTCGCCGCGTGCCGTCGCTGCGGTTGACCGCGCCGGTCGAGGAGATCGAATTCAAGTGGGACGCCATGGTTTACGGCGTCGTATCGCTGCCTGTCGCCTGGTGATCTCTGCTCGAGTGATTCTGCTGTGACATAAGCGCATTGGGCACGGAACATGACCTCGACCTGGCCGGTCGAGGTCAACACACTTGCCTCGAATGCCTGCGCCGGATACGGTGCGGGGCAGGGGTCTCGATGCGCTACAAGGCATCTGAGAATGGGGAGGGGTAATCATCTAGCAGGGTATTCTCTTTGGCGGCCTGATTGTGGTCTGCCTCGCCTTTTACTTGGGCAGGTTCTTGGTCCGAACCACCAAGACCAATTCCGACTACAACCAGGCGCTGCACTCGGTCAGCAAGGTCGACGGCTGGAGCGGTTGGCCGACGCCCACATGGCTGAAAGCCAATAGAAGCGCGCTGAGCCTGGGTGGGTTCGGTTCGATGAGCCATCCCATCACCGGCGAGATCGCAGGCCGGATGTGGACCAGCTTCCGCGCGAAGCATGACGTCCGCCACGGGTCCGGGACGACGACCTACTACTACACCGGTTGCTTCGTGGACGGTATCGACCGCAGCCATCCGGATATCGATTTGGTCGCTCCACAAAGCAATCTCGTGAGACAGGGCTTGACGTACTACGTCGCTTCGGTAGACGACCCATCTTTCGAACGCGCCTTTCAGACGCGCGTCGACGACCAGTCACACGTCCGCGCAGTGCCGTTGGTTCTGACAGCTCCGATGAGATCGGCCGCGCTCGAGTTGGCCCAGCAGGCACCGGTGCAGCGGATCCGAATTCACTGCGGCAAGGTCGTGTGCTGGATGGGCGGGAACGGGGACGCTCGCAACGAACCGTGGTTCCCTGCACTACTCGCCGGGATGGCGGCGATAGCCCAGGCGATGGAGCCCTCGGTCCGGTAGCCGAACAGGACAGCTAGGGCAGGGCATGTAGCCAGAGTCTGCTGCGGTCGTCGTCGGTGGTGGCCAGCAGCAGACCCGCACGCAATGTGGTCATGCGCGCGATGGGGGAGCTGACGGGCAGCGGAAGCTGTTGCCAGTCAGCGCAATCGGCGGTGACGGACTGTAGTTGGACGGTGTGGTCGAGGGCGACCAGGCTCAATACTCGGGTACCGGCGGGCATTACCTGTAGGACGTCGACGGATCCGGCGGCTGGGCCTGAGACCGGGTCGGCGGTGGGGGAGCCCCAGCACAGGACATGCGGGGTCGCACCGATGGCTTGACCGAAGACCGTGCATGCGGTTGCTCCGCAGCCGATGCCGGTGGCGGCGGCGCTATTGCCCGCGAGTTCGTGACGCTGCCAGGTGATGCCGTCGGGTGAGGTCCACTGCAGCGGGTGGATGACGGTGTCGCGCAGGGTTTCTCCGACGATCACGAAGCCATCGGGTCCGGTGGTCACCGCCGCCGCTCCGGTTTGTTCGCCGGGTGCCGAGGACAGGGCCGGGTCGTCGGCGTGCCGGATCCAGTCGGCACCGTTGGCCGAGGTCCAGAACGCCGCCCCGTAGCGGCCGCCGGGCCCGTCCCAATCGCCGATCAGCAGATCGGTGCCACGTAATGCGGCAGCCGCACTCACCGCGATGGCATGCGGGCCGCCGAACATCTCCATCGCCTGCGGGTATTCGGTCAGTTTGCTCGCATCCCCGCTCCAGATGGTCATGCGTGGATTGGCGTGCGCGCCCCCGAAAGCCTGGCCCAACACCACCGTCTGATTGCCGACTCCGGCCGAGATGAGTTCCGCGAGTTTGGCGTACGGACTTTCGCCGTGGACCGGCACGGATTTCCAGTGACTGCCGTCGGTCGTGGTCCAGGCCGCAGGAGTGCGGCCGTCGGGGACCGGGATCGAGCCCAGCGCGAGCACTCCGTCGGCGGTGGGCACGAATTCCAGCACGCGTGCGTCGTGCTGCGGTGCGGACAGTTCCCGCCAAGGTGAGTCGGGCGCGTGGGAAGCGCATCCGGCGGTCAGTGCAAGTACCGCCGCGAACACGACCGACCACCTCATTCCGAATACTGTGCCAGAAACCGGACCGATGGTGCGCCGGAACGGTTCCCGGGGCTGCTCATGATCCGGCCGGTCACGGCATGGTTCCGGGAGTCGTGGTCGCCGCGCCGAGGCAAATCCGAAAACGAGACCATTCGGTATGCAACGATCCGGGATCGTGACAATCCGGGCAATACGGATGTGGTTTCTGGTGGCACTGGCGACAGCGCTGGTGCCCGCGTCCGCGCATGCCAATCCGCTGCTGGATCTCATTGCGCCGCAGCATGATCTGGCCGCCATCATGCCGACGCCGCGAACCGATCCGTTCTACACGCCCAAACCAGGCTTCGAGACGAAGCCGCCCGGGGCCTTGCTGGCAGTCCGCACCGCCGGTGGACTGTTTCCCACCGCACGCTCCCTCGAACTACTGGTGCGCTCCACGGACTCCCACAATCAGCCGGTCCCGGTGGTCACCACGCTGCTGCTGCCGAACGCGCCGTGGCGCGGGTCGGGTCCGAGACCGTTGGTGTCCTACAACATTCCGATCTCCTCGGTCGGGCATTCGTGCGCCCCGTCGACGGAGTTGAAGCGCGGCGTGTCGGCCGATCTGCTGGCGATTCAGCTGCTGCTGGCCAAGAATTACGCGGTGGTGATCCCCGATCATCAGGGCCCGCGTCAGGCGTATGCGGCCGGACTCATGGGCGGACACGCCGTCCTCGATTCGATCCGGGCGGCGACTCGAACGCCGATGCCGGGGTTGAGTCCGGATACGCCGGTGGTGCTGACCGGATATTCCGGCGGCGCGATCGCAACCAGTTGGGCCGCGCAGCTCGCTCCGGCCTACGCCCCCGAGATTCGCTTGGTGGGCGCGATGATCGGGGGCAATCCGGCGGATTACGAGTTGCTGGTGCCACGCATGGACGGGGTGAATTTCGCTTCGGGCGTGCTGCTGGCGGCGGCGTTGGGGCTCGGGCGCGAGTATCCGGAGTTGCTGGATCTGCTCAATGACAATGGCTGGCGGGTGGCGAAGCTGTTCCGCGACATCTGCATTTCGCAGGAGACCGCGCTCGGGGTGATCGCGCCGCTGCGGGCCGATCAGCTCTCGGATGTGCCGGATCCGACGAAACTGCCGATGGTGCAACGGATTCTGCGGGAGAACCGGCCGGGTGCGGTCGCCCCGGCCGCGCCGGTGTTCCTGTTCCACGGGGTCAATGAGATCTGGATTCCGTTCGAGGGCGCGCTGCATCTGTTCGACGAGTGGTGCGCCCGCGGTGCGCGGGTGCGGTTGCAGCCGTTTCCGGGTGAGCATTTCCTGGTGGGCGCGTTGTCGATTCCGCTGACCAATGGCTGGATCGAGCAGATGCTCGCCGGGCGACTGGTGCCGTCGGGTTGTACCGGCCCGGGTCACTGATTGGGTCACCGTGATTTGGCTAACAGTTAGCTAAGTTCATGCGGCGTCGCTTCGATTGAGTCGAGTTCATTTCACTTAGCATCCGACATGCTCGGACAGTCGGATCCTGATGAATGGACAGCGATGACCGCCGATATGCGCAAGGCCACGGCCGCGGCACTCACCATGATGGTGTTGTCGATATCGGGCACCGGCATCGTACGGGCCGATCCGCCCATCGAATCCGCCATTGCCGGGGTGCGCGACCTCGGCCCGCACCGATCACAACTTACGGTGTATTCCGCGGCCATGGACCGGACGGTCACCGTGGATGTGCTGCACCCAGCCGACGACGGACCGCGTCCCACCTACTACCTGCTCGACGGTGTGGATTCCGGTGCGGGGGAGACGAATTGGACGCAGAAGACCGATATCGTCAGCTTCTTCGCGGACAAGCGGGTGAATGTGGTGCTGCCGGTCGGCGGGCGCGGCAGTTTCTATTCCGACTGGGAGCGGCCCGATCCCGGGCTGGGCGGGGTGCAGCGCTGGGAGACGTTCCTGACCCGGGAACTGCCGCCGCTGATCGACGCGCGGTTCGCGGGCAACGGCCGCAACGCCATCGGCGGGCTCTCGATGGGCGCGCTGTCGGCGGCGACGCTGACCACCCGGTATCCGGAGCTGTATCGCGGCTTCGCGTCCTTCAGCGGCTGCCTGGACACCGTGAGCGCGAATGCCAAACTGGCCATTCGCAATTCGGTCGGCTGGGTGGGCGGCAATGCGGACAATATGTGGGGTCCCGACGCCGATCCGGCCTGGGCCGATCACGATCCGCTGGCCCGCGCGGCCGCGCTGCGCGGCAAGGCCGTCTACATCTCGGCGGGCAGCGGAACGCCCGGACCGGAATCGCTGACCGATCCACTCATGCCGCAGGCGGTGACCTTCGGCGCGGTGCTGGAATATCTGGTGCGCGGCTGTACCGAGACTTTTGTGCAGCGACTGCGGGAACTGGACGTGCCCGCGACGGTCGTTCTACATCCGGAGGGCACGCATTCCTGGCCGTATTGGCAACAGGATTTGCACGATTCGTGGCCGCTACTGGAATCTGCGCTGACGGATTGACGCGGCGGAATTGACGCGGGGCGATTCCCGCCGCGGAGGAATTATTGGAACGTTCGGCGTGTCGCAAACGGTCAGGCTGCCGGGAAGCCCGACAGTTATCGGCAACTTCGTAGCGACCCGCTGGAGGTATGTATCCCGTGATGACCGCCGTGATTCGTCGCGGCGCGGCCGGTTCTCGCGTCCGCCGTCTGATCGCGCTCGGTGCGCTGCTCGTCTTGCCGTGTGCACTGCCCGTTCTGCTGGTTTTCACCGCCACCACCGCGGGCGCATCACCGCTCTACCCGACACCGGATCCCGATCCGTTCTATCAAGCCTCGGCCGATATCGCCGCCGCCGCACCCGGCGACGTGCTCGCGGTGCGAGCCATGCCGTCGCTTCCGATCTTCCCGGGTGTCACCGTGACGCTGGTGAAGTTCCGCTCCACCAATTCCGCGGGCAACCCCATCGCCGCGACCACCACGCTGCTGCGCCCGGCCTCCGCCGCCCCCGGCGCGCCGTTGCTTTCCTATCAGCACATCATCAACGCCCTGGGCGCCAAATGCGCTGTATCCCATGTGCTCTACACCCAGGACCCGAATCTGGCGGTGCGTGAGGCCCCGATCCTCAACGGCCTGCTGCTGCGCGGCTGGTCGATCGCGCTGCCCGATCACCTCGGCCCCACCATCGCCTACGGTGCGGCGCGACTGGGCGGCATGATCACCCTCGACGGCATCCGCGCCCTGCGCCGCGTCCACGAGTTCAGCCTGGAGGCGAGTCCGGTTGCGCTGCTGGGCTATTCCGGCGGCGGCATGGCGACGGCCTGGGCCGCGGCCCTGCAACCCCGCTATGCCCCGGAGTTGCGGTTGGCCGGAGCGGCGGCGGGCGGCGTCCCGATGAATCTCGTCAAGATGATCGAAGCCCTCGGCTACCAACATCATCCGGTGTTCGGGCTGGCGGCGGCCGCAGCGATCGGCCTCGAGCGTGAATACCCCACCCAACTGCCCATCGGCGACAGCATGAACGCCGCCGGACTGGCCATGCGCAACGCCATCGCCAATGGCTGCACCAATGAGATCCTCGTCGCGGGCGCGGGCCACAGCGCCCTCGACTTCGCCGCCTCCACTTCGCTGGTGCAGGATCCGATCGCGCGACATGTGGTGGAGGACAACAGCCTCGAACTCTCCGACGCCCTCCCCACCACCCCGATCTACGAATGGCACTCCCCGCAGGACGCCCTGATCCCGGTCGATGCCATCACCAACACGATGCACCGCTACTGCGCCGCCGGCCTCACCGTGCAGTCCGAATTGTTCCCCTGCCCCGACCATCTCACCACCGCGGTCCTGGGCGCTCCCGCCGCCGTCAGCTGGATCGACGCCCGCTTCCGCGGTGAACCGGCCCCCTCGAACTGCTAGGGCCGTAGTTCGGTGTGGACCGAAAGATCGGCGTCGTAGCGTTGGGCATGCTGAATTTCCCGGTTCCGAGTGTTCCTGAGGCAACGGATGGTGTCGCGTGGTTGCGGGCGAGTGTCGTGCGGTTCAGTGAGGGGGAGGCGCACAGGCGTCGGCGGGCGCTCGTCGAGGCGGAGTTGCGGGGTGTGGATGTCGAGGCGTTGCGAGGCGGTGGGGGAACGCCGACCGCGAAATTGGCGGTGGCGCTGGGGTTGTCGCCGACTGTCGAGGCGGACGTGGCACTGGTCGCGCCGTGTTATCAGCCGCATATGAGCGTCACTCCGGAGGCGGATCTCGCGGTTGCTCGTCTGGTGGCGGCGTGCGGTGGAGTAGCCGATGAGGTCACGGCCAACCGGATCGGGCTGCTCGTGCAGGCACACGGGGCAACCTTGGCGTTGATCGAGGGGCGAAATCCGCCGGTGCCCACCACCCGTCGGGTCGCGCCGTCGGGTGAAGTCGTGGAAGTCGATCTCACCGGGAGACCGTTCGGCGAGGGTCGGCATGCCTGCCCGGGACGCGAGCATGCGTTGGCGTTGGCCGCGGGCGCGGTGACCGCCTAGGGATTCGGTCGGGCGCCGCGGCGGTGGCGCGAGAGTTGCAGTTCGAGCAGAAGGCGGTCGGCGGGGTCGTCCAGGTCGATGCCGGTGATGTCCTGGGCGCGACGCAGGCGGTAGCGCAACGTGTTCGGGTGGATGTTGAGGGCGGTGGAGGCGGCGCGGACGTCACCGTGGTGACGCAGGTAGTGAGTGAGGCTGGATTCGAGTTGGGCGGCGTGGGTGGTGTCGTAGTCGAACAGGGCGGTCAGGCGGGGGTCGTGGAGTTCCGGCCGGGCGGCGATGAGGTCGAGGATTTCGCCGAGCAGCACGGCGGTGCGAGATTCGGCGAGGGTGGTGACGCGGTCGCAGGGGAAGGAGGCGGCGGTGGAGTCGAGGACACGGTCGACCTCGAGCCGGGCGCGGGCAACACCGGCGAGGTCGGGGACGGGAATCGCAATGGCAGCCCGCAGGATCAGGGCGCTGGCGGATTCGAGCTGGTCCACGAGCTGACGGGCCCAGGCGGTGACCGCGCGGGCGGACTGATAGCGCGGCAACAGGATGTAGGCGCGATCACCGATCCGGGTCGCCAGCGAGTCGCGCCGAAATGCCCCGGCGCGCAGGCGAAGTGCGCTGCCGAGGGTGTCGCGGTCCCGGGCGGTGGGGGTGTCACCGGTGAGGGCGAACCCGATGACGGCGGCCGGTCCGGTGACGGGGATGCCGAGCGCGCCGGCCACCGAGGGCACGTCAACGCCATCGCCGTGCGCGCCGAACAGTCGCTGGATCAGCAGCGCCTCGGTCGAGGGTGCGTCCAAGCTGCGGGTGATGATGCGAGCCGCGATGGCGGACGCGCCGCGCAACACCTCGGCCGCACCGGGTTTGAACGGTTGCTCACCCTCCTGCAGCCAGATCGAGCCGAGCACGCTGTCGTCCCCGGGCCGCCGAATCCCCACGGCCAGCCGGTGTTTGATGTCGAGTTGAGCCGGGACATCGATGACCTCGTCGGTTTGCCGCAGGCGGTCGAAGACGCCCCACTGTTGCAGGATGCGCAGATAGTCGCGGGGCCCCTCCCGCCCGAGGATGGATTGGATCCGCATCCGATCGGCGGCCTCGTTCGACGCCGAGTAGGCCAGCACATGTGACCGCGCGTCCTCGATGCTCACCATGCCGCCCGCGTTCTGGGCGATGATCTGCGCTAGCCCGAAGAGGTCCGTATCCGCGCCCAGTAAATCCTGATCCGCGCTGTCACGCGCGCGGTCGGTGCGGTCGAGCATGCGCCGGATCAGCGGATACACATGATCCCAGCGCGCCCGCGGATGCACCGCGACGATGGCGACGCCCACCCTCGCCGCCGCCTGCTGGAATGCCTCCGATTCGGCTGCGGTCTTGGTCAGGACGACGCGTGGGCGCTGCCCAGGTGCCCGGCTCTCGACCTCGCCCAGCCAGCGCACCGCCTCCGCCTCGGCAATGCCCACCTGCAGGTAGATGTCCGACATCGGTGCGTTCGCAACAGTTTCCGACGCCAAATCCGAGCTGTCGACCAACGCCACCGAACGCACCGCCACCTCGTCCCCGAGCGGGGCGTGGACGAGCTCGACCAGGGTCGTGCCGAGCGCGCCGATCAGATCGCACAGGGCGACGCCGGTCGGCGGGGATGCGGTTTCGGTGTGGGCCACGATCTTGCCTCCGATGCTCCGGCCTGGTCGACGGGATGAGGGTCCGGGCGCGGGGCTTCGAGCCTGGCGAGATCCGCCGTTCAGCCGAACGTACAACACATTGGGTGGGGCTTTGGCCGATCGGCTCAATATTCGTGGGCCGGTTCGGGGTTGACTCGGCGTCATCGCTGCGTGGCCCGGGCCACTGATCGCCAGGAGGATGTCATGGACGCTGTCACGGTCACTCCGACACCGGTGAACGAACCGGTGGGGACATTCGCGCCCGGGAGCGGGGAGAGGAAACGGCTACAGGACAAGCTGGCCGAGCTCGCCGGGAGCGCCGTCGAGATCCCGCATGTGATCGCGGGCAAGGAGCGGCGCGGCGCGGGCGAGGTGGTCGATGTGGTGCAGCCGCATCGGCATTCGGCGGTGCTGGGGACGATCACGGTGGCCGAGGCGCGGGATACCGCGGAGGCGATCGAGGCGGCCGCCGCGGCGGCACCGGCGTGGCGGGCGCTGTCGTTCGACGAGCGGGCGGCGGTGTTCCTGCGGGCGGCGGATCTGTTGTCGAGGCCGTGGCGGGAGACGATCGCCGCGGCGACCATGTTGGGGCAGTCGAAGACCGCGTATCAGGCCGAGATCGACGCACCCTGTGAGCTGGTGGATTTCTGGCGGTTCAATGTGCACTTCGCGCGCGGGATTCTGGCCGAGCAGCCGATTTCGGTGCCCGGGGTGTGGAATCGGGTGGAGTATCGGCCGCTGGAAGGGTTCGTGTATGCGGTCACGCCGTTCAACTTCACGGCCATCGCGGGGAACCTGCCGACCGCGCCCGCGCTGATGGGCAATACCGTGGTGTGGAAACCCTCTCCGACCCAGGCGCTTTCGGCCTACTGGACGATGCGGCTGCTGGAGGCGGCGGGCCTGCCGCCCGGCGTGATCAATCTCGTGCACGGGCACGGTCCGGAGGTCTCGGCGGTCGCGTTGGCCGATCGGCGGCTTGCGGGAATCCACTTCACCGGATCGACGGGCACCTTTCAGCATTTGTGGCGGTCGGTGGCCGAGAACATCGCCGGGTACGACACCTATCCGCGGCTGGTCGGCGAGACCGGCGGCAAGGATTTCGTAGTCGCGCACAGCTCTGCCGACCCGAAAGTGTTGAGTACCGCGCTCATTCGCGGAGCGTTCGACTATCAGGGTCAGAAGTGTTCGGCGGCGTCGCGGGCGTTCATCCCGAAGTCGGTGTGGTCGCGGATGTCGGGCGACTTCCTGGCAGCAGTGTCGGAACTGACCTATGGCGACGTCACCGATTTCACCAATTACGGTGGCGCGCTGATCGATCGACGCGCCTTCGAGCGCAATGTGGCCGCCCTGGATCGGGCCAAGGCGACCCCGAGCCTGACCGTGCTCACCGGTGGCCGCGCCGACGACAGCGTGGGCTATTTCGTGGAACCGACCGTGCTGCTGGGTGAGGATCCCACCGACGAGGCCTTCCGCGCCGAGTATTTCGGCCCGATCCTCGCCGTGCACGTCTACGACGACGCGACCCCGGACGGGTTCGAGAACGTCCTGGGCCTGGTGGATCGCGGCTCGCCCTACAGCCTCACGGGCGCGGTGATCGCGCAGGACCGGGCGGCAGTCGCCACCGCGACCGAGCGACTCCGCTTCGCGGCGGGCAACTTCTACATCAACGACAAGCCGACCGGCGCGGTCGTCGGGCAGCAGCCCTTCGGTGGTGCGCGGGCCTCGGGCACCAATGACAAGGCCGGGTCGCCGCAGAACCTGCTGCGCTGGACCTCGACCCGGACCATCAAGGAGACCTTCGTGCCGCCGACCGAGCATCGGTATCCGCATCAGGAGGTCGCGACGGAAGTGGGGGAGCGCTGATGTTCACCACCGTTATGCGGCCCGCCCTGCTGGCGGCCTCCCGGTCACCGCGGGTGGAACGCACCGTCACCTCGATGGCCACCACCCGGAAGATGGTGCGGCGCTTCGTCGCCGGAGAAACCGAGGAGCAGGCGGCCGTCGTCACGGCTGATCTGCTCGACTCGGGCCGGTACGCGAGCATCGACTATCTGGGCGAGGACACGACCGATATCGAGCGGGCGCGCGGAACCGTCTCGCACTACCTGGCCTTGCTGGGGACCCTGGAGGGTTTGCCGGGGTCCACGGGAACGGTTCGCCCGCTGGAGGTTTCGCTCAAGCTCTCGGCGCTGGGCCAGTCCCTGCCCCGAGACGGGCACGCCATCGCCCTCGAACACGCCCACAAGATCTGCACGGCCGCCGCGGCCGCGGGCGTATGGGTCACCGTGGATGCCGAGAACCACACCACCACCGATTCCACGCTGGGAATCGTGCGCGCGCTGCGGGAGGATTTTCCCTGGGTGGGCACGGTGTTGCAGGCGTATCTGCTGCGCACCGAGGGCGACTGCCGCGATTTCTCGGGGCCGGGATCGCGAATCCGCCTGTGCAAGGGCGCATATCGTGAACCGGCCGAGGTGGCGTATCAGGACCGGGACGCGGTCGACGCGTCGTATCTGCGCTGCCTCGACGTCCTCATGGGCGGCCTGGGCTACCCGATGATCGCCACCCATGACCCGGTCATGCTCGAAGCCGCGGCAGGCTACCTGCGTTCGGGCCGCCGCGGCGTCGACGGCTTCGAGTTCCAGATGCTCTACGGCATCCGCGACGACGAACAGCGGCGGCTGGTCGGTACCGGCGCGCATCTGCGCACCTATGTGCCCTACGGCGATCAGTGGTACGGCTATTTCATGCGCCGCCTCGCCGAGCGCCCGGCCAATCTCGCGTTCTTCCTGCGATCCTTCGGTCCGGGCGCACGACGGTAATCGGTTGTGTCACACCGCGATAATGCGGGTCACACCATGATCAGCAGCGGGTCGAGGCCGAACTTGTACTTGCCGTACATGTCGTAGACCTTCTCGGCTTCATTGGTGGCCTGCACCCGGGCCGCGCGCGCGTCCCGGAACAGCCGCTGCAGCGGCGTGCCCTTGGCCAGGGCCGCCGCTCCCGCGGATTCCATGAACACGTCGATGGCGGCAACACAGCGCTGGGTGGCGCGCACCTGGTCGCGGCGGGCGTCCAGACGGGTGTCGATGCTGGGTTCGCCACCGGCGAGGATGGTTTCGTACTCCTCGACAATGTGGCCCGACAGCTGCCGCCACGAAGCATCGATATCGCTGGTCACTCGGCCCACCCGCTCGGTGACATACGGATCGTTCTTGGCCTGCTCGCCCGCGAAGGCGATCCGCCAGCGCTCGCGCTGGTAGTCGACGTAGATGTCGCGCGCGCCCTCGGCCATGCCCAGCACCGGGGTGGAGATGCCGGTCGGCATGATGGTGCCCCACGGCATCCGGAAGACCGGCTCGGTATTGACCTGCACGCCCGGCATGGAGCCGTCGTTCATCGCCTGGAAGCTGAGGAAGCGGTGCTCGGGGACGAAAACATCCTGCACCATCAGGGTATTGGAGCCGGTTCCGGCCAAACCGAAGGTGTCCCACACATTGTCGATGGTGAAGTCCGACTTGGGGATCAGGAAGCTGCCGAACAGCGGCAGACCGTCGATCATGATGGGTGCACCATCCGCGAGCACCGGGCCGCCGACGAGTGCCCAGTCGGCATGGTCGCAGCCGGAGGAATAGCGCCACGCGCCGCTGAGGCGGAAGCCGCCCTCGACCTTCAGGCCCGCGCCCATCGGGGCGTAGGACGAGCAGACCAGGGCCTCCCGGTTCTCGCCCCAAACCTCCTGCTGCGCTTGCTGATCGAACAGCGCGATGTGCCAGGGGTGGATGCCGAGCACGCTCGAGACCCAGCCGGTGGACCCGCAGGCGCGAGACAGGCGGCGGATGGCGTCGTAGACGATCACCGGCTCGGCAGCGAAACCACCCCACTGCGTGGGCTGCATCAGTTTGAAGAATCCGGTCGCGCGCAGGTCGGCGATGGTTTCGTCGGGGATGCGCCGCAGATCCTCGGTCTCCTGCGCGCGCTCGCGCAGCACGGGTAGCAGCTTCTCGATTCGGTCGAGCACCTCGTGCTCGTACACGCCCAGGGTCACGTGGACTGAACCCCCACCTTGATATTCGAATGGAACACGTTTCGGTTTCGAAGGTTAGAGCACCTGCTCGGGCTTCGCCCACCGAAACCGCGCCGCCACAAGATGTTCCGCGCCCGACCACGACTTCGGGCTGCCGCGACACGCCCGACCAGCCGATTTCGAGTGCTTTGGCCGGTCGGACAACGATTCTGAACTTTATTTAACCAATCGCCCGATCACAGCCCCATACATGGTCCGATTAGCTGATCTAGCTCGAGTGTGACCTGCGTTACTCGCATCGGCGCGGGACGCAGCGGAACGAAAGGATCCCGCATGTCCATTGCGGAACTGCGCGGCCAGATCTTGCGTCGCAAACCGATCACCGAGGTCGAGGACGACACGCCCGCCGACGAGCGGCTGTCCAAACACCTCGGCCTGTGGCAGCTGACGGCCATCGGGGTGGGCGGCATCATCGGCGCCGGCATCTTCGCGCTGGCCGGGTCGGTGGCCAACAAGACCACGGGGCCTTCGGTTCTCATCTCGTTCCTGATCGCCGGCGTGGCCAGTGCGTGCGCGGCGCTGTGCTACGCGGAATTCGCGGGCATGGTCCCCAAGGCCGGATCGGCCTACACCTACGGTTATGTGTCGCTCGGTGAACTAGCCGGATGGTTCATCGGGTGGGATCTGCTGCTCGAGTACGTGGCGGTGGCGGCGGTGGTCGCCATCGGGGTCTCGGGGTACTTCAACTTCCTGTTGGATCAGATCGGAATCACGTTGCCGCACTGGATGCTCGGCGCGGCCGGGACCGGTGACGGGCACAAGGTCGACGTGTTCGCGATCCTGTTCTGTCTGGGCAGCGCGTGGGTGCTCTCGCGGGGGATCCGCAGTGTGGGTCGGTTCGAGACGGTCGCGGTGGGGATCAAGGTGGCGATCGTGCTGCTGATCATCGTGCTCGGGGTATTCAAGATCAATACCGCGAACTATCACCCCTACTTCCCGTACGGGACCGGCGCGGTCTGGACGGGTGCGGCGACGGTGTTCTTCGCGGTGTTCGGCTACGACGCCATGAGTACCGCGGCCGAGGAATCCAAAGAGGCGAAAAAGCATCTGCCCAAGGCGATCATCTACTCCCTGGCCATCGCCATGGTGCTCTACGTGCTGGCCTGCCTGGTGCTGACCGGCATGCAGAAGTACACCGACATCAGCCCCACCAGCGGCTTCTCCACTGCGTTCAAGGCTGCCGGCATGGGCAGCGTCGCCAACATCATCGCGATCGGCGCGATCGTCGGCATCATCACCGTGGTACTCACCTTCATGCTGGGCGTCACTCGCGTCTGGTTCGCCATGAGCCGTGACGGCCTGCTGCCCGCCTGGTTCGCCAAGACCCACCCGGTCCGCAAGGTGCCCACCCGCGTCACCTGGATCGTCGGCATCGGCTCGGCCATCCTGGCCGGACTGCTGAAGATCAATGTCGTTGCGGAACTGACCAATATCGGCATCCTGATGGCGTTCATCGTGGTCAGCGTCTCGGTGATCGTGCTGCGCTACACCCGCCCCGACGAACCCCGCGAATTCCGCCTGCCCCTGATGCCGGTCGTCCCGGTCGTAGGCATCGGCTTCTCCATCTACCTGATCTGGTCCCTGCCCTGGGAAACCTGGGTCCGCTTCGCCGCCTGGCTGGTCATCGGCCTGGTCATCTACTTCGGCTACTCCCGCTTCCACTCCCGCCTGGCGCAACCGGCGGCCATCGAAAACATCTGAGCCCCACAGACTCCGGGCGGCGCACCGACGCCAGCGCCGCCCGGAACCCACACGCGGGCTGCCTCGCCTCGGACGCCGTCAACTCCGCTGATAGACGTCGATGAGGTGGGCGAGCAGTCCGCGTGTGCGGGTGCAACCCTGGTATCTGGTCTCCACCGAGATCTGGTCGTAGGGCGCGACCGTCCCACCCTCGGCAGCCGGAGCCCGGTATCCGAGATAGGCGGTGAAGCGGCAGTCGCTCCCTTGCTCCGTCGTGACCGGAACCGCACCGATATCGTCCCGAACGCCCTTGATCGGCGACGTGGACACACCGAAAAACACCATGATGTATTCGGCGTCATCGGGATTCGCCGGGGCCGTACGGCCCTCGCAGTACGCCGGTTCGTCGAAGTCCAACCGGATCGGCATCGTCGATTCGACCGCGTCCAGGGCCCCGCAGGGGTCCATTCGGGCCAGTTTGGTGTCGGCGCCGGGGAATTTCGAATCGCTGTGCAGCGGGGTGGTGTGCACCAGCGGCAGCGAGGCCCGGACAATCGATTCCAGCGCGCCGCAGTCATCGTCACCGTTCTCGAATTGCAGGCTGGAACTCGCATCGCGGCTGACGGCGATATGGCATTCGTTGCCCGGCTGTTCGTGCCCCTCCTGCACCGGCACACCGTCGAGGGTGACGGTCGTGATGGTGTTGCGGGAACCGAGGTTCAGCCGGTCCGGCGCGACGACGGAAACGTCGAGATAGCCCAGTGCGCCGTTGGTATGGCGCAGCTCGCACCCACCCGGCTCGTCGCGCACCTCGATCGGGGTGGGCCCGCGGACCGAATCCAGGTCGACGAAACCGCAGGCGTCCAGGGGGCGTAGCGGTTTGGCCTCGTCGACGAGCTTGCGCTCGGGGGCGCTGAGCCGGTCGTAGTAGGACGGCGCGGGCCGATGGTGCGGACCGCATCCGGTGACCAGCACGGCGAGCAGGCAAATCGGCACGAGGACAGCAGATTTCACGATTCGCCGTCCCGGGTCGCCTGCCCCGCGTCGCGTCGCGGTGGCGACAGCTGCTCGTTCGACAGCTGGGCATTGTCGATCATCATCCCTCCCCGGTGGGCCGCGCTCCGCGGCACCGGAACCGACAGTAGCCGCCTCGCTTGTCGGAGCTAGGGGAGAGATGTGGAGATCGTGTGGTGAAAGTTGTTGCGGGTCAGGGCAGGACGTGGATGGCGATGAGGCCGTTGGTGAACTCGACGGCGATCTGGGTCAGGTCGCGGACGTGGGCGGTGGGGGAGAAGGCGATCGCGCGGGGGCCGACTCCGATGACGCGCATGCCTGCGGCCTTCGCGGCGGCGATGCCTGCTTCGGAGTCCTCGAAGACCAGGCAGTCGTCGGGGGAGAGGCCGAGTTCGGCTGCGCCCTTGAGGAAGCCCTCGGGGTGGGGTTTGCTCACACTGACCGATTCTGCGGTGATGCGGATCGCGGGGATCGGGAGACCGGCTGCGCCCATGCGCTTTTCGGTGAGGGGGATATTGGCGGAGGTCACCAGGGCGTGCGGGAGGTCGGCGACGGCGACCATGAATTCGGGGGCGCCGGGGACCGGGACGACGCCATCGACGATCTTGGCCTCCTGCTCCAGCATTCGTGCGTTGTCGGCGTGATTGAGTTCGGCTGGGCGATCGGGCAGCAGCGCCGCCATGGTCGCCCAGCCCTGGCGGCCGTGCGCCACGGCCAGCACGTCGGCGATCGGCAGGCCGTGTTCCTCGGCCCAACCGCGCCACAGGAACTCCACCACGGCTTCCGAATTCACCAGGGTGCTGTCCATATCGAGCAGAAGTCCACGAGCTTCGAACGTAGCGTCAGCCGTCATAGACTGGTTATAACCAGAATCGCCGCGTGGCGCAACGACGCCAATCACCTTCTCCGCGAAACCTCAGCTACCCGGCCAGGGCCGCAAGGGCGACGGCGAGGATAGCCAGGCCCACCCAGGACAGGGTCGGGAGGCGTTCACCCAGGACCGCGATGCCAAGGAGGGCAGCCACGGCCGGTTCGGCGAGGGTCAGGGTGGTGGCGGTCTCGACGGTGGTGTGGCGCAGGCCGTAGCCGAAGAGGCGGTAAGCGAGGAACGTGGTGAAGAGCGCCAAATGCAGGGCGACGGCGAGGCCGCGCGGGGCAGCGAGCCAGGCTGGGCCGGACGCCAGGACCACCGGCAAGACCAGCAGGGCGGCGAGGCCGAACATGGTGCCCATCACCGTGTTCGAAGGGTGGTCGCGGGCGATGAGGGTACTGCCGACCAGAGAGTAGACGGCATAGGTCAGGCCGCCGCCCATGGCGAGGGCGACGCCGACCAGGTCTATGTGCGCCCTAGAATCCGCCAACTGAGGGCCGAGAACCAGTAGCGTGCAACCGATCACGGCCAACATGGTCGCCAGACACCACCGCCGGGTCGGCCTGCCGTGACCGGTCAGCCATGACAACAGGCCCGCGAACACGGGAGCGCTCCCCAGCGCGATGACCGTAGCCACCGCGACACCGGTCCGCGACACCGCGGGATAGAAGGTCACCGGATACCCGGCTACCGCGCAGGCACCCAGTATCAACAGCCACCGTTCGGACTTGCTGAGCCGCAGCCGATTTCCCCGCCCGGTCAGGTAGAGCAGCGAGCCACCGAGCACGAGCCCGGCCGAACCGATAGCGGCGGCCGAAGTTCCGGCCGGAGCGAAGGACGCGGCCGTCCCGGTGGTACCCCAGCACACCGAGGCGATCAGAATCGGCGCGCTACCGCGCCAAGAGGTGGAATGAGCGCGCGCAGCGGCGCGAGAGGTCGTGCGATTGGACACTGTCGTGAACTCCGTCGTCGAATTCCGATGGGAAGGAATCGAAACGGGCGCACGACGGAAACCAGACTGCCGAGAAGGTCAGCCGGAGTATGAAGCGAAGCTCAGCCGATGCGCCCGATCAGACGACGGGCGGCGGCGTGACAGCGTGCCAGTAGGTTCCCACGCCCCGAGCGTACAAGAAGGGAGGACGAGCATGATGCCCTGGCCTCCCATCGGCGAGTATCCCCGAGGATCAGCCCAAATCGAACCGACCGTCTTGCACCGCACTCGTGAACCGGTCCCAGTCGACAGGACCGATGACGAGCACCGGGCTCGTATCGCCCAACTTCGAATCGCGGATGGCGACGTGGCCTCCGCGCAAATGCGCTGCTTCCAGGCATTCGCCGCCCGAACTGCTGCTGTATGTGCTCTTGAACCAGTGTGGCCTGGACAGGTCGACTCTCACGATCTGAACTCCTTGGCTATCGACAATATGAACTGCCGAGTTGCGTCCGGCTCCAACGCTACTCGGGCAATCTCGGTGAATGCGTTGCGATAGATCAGCACCTCACCTTCACGCTCCAGATACAGATCACCGGCGTAGCCCTCGACGAACACCACCGGCCGCGCGACCATGCCGGTGGCCGGGAGCTTCGGAAATTCCAGTAGCGAGAACGAGCCCACCATCGAGCCCAGGCAGGGCGCATCGTTAGCGACCATGCGGACGGTGATGTGCTCCTGCAACGAAAGATCCGCGAGCCGCTCCAATTGCTCGGCCATGACTGCCGGGCCACCGATCTGGTCGCGAAGCACCGCCTCCGCCACTATCACATCGATGGAGAGTCCGTTGTCGTTCAGACGGTCCTGGCGGCGCACGTGCATCTCGATTCGCTTTTCAACCTGCTCGGTCGGCATCTCCGGGAACTCGAGCCAGGCCATGGCGCGCCGATATTCGGGCGTCTGCAGTAGCCCGGGGATCATCGCGATCCGCCACGTGGCAAGTCTGCGAGCCGTGCCTTCCAACGCCAGATAGTGATGGAGTCCCGGCTTCATCTCATCGGCATAGGCGCGCCACCAATTCTTCTGCGCCGAAGCCATTTCCTGAGCCAGATTGAGCAGCAATCGCCGCTCGTCGTCAGTGCAGTGATAAGCGTCAGCAAAGGCGTTGATCCAGAGCTGTGACACCTTCGCCTTGAGCCCGTCCTCGAGACGGCCGATGGTCTGCACGGATGTGCCCACGATGCACGCAGCCGACCTCGACATCTGAGTGCGCTGCCGATACTCGGCCAAGAGCCGACCGAGCGCCCGACCGGCGAGAGTTGAGCCAGACATTTTCGTAGCCTTTCTATCGAAGGCCGTGAAATTTGGAACCCCCCGTGTTGGAAGTTCGGCGCTTTCCTCGCCGACAGCCTGTCGTGACCGTCCCAATTCCATTGGCACCGGAGTAAATCTGAGGTCTGTGTCCAACCCACTTATCACTGACCTTAGCGAATTGCCGGTCATGACAATCGAATACGCGCATCTGATCATGCAGCGGCACCGGAATTGTCTGGTTTCGGTGTGTGCGGTGAAGAACCAGGCCAAACGGCGGCTGGTCGAGTGCGGCGCGCTGGTGCCTGCCGACGGCCCTCATGTTGGGAGTTGAGTTATGAAGCGAGCTTTCGGGCATGACATGCCGGACCATCCGGTGCTGAATCTCGAGGTGGCGCAACGGGCTTTGGTCGAACATGCCGAGTGTGGGGAGGAGTGTGAGGCCAAGCGGTACTTCTCGCGGCAGGTGCCGTATCTGGAGCGGGGCGGGCAGCGGGAGCGGGCGCGGGGCGGGACCAGCTGGAATATCTGGGGTGGCGCAGGGTGAGCGGCCGGGCGGGGCTGAGAATCTGCTGAAAGCTGTTGTTCGGGTGTCTGATTCGATATTGGTTGTCGGTGCTGGGGCGTACCGTCTTTCGGGGAGTCAGGACTGCTGATCCGCGCACCGGAGGGAGCGGGGCATGAAGGCCATTCGCACGCATGATTCGACCGCAGGTATCGCGGGGCTCATCTATGAGGATGTGCCCGATGCCAAGGCGGGGCTGTGTGAGGTGTTGATCAAGGTTGTCGCGTGCGGGATCACGCACAACGAGCTCGATTGGCCGATTTGGACGTGCCGGGCGGGGCATCGGCGCGACACGATCATTCCCGGTAACGAGGTGTCGGGGGTAGTGGCCGCGGTCGGGTTCGGGACAGCCGGGTTCGCGGTCGGCGATGAGGTGTACGGGCTCACCGATCAGCTACGGGACGGGGCGGCCGCCGAATTCGTCGCCGTCGAGGCGCGGAATCTGGCTCGGAAACCGCAGTCGCTGGACCACATTCACGCCGCGGCGGTACCGCGGGCGGGGTTGACGGCCTGGCAGGCGCTCTTCGACCACGGGAAGCTCGAGAAGGGCCAGACCGTGGTCATCCACGGTGCCGGTGGGGCGGTCGGGTCGGTGGCGGTGCAATTGGCGCACTGGGCGGGCGCGGAGGTGATCGGGACCGGGCGGGAACACTCGCGGGAGCTGGCCACCGGGCTCGGGGTCGATCGGTATCTGGCACTGGACAACGGCGACAAGCTGGAAGATGTTGCCGGACAGGCGGATCTGGTGGTCGACACCGTCGGCGGCGAGGTGCTCACCGGGTCGTCGGTGCTGCTGCGGGAGGGTGGCATCCTGATCACGATCAAGGCCGCCAGCGAGTTCCCCACCGATCGCGACGACATCACCAAGATCGTCTTCGTACAGCTACCCAACCGCGATCAGCTCGCCGAATTGGCCCGCCTGATCGACGAGGGCCGACTACAACCCCAGGTCGGCGCGGTCTATCCGCTCGCCGAGGCGGCTGCGGCCTTCACCTCGAAGGCCGGTGGCGGGGTGCCCGGCAGGATGATCCTGCAGCCCTGACGAATCCGGCGGCCGGGCTCGCCCGAGCTTCGGCGGAATCCGGCCAACGACCGGTGAATATTTGTCCGATCTCGCCCTGCCGCGCGAAGTATCTTCTGTACAGTTCGATCATGAAGAAGGTTTCTTCGACACCGAATGGGTCGGGTGGGACGGCGCGACCGGTGCCGTTGGATGCCATCGACCGTCTGCTGCTCGACGAGCTGGCCCGTGACGGGCGCATGACCAACAATGCTCTGGCCGCGGCGGCGGGCATCGCCCCCTCCACCTGCCTGGGCCGGGTGCGGGCGCTGGTGGAGCGCGGGGTGATTCGCGGCTTCCACGCCGATATCGATCCGGCGGCGCTGGGCCGGGATCTGCAGGCGATGATCGCGGTCCGCGTGCACGCCACCGCGCGCAGCCATCTGGCCGAATTCGGCGACCAGATGGCGGCGCTGCCGGAGGTCGAGAACGTGTATTTCATTGCCGGAGCGGATGATTACCTCGTCCATGTCGCCACGGCCGATTCCGGCGAGTTACGCACCTTCGTGCTGGAGCATCTCAGCGCGCACCCGGCCGTCGCGTCGACGGAGACCATTCTGATCTTCGAGCACGTGCGGCCGGGGCATCACGGGGTGTCCTGAACCGCCGGGGTGACGCTCAGGCCGCGAGCGGGTGCGCGGCGTAACCGTGCGCTGCCGCAACCGATTCCGAGAGCAGCTCGCCCTTGTGGGTGCTGAGCCCGGCGGCCAGGCCCGCGTCGGTGGCAACGGCTTCACGCCAGCCCTTGTCGGCCAGGGCGACCGCGTAGGGGAGGGTGGCGTTGGTCAGGGCGACGGTCGAGGTGTGCGGGACCGCGCCGGGCATGTTGGCCACGCAGTAGAAGATCGAGTCGTGCACCCGGTAGGTGGGGTCGGCGTGCGTGGTGGCGTGCGAGTCGGCGAAGCAGCCGCCCTGGTCGATGGCGATGTCGACCAGCACCGAACCCGACTTCATCTGGGCGACGAGCTCGTTGGACACCAGGGTGGGGGCCTTGGCACCGGGCACCAGGACCGCGCCGATCACCAGGTCGGCCTCGCGGACCAGGTTCTCCACCTCGAGGCGGTTGGACATGACCGTGCGGACCTGACCGTGGTACAGGTCGTCGATCTCGCGCAGCCGCGCGATGTTGAGGTCCAGGACGGTGACGTCGGCGTGCATGCCGTGCGCGACGGCGATCGCA
Source organism: Nocardia heshunensis (assembly GCF_054782115.1). Lineage (NCBI taxonomy): Bacteria > Bacillati > Actinomycetota > Actinomycetes > Mycobacteriales > Nocardiaceae > Nocardia > Nocardia heshunensis. Next base: position 390,992 of record NZ_BAAGTC010000007.1, on the reverse strand, counting down.
TTGCGGCCGGACACGCCCGCGCCGAGCACGACCACGCGGGCCGGCCGGACACCGGGGACGCCGCCCATCAGCACGCCGCGGCCGCCGCCACTACGCATCAGGTGGTAGGCACCGGCCTGGGGCGCGAGCCGACCGGCGACCTCGCTCATGGGGGCCAGCAGCGGCAGGGAACCGTCTGCGGCGGTGACGGTTTCGTAGGCGATGGAGGTGATGCCGGAGGCCAGCAGCGCGTCGGTGCAGTCGCGCGAGGCGGCCAGGTGCAGGTAGGTGAACAGCACCTGATCGGCGCGCAGCCGCGAATATTCTTCGGCCACCGGCTCTTTCACCTTGAGCACCAGATCGGCGGTACCCCAGACCTCGTCGGGGGTGTCGAGCACCTGCGCGCCGGCGAAGCGGTAGGCGTCGTCCTCGAAGGTGGAGCCGACGCCCGCGCCGGTTTCGAGGAACACCTCGTGTCCGCGTGCGACGAGTTCGTGTACCCCGGCGGGCGTGCAGGCAACCCGGTACTCGTGGTTCTTCACCTCGCGGGGAATGCCGATCTTCATGCCACTCTCCTGATCTCTAGACTGGTCGGGCGGGATCGCCGCCCGGGGACGAGTATGAAGAAAGTGCGAGATCAGATCCATAGAGCTGAAAATGATTCTTCAGATCAGATCTGAACAATCGTAATCTTCAATTCAGCCGAGTGCGAGGTGGGTCACATCGAAGCATCTTCGACGGTCCGGATCGGCCATCACTGCGCGGAGTCCGGCCAGGTGTCGTCGATCGGCCAGCCGCCCGCGCGCAGCTGCGCGAGCACCCGATCGAGGTCGGCGTCACGCGGCATCTCGTCGGTGAGCTTGGTGATGAGGACCCCGACATCGGCGCGGTCGGCGGGTAGCGCGCCGAGCAGAATCAGCTCGGCGGCCACCTGCCGCACCTGGTCCTCGGTCAACCGCCGCGCCAACACGGCCAGCAGTGGCAGATAGTCGTGATCGGGCACGCCCTGCGGATAGCCCGCGCGCAGCCACGCGACAATCCTGGCGAGCAGTTCGGACAGTGCCATGCGTTCGGAATTCCCCGCCTACCGGGGATTCACGCCTCGGACGGGTGGGCCAGTGGCCACCCGCCCGCGGCCAGCCGGGCCGCGACCCGGTTCACGTCGTCGACGCCCGGCTTCTCGTGGGCCAGGCCCGCGATGGCCGCTTCGATCGCGGCGCGATCGAGCACGCCGTCGGAGGCGAGCAGTTGTTCGATCACCTCGTCGACCTCCTGCTCGGTGAGCCGGCGGTGCAGCACCGCGAACAGGGCCACGTAGTCCTCCCGGGGGACGCCGTGGGGGTAGCCCGCGCGCAGCCATTCCAGGACGGCGGCGAGGATCGAACGATTCGTCGTCATGAGTGCCCTATTTCTTCGGAGGCTTCGCGCCGAACAGCTGGATGTCGAAGGTGTGGCTGATGAAATCCTTGGCGATATACAGGATTCCGGCGAGGACCACGATCGCCGCCGCCGCGAAACACACATAGGCGATGGTGGTGGCGACGGTATTGCGCTGCGCAGTCCGTGGGCCGTCGGCGGCCGGTTCCAGTGCCCAGAACCGGATTCCGGCCGCGAAGATCACCGGGACCCCGACTCCGAGGACCAGCGCGATCAGCGTGACCTCACCCAGGGACTTGGCGATGGCGTTGAAGGTGTGCACTGCTCTTCCGCTCCTCAGGCCGCGGTCTTCTCACGCGGCTGCGACGGCGGGGTGAGCCCACTCTCCCAGTCGTCGTTGACGTTTCGGGTATCGACGGGATTGCGCCGCGAACGCAGGTACATGTAGACCGAGGCGGCGATCAGGATGGCCGCCACGACGACTACGCCCAGCAGGCCGCCACCGAGATCGGCCAGCCACCAGCAGAACGCGCCCACCAGACCGGCCAGCGGCAGGGTCAGCACCCACGCCACCGCCATGCGGCCCATCACGCCCCAGCGCACCTCCGCACCCGGCTTGCCCAGGCCGGTGCCCAGGATGGAACCCGTGGCGGTCTGGGTGGTCGAGAGCGGCAGGCCGAACTGAGCCGAGGTGAGAATGATGGCGGCAGAGGAGGTTTCGGCCGCGAAGCCCTGCGGCGAGTCGATCTCCACCAGGCCCTTGCCAAGGGTGCGGATGATGCGCCAGCCGCCCAGGTAGGTGCCCAACGCGATCGCCAGCGCGCAGCAGACCTTCACCCAGAGCGGGATGTCGTCGTTGTTGGTGTAGGTGCCGTGCGCGACCAGGGCCATGAAGATGACGCCCATGGTCTTCTGCGCGTCATTGGTGCCGTGGGCGAGAGAGACCAGCGACGCCGAACCGATCTGGCCCCAGCGGAAACCGGTGCTCACCTTGCCCTGCGGCGAGCGGCGGGTCAGCCGGTAGACGAAGTAGGTGCCCAACCCGGCCACCAGGCAGGCCACGAAGGGGGCCAGCAGCGCCGGGAGGATGATCTTGTTGATCAGACCGGTCTTCTGATCCCCGGTCCAGATGACTCCGCTCGCACCGAGCGCGGCCACCGCGGCCCCGATCAGGCCGCCGAAGAGGGCATGCGAGGAACTCGAGGGAATTCCGAACAGCCAGGTGAATAGATTCCACAGAATTCCGCCGACCAAGCCCGCGAAAACTATGTGTAGCAAGGCCATATGGTGCACGCCGCCGATATTCAGCAGCCCACCCGAGACCGTTTTGGCGACTTCCACCGACAGGAACGCGCCCACCAGGTTCAGCGCGGCCGACAAGACCACCGCCACCCGGGGGGAAAGCGCACCGGTCGCAATGGATGTCGCCATCGCATTGGCGGTGTCGTGGAATCCGTTGGTGAAATCGAAGGCCAACGCGGTGAAAACCACGATCAACAGAACGAGAAGCTCAGCGCTCACACCCCCAGTGTCACAACGAGATCGCGCAGTCTGAATGGCTCTCGAGCGGAGTTCATCCGAAATTCAGGTGCGTACCCCGGGGCGGTCGCCCCGGGGTACCGCCGCTTACATACCCGGACAGCAACCGGACATCATCGTGCACATCCAGCTGCAGAACATCGACCATGGGTCCATCGGCGATCACCTCCTCCCGCGTGATTCGGAGCCGGAACGCGGCGGGATGTTCAGGCGGGTATCGCGGTGTAGCCGAGGGCGGTGACGGCCGCGACGATGTCCGCGACGGTGGCATTGTCCACTTCGACCGTGGTGGTGGACTTTCGCTTGGAGGTGCTGGCGCGGTGGACGCCGGGGAGATCCTCGAGCGTGTCGTCGATGAGCATGGCGCAGCTGCCGCAGTGCATGCCTTCGACGCGGAAAACCAAGGTGGTCATGGGAATTCACTTTCAGTCGACGGTGACGGTGCCGGAGTACATGCCCATGCCGCAGGTGTAGTCGAGGCGGCCGGGCTGCAATACGCCCAGATCGATGCGCGTCTCGCCGGTGGACGGCAAGACCTGCTGGATGCCGAGGCTGGGAATGACCAGTGAACGGATGCAGCCCTGGGTGGCGGATGTTTTCACCAGCAGAGTGGTGGGGACACCTGCCTGGGCATGCGCGTTGCGCGGGGAATAGGCATTGGAATGCGCGGTGACGACGACGGTTTGGACTCCGGCGTCGACGGTGGCGGCGGTGAAATCCGCCGGGGCGGAATTGCCGAGGAAACGATCGGCCAGCCGGTTGGCGGCCAGCGGTGAACCGGCCAGTTCCAATCCGCCGTTGAGCGTGTAGAAGCCCATGCCGACGACCAGCACTCCGGTCGCCAGCGCGAGGCGGCCGCGCCACACCGTGGCGGCGACGCGGGCCGCGTAACCCAGCACCGCAAACATCGGCCCGGTACCGAGCACGAACACGGCCATGGTCGCCGCACCCCACCACACCGAACCCGAAGTCAGAGCCAGCGCTTCGACGGAAAGCGTGACACCACAAGGGATAAGGACGGTCAGCAACCCGAGGATCGCCGGTGCCAGCGCGGTCCGCAGGCGGGCACCCGACCGCACAGTCCGCTGCCAGGCCGCCGGTGGCTCGACCACGATCCGCCGAAAACCCGGCACACCCAACTGCGCCAGACCGAACACGATGATCAGCAGCCCCGCGCCGATCTGCAGCCAGGTGCGCGAACTCACCGACAACTGGACCGCGCTACCCAACGCACCCAGTGCGGCACCGAGCAGCGTGTGCGACAACAGTTTTCCGGCCAGAAAACCACCGACCGGCGCAAGGTCATCACCAAGCCGGGCTCGACCCGGCGAATTTGATTCGGCAAGCGGCACTTTCGCGCCAACCGCACTGCGCTGCCGAGTAATGAGACCGGTCAGCAGGCCGCCTTGCACAGCGGCACACGAGACACCACCGGCAAACAGGCCGGTGACGAGAACAGGGACAAGATTCACAGAACAACTCCTGCGTCAGGGACATGAGGACATGCGGAGACGTCCCGAACGCATCGCGTCATCCAGCCGAGCGCTGCTCAGACCGACAGCCTCAACCAGTTCCACGCGACACGAAGCGGGGACGCGGTTCACCGACCTCGGCGAACCGAACGCAGTCGGCCTATGTCCGCAGCACGCAGAGTTGCGCGAGACTCAAAGCCCGCGGCAGCGCTGGACGTGCCCGCGCACCGACAGGCCACTGCCACAACGAGATCGCCGCAGCCGACCGCCCAACACCCCGGATGGCAAACCCGGCGAGCAACGCCAGGAACACGGCCAGGCACGCCAGCCCCACACCGGCGGGCAGCTCTGCGGCAGGGCGCTCGTCGACCGTCACCACCATCGCCGAGTCGACCTGCGCCGCGACCATTTCGGGCGCACTCGCCGCCGGGAAAGACCCGGCATCGACCGAGCCGGAAGCAAGGTGAGAGGTCCCTCGACCGATGGGGTCGCCGGAGCCTGCGGTCAGTGCGTCGACATCGAGGATGGCCGGCTGCGTACCGATTTCCTTGATCGCAGGACGCATCGGGGTGGGGTGGCTCGAGGTCTGGCGGGTCAGGGCGCAGGTGGGGCCGGTCATGCCGGGCATGGCCATGGCGGCGCAGTGGGTGTTCTGGAGTAGCAGGAGGCCGAGGACGGAGAGGAATGCCACCAGCCAGCGGCGCACACCCGTGGGGTGTGGGCGGGGCGCGGTGGGCATCACGGCGGCGATACTACTAAGGAGATACGTAGATTGCATCGGCGGGCTACGCCAAGAGTGAAATGAACGCGCGGGGATGGTGTTTCGTAGCCAGAATGGGGCAGTCGTTGTGGCTTCGAAGTTTGCGGGAGGCGCTGAGAGATGGATGAGGTGCTGCTCACGCCGCCGGATGCCGCCGAGGTGCGGTTTGTGGCGCGGGGTGTGGTGAGTGCGGCGATCGGTGAAGCGGGGCTGACGCCGTTGCAGGAGATGCTGATTCCGGCGATGTTCCTGTCGATGACGGGGCATTCGGTGGAATTGGCCGAGGTGAAGCCGATCGGGGCCGCGGAGTTCGCGCACGGGATGGCTCGGCGTAATCGGATCTTCCGCGAGCGGGTGGTGCAGACCATGCTGCTCGCGGCGCTGGTGGTGCGGCCGTTGCCCGAGACGGTGGCGGATCGGCTGCGGGAGTTCGCGGATGCGCTGGGCGTCGACGACGACATGATCGCGGTGGCGCAACTGTATGCCGACGGCGCGGTGGATCTGGCGGCGGTCGACTTCTCCCGCAACGGGTATCTGGGCAATGTGGACCATCTGCGGTTGGATGCGCTGCACTGCGAGGGGCTCGACAGTTCCTGGAGTGCGGTCACCGACGATCCGGCGCTGGCCGGGCGGTGGGGTGAGCTGTGGGAGTTGCCGGTCGGCACCCTCGGGCGCGGTGTCGCCGACTTCTATCGCGATCGCGGGTTCGTCACGCCGGGGCTGGCCGGTTCCGCGCCGCCGCTGCTGGCCCAGCACGACTGGGTGCACGTGCTCGCCGGATACGGCACCACGCTCGAGAACGAGATCGAGGTGTTCGCGTTCATGGCGCGCGCCAATGACGATCCGCGCGCATTCAGCCTGCTGGCCATGGTCATTTCGCTGTTCGAGACCGGGTATCTGAAGGCGGGTGCGGGGCTGTTCGAGGCCGACGAAGGGCATCTGCGCACCAAGGGCATGGCCGAACGCCTCGGTGACGCGATGCGACGCGGCGCGCTCACCCAGGGCAGCCACGACTTCCTGGATCTGGACTGGTTCTCACTGGCCGATCGCCCGATCACGGTGGTGCGCAACGAGATCGGGCTGGTATCCAAGGCGGACACGGCAATCGCCGCGGGGTCGGCCGGGCCATGGCAGCCCGGCGGCATCACGGCGTACCAGCTGAATTCGTCGAAGGTAGCCGCCGAAGCCGAGGGCCGCACCCACATCCCCTGGCATCCAGACCCGAACCGGGACTAGGACGACGCACCCCGGGGGAGTTGGCCTAGCCCGGAACTGAGCGTGCGGTCAGGCTGAGCCGAGTAGGCCGAGCATGCCGGAAACGGCTGCGGGCCAGGTGAATTGCTCGGCGCGGCTGCGGGCGGCCTGGCGGCGTTCTACCGGTGGTCGGGCGAGCACGTCGGTGACGGCGGTTGCGAAGGCGCGGGGGTGGTCGGCGGCCACCGCGCCTGCCTCGGCGGTGACGATGTCGGCCAGGGCGGAGGAGCGGCTGGCTACCACCGGGGTTCCGGCGGCCAAAGCTTCCAAGGCTGCAAGGCCGAAGGTTTCGTGTGGGCCGGGGGCGAGGGAGACGTCGGCGGTGGCCAGCAAGGTGGCCAGAGCCGTTCTGTCGCTGATGAATCCGGCGAAGTGCACGGTTGGGTGGCCGTCGGGGAGCGGCGGGATCATGCGGGCTTGGCGTTCGAGGGCGTCGCGCCGGGGGCCGTCACCGGCGACGATCAGGCGGGTGTCGATACCGCGGCGGCGCAGGGCGCTGACCGCGGCGATGCTGCGGTCCACTCGCTTCTCCAGCGACAGGCGACCGCAGTGCACGAGCAGTGGGTAGTCGTCGGCGCCGAACTCGGTGCGCAGGCGGTGATCGTGGCGGTCGGGGCGGAACATGTCCAGATCGACACCGAGCGGAACGAGTTCGACGTTCTCCACGTCGATGCGCTGGAATTCCTCGCGGGCAAACGCGGTGGTGCAGACGACGACGTCGTAGTTCTCGGCGGTGCGGCGGTTGGCGGCATCTGCGGCGCGGCGCGCGATCGGGCCGGGCAGGACTTGGCCCAGCAGGCGGTCGAGGCGCTCGTGGGAGATCATCACGCCCGCGATGTCGCGGCGGCGTGCCCAGCGGCCGAAACCACGCAGCGTCAACCGATCCGACACCTCCAGGACATCCGGACGCAGCCCCGCCAGGGTGTCGGCGACGCGACGCGGGTCGGCGGCGCGGTAGCCGCCGGTCCACGGAATCTCCGGTGCGGGCAGCGTGATCCGCAGTACCCCACTCCCGAGCAACTCCTCCGACCGCTGCGTACCGGGCACGATGAGAACCACCTCATGTCCGGCGGCCACGTACCCCTCGCCTAGATGATGCAGCGCCGTGCGCAGCCCACCCGAGCGCGGACCGTAGAAATTCGCCAGCTGAACGATGCGCACGTGGCCGATCGTTCAGGGCAACGGGTTACCGTCGGCACCCCCGGCCCCAACGTCACATGAACACCCGCGAAAGAACCAGCGAACCCGTCGTTCCCGACACCCTGCGCCCCCACCCGAACCTCGCATCCCGGGCCAAGCACCAAGATCAGGGAGTACTCAGCGCGGAGAATCGGACAAAATTCCGCACTGAGTACTCCCTGATCTTGGAATTGCGATGGCGCGGCGGCAACCCGGGAGGCCGAGTCCCGGTGTCGCGCGGCCGCCCATGCCGCGCGGCCGCTCGGGTCAGATCTTGCCCGCGTAGGTTTCGGCGACTTCGCGGTCGCGCTTGAAGCCGCCGATTACGTTGGCGGCCTTGACTTCGTCGAGGTCGAGTTCGGCGGTCAGGAGGGCGTCGGTCTTGCCGGCTCGGGCGATGATCTTGCCGAAGGGGTTGATGACCATGCTGTTGCCGTAGAGCTCGAGGGATTCCTGGTGGCCGCGATTGTTGGCGGCGAGCACGAAGACCGAGTTCTCCAGGGCGCGGGTGGTGGGGAGCAGGTCCCAGGCGTGGGCGTATTCGGTGGGCCAGGCCGCGGACAGCAGCAGGATGTCGGCGCCCATGTCGACCAGGGCGCGCTGCTGTTCGCCGTAGGTGATGTCGGCGCAGGTGTTGAAGCCGAAGGTGACCTCGCGGCCGCTGTGCGGGAGGGTCACCGTCTGCACGACGAGGGTGCTGCCGTTGGTCTGCGGTTCGGCCTTGTGCACCGCGCTCGCCCCGCCCAGGTAGCGGTCCATATCCTCTTGCGAGACAGCGTCATACGACTTGCCGTGCAGGTGGATCTTGTCGTAGCGGGTGAGGATGCGGCCGTCGGGGGCGAAGAAGATCGCGGTGTTGAACGGCAGGCCGCCGTCCTCGTTTTCCACCTGGAAGGTTCCGGCGTGCACGTAAGCACCGACCTTGCGGACGGATTCGCCGATGCGGGTGAAGGCCCAGCCGTCGAGGGTGTGCTGTTCGGCGAACTGGATGTCGTCCATGAACGCGCCGTCGAGCCATTCCTCGGGGAGCATGATCAGGTCGATGCCCTGGTCGGCGAGGGATTCGATGCGCTCGCAGGCACGTTCGAGGCGTTCCTTGATCGGGTAGTCGAGCTCGGGCAGGTGCTGGATGATGGCGATCTTCATGGTCTGGCGACCTTTCTGTGGGGGATTGGTTCGAATCGGTTCTCCTCATCAGCGATTCACCAGCAACGTTACCGTCAACATCGGACAAATGTCCGATGTTCTTGGGTTGCGATCATCACACCTCGACGCGGGTAGCGAATCGAGGGTGGTCAGGAGTTGGGGAGACCGTCGGCGATCAGCGTCCGAATGGCCCGGCGGAAGAATTCGACATCCTCTACGCCGCGCGGCCACGCCGAATTCTGCAGGGCTGCACCATCAATGAAGGCCATGATCACGCGAGCAAGGAAGTGCGCATCGCTCACGCCTAGGCGGTCGAGCAATGATTCAGTTACTTCTTCGTAGGTGCTGATAAGTCGTTGCGCGATGGGACGCAGTTGCGGGTCGTGGCGGCATTGCAGATACAGCGACAGCTGCGCGCGCTTGTCCGCGCCGGTCTCACCGGACCGCGCGGCATCACCGATCAGCAGATCCAGATACCGGTCGATCACCTGCTCGGGCGAATCCTGCTCCGGCGCCGGCTCGAGCGCCAGGGTGCGGATCTCGCCGATCAGCCGAGTCGCCGCCAGATCCATTGCCGCCGAGATCAGTTCATCGATCGAGGTGAAGAAGTAGCTCGTCGACGACAGTGGCACCCCGGCCCGCGCAGCAATGGCCCGATGCGTCGCCGCCTTCACCCCGCCCTCCGCAATCACTTCCACCGCCGCGTCCAACACCTGCGCGCGGCGCGCAGCGCCTGCGGCACGATGACTCTGCGGTCGCGGTGACATGCGGCGATGATAACCAGCCCGACATGCGCATTCGCCGCACCACGCGCACCCACCCACCCCGAACCGCACACTGGTCTGGCCGCTTGACCTCCTGACCATCCCCCTTTAGCGTTCGAGAATGGCCTTCAAACGGATCGATCGGCGGACCGTGCCCGACACCGTATTCGAGCAGCTCGTCGGGGAGGTACTCGACGGTGAACTCGCACCCGGAGCAGCCCTGCCCGCGGAGCGCGCACTTGCCGAGACGCTGGGCGTATCCCGGCCGACGGTCCGGGAGGCCCTGCAGCGCTTGGCGCACACCGGACTGGTGGAAGTACGCCAGGGCGGCTCGACAACCGTGCGGGACTTCCGACGGCACGCCGGACTGGAAATGTTGCCGCGCCTACTGATCCGCCAGGGCGAGTTGGACTACGACGTCGTGCGCTCGATCCTCGAAACCCGCCGCGTCCTGGGCCGCGAGGTAGCCGGACTCGCCGCCGAGCGCGCCGCCGACAGCCTCGCCCCCGCCCTCGATGCCGCCGTGGAAACCCTTGCGTCCGAACGCGACCCGATCGCCCAGCAACTCCGGGCCATCACCTTCTGGGACCACCTCGTCGACGCCGCCGACTCCATCGTCTACCGCCTCCTCTACAACGACCTGCGCGCCGTCTACGAACCGGCCGTCCAAGCCCTGTCCGGCCTCATGGCCACCGAAGTCGGCAGCACCGACCGCTACCGAGCCCTAGCCGCCGCCGTCATCGCCGGAGACTCCGCCGAAGCCCGCACCACCGCCGACTCCCTGCTGGCGATAGCGGCCACAGAGTTCGACGCCTTCGTCGAGCAGATGCGACAGACCAGCAAGTAGACAACACCCCCGTAGTCAGGGAACGGCGGCAGGCGGACGAACACAGTTTCAATCGCCTCTTGCCTTTCGCCGACTGCTCGATATATTGGTCTGACCACTTGGCCATCAGGCCAAGATCATCCGGCGGCGGGCGACATGGCGTCCAGACATTGATCCACCGGGGCTGATCAGCGCGCGTTGATCGAGACGGCATTCGAGAAAGCGACAGGGCATGACCGACCTTCGGCAATCACACCGGCGAGCCACACGACCAGCCACGAAGCCACGAGGCGCTGAACCCGACCCGGAGTCGCTGACCGATCGACGAGAGTCGGGGTCGCTGACCGATCGACCGGACTCCGAATCACCGGCCAGACAACCAGACTCGGGGTTGCCGGTCGGGCAGGCGGAAGCGGCGGTGTTGGTGGGGCGGGCGCGGGTGGCGCAGGTGGCGTGGGGTGCGCGGAGCGTTGAGGAGCGGGTGGCGGTGCTGGCCCGGTTGCCTGAGGTGCTGCATGAGCAGCTCGAGCGGATCGCAGGGGTGATCGTGGCTGAGAACGGGAAGCCTCGGGCCGAGGCGTTGGCGCATGAGGTGGTTCCGGCGATCGCGGTGGCTCGACATCATCTCGAGACTGCGGTTGCCACCCTCGGACCGAGTCGGATTCGGTTGGCTACTGCGCCTTATCGGCGGGCGGTGCGAGTGCATCGGGGTTATGGGGTGGTGGTGGCTATTGCGCCGTGGAATCTACCGTTCTTGATTCCGTTCAGTCAGGTGTTGCCGGCGTTGATCGCGGGGAATGCTGTGGTGCTCAAGCCTTCCGAGCTCACGCCCAGGGTGGCGGAGGTGCTGGTCGAGGTGATCTCGGCGGCGGGGCTGCCGGACGGGTTGCTGCAGTTGGCGATCGGGGACGGGGCGGTGGGTGCTGCGCTGGTCGAGGCTCGACCGGACAAGGTGATGTTCACCGGGTCGGTGGCGACCGGGCGCAAGGTGATGGCCGCGGCGGCGCGGGGGCCGATTCCGGTGGGACTGGAGTTGGGTGGGGTGGATGCGGCGGTCGTATTGGAGGACGCGGATTTGGAGTATGTGACCTCGGCGGTGGCTTGGGGTGCCAATTTCAATGGTGGGCAGGCCTGTTGCTCGGTGGAGCGGGTGCTGATTCATGAATCGCTGTATCAGGCGTTCGTCGTGCGGTTGCGAGACAAGGTGCGGCGCATCGATACCGACCGGGATCTCGCGCCCGCTATCGACGACCGTCAGCGAGCGGTGTGGGAGCGGCACCTGGACGCGGCGCGAAATGCGGGTCTGTCGGTGAGTGGGGGAGAGCCGGTGCGTGCGCGGCAGCTGATACCGGCGGTGGTCAGCGGTGAGGGTGTGACCACGAGTGAGGTGTGGCGGGAGGAGACGTTCGGGCCGATAGTCGCGGTGGCCGCGTTCAGGAGCGACGACGACGCTGTCGCGCTGCACAACGCGACCGAATACGGGCTGACGGCCAGCGTGTTCTCCGCCGATACCGCTCGCGCACAGGCACTGGCGGGGCGGCTGCGGGCCGGTGCGGTATCGATCAATGATGTTGCCGCGACCATGTATTCGACCCCGGAGCTGCTATGGGGCGGGGTCGGGCGCTCGGGGTTCGGGCGCTCGCACGGGGTGGACGCGCTGCTGGACGCGAGCTGGGTGCAGGTCCTCGATCTGCCGCGCGGACCGGCGTTCGGACCCAAACGACCCTGGTGGTTCCCCTACGACGTCGGGCTCGAGGATGCGATGCGGGCGCTGGCGGCAAGCCTCGCCGACGGGCACGCCACCGCGAAGCTGCGCGGCTACGGGCAGGCCGGTCGCTCGCTGCTCGGCATGCTCAGCCGTCGACCGAAACTCTGAGAGGGCGAATTCCAGTGCAGGACAATGCCATGACCGTGATCGCACAGAACACCCCGCGACTGCGCGCGGGCTCCGATCATGTCGAATCCTGGTTCGTGCGCGCCAATGACCCGCATTCGCCGCGCGCGGTGTGGATCAAGGCGACCGTGCTGACCGCGCACGACGGGACCGCGCTGGCGCAGGCGTGGTGCAGCGTGTTCGACGGGCAGCGCACGCACGCGTGGTGCCTCGACATTCCTTTGGCCGCAGCGCAGTTCGACGCGCATCCGCTGGGACAGGACATCGCCGTCGGCCCGTTGTCGATGCTCCTGAGCGGGCACGGCGGCAGCACCGGCGGCAAGCTGTCGGATGCGGAGCGGACATTGTCGGTGGAGGTGCAGACCTCGTCATCCGAGGGGCAACCCGTGTCGTCAAAGGCGCAAACCGTGTCGTGGGACTTGAGTTTCGCGCAGGTGCCGGGTTTGGGCGCACCGATGTCTCTGTTGCCGACCGACCGGTTGCTCGATGCCGCGCTGCCGAGCAACAAGCTGATCACGCCGCTGCCGGTCCTCACCTGCTCCGGCCATGTCGACTGGGACGGCGAGCACTGGGATCTGACCGGCTGGCACGGCATGCAGGGCCACAACTGGGGCCGCGAGCACAGCCCTGAATACGCCTGGGGCCAGTGCGTTTTCACCGATTCCCGGGACGACACGCCGTTCGCGGTGGCGGAGGCGGCCTCGGGGCGCACCCGTATCGCCGGACGCACCTCGCCGCTGCTGTCGATGCTGGTGGTCCGGCGCGGCGAGCAGGAATTCCGGTTCGACCGGGTGGTGGATCTGTGGCGGCAGCGCCCGCGCCTGGCGTTCCCGGAGTGGACGTTGCGCATGCGCGGCCGTCACGGCACCGCGGAGCTGCGCATGCACGCGGCACCCGAGCAGATGGTGTGCCTGGCCTACCGCAATCCCGCGCGCGCCACCAGCTACTGCCTCAACTCCAAGACCGCCGCGGTGTCCGTCCACGTGGCCCCGCTCGACGGCAATGCCTTCGAACTGCGCAGCGAGCACGGTGGCGCGCTGGAATTCCTTGTCCCGCAACCGGTCAACTCCGTCTCCCCGATCGTGTGAGAGAGCCCTGACATGCCTTTGACCTTCTTCGAGACCATGCGCGGCGAGCTCTACGACGCCGACGGCCACGCCCATCACGTGGCCATGGATCTACGCTGCGAATCCGGGCACGCACGCGGCTTCGTCACCAATCGCCGCGCCCGCATCACCGGCACCATCCGCGCACTGCCGTGGGCGGACGGCGCGGCGGTGATCGGCACCCTGGTGGCGTTGCCGGTGACCAAGCGGCGCATGAGCTACGAGCTGGATTTCCGGGACGACGAGGGCCGCGCGTGGCAGCTGCGCGGGCGCAAGGATGTGCGCTGGGTGCGGCGCGCGCACGCGAGCCTCACCAATCTCGACGCTATGCTGTCGTGCGAGGGCGAGCAGGTCGCGCAGGGGCGAATGCAGTTCTTCGCCAACGACTATCCGAGTTTCCTGCGCTCGTTTCAGCCGTGGGTGTCGCTGCGCACCGATCTGCCCGACGGCACCCGCCCGGAGGGTGTGCTCACGCCGGGTCAGCTCGAGGCGCTGGCCGCACTGGCGGAGCTGCTCATCGAACCCGATGGCGCGGTTCCGCCCGTCGAGTCCGCCACGCTCGAACGCTTGGATGCCTACCTGGGCAATATGACTCCGCTCATGCAGTCGGGACTGCGGGCGGCGCTGCGCGGCCTCGACGCGGCGGCCCGGGCGCGCCACGGGCGCCGGATCGCGGCGCTGTCGCCGATGCAGCGCCGCGACCTGGTCACCCACGCGCGCGGCACGGCCGCGTTGGTGCACGCGGTGGAGGCGATCGAAACTCCTTTGCGGATAGCGCATTTCGGTGACCGCCGCTATCTCGATGCGATCGGTGCACCCCGCTACGACGAGCCGGTACTCGAGCAACGCCCGGGCTGGATGGCCAATGTCAGCACTGCGGACGACCTCGCGACCCGCGAGGTCCTCGACTGCGATGTGGTGGTGATCGGCAGCGGCGCGGGTGGTGGCGCGGTCGCGGCCCGGCTCGCCGAGCACGGTCTGGGTGTGGTCATCGTCGAGGAGGGCGACTACGCCGGGCGTGACCGCTTCCGTGGCGATCTGGGCGAGCGCACCCAACGGTATTGGCGCGACGGCGGATACAATCTCGCGCTCGGCAATTCGGTGCTCGGGGTGAGTACCGGGCGGCTGGTGGGCGGCACCACCGCCATCAATTCCGGCACCGCCTTCCGTACCCCGGATCCGGTGCTGAGCGAATGGCTCGACGCCGGGTTTCCCGGTGATTTCACCCCCGAGGCATTCGCTCCCTATCTCGACGAGGTGTCGGCCGAATTGGGTATCGCCACCGCCGATCCGCGCTACCTGGGCCGCGTCGCCGACATCATCGGCCGAGGCGCGGACGCACTGGGCGCCGCGCACGGGCCGTTGCCGCGCAATGCGGTCGGCTGCGACGGGCAGGGGCAATGCGTGTATGGGTGTCCTACCGATGCCAAGCGCAGTAGCAATGTCAGCTGGGTGCCGCGGGCGTTGAAGGGCGGTGCGCAGCTCTATACGCGGTTGAGCGTGAACCGGATTCTGATGTCGGATACTCGCGCGGTCGGGGTGCTGGCCGAGGGGCAGGACGAGCATGGCGCGCCCCGCACCGTGGAGATCCGAGCGCGGGCGGTGGTGGTGGCCGCCGGGACGCTCATGACGCCGTTGCTGTTGCGGCGCAACGGGATCAGTCTGCCAGCGTTGGGCCGGAATCTGTCGGTGCATCCGTCGCTGGGCGCGGTCGCCATGATGCCGACGCCGGGTGCGCCGTGGACGGGGATCCCGCAGGGCTATCAGGTCGAGGGTCTCGGCGATGAGCTGGTGACTTTCGAAGGTGTCAGCATTCCACCGCAATTCGCGGCCGGAGTGCTGCCCTTCCACGGGGCGCGACTGACCGAGTGGATGAACCGCTGGACGCATACCGAGCAGTTCGGGGCGATGGTGCGTGACACCGGCAGCGGCAGCGTGCATCACGGTCCCGGCGGGCGCACGCTGATCCGCTATCACCTGAGCTCGCGCGTGCAGGCCGCGTTGCAGCACGCCTGCGCGGGGCTGGCCGAGTTGTTCCTGCGCGGCGGGGCCGAGGCGGTGGCGTTGCCGATCGCGGGGACGCCGCCGGTGCGCTCCCTGGATCAGGCGCGCACGGTCGCGGAGATCGCGTTGAGCCCACGCCGGTTGCGCCTGATGGGCCCGCACCCGCTGGGTACCGCGCGCATGGGTGCAGATGCCCGCAACGCGGTGGTGGACTTCGAGCATCGGGTGTTCGGCACGAGCGGGCTGTATGTGGCCGACGGTTCGGTGGTCCCGACGTCGCTGGGAGTCAATCCGCAGGTCACCATCATGGCGTTGGCGCTGCGCGCCGCGGATCTGATTGCAGCCGACCTCAATTGATCTCATCAGGCCCGATACAGGGCTGGCGCACCATCGGTGATCTTGGTAGAGATGGGTAGAGAACAAATGGGGTGATCCGGGTCATTCCGGAGAATGGGGACGAATCAGTGGGTGCCAGAGCCGAACTGGAACAACAACTGGGTGGGCCACTGACCGCCCTGGACCTGTTGAGCGAGTCCGAGACCGCCGATCTGCTGGGCATCTTCCAGCAGGCCCGGCGCACCGAGACCACCGCCATGGTCGAGGCCGTCGACAAGACCGTGGGTGCGCTGCCGTGGCCGTTGCGCAGCGCGGCCAAGAAGATCATGTTCGGCAACAAGCTCGGGTAGGGGCGATGAGCGATCTGGTGACCCGCGCGCAGATCACCCTGCTGTCGCGGACATTGCACGTGCCCGAGGAACGGCTGGCCCACCTCGAGAAACTGGGTGCGGCCAACCTGCACGAACTGCAGGAACGCATGGCGAAAGTGATCTTCGCCGAACACAATGCGGTCTTCTCGCGGCTGTCGCTGCTGGTGCCGATCATCCCGCTGTCCATCTCGCTGCCGATCGTGCAGCGCATGGTGCCGCCGATGATGGCCGGGCGCGCGGCCGGCGCGATCGGGGTGGACCATCCCAAGAAGGCCGCCGAGGCGGTCGGGATGCTCGATCCCGGGTATGCGGCCGAGGGCGCGCCCTATATGGATCCGCATGCCGTCGGGCAGCTGGCGGACATCGCGCCGCCGAAACCCGTCATGAAGATCATCAACGAGCTGTTGAAGCGCGGCGACTACATCACCGCCGGGCCATTCCTGGCCTACGCGACACCGGAACTGGTGCGCGCGGTCGAGGAGGACGTGCACGACGACGAGGGGCTGCTGCGCTCGGCGTCGTATTCGTACTCCGGGGAGAACATCAGCATCATCGTGCGGCATCTGCTCTCCGGTCCCGCGCAGCGGGTGCCGCGGCTGGTGCGCACCGTGCTGCAAGGCTCGAAGGATCTGCGGCTGGCGGCGCTGTCGGTGTTCGCGCGCTGCGACGCCGATGTGGTGGTCGCGATCGGTGACATCCTGTTCGATCTGGGGTCCGCCGACGAGATCGCCGACCTGATCGAGACTTTCGTCAGCGCCGGGGCGGTGCCGGAGACGCTGCGCTTCGCCGGGCAGTTGAGCCCGGCGGCGCTGGATCTGCTGGCCGCCAACCCGATCATCGTCGAACCGGACACCATCAAGACGGTCACGGACGCGGTCAACGGTTGCGTCGAGGACGCGGTGTGGCGGGGGCTGCTGGAAGTGGCCGAACGCACCGAGGCGAGTGTGGCGCGCCGATTCGGCGGGGCCATCTCGCATTTCGACACCGCGACACTGACGCAGCTGCCGGGGATCGCCACCACGGCTCATCTGTGGCCGCCACTGCTGAAGGTGCTGGCCACCACCGAACCGGACGCGCAGTCACGAATCGGGGAGTTGTGGTCGGCGCTGCCGGTGCTCGAGCGCACCGAGATCGAACAGCGCATCGCCGATCTGGGTTTGAACGACGCGTTGACGGCGTTCAGTGCGACCTTGCAGCTGACGCAATAACGCTCGGGCAGCAATAGTTTCGGCCCCCACCAGCGCTGGTGGGGGCCGAAACTCGTTCGGGCAGCGCGCGACAGCGCAGCCCACGCCGCGTCGGACCGACAGTTCCGCGTCAGGCCGTCACTTTCCGCGCAGGGCCTCGATGGTGCGCTCGAAGGCGGCCGCGCCGTGCCCGGCGGTGACCTGGCGGTCGACCAGGTCGGCGAATCCGGCGAGCGGTTCGGCGGTGATTCCGGCATCGGATGCGGCCTGGCGCAACGTGTCCAGGGCGGTCTTGGTGAACACCAGATCCTGGAACACCTCGCTGGTGTAGTCGCCGGTGTCGATGATGCGGCCGAAAGGAGGCAGCAGTTGCGACATGGCCGCCACCCAGTTCGAGGCGCGGGCAGCGAACTCCGATGCCGTGACGCCCGCGGAACCGACCAGGGCCGCGCCCTGGAAGAAGCCGCCGAACATGGTGTACATGATCGTCAGCAGCGAGAAGTCCCACAGGGCGGCCAAACCCGGGTCGGTGCCGAAGAATTCGACCGAACCCAGCAGCTCCAAGGTCGGGCGATGCGCGGTGAATACCGCCTCGGAGCCGCTGTAGAGAATGCTCGACCCCTCGGTGCCGATCATTGCCGGAACCGCCATGATGCCGCCGTCGAGGATTTCGATGCCGTGCTCGGCCGCCCAGCCCGCCAGCTCCCGCGACTGCTCGGGGGAAGTACTGGTCAGGTTGAGCAGCTGTTTGCCGGTGAGCTGGGCGGCGATCGGGTCCAGAATCTCGTGCACCGAAGCGTGATCGAGCAGCACTACGACGACCAGTTCCGCAGTGCGTACCGCCTCCCCGGCGGTTGCCGCCGAAACTGCTCCGGCCGCAACCAGTTCGCTGTCCTTACCGGGCGTGCGATTCCAGACGGTCGTCGCGACCCCGCCCTTGTGGAACGCCCACGCCAGCGCGCTACCCATGGCCCCGAGCCCCAGAACCGTCACCGGGCTGTGCTGAGTGTTCGTCATGCGGGAGAACTCCTTCACGATCAGTGGCAATGTGTCGGCGCGCGCTACCGACGACAGTGCCGCGCGTCCGGGCGGCCCACAAGTACGCACTTGCTGCTCAGGGACTTACTTCGAGGTTTGTCTCCAGCCCGCGACCGCTGCTGCCCGCGAAAAGAATTCGCGGTTCAGGCGGGGCCGAGCCAGCGGGTGAGGGCGGTGGCGAGGCCGTGGGGGGTGGCGGAGGTCCAGGCGATGATGCCGTCGGGGCGAATGAGCAGGGACAGGGGGTCGCGGGGTTGGGCTGGTTTGGTGGTGAGGATTTCCAGGTGGTCGGACCAGGGGGCGGCGGTGGCGGCAAGGTCGGGGGAGTCGGTGAGGTCGAGGAGGACGGCCTTGCCGGTGGTGAAGTGGTCGGACAGGTGGGTGCCGTCGGCGAGGTCGAAGTCGGGGGTGGGCTTGCCGACGAGCGGGTCGTCGCTGCCGAGGTCGTAGCGGTGCTGGACGCCGGCAAGTTTCTTGGCGATCTGGGTGGCGCCGTCGGGGGTGTCGAGCAGGTCGGTGACGACGGCGCGCAGGGCGCGACTGCGCGGATCGGTGCGCATGAGGGCGACCTGTGCGCGGGTCCAGTCCAGGACCCATTCGCCGACCGGGTGGCGTTCGCGAGTGTAGGTGTCCAGCAACGATTCCGGGGAGCGGCCGCGGATCACCGCGGCGAGTTTCCAGCCGAGGTTGGCCGCGTCGCCGATGCCGAGGTTGAGGCCCTGGCCGCCGAAGGGGGAGTGCACGTGGGCGGCGTCGCCCGCCAGCAGTACGCGGCCCTGGCGGTAGTCCGGGGCCTGGCGGGTGTTGTCGGTGAAGCGGGTCGCCGAGATCACCTGGGAGATCTGGACTTTCACGCCGGTGACGCGTTCGAAGCTGTCCTCGAGCTCGGTGGCGGTGACGGGGTTGGTGCGGTCGGCGGGCGGGCCGTCGAGTTCGACGGTCAGGATGCGGCCGGGCACCGGGCCGTGGACGTAGGTGCCGGTGGGGGTCGTATTCCAGCCCAGCGGAACATCTTCCGCGCCGGTCATCTCGACCAAGGCTTGGCGGCCGGTGATTTCCGGGTCCACGCCGGGGAATTCGAAGCCCGCGAGTTTGCGCACCGCGCTGCGGCCGCCGTCGCAGCCGACCAGCCAACTCGCGCGCACAGTGCGGTCGCCGACCTCGACGGTGACGCCGATGCCATCGTCGGTGAATGCGGTGACCTCGACGCCGCGGCGCACCGGCACCCCGAGTTCGGCGGCGCGGGCGGCCAGCATGGCCTCGATGGCCTGCTGATCGACGAAGCGGTATTCGGCGGCCGGGCCCAGATCCGCGAAGGCCGGGTCCTCGGTGTCGAGGTTGTCGCCCCAGAGCATGATGCCCGCGAAGTGTCCGCCCGCGGGCTTGCGCTTCGGGGCGTTGCCGGGCTTCGCGCTACCGAACAGGCCCGCCATCCGCGCGATGGCCGCCTCGTGTGCCGCGCGCAGTTGCGGCAGCATCCCGCGTCGGGCCAGGGCCTGGGCGACGGGTGCGTTGATGCCACCCGCCTTGATCGTCATATCCGGTTCGGTGAGTCGTTCCACCACGAGCACGTCCACGCCCGCCAGGCGCAGTTCGCACGCCAGCATGAGCCCGACCGGTCCGGCTCCGACCACCACCACATCTCGTGTCTCGTTCATGAGGACCACTCTGCCGAGCGCCGATTGCCGGGCACTTGCGTGCGCTTGCGCCCCGCTTGCGCGCTCGATTCCAGCCGCGTTGAGCCTGTTCGAGGGCGGGTTCGGTGAACACTGTGCCGCCGACCGGCTGGGTCGGGTGATCCCGGCCTGCCGTTGGGCCTGGCGCTGGAGGTCCGTGGGGTTACGACCGCTGCCAACCTCGAGTTGTCAGGGTGGGCTGGCCTCGAGGGGTCGGCCTCGAGTTGCTGGGTGGGCGGCGTCGGTTGCTGTTGGGGCGGGTGTGTTCGGTCCGCCGGGTGCCGTCCTACCTGCGCAGGACCGGGGAGCCGGGACGCCCGCGATGCCACCCGGCGGGCTGACTCGTGGCCGGATCCTAACGGTGTACAGGGACTCTGCACTTTTTGTACTTTTTGCCCGACGGTCACCTCTATGATGGGCGGTCGACATCGGGAGGCCGAGTTCAGGTCGCCCGGGGAAACGGGGAAAGCATGTCCGGCGCAGACGAATTCGCGGGTTGCCACGGATGTACCGTGCGGCCGGGCTTATGACCGACCTGGTGACGCGAGCCCAGCTGGTCCTGCTGGCACGGACCCTGCATGTGCCGGTGGAACGGCTCGCTCACCTCGACAAGCTCGGCCCGCACCGCCTGCACGAACTGCAACAACGCATGGCGGGGCAGCTGTTCGATCAGCACACTCCGGTCTTCGAGCGGATCGCCAAACTGGTGCCGCTGATCCCGCTGAGCATTTCGCTGCCGATCGTGCAGAAACTGGTGCCGGCCAGCATGACCGGGCGTGCGGCCGGGGCCATCGGCGTGCAGTATCCCGCCAAGGCGGTCGAGGCGCTGCTGCGGATGGATGTCGGATATGCCGCGGATTGTGCGCCGTATCTGGATCCGCGGACCGTCGGGCAGCTCGCCGACGACGCCCCGGCGGCGCCGGTGGTGGCGATCGTCAACGAGCTGATGAATCGGCGTGACTACATCACCGCGGGGCCGTTTCTGGCCTATGCGACACCGGAACTCGTGCGTGCGGTCGAGGAGGGGGTGCCCGACGACGAGGGGCTGATCCGCTCGGCCGCCTATGCGTACTCGGGGGAATCGATCAGCGCGGTGGTGCGGCAGCTGCTGGCGGGCAGCAGTCAGCGGCTGCCGCGGCTGCTGGGCACGGTCATCAACGGCTCCAAGGAATTACGGCTGGCGGCGCTGTCGGTGTTCGCGCGCTGCACCCCGGATGTGATCGCCGCGGTCGGTGACATCCTCTTCGAGGTGGCGCCACCTTCGGCGATCGCGGACCTGCTCACCACCTATATCGCCGCCGACGTCACCTCCGACATGCTGCGCTTCCTGGGTCACCTCAGCCCTAATGCGCTGACCCGGCTGGCCCTCAACCCGGTGCTGTCGGAAGTCGCCGAAACCCTGGTCGCAGCGGTGGACGGCAGCAGCGATGTCGCCTCCTGGCGCGGCGTCCTGGAACCGCTGGCCCGCACCCCCGCCGAGGTGCGCCGCCGCGCGGGCCTGTGCCTGGCCCAGCTCGACACCCCGACCTTGCTCACCCTGCCCGCCCTCGCCCAGGCCGCCCGCTTATGGCCACCCCTGCTGTGGGTGCTGGCCGCCACCGACGTCGACGTCCAAGCCCATATCGGCGAACTGTGGGCCACCGCGACCCGCCTCGACCCGGAAGTCCTCGAACGCCGCATCGCCGACCAACACCTGGAATCGCTCCTCACCACCCTCACCACCACCGTCCGCTTCCTCCGCTGACCTTCACCGAGTGGCACATCCTGGAGGGTTTTTCGGACATTCCCCTCCAGGGTGTGCCACTCGCCGCACGTGCGGGGAAGTGTTGGGGGATGGGTGATTTCAATTCGAGTGGTGGGGGTTAGCTGGGTCGCGCCCGGGCGGGGTGGGCGGCGGGCGGGCGCGGGGTGTCGCGGAGGTGGTAGGAAAGTGACGTGTCCGAAACTGCCGAAACCCACATCCCGCGTGCCGTGTCGGAAGTGGTGGACCTGGTCAGTGCGCTGATCCGGTTCGATACCTCCAATACCGGTGAACTCGAAACCACCAAGGGCGAGCGCGAGTGTGCGCTGTGGGTGGCCGAACAACTCGAGCAAGCCGGGTATGAGACCGAGTACGTCGAATCCGGGGCGCCCGGGCGCGGGAATGTGTTCGCGCGGTTGCGTGGCGCGGACTCTTCGCGGGGCGCGTTGATGATGCACGGGCATCTGGACGTGGTGCCCGCCGAGGCCGCCGACTGGAGCGTGCACCCGTTCTCCGGCGCGGTGCGTGACGGTTACGTGTGGGGCCGCGGGGCCATCGATATGAAGGACATGGTCGGCATGATGCTGGCCGTGGCCCGGCAGTTCAAGATCGAGGGCACGGTGCCGCCACGTGACATCGTGTGGGCGTTCGTCGCCGATGAGGAAAACGGTGGCAAGTGGGGCTGCCAGTGGCTGGTGGAGAACCGGCCCGACCTGTTCGAGGGTGTCACCGAGGCGGTCGGGGAGGTCGGCGGGTTCTCGCTGACCGTGCCCAAGCCCGACGGCAGCGAGCGGCGGCTGTATCTGGTCGAGACCGCGGAGAAGGGGCTGGGCTGGATGCGGTTGCGCGCCAAGGCCCGTGCCGGGCACGGCTCGTTCCTGCACGAGGACAATGCGGTCACCATTCTGTCGCAGGCTGTCGCGCGGTTGGGGACGCACACGTTCCCGCTGGTGGTGTCGGATTCGGTGGCGGAGTTCCTGGCGGCCGTGGCCGAGGAGTCCGGGCTCGAATTCGATCCGGCCTCACCGGATATCGAGGGCCAGCTCGCCAAGCTCGGCACCATTTCGCGCATCATCGGCGCGACCCTGCGCGACACCGCCAACCCGACCATGCTGCATGCGGGCTACAAGGCCAATGTGATTCCGCAGACCGCCGAGGCCGTCGTCGACTGCCGGGTGGTGCCCGGCCGCCAGGCCGAGTTCGAGAAGGAGGTCGACGCGCTGATCGGGCCGGATGTGGAGCGCGAGTGGATCACCAAACTCGACTCGTACGAGACCACCTTCGACGGGCATCTCGTCGACGCCATGAACGACGCCATCCTCGCCCACGATCCGGCCGGACGCACCGTGCCCTACATGCTGTCGGGCGGCACCGACGCGAAAGCCTTCGCCAAGTTGGGGATTCGCTGCTTCGGCTTCGCACCGTTGAAGCTGCCGCCCGAACTGGACTTCACCGCCCTGTTCCACGGGGTCGACGAGCGGGTTCCGGTGGAATCGCTCGAATTCGGCGCCCGCGTGCTGGAACACTTCCTGTTGCACAGCTGACGAGTCGAAAGGACCTGACGTGCCGGATTATTCGTACAACCCGTACGCCGCGCTACCGCAGTTGCCCGAGTTCACCCTCACCTCCGCCGATATCAGCGACGGTAAGCCGCTGTCGCTCGACCAGGTCAGCGCGCTGGCCGGGGCGGGCGGGCGCGATGTCTCCCCGCAGCTGAGCTGGTCCGGATTCCCGGCCGAGACCAAGAGTTTCGCGATCACGATGTACGACCCGGATGCGCCGACGGCGTCGGGGTTCTGGCATTGGGTGCTGGCGAATGTGCCGGTCACTACCACCAGCCTGGCGACCGGGCAGGCCAGCGCGGGCGGCACGCTGCCCGAAGGCGCGCTGCATCTGCGTAATGATGCGGGGTTGCACGAGTACACCGGGGCGTTCCCGCCTGCCGGGCATGGGGCGCATCGGTATTTCGTGGTCGTGCACGCGGTGGGGGTGGAGCGGCTCGAGGTCGATGAGTCGGCCTCGCCCGCGTACCTGGGATTCAACCTGTTCATGAATGCGATCGGCCGTGCCACGCTGATCGGCACGCACGAGCAGCTGTAGGCGTTCACACATCGAAGCTCCTGTGGCCCCGAGTGATTCACTCGGGGCCACAGGCGTGTTGGGGTGCTGTCGCTTGGAATCTACCGGGGAGCAGCGAGGTCGGCGAGGGCGCGCAGGCCCGTAGCGAGGTCGGATGCGGTGGGGGCGTGGTCGGGGTCGATGAGGTGCTGCACCAGCAGGCCGCCGATGAGGGTTTGCAGGAGGGCGCCGATCGCCGGGTTGTCTTGGCCGAGTTCGCCGGCGAGGCCGGCGCGGGCTTCCTGTTGCGCCGTACCGATTTCGGTGCGCAGGGCGGGGGAGTGCAGGGCCTGGGCCATGGCCTCGACATTGGCGACCCAGATCTCGCGGTCGGTGACGAAGGAGGCGATCAGCTTGTCCCAGAAGGTGTTCAGGCGGGCGGCGGGGGCGCCGGAGTCGTCGCCGGGCAGGGAGTCGAGCATGCGCTGCACCGCCGCGGACGTCGACTCCAGCATGGCCTGGTTGAGCAGGTTGTCGCGGGTGCCGAAGTGGTAGTTGATGGCGGCCAGGTTGGCGCCGGAGGCGGCGACGATATCGCGCACGGTGGTGCGGGCGTAGCCGCGTTCGGCCAGGCACTGTTTGGCGGCGGCGAGCAGGTCTTCACGGGTTCCCACGGCGGTCAGCCTAGCAGCGGATCATACGAACGTTTGTGACGTACGTTTCAAACACATGTTTTGAACAGGTGTATGAAACGCGTGTATGGTCGAGCTCGGCACGATTCATCACACGGAAGTACGAGCCTGATATGACTGCACAGCGATCGATGTCCCCCTTCGAAATCGGCTACTTCACCACCGACGCCCGCCTGGGCAGCGTGCCCATCGGCGGCATGCCGCTGTTCATCGGCAGCGTCGTGCGCGGTGAGGTCGACGCGGACCTGCTGCAGCGAGTGCTCGCCGAGCTCGCGGCCGGGCATGTGCTGTTGCGCAGCCGGGCGGTTACCGGCGACGGGGCGTCCCGGTTGGTGGTCGAGGACGGCTTCGTGCCGCCGCTCGAGGAACGTCTCGGCGAGATCGACGACTACTGGACCCTGGTCAACACCCGACCGGACTGGGCGGACGGACTCTTCCGCGCGGTGCTGCTGCGCGGGGCGACGCAGACCCGGCTGGTGCTGATCATTCATCACGGAATCAGCGACGGGCGTTCGGCATTCGCGCTGCTGGACGAGCTGTGGCAGCGCTACAGCGCACAAGTGGCGGGAAGCCCGCTGCCGCTGCCGGATTCGGATCGCGAGCTGGTCGGCGGGGTCGATGAGCTCCTGACCCGGGTCACCAGCGACGCCGAGGTGGATGGCTTTCTGGCGCAGGTGCGGGAGGCGGCCGCGGGTTTCGGGTCCGAGGCTGCCCCGCGTGCCCTGCCCCTCGATGGTGACGGGGTGGGTGATCCGGGCGGGCGGCTGGCGTTGCGGCGCATCGCATTGAGCACCGGGCAGACCGCGGAGATCGTGGATATCGCTCGCGCCCGCGGCATTTCGGTCAACAGTCTGCTCGCCGGGGCCGCATTGGCAGCCGTGCGCGCCCAGCTGCCGGAGTCGGGTCCGGTGCCGATGATGTGCGGGCATGCTGTGGACCTGCGACCGGAGCTGTCGCCGCGGCTGCCCGCCTCGACGGTGCTCAACTGTGCCTCCGGTCTGGGCACTCCCGCCGTGGTCGACAGCGACTCCGATCCGCTGGCCCTCGGTCCGATCATCGACGCGACCATGCGGCAGCTGCTCGACACCCGGTTCCCGGCGCTGTTCATGCGCGCCTCACATCGAGCGCTGGATCCGCAAGTGGCGGCGATGCTGTCGGCTCCGCCCGCGATCGCCCTGTCGAATATGGGCCGCCTGCCCGCACATTCGCTGCCCGCGCAGTTGGAATTCGTGCGCGACGAAGTGTTCGCGATGGCCGCGGGTATGCCACCGAAGATGACCATCTTCACCGTCGGCGACCGGCTGACCATCCAGGTCGAATACGACACCGCCGAACACAGCCACGCCCAGATGGGCCGGGTCGCCGAGGCGATGAGCGACCAGCTGGCTCGGGTGACGCGCGCCAGCATGGTCCGCGGCTGAAGGCATCGAAATGACTGTGGGCCTGGACTTTTCGTCCAGGCCCACAGTCTTCGGTGCGCGGGTGGCTACTTCATGTCGACGACGCCGTCGGGGGCCGGGGTCAGATAGAGCGCGGCGATCTCGGTGGCGTACTTGGTGGCAATCGGGCTGCGCTTGAGCTTGAGGGTGGGGGTGAGTTCGTCACCGCCGGGCTCCCAGCCCAGGTCGAGGATGGTGAAGCGTTTGATCTGCTCGACACGCGCCAGCTTGGTGTTGGCGGTGGCGACGGCGGCCTTGATCTCGGCGACGATCTCCGGGTGCGCGGCCAGGGTTTTCAGCTCGGCGTCGGGGGTGCCGAGGGCCTTGGCGCGCACCACGGCGGTGTCGGGGTCCAGCACGATGAGGGCGGCGATGAACGGCTTGTTGTCGCCGATCGCCACCACCTGACCGACCAGCGAAGACGCCGCCTTGACGGTGTTCTCGATATTGGTGGGAGACAGGTTCTTTCCCGCCTCGGTGATGATGAGTTCCTTCTTGCGGTCGACGATGCTGACGTAGCCGTCGCCGTCGATGGTGGCGACGTCGCCGGTGTGCAGCCAGCCGTCGGCGTCGATGGCCTCGGCGGTCTTGTCGGGCATCTTGCGGTAACCGTGCGAGACGATGGCACCGCGCACCAGCAGTTCACCGTCCTCCCCGAGACGGATCTCGAGGCCCTTCAACGGGATACCGACGGTGCCCGGCTTGGGCTTGGCCAGCGGGGTGTAGGTGCCGACGCCGGAGGTTTCCGACATGCCCCACACCTCGGTCACCGTGAAGCCGAGGCCCAGCAGGTATTCCAGGGTTTCCGGCGGGATCGCGGCGGCGCCGGAGGCGGCGACCTTGAGCTCGTCAAAGCCGAGCGCGTGGCGCAGCTTGCTCAAAACCAGTGCGTCGGCGAGCTTGTGCTGCACATCCAGCAGTGCGCCGCGGCCGTTGCCGGCCAGATCGGCGCGGGCGGCCTGCGCGCCGACGCTCAGCGCCCAGTTGGCCAGGGCCTTCTTCACCGGGCTGGCCTCGACGGCGAGTTTCGCGTCGATGCCGGCCTTGATCTTCTGCCACACGCGCGGCACCCCGAAAAACGCGGTGGGGCGGGCATCGGGCAGGGCGGCGGCGATCTCGCGCGCATCGGGTACGCAGGTCATCTGCACGCCGGTGAACAGGTTGGCGCAGTGACCGGAAATGCGGTCGGCCACATGGGCGGCCGGGAGGTAGGACACCGAGCGGTCGTCGAGGCCGACGGTCAGCGGGCCGTCGACCAAGCCCACGATCTGGGCGACCACGTTCGCGTGCGTGAGCTCCACACCCTTGGACGGGCCGGTGGTGCCGGAGGTGTAGATCAAGGTGGCGACGTCCTCGGGCTGCACGGCCTGCCAGGCGGCGTCGAAGTCGAAGTCCGCCTTGGGTGCGGCCTCGACCTCTTCGAGGGTCAGCGCGCCCGCGGCCGAACCCTCCACCAGCACAATGTGTTCCAACTCCACCCCGGCGCCGCGCACGGTGTCCAGGAACGCGGGCTCGGTGATCACGATCCGGTTCTCGGCATTGGTGAACAGATGCGCGATCTGCTCGGGGGAACTGGTGTTGTAGATCGAGAACGGCGTCGCCCCCAGATGCAGCGCCGCGGTATCGACCAGATTGAACTCCGGCCGGTTGGTCAACATGATCCCCACCGAGTCCCCGCGCCCCACCCCCAGCTCGGCCAACCCGGCCGCAATGCTGCGCACCCGCTCCCCGTACTCCCGCCAGGTGATCTGCCGCGTCCCGCCCACCGTCCGCAACGCCACCTGCCCCGGCCGCAACGTCAACGTCTGCTGAAACGCCTGCGGAATCGTGAAAACCGTAGTGCCCGATACATGCGCAAACCCGATGTCAGTCGTCATAACCCTTTTCCCGGTAGCCTCTCGCGGTACCCCGCCACCCGCGCGCCCACCGCGCGCCCCACCGTCGGACAGCCGACCAACCCCATCACGCGATAAGCACACGCCAGCTGTGGCGCGGCTCACTCATCGTAACCAGAATGTCTCGGTTGTGTCGCGGGCCGCATCGGTCAGGTTGATGGCCGAATTTACCGATTCGAGGGGGGAAGCTGTGAATAGGTGCTGCGGCGTTTGACCTTCGACGCCATGTAGCGCGCGGCCCGCTCACTGCGAGGCTCGGTCTCGAGCGGTATGGCTTTGACGACCAACCCGGCTTTCTCCACCGCCTTGACCTCGTCCGGGTTGTTGGTCATCAGCCGGACCGAGCGCAGGCCGAGATCTGCGAGCGCAGCGGCGGCATGGTCGTAGGTGCGGGAGTCTTCAGGGTGGCCAAGTATGCGGTAAGCGTCGAAAGTGTCGAAAGTATCGACACCGGTCTGTTCACCCAGGCGCAGGCCCATCGCCTTGAATTCGAGACCCTCACCGCGCCCTTCCTGCTCGAGGTAGATGAGCACCCCCTGCCCGCCTTCGCCCTGGATCATGTCCAGGGCCAGCCGAAGTTCGGGACCACAGTCGCAATAGTCGGAGTTGAGCGCGTCGCCGTAGAGGCAACTGGAGTGGATGCGCACCAGACACCCGTCCACCGGCTCCCCGAAGATCAGCATGTGCCCGACCCCGGCCTCGTCTCCCACTTCCTCCACCCGCACCCGCATCTCGCGCCCTTTACGAAACAGCGAATGTGCAGTCGCCTGAAGCTCTTTCACGCGTGCACCACCTGACCACCCTGCCTCTGGCAATTTTGCGGGCTCGCGTCGTCACCGAAGGTCAGCACATGATCCTTCGAGCTCTCGATCGCGACCACGCGCACAGTCAGGGTGCGTGCTCTGCGGGTGAATCGGTGCTCGCGGCTGCCGATGAGGACACGCTCGGCCCAACCTGTGTCGAGAGCTGGTGTATGCAAATGAACCTCCCCGGTGCGGTGCGAATCGATCCAGGCAATAAGACCACCAAACCGATGCGGCTAACCGCAGAGCCTATTGTGGGTTTCGCCTCCGCGTCGCCGCGTCAGACCGGTCTTGGGCGGCGTCAGACATGCGCATCGCAGAGGCACCGCCCGGCGCGTTCCTCATCGGTTCGTCGATTGACTGCGCTGACGGTATGGCATCGCCGACGTGGTCGACGGCGCCGGCGCCGGAGGCCCGGCCGATCAGTGTCGCCATAGCGGCGGTGGCCCACACGAAGTCGGCGGTGTCGGCCGAATGTGCATTGCTGACAAGTCGGGAGGTCAGCGCCGCGGAGAAGGCGGAGGCCGTACCGGCGATACTCGGGGTCGACGTGGCGAATCGATCGACCTCGACGGCGTCGGGTCCGCGGCGATGGACGATGCATTGGGATCGGTCGATCACACAGACCGTGCCGACCCCCTCGGTCAGAAGCCGAGAAGCAACGGCCTGCACCGGAACGTCCACGGCCGGAAGTTCTGGATGCAGCTTTGCGAGATCGTGCCACGTGCCGACCAGGTAATCGATCGCAGAGAAGTGCGCCATCACGGCTGGTGTCAACGGACGGGACGGGCTGAAGATGACAATCAGCCAGGGCGAACCTGCTGATGAAGACGAGTCCTTCAGCGCACCAACCGATTTCAACACCTCTTCGATTACACGGTCCGAGTGTTCGAAGGTGAGTACCACCGCCGCGGCCGAGCTGATCGCGTGCCGGATCGGCGCGTGTTCGAGATCGGCGGTAGTCAGTCGAGTTCGCCCTTGGGCGATGGCGATCACGGAGTAGTCGCCGTCAGCGGGACTCACCACTGTCGTGATCGGGGTGTAGGCCTGTGGATCCACCCTGATCAGGCTGGTGTCCACTCTTTCGGACGCTAGGTAGTCGAGAACCTCCCTACCTTCGTCGTCGTCACCGATCGCGGCCAGCATCCTGGTGTCGAGGCTCAGCCGCGCCAGCGCAACGGCACAATTGAGGCCCTTTCCACCTGGGCGGGTGCCGGAGTCGGTCCCCCACATCACGGTTCCGGGTGTGGGAAAGTGATCGACCTCGAGGATGTGGTCGATGACTGCGTCCCCGATGACCACCACCACGTCCGGTTCGCCGTCACCTGGATCGGACAGGGTGGTCAGCAGCGTCGCCAGCGCTGCGAACGCCGCCATCTCGTGTCCACCCCCGCGCAGAGCCCTCGCCGAGAGCGCAGGCGGATGATCGACCGCTCCCAAGACCTGGTGCAGGATCTGCCAATTCCGGACTAAGGCGTTCCGGCGCTCGGCAAGGGTCGCACTGTACAGCTGATCAACATCGACATCAGGTGGGTGGTTCTCGCGCATTAGTCCCAAGCACAGCTCCGCGTCAACAACGACCCTGTCGGTTACCGACAATTTGCGTACCACTCGGCGAATCGCGCTCGGCAGAGCCGCACTCGGATCCGTCTGCCCGATGTAGGCGCACCGACGAACCACGTTGAGCTGCAACAGAATCCTTGTGTCGATTTCACCGTTGCCGATTCGGGCCACGCCGAGACCCTGGTGCTTCCTGAACTGCAGGAGCGTTCCGCGAACCGCATCCCAGGCGTGATCGGGCATCGCGATCATCGTGGATCCCCTTGGATCGTCGGTGTTTTTCACGATTACCCCGAGGATAGCGCCGAACACCCGCCACGAACTGCGCTAGTGCCAATTCCCCTGTCTCGGAGGCAAATACCCGAAACTCACCTGAGCAGCATTGGATCTAGCTACTCCCCAAGCCAGATCCGCGCCCGATCGCGAACCCCGCCACACCGACTGCCGCAACCGCCACCGAAGCCGGAAGCCCCAGCGGCACCAGCCAGATCAGGCATGCCGCGACCACCGATCCGCAGGCCACCGATGTCCATACTGCCCTGCTGTTCAGTTCGGCGGCGATTCGCGATCGGTGGGGGCGCGCGGCGGTGGCGTCCGGTTCGTGGGCCATTTGGTGGTCGTGGTCTACTCGCGGATCCTGCCTTGCCACATGCGCATACCGGAAGGCATCTTCGTTCCTGTGCAGGGTTTCTTCCGCTTCGTGCAGCGCTTGCTCCAGCGCTTCCTCGGCTTCTCTGAGAGCCCGGTCGAGCTGATGTCCGCGGATCGCGCGTTTGGCCTCGAGGTAACACCGCGCACGGTCGCTGCGCGGAACCGTCTCCAGTGGTACCCGCTCAACGCGCAGACCCGCATCGGCTAGCGCATCCACCTTGTAGGGACTGTTGGTCATCAACCGCACCGATGTCAGGTTCAGCTTGTTCCGAAGGTAATCCGCCGCAGCGTCGAAGGATCGGGAATCCTGATCTTTTCCCAGTCGCGTGTAGCTATCGAAGGTGTTCAAGCCCTTCCGCTCGCTCAGATTCAGACCCTGCGCCTTGACCAACAGACCTTCGCCGCGGCCCTCTTGTTCGAGATAACACAGGACACCGACCCCCTCGTCCTGGATCATGTTCATCGCTGCCTGCAGCTCTGGTCCACAGTCGCAGTCGTCGGAACCCAGAGCGTCGCCGTAAAGACATCGAGAATGCAAGCGCACCAAGGGATTTACGCCGTTCGCCCGGGCGTCGCCGAGGTCTCCGAAGATGAGAATAGAACCCGAATCGGCGCCCGCGTCCAACAACTCGACCCGCACCCGCAGTTCGGCTCCGCGGCGAGTGAGCCAGTGTTCAGGCTCAACCGGCTCGGCCTCTCCGAGCCTTTCCGCTGCCGACGCCTCCACCACACTCCTCGACGACACCACCGCAATCAACTCTGCTCCTTACAGTTCATGGTGCGAAGCGCCCCGGACAACCGCCGTGCCACGGTGGAATACTCGTGCCCGGCTACGTGCAACGGAAATTTACGGCCCGAAACGCCACGATCAGATATCGAACCAGGCATTCAACACCAACGCGGCCACACCGCTGGCGAGCATGAAGGTCAGTGGTGTCACCAGATCTGCCCATCGGAGACCTCTTGTGGGCTGATCCGCCTGCGCTGCGGTTGTTTCCGCATCCAGATGTGGCAGATCGTGGCCGTGCTCTCGGCGCTTCGCCATGAGGTAGGTACGTGCGGCAGGAGTAGGGGGTTCGATCAGCAGAGGTACCTGCGTGACGAGGATGCCGGCCTCGGCGAGCGCTCTGGATTTGTCGGGATTGTTGGTCAGCAACCGCACCGAGCGCAGACGCAAGGCCCGCAGTGCCGACACCGCCATCTCGTAAGTGCGCGGATCGACCGGCAGTCCGAGGCAGCGATACGCCGCGAAGGTGTCGACACCATACTTTTGGCTCACGTGGTAACCCTTGGCCTTTGCGATCAAGCCGGCACCACGACCCTCTTGCTCGAGATAGATGATGACCCCACGGCCCTCGGCCAGCATCAACTTGCGAGCCTGCCGAAGCTGTGGTCCGCAATCACAGTCTTGCGACCCGAGCGCTTCACTGTAGAGGCATCGGGAATGGATCCTGACGAGACTGTCCTCGCCGACGTCACCGAGGACGAACACCCGACCGCCGATCAGCTCACCGACCGGCAATCCTCGAAAAGCACGCACGTGGCGATCGACCGGCCCGGGGTGCATTGGAGTCTCCTCGCATCGATAAGGCAGTTGACCATGAGAAGTACGAGCCCACACGTCGACCCCGCGCACCGGGATTCGGATCGGCACCGGCACACGATAACGGCTTCGCGTAGGAGATACCAGAATTCAGCCGAGGAAGCGCCGCTTGATGCGATTGAGAGAGTGAAATGACCGTTTCGTGCGACATCCGCGGTTCGCCATCGCTCCCGTGTGCATCCAGCGGCCCACCTGACGGCAGGCTTAGCGGATGCGGCAAGTCGAACACCCAAGACGCCGGTTCGGCGATCCGGACAATCTGGACGTTACCGGGTCTTACCATTCTCTGATGGGCTGTCAACCGGCGAAAAGTATTACACGACAAGCCATGTGGGACAGTCTCGACCATGCCAGCCATTCGTTCTCACGCAAGGGCAGTGAGATCCGCGTTCGGGTGATCGACATGCCGCCAGAGGCAGAGCCGGGGCATATCCTTGCGTTCGGCTCCATTGCTAACGACTGCTTGGTTCGGATTCATTCGCAGTGTCTCTACGGTGAGTCGCTGGCGTTCCAGGACTGCGATTGTGGACCGCAGTTGGACCGATCCCTCGATCTCATCCAGGCCGCAGGGTCCGGAATCCTGATCTACCTCTATCAGGAAGGCCGTGGATACGGCCTGCTGGCGAAGGCGCGCGGCTACGAGGCCAGTGAAAGGACGCGACTGGACACCTTCGATAGCTATCTGTCGCTGGGTTACGCCGAGGACAAGCGCGACTACACAGACGCCGCCGAAGCGCTGTCGGTGTTGGGCCTGTCCGCAGTGCAGTTGATGACCAACAATCCTGTCAAGCTTCGGGCGGTCCGCGACGCTGGAATCCGCGCGACGGTCATTCCCTTGCGAACACGGCCGCGTACCGAGCGCGAGGCCGACTATCAGGAAGCCAAACGCCGCCACGGGCATTGGCTGCCGACTGCCGATGTGCCGTGGTCGGCCGATCTCTAGCCCGCGTCGAGCCTCCGGTCGATCGCCTCGCGGGTCGGCATAGAATCCGGAATGCTCTTCACCCTCGCCTCACGTGCAGGGATCGCGGCAGCGGCCCATACCAGGTTGTCGTAGCCAGCCCGATGGCGTGCCGACTGCTCCGCAGAGCGTGGATGTGCCATCAACCGGGCCATGAACGCCGACACGAATGCCGACGACGAGCCAGGAGTGCCCGGCCAGTCGGACTCGATATGCGCTCGCACGGGATCAGCTTCTGGGGCAGCGGCTGTATACATTGCACAGAGCTGTCTGTCGAGTACCACAACCGCACCCACACCGTGCTGCACCAGCTGCCGGGCGATCTCCGCGGGATCGATCCCGGGCCGCAGCCTGGCGAGTTCACCCACGGACGCGATCAGATAGTCCACGGCCTTCAAATACTCGGGCAACTGCGCAGGGAAGGGTTTGGGAGGCGTCGCGCTGACGAACAGCCACGGCCGTGGCAGCCGATCGGCGATCACAGCCGCCGCCGCCGACAACAGCTCGTCCTTCTGCTCGAAAGTGAGCAGCACCGCGTCGGCCGCGGCTAGGGCGCGAGTGATCGGTACATCGGCGATATCCCTGGCGTCGAACCGGATCCGGTCGGCCTTGTCGGCGATCGAAGCGTTGGTCCCGTCCTTGCCGACGAGCACCGTCGCCGTCGGAGTCGGGCCGCGCCGCGAGCGCACCAGGCTGGTATCGACGCCTCGTCTGTGTAGGTACTCGACAATTTCGCCGCCCTCGTAATCTTCGCCGACGGCCGCGAACAGGCGGGCGTCGACACCGAGCCGAGCCAAGGCCACTGCACGATTGAGGCCTTTGCCACCGGCGTGGACCGAAAACTTCCCGTACAAGGACTCGCCGTCTCGCGGCAGCGCATCCACGTGGCAGATATGGTCCCACGCCGCATCACCGATCACGACAACACTCGGACGCGTTGTGGCCGAGGGAATTTCGCTCATTGGAACGACCGACTCGAGGGTCAATCCTCGTGCAAGCGCGGTGAAGGCGTCTTCCTCAAGCCTACCGCGCAGCGCACGCTCGGTGCGCACATGCCGCAGGACCGGCACACCGAGCGCATCATGCAGCGCCACCCAGTGCTTGGCCAGAGATTCCCGTCGCGGGCCTAGATCCGGTCCGTAGAGCTGGTCCACTAACTCGTCCGACAAGTTGTCCACGAGCATGCCCAGGTTCAGTTCCACGTCGACGATCAAGCGTTCCGCAGCGACGAGTTTGCGCGCGACGTAGCGCAGTGCGTGCGGCAGCGCCGCCTCCAGATCGTCTCCGCTCAGGAAGGCGTAGCGGCGCACGACGACCAGTCCGAGCAGGGCGTCGATGTCGACCGGGCGGGCCCGATCACCTCCCAGGCCAGTGCGTTTGCGCAATTGGAGCAGCGTGTCGCGGACAGCGCGGACGTCGTTGTCGTGCGCGGCCGTATCGGCCCCGCTGCTGCCCCCCAGGTTCTGCTGCATCGTCATCGGGCACCAACCATCGTTTCGAACCAACCATAGAACCGACCGGGTTTAACCGTCCGGCGAAACGGCAATCTAATTGTGACAGCGTCAAAATGCGATTCGGAAGCGCCAAATGCCATCCTAGACTTGGCAAAGTATCGCGGTCCGAGCGGACGAGCAGCTCCCGGGAGGTACCCGATGAACGGAATCGTTCTCGTGAACCGGAGGGTGCGGCGGCGCGCACGCCAGGGCCGCGCTGAGCACGGCGTCGATCTCGAGGTGAATGTCCAAGTGCGGTAGGCGGATTCGCCGCCTCGCATGCCCGTCCACCAGATCGTCCCAGCCGTCACACAACCGCCTTTCGGACGTGACGCCTCCCGGACCCATCGGAGGCCTCCATGACCCTCTATCACGCACGACATTCCATCACGACGAGTTTCACCGCCGAGTGCGCCGAACACCTGCCCGATCGCCCGGAACCGAACTGGCGGATCAGCTGGCTCGACGAGGAACTGCTGTTGACTCGCGAACAAGCCACGGCGGCAATGGAACTCACTGAGACACTGCTCAGCATGCCGCTCGCCATCGACGGG
This sequence comes from Nocardia heshunensis, assembly GCF_054782115.1. Lineage (NCBI taxonomy): Bacteria > Bacillati > Actinomycetota > Actinomycetes > Mycobacteriales > Nocardiaceae > Nocardia > Nocardia heshunensis. The sequence continues at coordinate 355,634 of NZ_BAAGTC010000007.1, read as the reverse complement.
GCCTGGCGACGGGCACTGGCCATCGCAGCCGAATTGGGGATCGATGTGGAACAGGCCCGCGCCGTGTTGGAGCGGCGGCGGGCAGAACGGGGGGAATCATGACGATATACACAACCGACGATTGGTGCATGACCAGCGACGTCACCGACGAAAGCGCGGTGCGGGTGGCCGATCGGTGGACGTTGGCTTGGCGGTGCAGTTGGTTGCCTGATCGGTTGCTCACGCGGGCACAGGCATTGGCAGCGATGGTACTGGCCGAGGGTGTCACCGACGGCTACCCCCGCGACGAGAAGGCACAGGGCCGCATGATCGCCAGCGCGGGGGAGTTGGGTATTCCGGTGGATCAGGCGGTGTTCGTGCTGCTGAAACGGCGGTCGGCATGACCCGGCGAGGGGGCCGCCCGGGCCGGCGACTATTACCGCATTGCCGACGCGGAGTCGGTGGCGAGAAGGAGATCAGGCACTCCGATGTGACTGGCGGTGGCGTGAGCCTCGATGAAATGGCTACCGTCCAGCATCCGATGAGGGATCAGACAGCCCGGCGCGGGACATCGACCGCGACGAGCGCACCACAGCGCGAGGCGGCAGCGATCCTGCCGGTCGCGTGCACCGTCCGAGGGAGGAACGTTCGATGATCGATATCACGGCGCGGGAGATGAAGAGTGATCTCAGTCCCGAGCACGCGGTGCGGGTGAGCAGGCTCGGACAGGAGGAGTGGCGACTGAGTTGGCTGCCACGGCAACGTCTTTCGCGCGAACAGGCGCAGGCCGGGATGGAGCTGGATGAGATCCTGTCCGATCCCGCGACCGTCTACGACGAGCAGGCGCAGGCCAGGGCGGCGATCCATGCGGCCCAGTTGGGCATCGGGGTCGATCGAGCGGTCATTCTGCTGGCGGTACGACTGGCCGAACGGCTGCATCTCGACCCGGCACCGGTGCACAGCGCCGATCCCGCAGCGCCTCAACCGATCCCGCTGCCCGCCCAGATTTCGGCCGATCTGCGCACCGGCGCCCACCACATGGCGCACGCTGGCGCACGCCTACGACACCGGCGAGTTTGACCATCCCCGCCGAACTGCGTTGTCCGACAGTCCATACGACTGCCGTGCGCTCGGTTTCGCTGTCAGGCGCTGGTCTTATGTTCTGCGCCTACGGCTTCGGAGAGGTTGGTGTAGCCGTGAGCCCGAAGCTTCTGGGCGAGGCCGCGGTGGATGTGTTTGGGCCACAGGGGGCCGCCGTAGATGAAGCTGGTGTAGCCCTGCAACAGGGAAGCGCCCGCCAGGATGCGTTCCCAGGCTTGGTCGGCGGTTTCGATGCCGCCTACCGAGATGAGGACGAGTTGGTCGCCTACGCGGGAGTAGAGGCGGCGCAGGACTTCCAGGGAGCGGTCGGCGACGGGGGGACCGGAGAGGCCGCCGGCGCCGATGGGTTCCACGTCCGAGGCGGGGGTGGCCAGGCCGTCGCGGCGGATGGTGGTGTTGGTGGCGACGATGCCCGCGAGGCCGAGTTCGACGGCGAGGTCGGCGACGGCGTCGATGTCGTCGTCGGAGAGGTCGGGGGCGATTTTCACCAGGACCGGGACCGACACCGTGTCGAGGACTGCCTGCAGGATGGGGCGCAGGGAGCTGACGGCTTGCAGGTCGCGCAGGCCGGGGGTGTTGGGGGAGCTGACGTTGACGACCATGAAGTCGGCCAGCGGGCCCAGCAGTTTGGCGCTGATGGCGTAATCGCCGGCGGCGTCTTCGGGTTCGACGACCTTGGTTTTGCCGATGTTGGCGCCGATGGGGACGCCGCCGGGCAGCCGCGCGGCGAGGTGACCGGCGGCCGCGGCGGCGCCGAAGTTGTTGAAGCCCATGCGGTTGATGAGCGCGCGGTCGGCGGGCAGGCGGAACAGTCGCGGCGCGGGGTTGCCGGGCTGGGCCTGCGCGGTGACGGTGCCGATTTCGGCGTAGCCGAATCCCAGTGGGCCCCAGGCGTCGACGCCGTCGGCGTTCTTGTCGAAGCCGGCGGCCAGGCCCAGGGGCGCGGGGAAGTCCACGCCGAACACGCGGGTGCGCAGGATCGGGTCGTCGGCCACGAGCAAGGCGGCCGAGAGCTTGCGGCCCGGGGCGAACCGGGTCGCCAGCCGCATGGCGGCGAAGGCCAGATGGTGGATGGTTTCCGGCTGCAGCCGGAACATCACCTTCAGCAGCAGGGCGTACAAGCGCTCATACATAGGGGGTTACATCACCGCCTCGGGTGTCGGGGATAGCAGGGGAGTCTTGCGGCGGCGCAATAACACTCGGCGGGATCCGTCGGTGTAGGCGCGTACCCGCGACAGCTCCCAGCCGCCGTATTCCGCGTGGATGGACAGACGCATGGCGGTCGTGACCCTGTTGATGCCGGGAGGCAGCCGCAGGGGCACGTATTCCCATTCGTCGTCGCTGGATTCCTCCCAGCCCGCGGGTAATGTGCGCGATTGGTGCGCCGATCGTGAGGCCCGAGCCATCACTGCCCTCTCTTCCGCTGGTCCGCTCCGATCCGTTGCAGACCGTCGCCGGTCGCGGATCCCACGAACAGGTCACCGGTGCGGTCATCGACGGTGACCGAGTCGGGCTGGCGCACCGTCGGGTAGCGCCCCACCTCTACCGGTATACCCGTCGACAAGTCGTAGCCGACGACTTCGTTGCTGCCTGTCAGCGTCACCCACACGGTCTCGGACCGCTGATCGTAGGCGAGTGCGTAGGGAGAGGAGCCTACCGGGAAACGCTGGTGCAGGACCAAGGGATCAGCCGTGTAGACCAGCAGTTCCCCGCCGGCGGTGTCGGTAACCATGCGGCGGCCGAAATGGTCGCCGATCAGGTTCGTGGCGCCGTCTCCGGTGCGCAGGGAGAGGCCGAGTTTGCGGGTGCCGTCGAGTTGCACGATGGCGGTCTGGTGGCGGTCGAGGACCACGACGGCGTCGTCGGTGGTGTCGATGGCGTCGGCGGAGGACAGGCCCGAAATGGTGTGGCGCACAGTGCCGTCCGCGTCGGCGAGCAGGACCTTGCCGTTGGCGAGGCCCGCGACCAGGGAGCCGTCGGCGCGCAGGGCGGCCGAGCGGACGTCACCGTCGAACTTGACGGTGCTCGCGGTGGCGGCCGCGACATCGACGCGCACGATCGCGCCGGGCACCGCGACCAGGATCTCCCCGGGTTTGCCCGCCGCGAGGGCAGCGGCCTTGCCGGGCAGGGTGATCGGGCGGGTGACGCCCTTGTCGATGAGTTGCAGGGTGGTTCCGGAGTCGGTAACCGCCGCCAAAACCCCGGTGGACGGTTCATCGAAGAGCATGGTGATCGGCGGGTGCGCGCTCACCTCACCGGCAGGGGTGACGCTCGCGGCAGGCGACACGGCCGCGGTGGCCGGTTCACGGGTGGCGTTGTCGGTGTTGCTCTGTTGCGAGGAACACCCGGCCAGCAGGGTCACCACCGCCGCCCCCGCGAGGGCCGACCGGATCCAGCCGCGACGGCGCATGCAGCGAACTCCTTAACCTGACCGAACTGACCGACGAAATCATGCGTGCTCTCTAATCTGACCATGGTCGCGTACGACGTGGCACAAGTGGGGGTCTTCCCGGCGGCGCGCCGCGATTGTGATCGGTGCATCGAATGCCGGTTTGCATGATGTGACATGGGGTTTCGGTGGCGGTGTCGGCGGGTGCGGTTACCGTGGAAGTCAAAAGCGGCTCGTATCAGGGAGATCTGTTGGTTGCCGAGCACACTTCGGGGTTCATCGTCGAAGACGTCACCGTGGGCCGGTACGCGCACGGCTTCGGGATGACCGGCGACGGACGCTCCTTCGCGTTCCGCACCCATCGCACGACGCTGCGGTTGGAGATCTATCGCGCCGATCTCGACGCGGCGGTGCCCGCACCGGAGGATGTCGACGCGGTGGCGCTGGCCCCGGTCACCGATATCGATCTGGATGACGAGCGCAGTGTGGTGGCGTTGGTGCGGGATCTGATTCCGCAGGCCACACCGGTCGCCGCCGCGGTGCCGCACGAGGCGACCACGGTGCGCGCGCTGCTGGGCCGCTTGGGCGCGGTGCTGGAAGGACTGTGAGCAGCGACTCGCGGCAGCGGTGTCTGTGACACGGGAGTCACTGTCGCGCACCGGTCGTGACAGACTGGCGGCACACAACCGCAGTTCGAGCTGACGAGGATGTTGATGCGACTTCGACGACCGGCCGCCACCACGCTGATATTGACCGTGCTGGGCGTGTCGATCGCCGCGTGCGGCGGGGGCGATGACGAGTCGAAGGTGGACGCGGCGCGCTCCTCGGCGTACGCGGCGTTGAGTGCGACTTCGGCGGCCGCGGCGGCCACCTCGAGCGCCAACAAGCCCGCGATTCCGACCGCGGCGCAGTTGGATGCGCAGCTCAAGTCGGCGTTGGATCCGAATCTGCCCGACAGCGACCGCACGGCGTTGATCCAGGACGGGGACGCGTTCAAGGACGCGATCCCGGACATGTACAAGGCGCTGCAGGATCATCCACATGCGGTGTACGGGGTCAAGGATCCGGTGTTCGACAACCACGACGGCACGCTGACCGCGACGCTGAGCCTGGACAAGGACGGCACCGGCTCCGATGTGCGCACGACCGTGGTGCATTTCGTGTTCGTCGACGGGCGTTGGAAGATCTCGCGCACGGATCTGTGTGGCATTCTGCGTTCGGCCGACTACAAGACCGCGGCCTGCGGCTGATGCTCGAGGCCGGTTCCCTGCGGTGGGGGCGGTGGATCCACCGGTACCGATGGCTGGTGGTCGCCGGGTTCGGGCTGATCGTGCTGGTGTCGGGGTTCTACGGGCGTGACCTGGGTGCGCATCTGACGCAGGAGGGCTGGTTCGACGAGTCCAGTCAGTCCGTCGCCGCCGCCAAGCTGGCGGATTCGACCTTCGGGCGCGATACCGACGCGGATCTGATCGTGCTCTACACCGCGCCGCCCGGGCTGACCGTGGACGACGAGCCGGTGCGCTCCGCGGTGGCGGCGGAGTTGACGCGGTTGCGGGCCGCGCATCCGGATCGGATCGCGAAGATCGACTCGTATTTCGACGGTGCGCTGATGGGCAGTTTCGCCGACGCCTCGCGCACGCACGCCTTCGCCAGCATCGGATTGCGCGGTGACGGTGGCACCGCCACGGTCGACAACTACATGGCGATCAAGAGCGAATTCCGTGCTGGGACACCGGGTTCGGGGCCGGGTGGCACGACGGTGCAGCTGGCCGGGTTGCAGCCGGTGGTCGAGGGCATCAACACCGGGATGCAGGACGATATCCGCCGGGCGGAGTTGATCGCGTTGCCGTTGGTGGCGATTCTGCTGTATTTCGTGTTCGGCGGGGTGGTCGCGGCGTTGCTGCCGGTGCTGATCGGCGGGATGACGATTCTGGGCAGTCAGGGCATCATGCGGCTGCTGACCAATCATCTGCAGGTCAACGTGTTCGCTTCCGCGGTGGTCACTTTGGTCAGCTTGGGGCTGGCCATCGACTACGGCTTGTTCGCGGTGACGCGGTTCCGGGAGGAGCTCGCGGCGGGGCGCAGTGTGGAGGAGGCGACAGCGCGCACGATCGCGACGGCGGGGCGCACGGTGTTGTTCTCGGCGGCGATCATCGCGGTGAGCTTGGGTGCGTTGTTCATCTACCCCAACGGGGTGCTGCGGTCGGTGCCGTTGGGTGGCATTTCCTCGGTGCTGCTGGCGGCGGTGCTGTCGGTGACGGCGTTGCCCGCGGTGTTATCGATCGTGGGGCGGCGCATCGATCTGTGGGGCTGGCATCGGCTGGCGAGCATCCGTACCGCCGAGCAGATCGATGCCGGATTCTTTTCGCGGCTGGCGGTTTTCGCGATGCGCAAGCCGTGGCTGGTGATCGTGCCGGTGGTGTTGCTGCTGTTGACGTTGATCCTGCCGTTTCGTCACATCGAGTTCGGTGGGTTGAGCGAACGCTATCTGGCGGGCGATAACCCGGCGCGGGTGGCGCAGCAGGACTTCGACCGGCTGTTTCCGACGTTCCGCACCGAACCGTTGAAACTGGTGGTGGTGGGCGCGAATCCGCAGCAGCTCTCGGATCTGCGGTATGAGGCCAATCAGGCGGTGGGGTCGAAGATGACCGGCCCGTTCGATCCGGCCGCGCCGACCAAGGATCAGGTGACGGTGCTGGCCAGTGGGCTCACGGATAAGCGCGACGCCGACTCGGTGATCGCCGCCTTGCGGGCGCTGCCGGAGCCGACGGGTACGCATGTGATGGTGGCGGGTGTTCCTGCGCTGGAACGGGATTCGATCCAAGGGTTGATCAGGGGTCTGCCGTTGCTGGCGCTGATCCTGGTGGTGGCGGCGGTCGCGTTGATGTATGCCGCGTTTCGGTCGCTGGTGCTGGCGATCAAAGCCGTGGTGATGAGCGCCTTGAGTCTGGGCGCGACGCTGGGCGTGCTGACCTGGATCTTCGTGGAGGGTCACGGGGCGGGGCTGTTCGATTTCACGCCGGGCCCGTTGATGTTCGCGGTGCTGGTGTTGATCGTGACGGTGCTGTTCGGCCTGTCCACCGACTACGAGGTGTTCCTGCAGTCGCGCATGGCCGAGGCTCGCGCGGCGGGAGCCGATGCGCCCGAGGCGATCCGCTACGGCATCGCGCACACCGGCGGCGTGATCACCTCCGCGGCGGCGATCCTGATCGTGGTGACCGGGGCGTTCGGGTTCTCCGATCTCGTGCTGATGAAATACATTGCCTACGGCATGATCGCGGCACTGGTGTTGGACGCCACCGTGATTCGCATGCTGTTGACTCCTGCGGTGTTGAAGTTGGTGTGGCGATGAGCGTGCTCAAGGGCGCGAATCTGTTGGTGATGTTCCTGCTGGAACTGGCCGTGCTGGGCTCGGCGATCTGGTGGGGCGCCACCGTGTCGGCACCGATGGTGGTACGGATCCTGCTGGCGATCGCCGCACCGGCGGTGTTCATCGTGGTGTGGGCGTTGTTCGGGGCGGCCAAGGATCCGCGCTTCCCACAAAAGGGGTGGCGGCGCATCGCCTTGGAGGTGGTGTGGTTCGGGGCGGCAGCGCTACTGCTGGGACTGGCGTGCACGCCGATCGCGGGGGTGGCGCTGTTCGCGATTTGGTTCGTCAACGGCGTGCTGCGGCTGGTGTGGGGTCAGCAGGAGCTGTGAATGGGCCGGGCGAGAGTGCCCGGCCCACAACGACTTCAGAGAGATTCAGCCGCGCATGGGTAGCACCAGTTGCGCGCCGGTCACCGGATGGTCGAACACGTCGACCGGATGCTGATACACGCGGGTGAGCAATTCCGGGGTGAGGATCTCGCGCGGTGGGCCGTCGGCGGCGATGCGTCCGGCTTCCAGGACCGCGACGCGGTCGGCGTAGGCGGCGGCCACGCCGAGGTCGTGCAGCACCACCACGACGGCGGTGCCCGCGTCGGCGCGCTGCCGCGCCAGGCGCAGGATCTGTTCTTGATGGCCGAGATCGAGTGCGGCGGTGGGCTCGTCGAGCAGCAGCGTGTGGGTGTCCTGGGCGAGCACCCGGGCCAGGGCGACGCGGGCGCGTTCACCGCCCGAGAGCGCCGGGAAGGGACGCTGGGCGAAGCGTTCGACGTCGGTGGCGGCCATGGCGGCGGCGATGACGGTGTCGTCGTCTAGTTGGCGGGGTGTGCGTGCCCAGGGGGCGCGGCCCATGGCGACGACGTCGCGGGCCATGAAAGGGAATCCGACGGTGTGGGATTGGGGGAGCACCGCGCGTCGGCGGGCCATGTCCAGGGGTGTCCAGTGGGTCAAGGCGTGCCCGTCGAGTTCGACACTGCCGCCGGCGAGTTCGAGTTCCCCGGCCAGCGCGGCGAGCAGGGTGGATTTGCCTGCCCCGTTGGGTCCGACCAAGGCCACGATCTGCCCGGCGCGTACGGGGAATTCGACGCCGTCGAGGACGGTGCGGTCGCCACGACGTGCACTCACACCGTGGGCACGCAGGGTAACGGCGCCGGGTTCGGGGGTCTCGGGCATGGCCGGGGTGCGCCGGAAAACGGTGGCCAGTCCACGCAATGCGCTCATGCCCAGCCTCCCGCCCGCGAGCGGGTGCGTCGCAGCAGCCAGAAGAAGAACGGCCCACCGACCAGCGAGGTGATCATGCCCAAAGGCAGGTCGGCATTGTGAACCAGGGCGCGCGCACCGATATCGGCGGCCACCAGCACGGCCGCGCCGAGGATCGCCGAGAGCGGGATGAGCACCCGGTGCCCGGGACCGACGAGCATGCGCACCAGATGCGGCACGATCAACCCGACGAACAAGATGATGCCGGTGAACGCGACCCCGGCGGTGGCGAGAATGGCGACGACGACAATGATGTTGCGCCGCAACCGCTCCACATCGACGCCCAGATGCCGGGCCGCGGATTCACCCAGGGCGAGCAGGTCCAGGCGCGGTGCCATCCAGATCGCGGCCGCGATCCCCACCAGCGTCAGCGGCCACACCACGTTGACCGCCTGCCAGGTTGCGCCGTTGAGCGAGCCCATCTGCCAGAACACCAGCTGATCGCGGGCCGCCGGAGACGCTTTGAACAGCAAGAACGAAATGAGGCCACCGGCAAAGGCATTGATGGCGACACCGGTGAGGATCAGCGTGACCACCTCGGTCCGTCCACCCGAACGCGAGAGCAGATATACCAGCGCCGTGGTGCCGAGCCCGGCCACGAACGCGCCCGCCGCCACCGACCAGGCCGCCGCGAACGCGCCCCCGATCACGATGACGGTGCCCGCCCCGACCGCCGCGCCCGCCGAAACCCCGATGACACCGGGTTCGGCCAGCGGATTGGCGAACACACCCTGCAACAATGCACCCGCTGTGGCCAACGCGGCACCGACGAGCACGGCCAGCACTACCCGCGGGAACCGGACTTCCCACAGGGTCACGTACCCGGCCGGATGATGCGGCATCGGCCCCCAGTCCAGGCCCATGCGGTGAAACACGCTGCCTGCGACCTCGCCATAGCTGGTGGGCACCTGCCCGATCGCCGCGGAGATCACCGCGAGCAGCAGCAGTCCCGCGAGCGCGCCCGCGAAGATCAGCGTCGTGCGCGAACGAGTGCGCCGCACGGCCGGAACCGGATCGACGCTGGCCGGGAAGTGTTGCGCGGCAGCCGATTCCAGCCCGGCCTCGGTGACGTCGACGACGGTGTCACCCGCTTCGTCCTGCCGGGCCGCGGTGGATGACGTCCCCGGCGCCGGATTCACCTGGCCGGTAGCAGCGGTGACCGTGCCCGTCCCGTTTCCCGTGGGCGCGCTGGGGGCTGGACCCGTCGGCGATGTATTGGCGCCAGCGTTGCCGGTCGTGCTCGTGGTGTGGGGTAGCGGCGGATCGGATTGCGGGGCAGCTGGATCGGTCATGCGTTGCTGGTTCCGTAGACGGCTTTGACGAGGGCGGTCAGGACGCGGCCGGTGTTGGGGCCGAAGGACAGCAGGACGGCATCGGACATGTCGATGACGCGGCGGTCGCGGCCGGCGGGGGTTTGGGCGACGCCGGGGACCTTCTCGAGGCCGTCGACGCCGCCGACGGAGGCCAGGCCGTCGCTCATGACCAGCAGGACGTCGGGGGCGGCGGCGATCATGGCTTCGCTGGTGATGGGCAGGAAGTCCTGGGTGACGCCCGAGGCGGTGGCCGCGTCGATGCCGCCGATGGCCGCGATCAGCGATTCCGCGCCGGAACCGGGGCCGAAGATCATGGTGATGGCGGTGGAGCGCAGGTACAGGAACGCGATCTTGGGTTTGGTGTTCTCGTGCGGCACCGACGCGGTCGCGGCGCTGATCTCGTCCTGGGTGCGCTTGGCCAGGGTCTTGCCCGCTGCGGAGACGCCCAGCGCGTCGGCGACGGCCTGGATTTGCGGGACGACGCCGTCGAGGGTGCGTTTGGAGTCGAAGTAGACGACCGTGATGCCGAGGGATTTCAGTTGGTCGCGCAGGGCGGGGGTGACGGCGGTGGTGTCGGTGAGGAACACCGTGGGCCGCAGTGCCGCAACCGCTTCCACGCTCAGCGTGCCCGAGCCGCTCGAGACGGTGGGCAGGTCGGTGACGGCGGGGAAGGCCGCGGAGTTGGAGCGGCCCACCAGGTTCGAGCGCAGCCCGAGCGCGACGACGGTCTGGGCGAGGGTGCCGTAGCGGTCGGCGGCGATGATGCGGCTGGCGTCGGTGACGGTGACGTCGCTGCCGTCGAAGGATTTCACGGTGACCGGCAGCACCGGGGTGGGCGCGGGACTCAGGGCGACGGGGTCGAGGTTGCCGACGGTGGCGGTGACCGGTCCCTTCGCGCCGCCGCTGCCGGAAGTGCCGCTGCCGCAGGCGGTGACGCCCGCGACCAGGCCGAGCCCGAGCAGCATGATCAGCAGCGGGCGGATGGCGCGGCGGGCATTCACGAGACACCTCATGCGGGTAAGGTTAGCCTTGCTCATTCTGTGCGTGCGCTCACGTCTCCCAGGGCCGCGGCGATCGCCCGGGGCAGTTCCAGGGTTTCGGCGGCGAGGATTCCGGTCAGCTGCCCGATATCGCGCGCTCCCACCAGCATCGACGCCACGCCCGGCTGATCGCGGATCCACGCCAGCGCCACCGCCAGCGGGGAGGTGCCCAGGCCGTCGGCGGCGGTGATGACCGCATCCACCACCCGCAGGGCGCGTTCGTCGAGGTGTGCGGTGATCTCCGCGGCGGTCGCCTCGTCCGCGCCGCGCGAGTCGGCGGGGACGCCGTCGCGGTATTTGCCGGTGAGGATGCCCCCGGCCAGGGGTGCGGTGGCGACGATGCCGATGCCGTGATGCTGTGCGGCGGGCACGAATTCGTGTTCCACGCCGCGCGCGAGCAGCGAGTAGGGCAGGTGGGTGGCGGTGAGGGGGGCGTGCGCGGCCAGAGTGGCCAGCTGCCAGCCGTCGTAGCCGCGGGCCCCGGCGTAGCGCACTCGGCCCGAGCGCACCGCCCAGCTCAGGGTGTCGGCGATCTCCTCGAGCGGTGTGTGCGGGTCCCAGGCGGCGACCGACCAGATGTCGAGGTGGTCGGTGCCGAGCTGGGTGAGCGTGTGGTCGAGTTGGCGCATCATGGTGCGTCGTGAGGCGTCGACCATCCAGCGCACGGCGGCGGGCGTCTCGGCGGTGGCGTCGCTGAGTATCGGTGTGTATCCGGCGTTTCCGCTCAGCACGAGGTCTTCGCGGCCGATCTCGGAGAGCAGTTCGCCCAGGATGTGTTGGGCGGCGCCGTCACCGTAGGCCGGGGAGGTGTCGATGAGGGTGCCGCCGGCTTCCACGAATGCCATCAGCTGGGCGGCGGCGTCCTCGGCGTCGGTTTCCCTGCCCCAGGTGTGGGTGGCCAGCCCGAGCCGAGACACCCGCAGTCCGCTGCGGCCGACCGTGCGTTGTTCCATCACCGCGCTTGCACTTTCGTCACACGCGTCAGCCTAGGCGCAGGCATCGCCCGCGCCCGGCTACGGCCCGCCGGGGGTGCGGCGGGTCGGCGAATTCCGCGCGTGCATGTCCGAATTCGGACATTGCCCGGTAGGGTCGGCGCCGTGTTGCGGCGCGGATGCGCCGCGCGCCCGCGCTGCACGGCGGGCGCGGCCGGGCGCGGTGGCGGCGAATTACCCACTGCGAGTTGATGATTCGGGACTGGAGGGCGTGTTGGGCGAGTCGATGACGTGGATGCAGGCGCTGATACTGGGCCTGGTGCAGGGCGTGACGGAGTTTCTGCCGATCTCCTCCTCGGCGCATCTGCGGATCACCTCGGCGGTGTTCTTCGGCGATGATGCGGGCGCGTCGTTCACCGCGGTCACCCAGCTGGGCACCGAGGCGGCGGTGCTGGTGTATTTCGCCCGCGACATCCGTCGTATCGTGGTGGCCTGGTGCACCACGCTGTGGTGGAAAATCGCTGCCCCGCAACGGGAATCGGTGCCGCTTCACGAGCGGGCCACCACCCGGCTGCCGGTGCTCGAGCGTGACGGGCGGTTCGCGCACGGCCCGGACCCTGATACGCAGCGCGCGCTGGACTATCGGGTGGGCTGGTATGTGATCATCGCCACCGTCCCGATCGGGGTGCTGGGCCTGCTGTTCAAGGACCAGATCCGTACCGGCGCACGGAATCTGTGGCTCATCTCCACCATGCTGATCGTGTTCGCGCTCGTGATCGCCGCGGCGGAGTACTACTCGAGCAAGACCTATGGCCGCCGCCGTCGCCCGATCGAACTGCTCACCACCCGCGACGGCCTCATCATGGGCCTGGCCCAATGCTTGGCGTTGATTCCGGGCGTGTCGCGCTCGGGGGCGACGAGTTCGGCGGGCCTGTTCTGCGGGCTGACTCGTGAGGCGGCGGTGCGGTTCTCGTTCCTGCTGGCCATTCCCGCGGTGGTCGCCTCGGGGCTGTTCAGCCTGCCGGACGCGTTCGAACCCGCCGGTGAGGGCCTCAACGCGTCGGGCCCGCAACTGCTGGTGGCCACGATCGTGTCGTTCGTAGTCGGGTATGCGTCGGTGGCGTGGCTGTTGAAGTTCGTGGCCCGGCATTCCCTGGACTGGTTCGTGGGCTATCGCATCGTGCTGGGCGTGACGGTGATGGTGCTGCTGGCGACCGACGTCGTCTCGGCGACGTGAGTCGGTAGGCTGTCCCGGTGACGGTGATCCTGTTGCGGCACGGCGTGTCCACGTCGAACACTGCCCGCACCCTGGCCGGCCGCAGCGCCGGTGTCGATCTGACCGACCGGGGCCGCGAGCAGGCCCAGTCCCTGGTCGAACGACTCGGATCGCTGCCCATCGAGCACATCGTGTGCTCGCCGCTGCTGCGCTGTCAGCGCACCGTCGCCCCGCTGGCGGAAAAGCTGGGCCTGGAACCCGAACCCGACGAGCGGCTGCTCGAGGTCGACTACGGCGACTGGACCGGCAAGGCGCTCGCGGACCTGGTGAGCGAGCCGCTGTGGAAGGTCGTGCAGCGCCACGCCTCGGGTGCGACCTTCCCGTCGGGAGAGTCCTTGGCGCAGGTCCAGTTTCGCGCGGTGTCCGCTGTCCGCGAACTCGATCGTCAATTCGCGGCCCGGCATGGTAGCGATGTGTTGTGGATTGCGTGCACACACGGCGATGTCATCAAGTCGCTGCTGGCCGACGCGTTCGGTATTCACCTCGACGGCTTCCAGCGCATCGTGGTGGAACCGGCGTCGATCAGCGTGGTGCGCTACACACCGACCGCCCCGTACGTGTGGCGGGTCAACGACACCGGCCCGGATCTGTCGGGGTTGGCGGCGATTTCACCGCGAACCGGCGGCGAATCGCGCTCGGCCCCGGTTCCCGGCGGTGAAACGGGTACCACCGACAGTACGGATAATGGGGTAGCGGAACGCCCCGATTCATCAGTGTGAGTGAACCGAATGGAGGTGCAATGGGCCGCGCAATCCATATCTTCCGCACCCCCGATCGTTTCGTCGCCGGCACCGTCGGCGAGCCGGGCGACCGCGCGTTCTACCTGCAGGCCGTGCAGGAGCCGCGGGTGGTCAGCGTGCTGCTGGAAAAGCAGCAGGTGAAGGTGCTGGCCGATCGGATGGGTCTGTTGCTGGACGAGGTGCAACGCCGCTTCGGCACCGAGGTGCCCCCGCAGGCCGCCGACGTGGCCGACACCGCGCCGCTGCAAGCCCCCGTCGACGCCGAATTCCGGGTCGGCACCATGGGTTTGGGCTGGGACGCGGACGCGGGCGCAGTGGTGGTGGAGCTGCTGGCGATCACCGAGACCGAGGTCGACGAATCGGTAGTGCTCGACGACACCGAGGAGGGCCCGGACGCGGTGCGGGTGTTTTTGACCCCGATCCAGGCGCGGGAGTTCGCGTTACGCTCGGCGCGGGTGATCGCGGCCGGGCGGCCGCCGTGCCCGCTGTGCGGGGAACCGTTGTCGCCGGTCGGGCACATGTGCGTGCGCACCAACGGGTACAAGCGTGGTGACATCTTCGGCGCCACCACCGAGATCGACGACGAGGACTGAAGCCGTGAGCGACCTGTTGCGCACCGCCGAGCTGACGGTGATCGGGCAGGTCACCACCGCCAGCAACGCGACCCTGGTGTGCGAGACCGACCCGGAGCAGACCGGTGAGGTGCTGCGCGTGGTGTACAAGCCGGTGCGTGGGGAGCGGCCGCTGTGGGATTTCCCCGACGGCACCCTCGCTGACCGGGAAGTCGCCTCGTATCTGATCTCCGAGGCGCTGGGTTGGGGCGTGATCCCGGAAACGGTGTTGCGCGACGGGCCTTTCGGGCCGGGCATGGTGCAACGCTGGATCGACGTCGTCGAGGACGCGGACGGCCCGGATCTGGTGGATCTGTGCCCGGTCGGGGACGTCCCGCCCGGCTATCGGGAGGTGTTGCGGGCGTTGGATCCGGCGGGGCATCCGGTGTCGCTGGTGCATGCCGAGCATCCGACGCTGCTGCGCATGGCGGTGCTGGATGTGCTGATCAACAATGCCGACCGCAAAGGCGGGCATGCGCTGGCAGGCGTGGACGGGCGCGTGTACGGGGTCGATCACGGGATTTGCCTGCACTCCGAGCCGAAGCTGCGCACCGTGTTGTGGGGGTGGGCCGGGGAGATGGTGGGCGACGAATTGCTCACCGACATCACGGTTTTGGTGAAGGCGCTGCCCGGGGAGCTGGGCGAGCGGCTGGCGCCGTTGCTCACCGACACCGAGATCGAGGCTCTCGAAGCACGCGGGCGGGCGTTGCTGGAGCATCCGGTGCTGCCGATGCCGACCGGTCCGCGCCCGATCCCCTGGCCCGCGTTCTGAGCCGTCACAACGGCGTGCGGGGGCGACGTTCGCGTCCTCGTGATTGCAACCATTGACACCGTTGCGGCAGTGACTAGGGTGCTGGTCGGCCGGTGCGGGGGCGTGTCGCGCGGCACACCGGTGCGGGGGCGGCCGGGGCATGCCGCGATCGCGGCGTTAACCTCGATTCATGCAGTCCTGGTCCGATACCGCTGTCCCGACCGTCCCCGGATCCGGACCAGCGTTACGTCTGTTCGACACCGCCGACAAGCAGGTGCGCCCGGTGACCCCCGGTGCGACCGCGACGATGTACGTGTGCGGCATCACCCCCTATGACGCCACCCATCTCGGGCATGCCGCCACCTACCTGAGTTTCGATCTGGTCAACCGGATCTGGCGCGACGCCGGACACGACGTGCACTACGTGCAGAACACCACCGACGTGGATGATCCGCTGTTCGAGCGGGCCGCACGCGACGGCATCGACTGGCGCGAGCTGGGCACCCGGGAGATCGAGCTGTTCCGGGAGGACATGGCGGCGTTGCGGGTGATTCCGCCGCGCGACTACATCGGCGCGATCGAATCCGTGCAGGAGGTCGTCGAACTCGTCGACAAGCTGCTCGCCTCCGGTGCGGCGTACGTGGTGGATGATCCGGAATTCCCGGACGTCTACTTCCGTCATGACGCGACCGAACAGTTCGGCTACGAGTCCGGCTATGACCGGGCGACCATGGAGCGACTGTTCGCCGAACGCGGCGGCGACCCGGAACGACCCGGCAAGCGCGACCCGATCGACGCCCTGCTGTGGCGGGCCGAGCGTCCGGGTGAGCCGTCGTGGCCCGCACCCTTCGGGACGGGACGGCCGGGCTGGCACATCGAATGCGCCGCGATCGCGCTCAACCGCATCGGCACCGAGTTCGATGTGCAGGGCGGCGGCAGCGACCTGATCTACCCGCACCACGAATACTCCTGTGCGCACGCCGAAGCCCTGGTCAAGGGGCGGCGTTTCGCGCGGCACTACGTGCACGCCGGACTCATCGGCCTCGACGGCGAGAAGATGTCGAAGTCGCGCGGCAACCTGGTGTTCGTGTCCAAGCTGCGCCGCGCGGGCACCGACCCGGCCGCGATCCGGCTGGGCCTGTTCGCCGGGCACTACCGCGCCGACCGTGAATGGTCGGATGCGGTACTGGGCGAAGCGCTTTCGCGCCTGGCGCGCTGGCGCGAGGCGGCAGCGCTGCCCTCGGGCCCCGACGCCACCGACACCGTCGCGCGGCTGCGTCGCCATCTCGCCGACGATCTCGACACCCCCAAGGCCCTGGCCGCGATCGACGCCTGGGCACAGCAGGCCCTCACCTACGGCGGCCCGGACGCGAGCGCTCCGGGACTGGTCAAGGACGCGGTCGACGCGCTGCTGGGCGTGCAGCTCTGAGCGACACGACACTGTAGCGGCCTACGCGCGGACCCGAGTTCGGGTTCGCGCGTTCGCAATTCAGCGCTGGTGGCGCGCTGAGCCGCAGCGCGGGGTGATACGCACGGCCGCTGCATCGCTGCGCCAGGGGTGATCCCGTCAGGTTTGGTGGACCAGGCCGGATTCGGCGGCGAGGGCCGAAGGGTTGGCGTGGAAATGGGTCGCTCAGGTGGGGTGGGTCGCGCATTCTGGGTGGCGGGTGTCGTTCGCTGTGAGGAGGAATTGGCCATGGGTGGTGCGCAGTCCGGTCCGGTGGGTGGGGGCGGGTTGTCGTTGGTGGCGGCGCGGTTTGCGCGGGCGACCGATCGGTTGGATGAGTGTGCGGTGTTTTATCGCGAGGTGCTCGGGTTGACACCCTTGTTCGAGTTCGCTGATCACGCCGAGTACAGCGGGTTCGTGTTCGGGTTGCCGGATGCGTCGGCGCAGTTGGAGTTGGTGCGGCTGGATGGGGCGGTGCCGGAGCGGGTGCCCGATGCCGAGGATGCGTTGGTGTTGTATCTGCGTGAGGAACTCGGTGAGTTGCGCAAGCGGCTGGCCGATCATGGTGTGGTCGAGGTGGTTCCGGACAATCCGTATTGGCCGGCGTTGGGGGCGTTCGCGGTGTTGGATCCCGACGGGTGGATGGTGATCGTGGTGCCGCCCGCCGCGCCGGATGCTGCGCTGCTGGGGAATGTGGTGTGTGAGGAGTTCTTCGGCGATCGCAGCGAGATCGCGTTCTCGTTTCGGCTGGCCGAGGATTCCGAGCAGCTGCTGGCTTCCTATATCGGCCGGGGCCGGGTGTGGGTGGCGCACACCGGGTCCGGTGTGGTGGTCGGGCATATCCAGGCCGCGCCACAGGCCGATGAGGCGGTGTGGGAGATCGTCAATACCGCGGTCGCCGAGGCGTTTCGCGGCAGTGGGCTGGGGCGGCGGATGATCGAGACGGTGGTGGGGGCGGCCGTCGAGGCGGGCGTGACGCGTCTGGAGGTGGCAACCGCGACCGCCGATATCGGAAATCTGCGCTTCTATCAGCGGTGCGGGTTCCGGATGACGCGGGTGGTGGCGGACGTGTTCACTTCCGAGGCCGGATATGCGCCGGGCCTCGAGGTCGACGGGGTGCCGCTGCGCGACCAGGTCTGGTTCGCTCGCACGCTGTGAATCCCCCCGCGGCATGTGAAGCCCCACACGGCAGCGGCGATTCGGCCGCAGCGCGGCGATCCGGTGTGGCGGTTCAGGCGGCGGCCGCGACGGCGTAGTTCTCGCTCAGGGCGGGCCAGCCGTTGGGGCTGGCGACGGCTTCGCGCATGGATTCCCAGCCGGGGCCGTGGTTTTCGAAGCCGGAGTGCACGAGGGTGACGGTGGTGTGGCCCTCGTCGAGGGCGGTGAAGGTGACATCGACGCGGCTGGTGCGGGCGGGGTCGGTTTCGAGGTGCCAGTCGAGGTTGATGTCCCAGGAGAAGGCGAAGTGCGTGGGCGGGGTCCAGGCCAGTACGCGGCCCCACACGCATTCGGTGCCGTCGGCTTCGCGGCCGTAGAGGCGGCCACCGAGGCGGGGTTCGACGACGGCTTCGGCCAGCGGGCCCTTGCCGATGTGGTGTTCGCGTGGCCACCAGCTGTCCATGCCGGTGGTGAACACGCGGTAGGCCTTGTCGAGGGAGGCGTTGACGGTGAGTTCGACGGTGACGGCGGGGGTTTGGGTGCGGCTGGTCATGACTGCTCCTGGGGTTCGTCGGGCTGGGCTTGGCGGTTGACTTCCTCGCGAAAGGCCGACAGCGCTGTCGACCAGAAGTGGGTGAAGTACCCGCGCAGCGCGTCGATGCCGCGCGGGTCGAGCCGGTAGACGCGGCGGGTGCCGACGGCTTCGTCGCACACGAGTCCGGCGGCCTTGAGCACCTTGAGGTGTTGGGAGACCGCGGGCCGGGAGACGGGCAGTTCACCGGCGAGTTCGCCGACCGCGCAGGGGCCCTGTCCGAGGCGTTCGAAGATGGCGCGCCGGGTCGGGTCGCCGAGCGCGTCGAGCGCGGCGCTTTGGTAAGTACCCACGAACCGTAAGTCTACGCTTACACACAGTGGGTGGGTAGGGGTGGCGCGAATTCGGTTGAAGGGGGTGCGAAGTCGGCCGATGAACGGTGTTCACTCTTCCGGTGGCGTGGTGGCGCCGATACCGTGAAGCGCGATGGTGTTTGGACCCTCAGCGAGGAGGTGGGCCGTGACCGCGGTGCCGGGAATGCAGCGTTTGCGTGCGGTGGTGGAGCAGGGGCGCGACAAGAGCGCTTCGGTGCGCAAGGGATTGCGCGCGGGCGGAGCCCTGCTCGACAGTGTGCGCCGCGATCCTCGCATCGTGCGCGAGCTGATCGCCGGATTCACCGGGCAGGGCAGCGAATCCGCGCCGGTGGCGGCCGAACATGTCCTGCCCGAGGGGCTCTCGGCGTATCCGCGTACCGCGCACGCGCAGGCCGATCTGGAGACGGGTGCGGCGGCGACGCTGGCGTATCTGGTGCAGTTGCAGCGGCTTCCGGAGTGGGTGGTGTTTCATGCGGGCTGGCGGGGCGATCCGCCGGCGACGGCCGCGGTGGGGGTGGAGTACACGCAGGTCGCCAAGTTCATGGGGATCCCGGCGGATGTGGCGTGGACGGTGACGCAGGTCGGTGACGGCGGGCTGGCGTTGCGGGGGTCGGGGCCGCAGGGGTTGGGTTTGGGTTTGTGGATCACGGTGGTGCCCAATGGGTCCGGGTCGCGGGTGTATCTGGATGCGGGATTGTCGGGGCAGCCGATCGAGGGACCGTTGGGGGCGACGGTGGCCCGGGCGTTGGGTGAGGCGTTGACCCAGTCGCTGGCGGCGTTGCCGCCGGTGCTGGCCGCCGCCCGTGCCGTGGGCAATCCGCAGGCGGGGCGGCCGCAGCGAAAAGCGGTGCGGCATCGGGCCTCGGGGGTGGTGTTGGCGCCGACGACGCCGGTGCTGATCGGGGTCGGCCAGGTGGTGGAGCGCACCCCGGACGGCTCGTATGCCGATCCGGCGGCGTTGGCGGTGCGGGCGTTGCGGGCGGCGGCCACCGATGCCGGTGTGGGGCAGTCGTTGCTGGCGGGCGCGGACGCGGTGTTCGCGGTGGCGCCGACGTCGTGGCAGTACCGGGATCTGGGTGCGCTGGTGGCCGCGACGGTCGGGGCGTCCGGAGTGGATACGGTGCAGACCAGTCCGTTCGGTGGTGATGGTGGTCAGCTGGTGCTCAACGAGGCGGCGGCGGCGATCGCGGCCGGTGACTACGAGCTGGTGCTGGTGACCGGGGCCGAGGCCGGGGCGACGCAGGCCGCCGCGCAGCGCGCCGGGATCGAATTGTCGTGGCCGGTGCAGGATTCGGCGGTGGCCCCGACCCGCACGGTGGGTATCGACAAGGCGGCCAACAATGCCGCGGAGTCCGAGGCCGGGCTGCAGGCCCCGATCAATATGTACGCGCTGCTGGAGTCGGCGAATCGGGGGCGGCTGGGCCGTAGTGTGGCCGAGCATGCGGAGGCGGTGGCGCAGTTGTGGTCGCGGTTGTCGGCGGTGGCGGCGGGCAATCCGAATGCCTGGCAGCCACAGGAGTTCTCGGCCGCAGCGATCGCGACGGTGTCGCAGGACAATCGGATGATCTCGGCGCCCTATACGAAACTGGAGTGCGCCAATCTGAGCGTGGATATGGCCTCGGGCATCATCATGGCCTCGGCGGCCGCGGCGGAGGCGGCGGGGATCCCGCAGGACAAGTGGGTGTTCTTGCACGCGGGCGCTTCGGGCACCGATGAGTGGTTCGTGAGTGAGCGCACCGAATTGGCGGCCTCCCCGGCGATCCGGGCGCTGGGGGCGGCGGCGCTGGATCATGCCGGGATCACTGCCGAGGATCTCACCCACGTGGATCTGTATGCGTGTTTTCCGGTGGCGGTGCAGATCGCGGCCCGCGAACTCGGTCTGCCGCTGGATGATCCGAAGCGTCCGTTGTCGGTGACCGGTGGGCTGACCTTCGGTGGCGGGCCGGGCAACAATTACGGCGGGCATGCGGTGGCGACGCTGGTGGGCCGGTTGCGGGCGGAGCCGGAGACCTTCGGGCTGGCGACCTCGCTGGGCTGGTATCTGACCAAGCATGCGCTGGGCGTGTATTCCGCGACGCCGCCACGGCACGGCTACCGGCATCTGACCCCGGTCATCGAGCATCCCCCGACCCGCCCGGCCCGCACCGGCTACACCGGCGAAGCGGTCGTGGAGGCGTACACGCTGCCCTATGACCGGGCCGGGGCACCCGAGGCGGCGATCGTCAGCCTGTTGACTCCCGAGGGTGCGCGAGTGCTGGTGCGCAGCACCGAATCCGAGGTGCTGGCGGCATTGACCGAGCAGGACTGGCTGGGGCTACCGGTGACGGTGTCGGGTGAGTCGCTCACACTGCGTGGCAGTGAGACGGTGGCATTGCCGTCCGCGCCGCCGGCGCCGGTGCTGATCGAGCGGCGCGGCCACGTCATGGTCATCACGATCAATCGGCCCAAGGCGCGCAATGCGATCGATCTGGCGACCGCGCGCGGGCTGGAACGCGCGATCGATATCTACGAGGCCGACCCGCACGCCCGCATCGCGATTCTGACTGGCGCGGGTGGATATTTCAGTGCCGGAATGGATCTCAAGGCGGCGGCACGCGGTGAGGTGCCGGTGACCGAGAAGCGCGGCATCCTGGGCATCGTGTCGGTGCCGCCGCGCAAACCGTTGATCGCCGCGGTGGAGGGTCCGGCGTTGGCGGGCGGGTGCGAGTTGGCGTTGGCGGCGGATCTGATCGTGGCCGCGGCGGATTCGAGCTTCGGGATCCCGGAGGTCAAACGCGGGCTGGTGGCCGTGGGCGGTGGCGTGCTGCGGCTCTCGCAGCGACTACCGCGCGCGATCGCGATGGAGCTGGCGTTGACCGGCGACCCGATCAGCGCGGCCCGCGCCGCGGAGATCGGATTGATCAACGAGGTCGCCGAACCGGGCAAAGCCCTCGAGGCGGCGCTGGTGCTGGCCGAGCGGATCGCGATCAACGCGCCGTTGAGTATCGACGCGAGCAAGCAGATCATCGAGCAGGCCCCGGACTGGTCGGTGGGTGAGGCGTTCGCCAAGCAGGGTCAGGTCGCCGCGGCGGCGCTGTCGTCGCAGGACGCCGGGGAAGGGATGCGCGCGTTCGTGGAAAAGCGTCCCCCGGTGTGGAAGGGCCGCTGACCCGACTAGGGGTGGGCCGTGACCCCGAGGGGTCGATCCTCGCGGACCCACATCGCCGCAGGCCGCATCTCCAGCAGGCCCGTGTTCCCGGCACGCCCGCTCTCCGGCGGGTCCGTGTTCGAGCAGGCATGAAAGAGTAAGCATGACAGTCGATCTCACCGAATCCACGCTGACCCTCGACCGCGACGGGTTGCAGTTGACCGCGCGCCGTTTCGGTGACGCCGACGCCCCGCTGGTGGTGCTGGTGCACGGGTTTCCCGATACCCCACACAGCTTCGACGGGGTGATCCCGCTGTTGGTGGCGGCCGGGTATCAGGTGCTCGCGCCGTGGCTGCGCGGCTATACGGCCGCTTCGGCCGACCGTAGCGCCCGCTATGACCTGATGGCGGTGAGCGCGGATGTGGCGGCCTGGCAGGCCGAGATCGGGGCGCCGCGCACGCATCTGGTGGGCCATGACTGGGGTGCGTTCGTGGCGATGATCCTCGCGCAGCAGGATTCGGGCCGCTGGGAGTCGTTGACGCTGTTGGCGATTCCCCCGTTCGGTGACGGCGTCGCACCCGGCATGTGGCGGCAGCTGCCCCGGCAGCTGTGGCTGTCGTCCTACATCCCGGTGATGGCCTCCCCGCTCTCGCCCCGGCTGCTGGTGCGCCGTGACGCGGCATTCGTGCGGGCATTGTGGCGGCGCTGGTCTCCGGGCTGGGCATTCACCGACGAGCAGTTCGCCCCGGTGGCAGCGGTATTCAGCGATCCGGTGCGCGCCTGGGCGGCCACCAGCTACTACCGCTCCCTGTTCGCGGTGGGCAACAGCGCAACTCGTGAGTTCAGCCGGATCGTGATGGCCGCCCCCGCAGCGCTACCGACGCTGGCATTGGCCGGACAGCGCGACGGCTGCATGTCTCCCACCTTGCAGCGGGTGCTGGCCGAGCACGCCGGGGTCGCGCATGCGCAGCTACCCGATTGCGGCCATTTCCTGCAGGCCGAGCGCCCAGAGGCGGTGGCGGCGTTACTGATTCCGCATCTACGCGCCGCAGATTCGACTGACTGAATCGACCGTCGCGCTCAGTGGCCGCCGTGTGCGCCGCCGCCCATCGGCATGTCGCCCATTCCTGTGTGGTCCATGCCCATCTCGCTCATCGGCGCGGGGGCGTAGGCGGGTTGTTGGCCGGGGTCCAGGAGTAGGAATTGGCCCATCATGCCTTGGTCTTCGTGGTGGAGCAGGTGGCAGTGGTACATGTACGGGTGGGCGGGGTCGGCGGGGCCGGGGAAGTGGACGGCGAGTTCGTAGGTGCGGCCGGGTTCGAGGTAGACGGTGTCTTTCCAGCCGGACAGTTCCGGTGGGGGTGGGGTGGCATCGATGGTGCGGACCTGGAATTGGGTGTCGTGGACGTGGAAGTTGTGGGGCCAGTTCTCGAGGTTGCGGACGGCCCAGATTTCGGTGGCGCCGGTGGTGATGGTCATGTCGATGCGGTTCATGTCCATCTTCGCGCCGTTGATCATGAACCATTTGAGGTCGAAGCTGCGGGTGACGGGCAGTTGCGGAGCCAGCGCTGTGATGGTGGTGAGGGTGGCGGGCAGGGCTGGCGCGGGGGCGGGAGTCCCGGTGGCGCGCAGGGTGAGGACGTCGAAGGTGTCGTCGAAGCCGAAGCGTTCGGGGCGGTCGATGCCGGTGCGGGTGGTGACGGGGTAGGCGCGCAGGGTCGGGGTTTGGCCGGGTTGCAGGTCGACGAGGATTTCGGCGCGTTCGCCGGGGCTGAGTTGCAGTCGGGTCAGCGCGACGGGGGTGGCGAGCAGGCCGCCGTCGGTGGCGATGAGGGTGACGTCGCGGTCGTCGAAGCCGAGGTTGAACACGCGGCTCGAGGAGCCGTTGAGTATCCGTAGCCGGGCGCGGCGGGCGGGCAGGTCGTGGTGGGTGGCGATGGCGCCGTTGACGGTGAGGGTGTCGCCGAGCATTCCGTAACTGCTGGTGAGGGTTTCGTCGAGGTGCCCGTCGGGGGTCAGGCGGCGGTCCTGCAGGACCAGGGGGATGTCGTCGATGCCGTAGCGGCGCGGCAGGTCGAGGCGGTCGCTGTCCTCGTCGTCGAGGTAGAACAGTCCGGCCAGGCCGCGGTAGACGTGTTTCTCGGTGGCGCCGTGCGGGTGTGGGTGATACCAGAGCATGGCGGCGGGCTGCTCGATGCGCCATTGCGGGGTCCAGGTGGCGCCAGGCGCGATCATCTGGTGCGGGCCGCCGTCGCTGGCGGCGGGGACGTGCATGCCGTGCCAGTGCACGCTGGTGGCTTCGGGCAGGGTGTTGGTGGCGGTGATCGACACGGTTTCCCCGCGCCGCGCGCGCAGGGTGGGGCCGAGGATGGAGCCGTTGTATCCCCAGGTGGGCGTGGCGATTCCGGGTTTGATCTCGGTGCTGCCGGTTTGTGCGGTGAGGTGGAAGTGGCGGACCCCGGCGGCATCGACGTGGGAGTCGGCCAGCGGCGGAATCGGTAGCGGCCGCGGACCGGTGGGGGCGTTGGAGGCGGCGGGGCGGGTGCAGCCTGCCGCGGTCAGCGCCAGTGGGAGGGCGGCGGCGGTGACGAGCAGGCGTCGTCGCGAGATCACGGGTGCTCCTGGGGTCGGGGGCCGGGTCGGTCGGGCCCGGGTTGCTCGGCGCTGGGTCGCAGCGGGCTCGGGTTGCGGGCCGGTCTCCAGGCTTCCGGTTTCGGGTGCGTCGCGATTCCTCCCCCGGGCCGCGTTCGGGGTGCGGTTTGCGGCCACGGGAGTCTTGTGGCTGGGCAATCGTTGTGCTATCGCGACCCGTGTGCGGCACGAGGGCGTCGGGTTCTCTACCGTGGACGGGTGATCGTTGCCCGTGCTCGTGCCAACCGCTGGAAGGCCGCGCGTTTTCTGCCGTTGCTGCTGATCCCGGCGTTGTTGGCGGCGAGCACTTTTCCGGGTGAGTACCGCGTCCCGATCGTTTACTGGGTGCTTGCTGTGGTGGCGGGGGTGGTGTTCGCGATCGGTGATCGGTGGCCGCTGGCCACGGCGGTGACGTTGTCGGTGCTGGCGGTGCCGATGTTCGTGATCCCGGCGTGGGGGCCTTCGGAGCTGGTCCCGTATCTGGGTGCTTTGGCGGTGGTGGAGGCGGTGATGCGCGGCGGCCGCCGCGCGGCAGTCCTCGCCTCGGGGGTGTGGGCGTTGGCGTGGGTGGCCGGGCATTGGGGCGGGCACGCGCCGGGGTTCTGGCGGGGCGCGACGTTCGTGGAGGCGGCCGCCTATGTCGGGTTGCCGGTGCTGCTGGGGTTGTATCTGCGCGGGCAGCGCGAGCTGACCGCGAGCCTGCGGGCCCGCGCCGCGGATGCCGAGATCCGCACCCGGGCCGAGGAACGCACGGCGTTGGCCCGCGAGCTGCACGATCTGGTGGCCCACCATATGGCCTCGATCGTGTTGCGGGTCAAGGTCGCTCGCCGGGTGCTCGGGGACGTGGATCCGCGCGTGGGTGAGGTGCTCGATGATGTGGGTGACACCGCCTCGGGCGCGTTGACCGATATCCGGCGGCTGTTGGCGGCGTTGCGGGATCCGGGCCTGGATGCGGTGCCGCTGCTGGACGCGCACGTGGTGCGCGCGGAGATCGAGGCGGCGATGACGCGGGTGCGCCAGGGCGGTTTCGAGGTGCGCGCCGAGATCGACGCCGACCTCGAGGGCCTGGACGCCATCACCCGGCTGACCCTGTTGCGGCTGGTGCAGGAGTCGGCGACGAACGTGATGAAGCATGCCGAGCGCAGCGCCCCGGTCTCGATCACGGTGGTGCGCAACGACTCCGGCGTGTGGCTGCAGGTGCGCAACCGGTTCGGCGCGGCGCGCACGCTACCCGGTCACGGGCTGGTCGGCATGCGTGAACGCACCGAGCTTGCGGGCGGGCGACTCTGGGCCGGTGCCCGCGAGCACGAGTGGCTGGTCGAGGCGCAGTTGCCCGCTACCGCCGTCGACGCGCGCCCCAGCCTCGTGGCGAGCGAGTCGTGGCCCGAGGTGTCCGGGAGGACGCGGTGATTCGGGTGTTGCTGGTGGATGATCAGCGGTTGGTGCGGGCGGGGTTGCGGATGCTGGTGGAGGCGACCGCGGATCTGGTGGTGGTCGGGGAGGCCGCCGATGGGGTGGCGGCGCTGCGGGTGGCGGCGGAGACCAGCCCGGATCTGGTGTTGATGGATCTGCGGATGCCGGGGATGGACGGGGTGGCCGCGACCCGGGAACTGTTGGGTGGTGGCGGGCCGGTGCCGAAGGTGTTGGTGTTGACCACCTTCGATGATGACGAGCATCTGTTCCCGGCGTTGGCGGCGGGCGCGAGCGGGTATCTGGTCAAGGACACCGATCCCGAGCAGTTGCTGACCGCGATCCGGCGGGTGATGGACGGCGAGTTGTTGTTCTCCCCGCCGTTGCTGGCGCGCCTGATCGCCCGCGCGGTGGAATCACCGGCCCAAACCCCTTCCCCGGCAGTCGATCTGACCGCACGGGAGGTCGAGGTGCTGGAGTTGGTGGGTGAGGGTTTCAGCAATGCCGAGATCGCGGACCGTCTGCATGTGGGGGTGACCACGGTCAAGAAGCATCTGGCCCATTTGATGGACAAGACCGGCGCGGACAATCGGGTGCGCCTGGCGGTGTTCGCGGTCCGCCGGGCGCGTTGAAGGATTCGCTGCGGGTTCAGGCGTTGGCGAGGGCCGCGGCGGCGTCGGCGAACATGACGGCCTTGATGGCGGCCAGGGTGGTGTGATCCTTGGCGCCGATCGGGGTGAGGATGGCTGCGGCCGCGGCGGTGAGCCCGTCGAGTTCGGCGGTGGCGTCGACGATCTCGTAGGCCAGGGCGTCGGGGCCGCCGAAGCGCCGCCCGGTGGTCATGGACGCGATCGCCGAGCGCGGGGTGAGTTTGGCTTGGATGAGCGCGGCCATGCCGCGGCTGAACGGGATGCGGATGTCGGCTTCGGGGAAGCAGAAGTAGCCGCGGTCGGCGCGCATGACGCGGTGGTCGTGGGCGAGGGCGAGCATGGCGCCCGCACCGAAGGCGTGCCCGTTGAGGGCGGCCGCAGTGGGCAGGGCGAAGGTGAGCACGCGCGCCAGCAGTGACTGTACTTGCGCCACATACCATTCGGCGCGTTCGGCGTTGGCCGAGAGCCAGTCGAGGTCCAGGCCGTTGGAGTAGAACTTGCCGGTGGCGGTGGTGATGAGGGCTTGGCTGCCGTCGCTGAGCACGGTGTCGAGGTGGGCGTTGATCTCGGTGAGTACGTCGGGGGTGAAGCGGTTCTCGGTGTCGCCGAGGTCGAGTACGGCGATCTTGTCGAGGTGGGTGAGGGTGGGCACGGGTGTCTCCTTGGGCGGATGGGTGATTCAGGCGGGCGCGGGCCCGATGTCGAGGACCGCGCGCACGGCGGCGCGCAGGTGCTCGCGCGCGATCGGATGGGTGAGCCGGTCGCGATCGAGCAGGATCGCGGTCGGCAGGTCGACCAGGCACAGCGTGAGGGTGTCGACGGCGGCGGCGTCGCCGCGAT
The DNA here is from genome assembly GCF_054782115.1 of Nocardia heshunensis. Classification (NCBI taxonomy): domain Bacteria; kingdom Bacillati; phylum Actinomycetota; class Actinomycetes; order Mycobacteriales; family Nocardiaceae; genus Nocardia; species Nocardia heshunensis. The sequence goes on along the minus strand of NZ_BAAGTC010000007.1, from coordinate 328,707 downwards.
CCCACAGTTGTCGCGCCAGGGTTTTCATCAAGGCCACCAGGGTCTTCTGGGTGGCGGCGAGTTCGGCGCGCACAGTGTCGGGCAGGTCGTCGCCGAGCAGGTCGCTACGGCGGACCCGGAAGAACAACTGGGTGGATTCGGGATAGCGGGCAGCGAAGTCCGCGGGCGCCTCCGCGGCGGCGAGCACCGCGTCGGGCCCGGCTCCGGCGGCGTCGACCAGTTCGGCCTGCAGGGTCAGAAATCGGTGGGCGGCGCGAATCCAGGTGCGCCCCAACAGTTCCGCCCGGGATCCGAAGGTGTGATACAGCGCCCCGTTGGAGACGCCGGTGGCGGTGGCGACCGCGCGGATGGTGACCGCGGCGGGGCCTGAGGCTACCGCCAGGGCCTCGGCGGCGTCGAGCACGAGGTCCGGGTCGTGGATGCGGGGGCGGGGCACGTCCCGACCATAACAGAGCAAGTGCTCTGTTATGAAGGGGTGGAGGTGAAAACCCAGGTCAGAGCACCGAATTCAGCGGCTACCGCGGCGCGTCAGCGCGGGTGGCGGGTCGGACGGTGGTGACGGGTCAGGCGGTGGTGGTGTCGGGTTCGTGGATGCCGTCGGTGAGGGCGGGGCTGTACATGGCGTCGATGTGCTCGGCGTATTTGGTGGCGATGGGTTTGCGGCGCAGTTTCATGGTGAGGGTGATTTCGTCGCCGCCGGGTTCCCAGAAGACGGGCAGGATGGTGAAGCGTTTGATCTGTTCGACGCGTGAGAGTTTCGCGTTGCCCGCCGCGACGCCGCGCGCGATTTCGGCGATGAGGTCCTTGTCGGCGGCCAGCGCGGCGGCCGACGCGTCGGGCAAGGCGTGCTGGGTGGCGTAGGGGGCGGCGGATTCGGCGTCCAGCACGATGAGTGCGGTGTTGTAGGGCCGGTTGTCGCCGATGGTGGCCAGCGCGCCGATGAGTGGGGTGGCGGCTTTGATGGTGTTTTCGATGTTGGCCGGGGACATGTTCTTGCCGCCGGAGTTGATGATGAGTTCTTTCTTGCGGTCGATGACGCGCAGGTAGCCTTCGGCGTCCTCGGTGATGATGTCGCCGGTGGCCAGCCAGCCCTCGGCGTCGAGGGTGGCGGCGGTTTTCTCGGGTTCCTTGCGGTATTCGCGCATGACGAGGGGTCCGCGCACGAAGTATTCGCCGTCCTCGCCGATGCGGGACTCGAGGCCGGGTAGCAGTCGTCCGACGGTGCCGAGGCGGGCTTGTGCGGGTGGGGCGACGCTGACGATGCAGGTCAGCTCGGACATGCCCCAGACTTCGGAGATGGGGATGCCGAGGCCGAAGAAGAAGCCGAGGGTTTCCGGCGGGATGGGCGCAGCCCCCGAGAGTGCCCATTTGAGTTGGTCGAGGCCGAGTTTGGCGCGCAACGCCCCCAGCACGGCGGTGTCGGCGTGTTCCCATTCGGCGGCTTGGGTGTCGTCGAGGGGTACTCCGGCCAGTTGCGCGGCGGCTTTGCGGGCCGCGATGGCCAAGGCCCAGTCCAGGGCGGCGCGGCGGGTGGGGTCGGTTTCGGCGGCGACCGAATATTCCACGGCCGCTTTGAGTTTCTCCCACACCCGCGGCACCGCACCCCAGATGGTGGGGTGCACGTCGGCCAGGGCGGCGGGCAACTGGGTGCGGTCGGGCACGACGGTGATCTGGGTGCCGAAGTATTGGTGCATGTAGAGGTTGGTGACCCGGTCGGCCATGTGTGCGGTGGGCAGGAACGAGGTGATGCGGTCGCCGTGTTCCACCGGCATGACCGAGGCGTAGGCGCGGCATTCGAAAGCCAGGGCGGCGTGGGTGATTTCGACGCCTTTGGGGTTGCCGGTGGTGCCGGAGGTGTAGCAGAGGGTGACGATGTCCTCAGCAGTGACGGCTTGCCAGGTGGCGTCGAAGTCGAAGTCGCGGCGCCCGAGCTGGATGAGTTGCGCGACGGTCAACGTGCCGGGGGCGGGGGCATCGACGCACACGATAGTGCGCATCGGGACTCCGCAGGCGCGGATCTTGTCGACGTATTGGGCTTCGCAGATCACCACCTGGTTGCCGGCGTTGGCGAACACGTAGTGCAGTTGTTCGGCCGAGAGCGTGTTGTACACCGAGAACGAGGTGGCTCCGGTGTGTTGTGCGCCGACTTCGAGGGGGTAGAACTCGACGCGGTTGGCCATCATGAACGCCACCGTGTCCCCGCGTCCGACGCCGAGTGCCGCCAGCCCGGCGGCGATCTCGCGCACTTGGGCGGCGTATTGCGCCCAGGTGAGGGTGTGGGTGCCGCCGATGCTGCGGACGGCGATCGCGTCGGGGTCGATCGCGGCGGTCGCCTGGAAGGCGGCCGGGGACGTCTCGGGTTGATTCATCACAGTTCTCGCTCCACTCACCTCTCGAGCCTTCTCAGACGGTAAGGCGCACGGTGGGGTGCGCGGGCGGGATTGGCGCGGATCGACGGTGCGGTGATCGTCCTAAGGGAGCGTTAGGAATCGGGGTAAGGGGTTGGGTGAGGGGTGTGTCGGGCGACACAGTGGAGCGCGTGGAGGCGACGGTGCCGCCGCGTTCGTGAGGGAGAAGTGCTGTGAGCAGGACACATTCGTCCGGGGAAGCCCGGGTGGTGGCCAACGTGATGCGAGGGTCCATCGGCAATCTGGTGGAGTGGTACGACTGGTATGTCTATGCGGCGTTCAGCGTGTACTTCGCCAAGACGTTCTTCCCCGACGGCGACGCGACCGCCCAATTGTTGTCCACCGCAGCGGTTTTCGCGGTCGGGTTCCTGATGCGGCCGATCGGCGGGTGGGCGTTGGGCCGCTACGCCGATCGTTTCGGACGTCGTAGCGCGTTGACGTTGTCGGTGACGGTGATGGCCGGTGGCTCGCTGCTGATCGCCGTCACCCCCTCGTACGCGTCGATCGGGTTGGCGGCGCCGGTGATCCTGCTGCTGGCGCGCCTGTTGCAAGGCTTGTCGGTGGGTGGCGAATACGCCACCAGCGCAACGTATCTGTCGGAGGTGGCTTCGGCGGGGCGGCGCGGGTTCTATTCCAGCTTCCAGTACGTGACCTTGGTCGCCGGACAGCTGGTGGCGCTCGGAGTACAGATCGTGTTGCAGCAGGTGCTGACCGCCGCGCAGCTCTCGGCGTGGGGGTGGCGGATCCCGTTCGCGATCGGGGCGGCCGCGGCGGTGATCGTGATGATGTTGCGCCGCGGCATGGACGAATCGGAATCCTTCGAAGCCACCCGCAGCGGCGACAAGGCGGCCGGGCGCGGTCAGGGCTCGTTGCGGGTGCTGGCGCAGTATCCGCGCGAATGCCTACTGGTGGTGGGTTTGACCCTGGGTGGCACGGTGGCGTTCTACACCTACACCACCTACATGCAGAAATACATGGTCAACACTTCCGGGATCGGGAAGTCGACGGTGGCGTGGATCAATTTCGTGGCGTTGCTGGTGTTCGTGGTGTTGCAGCCGATCGCGGGCGCGCTCTCGGATCGCATCGGGCGGCGCAAGCTGCTGATCGGGTTCGGTGTCGCGGGCACCCTCGGTACGGTGCCGATCATGACGTTGCTGGGTGACACCAAGAACCCGGTGGCGGCGTTCGCGTTGATGTTGACGGCGCTGGTGGTGATCACCGGCTACACCTCGATCAACGCGATCGTGAAGGCGGAGCTGTTCCCCACCCGCATCCGCGCTTTGGGTGTCGGGTTGCCGTATGCGTTGACGGTGGCGATCTTCGGTGGCACCGCGGAGATGATCGCGTTGGCGTTGAAGAAGGCCGGGCACGAGTCGCTGTATTTCTGGTACGTGTCCGGGTGTGTGCTGATCTCGCTGCTGACGTATTTCTTCATGCGCGAGACCGCGACCGCCTCCACCATCGACGCCGAGGAAGCCGCCGCGACCGCGCCGCAGGCCGCGCATCCGGTGGTCGAGCAGGTCCCGGCGCGCTGAATTCGGTGGCGCTGCCTGCCCTCGGTGGGTGGCGCCCCCAGGGCGGGGACTGGTCGGTTTGTCGTGGAGGAGAGAATCGGAGCCATGCGGTTGGCGGTGGTCGAGGACGATGACGGGGTCGGGGAGGCGCTCGTCGAAGCGTTCACCGTGCGCGGGCACGACGCGGTGCGCATGCGCCGGGGCGCGGATGTGCTGACCGCGCATCGCGGATTCGACGCGGTGGTGCTGGATCTGGGACTGCCCGACGCCGACGGGCTCACGGTGCTGCGGCAGCTGCGGGAGGTCACCGACGTCCCGGTGGTGATCTTGACCGCGCGCAGTGACGAACGCTCCATCGTGCGCGGATTGCGGGGCGGCGCTGATGATTACGTGATCAAACCGCCGCGCATCGCCGAGCTGCTGGCCCGGCTCGAGAACGTCACCCGCCGCGCCCAGCCCGCCCCCACCCCCGCCACACTCGTCGAATACGAGGATGTGCGGGTGGATCTGCACGCTCGCCGCGTCGAGGTCGGCGGCGTCGAGATCGCGCTCACGGCCAAGGAATTCGCGCTCCTCGAAGCACTGACGCAACGCCCGGGCACCGCGGTGAGCCGCCAGCAGTTGATGGACCGCGTGTGGGGTGATGCGTTCGTGGCGGTGTCCCGGTCGCTGGATGTGCACATGACCGGGTTGCGCGCCAAACTCGACCGGCCCGGCCTGATCACCACCATCCGCGGCTTCGGCTACCGCTGGGGCGCGTGAGGGCGATGCGGCGGCGACTGCTCATCGCATTGACCGGGTTCGCGGCACTGGCGGTGCTGGCGTTCGCGATACCGTTGTGCCTGACCGCGGCCACCAGCCGCACCCAAGAACTGGTGTCCGGGCGCGGCGGGGACGCCGAACGCTTCGCCAGCCTGACGCTCACCGCGCAGGGGCTCGGCGACAACCGAGCGTTGAGCTTGGAAGTCGCCCGCTACCACGACCTCTACGGCGAGGCGGTGCTGATCGTGGATGCGCGCGGCATCGCGATCGTCAACGCCGGAGTCGACACCGGCGATGCGCGAGTGGCGGCCGCACTGGCGGCGGCACGGCGCAATCAACACCCCGCCACCGTGACCCGACTACTGCCCTGGAGCCCCGACACCGTACTCATCGCCCGCCCGGTCGGCTCCGACATGCAGGTCGAAGGCGCGGTCGTCATCATCGCCTCCACCACAACCGCCCGCACCGACATCACCCGCGTGTGGCTGATCGTGGCCGCCGGCGCGCTGGCGGCCATGGCGGTCTACACCGTGCTGGCACTGTGGCTGTCGCGGTGGGTGCTGCGGCCACTGGCGCGATTGTCGACCGCCGTCGCCGACCTCACCGCCTCCCTGCCCCGCCCCCGCAACCCCAGCACCGTCACCCGCCGCCACGACGGCCCACCCGAGCTACGAGCGCTCGCCCAATCCTTCGACTCGATGGCCACCGCCGTGCGCGACTCTGCCCACGCCCAACGCCGCCTGATCGACGACACCGCCCACGCCCTGCGTAACCCGTTGGCCGCCTTGACCATTCGCCTCGACTCCCTCGAACCCGCAATCCCCGCCACAGCAACCACGACCTTCCGGGGCGCGACACGAGAGGTGGAACGACTCACCGGCCTCCTGGACGGCCTGCTCACCCTCGCCGTCGCCGAGGGCAACGACTTCGACCCCGCGAGTACGGAACCCGATCAACACTGCGATGTTCATGCGGTGATTCAGGACCGCGTCGACTCCTGGCACACCGCCTTCCACAACGCGGGCATGAGGTTGACAGTCACTCCCACCCTGGACACTCCGGTTGCCGATGCACCCGTGCCGTCAAGGTCCGCCGAAACCGCTTCGGCGGTGCTGGTCCCGGGCAGGTTCCCTACCGCCGAGGCGGCGCTCGATGCCGACATCCTGGCCCAAATTCTGGACGTTCCGTTCTCGAACGCCTGCCGCTATGCCGGTCGCGACAGCACCACCCGTGTGAGCGTGTCCACCGAGCCGGGCTGGGTGAGCATCACCGTCGCCGATGACGGAACCGGGGTCGGCGCTGCGGAACTCGAACAGCTCACCACCCGCTTCTTCCGCGGCTCGAGCGCCGACGGGCAAACCGGGTCCGGGCTGGGGCTGCCGATCGCGGCCGCCCTGGCCACCTCGCGCCACGGCAGCCTGTCGGTCCATGCGGTCGACCCGCACGGTCTCGCGATCGTCATCCGCCTGCCCGCCGCGAACTCTCGGGTCCACACGGGTGCGGACAGGGGGCCGGAGTGATCACGAGACGACAGTTGCTGAGTGCGGGGGCGCTGGCCGTGGCTGGCGCGGCTGCCGTGTCGACGGGGTGTGCCCGCAAGAGTGACGCGGTGACGGTGCGGTTGGCGGCGGGTGAGGAGGGCGGCTTCTATCACGCGTTCGCGTTGCTGCTGGCGCGGGAGGCGGCCGGGTCCGGGGTTCGAGTGCAGGTGCTCACGACGGCCGGGTCGCGCGACAATTTGCGATTGCTGGCGGGCGGGGACGCGGATACCGCGCTGGTGCTGGCGGATTCGCTGGCCGAGGACCCGGAGCGGCCGCCTGCGATCGGGCGCGTTTACGAGAATTATTTGCAATGGGCCGTCGCCCCGGACAGTGCGTTTCGTACGGTCGCGGATTTGCGGGGTGCGCGGGTGAATCTGGGTGCGGCCGGGTCGGGAGCGGCGTCGAGCGGGATGAAGCTGCTCGCGGCGGCCGGGGTCGCCGTCGAGGAGGTGACGGTGACGCACCTGCCGTTGCCCGACGCGGTATCCGCACTCACACAAGGCCGCTCGGAGGCGTTGCTGTGGGCGGGCGGGGTACCGACGGCGGCATTGAACGGGTTGCGGCTGTTGGATCTCGGGCCACTGGCCGCGATGATGCGCGACCGTTTCGGCTACCTCTACGACCCGGTCCTGATCCCCGCGGGCACCTACCCTGGCATGCCCGCGGTACACACGATCGGTGTGGCCAACCTGCTGGTGGCCGCCACGACACTGCCGGATTCGACGGTGGCCGCATTGACGAACGTGCTGCTCACCCACGCGGATTCGCTCGTTCCCGCCGAAGCCGCAGGCACCCAGTTCCTCGACGCCCGCTCGCTGATCGGCACGGGCACGGTGCCGCTGCATCCGGGCGCGGCGGCGGTATATCGCCGCCACCACGGGTGACGGTCCGCTGGTTGCCGGTGACCAGCCTGGCGGAGCCCGGTGACCGGCCCGGCTGGACGGCGAGTGTCGACATCGGTGCGGTCTTACGGGTGTCCGGGGTTGAAGTGGTTGGCTGCGTGCCCCGTCCCGCCTGCGTAGTCGCCGCCGGGGTGGGCTCCATAAGACGGGTGCCCCGGGGCTCCGGGGTAGCTGGGGTTGCCCGGGGTGCCGTGATATCCCGGGTCGGCGGGGACGGCTGCGGGCTGTTGCCAGGTCGGCGCCATCGTTGCCGCGGGTGTCGGGGCGGGAGCTGCCGGGGCGGAATATGGTTGGCCGGGTACGGGATTGGGGTAGGTGGGGGATTGGTGTGGTGGTGTCGGGCGATTGTTGTCGGGGGTGGGGATGAGGACGGTGATGATGGCGATGATCGCGCCCAGTGCCGCGGGGATGGTCAGCCAGTTGCCGTGTGCGCCGAGGGCGTAGTAGCGGGAATGTTCCAGGTACAGCAGTAGGGAGCTGAGGTTGGTGGTCAGTAGCAGTCCGGCCGCGACACCGGCGGCCGGGCGTGCTGCCGCGCCGCGGGCGGCGAAGCAGGCGATGGCGGCGGCGAGGCCCGACAGGATCTGCAGGGCGGGGATCAAAGTGAGCAGGCTGTAGGTGCCGCCGCCCCAGAAGAAGTGGATGCCGGTGGAGAGCGCGGCCAGTAGCAGCGCGATGCCGGTGACGGCGGTGATCATGGGCCGGGGTGGGCGTGGCGGGGCCGGGCGGACCGGATTCGGTGACCCGCCCGCGAATCCGGGCTGCTGCCATGTGGGGGCCGGTGGGTGGCCGTGTGGCTGTGGAATGGTCATGTGATCGATCCCCTCCCTGGATGAACGACGCCGACTACCCTATGCCGGTTGCGCGGTGCGTGCAGTGCGGGCGTTCTCGCGCATCGGTGCCGCGGACGGGGTTATCGTCGGGCCATGAGCGTTGATCCGAAAACCCTTGTGCGCACCTTCTATTCGATCACCGACGCCATCTCCGCGGGTACCGCGCCCGCCACGGCCCTGGACGAAGTGCTCGCCGACACGCTGGTCGTGCATATGCCCGACGGCGCCCGCGTGGACCGCGACGGCTTCCGGGCGGTCAATCATGCCTTCGCCCAGGGCTTCCCGGGTTCGGTGCACACCATCGAGGATCTGATCGCCGAGGGCGATCGGGTGGTGGCCCGGTTGAGCTGGCGTGGCACGCATGTCGGTGAGTTCCAGTCCGCGCCGCCCACGGGTGCGGTGATCGAGCTGGCCGAGTCCGGCATCATGCGGGTGGAGGGCGACCGCATCGTGGAGTTCTGGCCGTTGTTCGATTCGCTGGCATTGATGCTCGGCGTCGGGATCGCCAAGATCTGAAGCGGCCCAACCGAATCCGCGCTACCGGGCGGGGCGCTGCCCCATGATGCCGTAGAGCAGCAGGTCCTCCAGCGAGGCGGCGAAGCCGTCGAGGTCGTCGATGTCGCGAATGCACATGGCGAACAGGGCGGCCCCGGCGATGGTGTCGAGCACGGTGTCGGGGTCCAGACCCGGGCGGGTCTCGCCGGGCAGGTAGTCGCGCAGTTCTTCGCGGGTGGGGCTGTCGAGGCGGGCGGACAGTTTCTCGTAGAGGCCGGAGTCCTGACGCATCTCGGCCATCAGCCCGGGCATGGCGGCACGCGTCTCGGCGGACCCGAACAGCTGGATGGTGCCGCGGATGACCTTGCGGACCTCCCCGAGCAGATCCGGTGCCACCACCGCGGAGCCGACGTCGGGGAACACCGCCTGCGCGATGAGGTGCGCCTTGGAGGGCCAGCGCCGGTAGATGGCCGGACGCGAGACGCCGGCGCGCGCGGCGATGGCGTCGATGGAGGTGGCGGCGTAGCCCTGTTCGACGAGCAGGGCGCGGGCGGCGTCGAGGACCGCGGCGTCCACCGCGGGGTCGCGGTGCGGGCCCAGTCGGTGGCGTGTGGTCACGAAATCCGTCCTTGTCGCCGTGAATTCGAGTCGTTACAGTCTGTCACATCAAAGTCGTTACATTCTGTAACTGCTGAGGACTCGAGGAGGAGTCGTGTCAGCCGCACCCCATCCCACCCCCGCCGAGACCTACACGCCGGTGCCGCTGCTGGCGGGCAAGGTCATCGTCATCTCCGGTGTCGGCCCCGGCCTGGGCCATTCGCTGGCCATCGAAGCCGCCCACATGGGCGCGACCCTGGCCTTGGCCGGGCGCACCGAGAAACGCCTGCACGAATACGCCGACGAGATCACCGCCCTGGGCGGCTCTGCGCTGGTCGTGCGCGCCGATATCACCGTCGAAGCCGACCGTGGCGCCCTGGCCCAGCGGGTGGTCAGCGAGCTGGGTCGGGTGGATTGCCTGATCAACAATGCCTTCGCCATCCCGCCCATGTACCCGATCACCCAGATCGACGTGGAAGCGCTGCGGGTGGCCAATGAAACCAATGTGTTCGCGCCACTGCGACTTTCGGCGTTATTCGCTGATGCGTTGGAAGCCTCACACGGGTCGGTGATCATGCTCAACTCGTGCGTGTCCTACAGCTCGCAACCGGAGTACTCCGGCTACAAGCTCTCCAAAGGCACACTGCAACACCTGGCCTCGTCGCTGGCCACCGAGTTGGGTCCGCGCGGCATCCGCGTCAACTCCGTCGCCCCGTCGTACGTGTACGAGGACATCAACAAGGCCTATTTCGATTGGCTGGCCAGCCAGGCCGGGGTCACCCACGAGGAGATCTACCGGCAGAAGGCCGCCCCGACGGATCTGGGTCGTCTCGCCGGTCCCGACGAGGTCGCCCGCGCCACCCTGTTTCTGGCCAGTGATCTGGCCACGGCTGTGACCGGGCAGATGCTGACCGTCGATTGCGGGGAGTTCCACCGATGAATGCAGGAGAGATCGTGAGAAAGCGAATCGTGTTGTGGGGGACCGGTGTCGTCGGTTCCATGGTGCTCGCGGAGATCCTGCGCCATCCCGCCTACGAACTCGTCGGGGTCGGTGTCAGCAATCCCGCCAAGGTCGGCAAGGACGCCGGAGACCTGTGTGGCGCGGACGCCACCGGCATCCTGGCCACCGACTCGATCGAGGAATTGATCGCCACCCGCCCCGACGCGGTCGTGCACTACGGGCCGACGGCCGCGTTCGCGGAGGAGAACATGCGGGTCATCGGCGCGTTCCTGCGCGCCGGGATCGACGTGTGCTCCACGGCCATGACGCCGTGGGTGTGGCCGGATACCGTGCCCGCGTTCTGGCGTGACCCGATCACCGCCGCATGCGAGGCCGGGGGAGCGTCATGCTTCACCACCGGCATCGACCCCGGCTTCGCCAACGACCTGTTCCCGATGACTTTGATGGGGTTGTGCGGTGAAGTGCGCTCGGTGCGCGCGTCGGAGCTGCTCGATTACACCGATTACGAGGGCGACTACGAATTCGAGATGGGCATCGGGCATCCGCCGGAGTTCACCGCATTGCTCGAACACCCCGACATGCTCGTGATGGCGTGGGGCGCAACGGTTCCCATGATCGCGAAAGCCGCCGGCATCGAACTCGACACCATCACCACCACCTGGGACAAGTGGGTCACCCCGACCGATCGGCCCACCGCCAAGGGTGTCGTGAAGGCGGGCACGGTCGCCGCGATCCGCTTCACCATCAACGGCGTGTATCGCGGCCGGGAGGTGATCGTGCTCGAACACGTCAACCGCATCGGTCTCGACGCCGCCCCCGACTGGCCCGCCGGCACGAAAGACGATGTGTACCGGGTCGATATCGTCGGCAGCCCGTCCATCGCGCAGGAAACCTCGTTCCGTTTCACCGACGGGTCGGGCCGCACCCCGGCGGTCGCGGGCTGCCTGGCGACCGGGATGCGGGCGCTCAACGCGGTCGCGGCCGTGAATGCGCTGCCGGCGGGCTGGGTGACGGCGTTGGATCTGCCGTTGATCGGGGGCGTCGGCACCATCCGGTGAGGATTGTCGGTTAGCGTGGTGCGCGGTTCACCCGATGCAGCTCGTCCATCCCAGGAGGAAGCCTTGCCCGCAGGTGTTCGTGTCGTCGTCCTCGCCGCCATGGCCTGTGCCGGGCTGCTGGCCACCGCGCCGATCGCGGTGGCCGACAATCCGATTCCGCTGGCTCCCGTGGCGCCGGTGAGCCCGGTCGATCCTGTCGCTCCGGGGGTTCCCGGTGCGGGTCAGATCGTTCCGAGCGGGAGTTCGAGTCAGACCTCCACGGAGACGACGACCGATTCCAAGACCGACACCTTCACCGGCACCTGCACGACCACCGCCTCGGGGACGGTGACGACCACGTGTACGGGCACCACGACGACCACCGAGACGTCCACGACCACCACGACGTCGACGACGACCAACTGGCTGTGATCGGGTCCCACTCCACCTGATTGCGTCACAGTGACGTAATCAGGTGGGGTGGCGGGGGCCGGGGGAGCGGGCGACAACACGGCCACCACCGCCAATCGATAAGCGCGACTTATGATTTCGCGGTTGTTTGCTCGTTGATCAGCCCGGCCCTCGGCTTCGAGACTTGTCGGGTGACCGTTGAATTCCCGACCATGCCCGCCCGCGACGACCTCGACCGGCGCCTGGCCGCCCTGCCCATCGGCTATCACGACCTACATCCCGATGCCAGCGTCAACTATCAGATGAACCGCTTCTACAGCTGGGTCGGCGACCCCACCATGCTGAGCGAGATGCGCGATGCCGCCGCCGACGTCCACGACTACCCGACCTTCGCGCAGATCTTCCTCACCCTGGGCGAGAAGTGGCTGACCGCGGGCGAATCCCTCAAGGGCGCCGCCTATCTGCGCATCGCCGAGTTCTTCCTGCCCACCGGCGACGACCGCAAACTGCCCACCCGCACCCGCTTCCTCGACACCGTGCGCGCCCACTACGCGGTACCCGCCGACAGCAACAGCCGCATCCCGTTCGGCGAGGGCTGGATGTCGGCCTACCGATTCACCCCCGACGCACCGCTGGGCACCATCGTCGTGTTCGGCGGCTTCGACTCCTACATCGAGGAATGGCTGGCCGCCGGCTACGCCCTGCGCGACGCCGGCTACGACGTCGTCCTGTTCGAGGGCCCCGGCCAGGGCGCGACCCTCGAGGAAGCCCACGTCCCGTTCCGCGCGGACTGGCAGCAGCCCGTCGGCGCCGTCCTGGACTTCTACGACCTGCACGAGGTCACCCTGATGGGCTTCTCCATGGGCGGCGGTCTGGCCCTGCGCGCCGCGGCCCACGAACCCCGCGTCCGCCGCTGCGTCAGCTACGGCGTGATGACCTCCTTCCTGGAGGTGAACCTGCACATCTTCCCGCACGAGGTTCGCGCGCACCTGATGTCGTGGCTCGACACCGGTGACGCCGCCGCCGTCGACGAGTTCATGACCCGCGCCGCCACCGGCAACCTGCTGCTGGAATGGGCCATCGAACAGGGCAAGCACACCACCGCGACGGCCACCACCTTCGCCATGTTCCAGGCCTACCGCGACTACGAAACCGCCTCCATCTCCGCCCAGGTCACCCAGGACGTCCTGATCCTGCACGGCAACGAGGACCACTACATCCCCAACCAGCACCTCCTGGACCAGATCGCCCTGCTCACCGCCACCAATTCCCTGACCACCCGAGTCTTCACCCGCCACGAACAAGCCCAAAACCACTGCCAGGTAGGCAACTTCGGCCTGGCGCTGCGCACCATCATCGACTGGCTCGACGCCCAGCGCCGCCGCGACGCGGCCCTGACCTCCGCCTGACACCCCCAAATTCGCCCAAATCACCCTGACACCAACAACTTCCACCCTCCAGCCACCCCACCCTAATACGTCACTGTGACGTATTAGGGTGGGGAAACCCGGCAACAAGGGGAGTAGGACGCAAGCCATCGGAGGCCGGATCGGGCTCGAGATCGCCGATTCCAGCCAACCGGCCGAAACAGGAAATTTTCCACCAAATGGCCAGTCCGGCAAAAGATTTCATTTCGACCGATTCGGCACCCTCCAGGCGAAGAGTGTTCACGCGACAGCCACCAAGAGCGAAGCCGAGCCGACCGGCCGCCACGACGAGTGCGGATTGCGCGAACACCGCACGTACACAACATCTTTCAAGATCAACTCTGGTCCCGTAACCGCGCCGATAATCAACATTATGTAAAGTTGCGGTTGGGTGGGCGGTGTCGTTTTCCCGCTGTTCGATGATCGGCTCCCCTTGTTGGGTGCGCGGAAATCTTTGGCCGGTACAAAGCTCTCGCATCGCAACCGCGGCGAACATCGTTGCGGTGGGAGGAGTTTCGGAACATGCGGGTTTGGTCGGCTATGGCCGGGGTTGTGGCGGTGGTGGGTGCGGTTTTGGCCGTGCCTGCTGGTGCGCAGGCGCAGACGGGTAGCGGGAATCTGATCGTGAATGGGGATGCGGAGGCCGGGTATTGCACCACGGACTGGAATGCCGCTACTACCCTGCCGGGCTGGAGCATCACGGCCGGTAGCCCGGATGTGATCTGTTCGTCGGCGGGGTCGTTCACGTATCCGTCGAGTCCTGCGCCCGGGAAGGCGTTCTTCGCGCCCGGCAATCAGGGTGATGGGGCGATCGCGCAGACGGTGAATGTGGCCTCGGCGGCGAGTGCGATCGATGGTGGCGGGGTGAGCTACAACCTCGAAGGCTGGCTGGGTGGTTGGGGCAGCTATGCCGGGCAGGCGCAGGTGTCGGTGACCTTCCTCAATGGGTCGGGGCAGTCGGTGGGTACCGGTGCGCTGCCGACGGTGAGTGCGTCGGATCGCAAGTCCAAGAACGCTTTCCTCGATCGCAAGACCTCTGCTGCGGTGCCGAAGGGTACTCGCTCGATCGCGGTGCAGGTGAAGTTCGTCAACAGTGCGCACGAGGCGGGGTATTTCGACAATCTGTCGTTGACGTTGTCGACGCCGGTGGCTGCGGCGGCGTTGACTCCCCCGGCGTCGACGGTGCCGGGCTACGACCACGTGTTCGTGATCATGATGGAGAACACCGATTATTCGGCGATCGCTCCCGACACCACGGACATGCCGTACTTCCACGGGTTGATGGGTAAGGGGGCTTCGATGACGAACTATCACGCCGTCTATCACCCCAGCGACGAGAACTACATGGCGATCGCGGGCGGCGACACGTTCACCGTCGGTGCGACGTATTGGCCGAATATCAAGGACCCCAACCAGAATCTCGGTGACGAGCTCGAGGCGGCGGGTAAGGGCTGGAAGGCGTACGAGCAGGGCATGGGTTCCCCGTGCAACGCCACTGCGGCGACCGAGCACACCAAGGATCAGTACTACGCCCCCGATGACGCCCCGTTCATCAACTTCACCGACATCTCCGGCAACGCGGCGCGGTGTGCGGCGCATCTGGTCGACACCGATCAGATGGCGACCGATCTCGCCTCGGCGGCCACGACCCCGGCGTTCTCGTGGATCGGTGCCGACGATTACTACGACGGTGAGTCGGCGGGCAACGGTAATGCCGCGAGCCGCAAGGTGCAGGACGGCTGGTTGCAGCAGACGATCGATCCGATCCTGGCCTCCCCCGCCTGGACTCAGCAGCGTTCGCTGTTGATCGTCACCTGGGATGAGGACCTCAGTGAGGCCGACAATCATGTGGCGACCGTGCTGGTGGGTTCGCAGGGCACGGTCCCGGCGGCGATCACCAGCTCTGCCCGTTATGACCACTACAGCACCGGTCGCACGATCGAGGCGGCGTTGGGTTTGGGTGCGTTGACGGCGAATGACAAGTACGCGACGCCGATGAACGACGCGTTCGCGCACTAGCGGCTACTCCCCCGGCCCGGGTCTCCCCCGGGCCGGGTGCCGCTGCTAGGCCGGGGTGACGGCGCGCACGAGGAGCATGCGTTGCGGGCTGGGGCAGATCAGGCCGTCCCAGGGCAGCCACATGGATTCGGTGTTGTCGGGCGGGTAGACGCGCAGGGTGTTGGTGCGCAGCGCGTTGCAGTCGTTGACCTGCTTGGGGTAGGTGATGAATTCGAACTGGGCCGCGGCACCCGGTGTCAACGTGACGGGGCTGGGGGTGGGTGCGCCGGGCCCTTGGTCGCGTTGGGCGGGTTCGCCGACGGGGTCGCCGGTGGCTCCGTTGGTTTGTGAGACGCCCGGGAATCCTTGGATGACACAGGTTTTGGAGCTGTTGTTGATGAACCGCAGGAACCAGTCCCCGCCGACCGGTCCCCCGTGTCCCTTGTCCAGGATGATCTGACCGGTCACGCATTTGGGGGGCGTGGCGTCCCCGGCGACGGTGGTGATCGGCGCCCCGGCTCCCGGCCCGTCATGGTCGATGCCGCCGGGCGCGGTGGTGGTGATGGGTGCTCCCGCCCCGGGTCCGTCGTGGTCGATGCCGCCCGGGCTGGAGGCTCCGGGTTGGGTGGTTTGTGCGGCCGGGGTCGTGGTGGCGGGTCCGGCGGAGGTGTTCGGGTCGCAACCGCTGACGGAGATGGCGACGCCTGCCGCGAATGCGACGACGGCCAGTGACTTGATCCGCATGAGATCCCCTCGAAGTTCGGTACTGCCTACCGTTCGTGTGCAAGCTCCACATCGAACCCTGTGAATCCCCGTTACGGCCCAGCGTGAGCGGAAGTTTGCGTAATCGCCTGCGCTGCACGGTTCTTCGCCGTACTCTTGCCCGAAACGCCCTGTTCCGGGTACTTCCGGGCAAAGCGTTAACACTGCGCCGGTGTTGTTGGTGCCCCAGAAAGTGGGGGCGGGTTGAACCCGGGCGTGATCGTCGTCGTGAGGCAGGCGGGAATGTCTCCGACCCGAGCGATCAAGACTTGATTCATTCCAGAAAAACGGGCAGAGTGTGGGTCGTGCCCACGCCTACGGATTTCGAGCGCATGTTGCGCGGGGCCGCTTTGCGTGTGACCGCACCGCGGCTCGCGGTGCTGACTGCGGTACATGAGCACCCCCACTCCGATACCGACTCGATTCTCGGTTACGTACGCCAAGCCCTCAGCGGTGTCTCCCATCAGGCCGTCTACGACGTCCTGCGGGCGTTGACCGCCGCCGGGCTGCTGCGGCGCATCCAGCCCATGGGGTCGGTGGCGCTGTATGAGACCCGCGTCGGCGACAACCATCACCACGTCGTGTGCCGCTCGTGTGGTCAGATCGCCGACGTCGATTGCGCCGTGGGCGACGCACCCTGCCTGACCGCGTCCGACAGCCACGGTTTCGCGCTCGACGAAGCCGAGGTCGTCTACTGGGGCCTGTGCCCCGACTGCTCGAAAACAGCGGCAACACAACAGAAGTAGCGATCACAGCCCGTGATCGACAGCCCCGATCACCTACCTGGAAGGACGACATACCGTGTCCGAAGCGCACATCGACGCCCCCGCCGAGACCGGCGGCTGCCCCGTCGCCCACGGCCGCCAGACCGATCCGGCCGAGGGCGGTAGCGCCAACCGTCAGTGGTGGCCCAACCAGCTCAACCTGAAGATCCTGCAGAAGAACCCGGCCGTCGCCAACCCCATGGACGAGGGCTACGACTACCGCGCCGAGTTCCGCAACCTGGACCTGGCCGCGGTGAAGGCCGACATCGTCGAGGTCATGCACTCCTCGCAGGACTGGTGGCCCGCCGACTTCGGTCACTACGGCCCGTTCTTCATCCGCATGTCCTGGCACGCCGCGGGTACCTACCGCGTGCAGGACGGCCGCGGTGGCGCCGGCGCCGGTATGCAGCGTTTCGCGCCGCTGAACTCCTGGCCCGACAACGCGTCGCTGGACAAGGCGCGTCGTCTGCTGTGGCCGGTGAAGAAGAAGTACGGCAAGCAGCTGTCCTGGGCCGACCTGATCGTGTACGCCGGTAACGTCGCCCTCGAGGACATGGGCTTCGAGACCTTCGGCTTCGCCGGTGGCCGCGTGGACCAGTGGGAGCCCGAAGAGGACGTGTACTGGGGCCCGGAGACCGAATGGCTCGGCGACGCCCGCTACACCGGCAAGCGCGACCTCGAGAACCCCCTCGCGGCGGTCCAGATGGGTCTGATCTACGTCAACCCCGAAGGCCCCAACGCCAACCCGGACCCGCAGCTGGCCGCGGTCGACATTCGTGAGACCTTCGCGCGCATGGCCATGAACGACGAGGAGACCGCCGCGCTGATCGTCGGCGGCCACACCTTCGGCAAGACCCACGGCGCCGGCCCGGCCGACAATGTCGGTGCCGAGCCCGAAGCCGCCCCGCTCGAGGAGCAGGGCCTGGGCTGGAGCTCGACCTACGGCACCGGCGTCGGCAAGGACGCCATCACCTCCGGCCTCGAGGTCACCTGGACCCCCACCCCCACCAAGTGGGACAACAGCTTCCTGGAGACCCTCTACGGCTACGAGTGGGAACTGTCCAAGTCCCCCGCGGGCGCGCACCAGTGGGTCGCCAAGAACGCCGAGGCGATCATCCCCGACGCCTTCGACGGCCCGGCCAAGCTGCCGACCATGCTCACCACCGACCTGTCGATGCGCATCGACCCGGTCTACGAGCAGATCACCCGCCGCTGGCTCGAGCACCCCGAAGAGCTCTCCGCGGCCTTCGCCAAGGCCTGGTACAAGCTCACCCACCGTGACATGGGCCCCAAGGTCCGCTACCTCGGTGCCGAAGTGCCTGCCGAGACCCTGCTGTGGCAGGACCCGATCCCGGCCGTGGATCACGCGCTGATCTCCGACGCCGACGCGAAGGCTCTCAAGGCCAAGATCGTCGAGTCGGGTCTGAGTGTCGCGCAGCTGGTTTCGACCGCGTGGGCGGCCGCGTCGTCCTACCGTGGCTCGGACATGCGCGGTGGCGTCAACGGTGGCCGTATCCGCCTGCAGCCGCAGGCCGGCTGGGAGGTCAACCAGCCCGACGAGCTCGCCCAGGTCATCCGGGTGCTCGAGGGCATCCAGGCGGGCTTCGGCAAGCCGGTGTCCTTCGCCGACCTGGTGGTGCTGGCCGGTAACGCCGGTGTCGAGCAGGCCGCCAAGGCCGCCGGTGTCGACATCGAGGTCCCCTTCCAGGCGGGCCGCGCGGATGCCACCCAGGAGCAGACCGACGTGGAGTCCTTCTCCGCGCTCGAGCCCGCCGCCGACGGCTTCCGTAACTGGGTCGGCAAGGGCACCCGCATCCCCGCGGAGTACCTGCTCATCGACAAGGCCAACCTGCTGACCCTGTCCGCGCCGGAGATGACCGTCCTCATCGGTGGTCTGCGTGTGCTGGGCGCCAACCACGGCGGCTCGCAGCTGGGTGTGCTGACCGACAAGCCGGGCGTGCTGAGCACCGACTTCTTCGTCAACCTGCTCGACATGTCCACCAAGTGGGGCCCGGCCACCGCCGACGACGGCACCTACGAGGGCAAGGACCGCGCCACCGGCAAGACCGTGTGGACCGCCTCGCGCGTGGACCTGGCCATCGGCTCCAACTCGCAGCTGCGGGCGCTGGCCGAGGTGTACGCCGAGGACGACTCCAAGGAGAAGTTCGTGCGCGACTTCGTCGCCGCCTGGACCAAGGTCATGGAGCTCGACCGCTTCGACCTCACCGGCGCGTAGTCACTGCGTGCGGGCGATGCCTCCGGACCCGTGCGGTCCGGGGGCATCGCCCGTTTCCGGCGGGCAGCAGATCGAACGACCGGCGGCCGAGTCAACGTTGCGGCAGAGCAATTCGACTGTGCGGCAACGCGCTTGGGGCGGCTACTCCCCTGCGTGGACCTCGACACGACCGTGATAACGCCGGTCGATATCGCTGCCGTCGTGGTTGTAGGCATTCATGATGTCGGTGACCTCGGCCAGCAGCTCCCGCAACGCCTCGGACTCGCTGTAACCATCAGGCCAGCCCCACGCGCGCGGCACCCGATCCACCACGACCCGGATCCCGGCATCGAAAGGCGTGTCCACCAGATAGCTCACCTGCGACGGCGCGTCACGAACAGCGTTGCGGGTGACGAGTTCTCCCGGCACGGCGGCCTCGGCGAACACACGCGCCAGGGCGAGGTCTTCGCGGATCATCTCCGCGATCCGTGACAGGCTCGCGTGCCGCCCGGGCCGGTCGTGGCGCGCCCCGTAACTGCGGTCCCCCACCACCGGGCGGGCGGCGCCGACAATCCGGTCGAGCATGCGCTGCGCGGCCGCCCGTTCCGCAGCCCCCGTGCGCGGATGCTCGATCAGGTTGCGCAACCGCTGGATTCGGGTCGAAGCCGCCATGATCTGCCCCCTGTGTCCGACGTGGAGTTCACCCCGATCATGCCAGCGGCAACAGCTTCAAAGCCAGGCGCGGGCACAACCGCACCGCCTCGCGCGCTGTGGGTAACTCCGCGGGGCTCGGCACCGGGTCGCGATGGTCACGGGTGAGCGGGTATCCCCAGTCGTCGCGGGCGATGAGGTCGGGCAGCAGTTCCGCGCACACACCGCGGCCGTCGCAGCGGGTCCAATCGATGTGCAGGCGTTGCGGAGTGCTCATTGCCTGGCTCCCGTGCGGGCCAGCGGAATCTGTGCGACGCAGCCGCCGCGACGGTGACGGGCGATGTCGTCGGCGAACACGGCCAGCGCCGACCGGGCCAGGCGCGCGGTCCCGTCCGGGTGATGGCAGGCGCCGCGACCCTCGACCAGTCCGGCGATTCGCGCCAGCTCGGCCGGATCCCCGACGCCCTCGACGAGATCCTCGAATCCGGCCGCCAAACTCGGCAATCCGAACTTGCACGGCCCGCATTGCCCGGCACTCTGCGCGGCCAGATACGCGGTGATGTGGGCGGTGGCCCGTAGCCCGCACTCCCCGTGTGGCAGCACCCGTACGACACCGGCACCCGGCTGGGCGTGCACGTGTGCCAGACCTCGCGACGACAGCCGTGCTCCCGCGACCGCGAGCCCGGAGATCCAGCTGCCGTGCCAGCCGCCGACCAGCACCGCGCGCACTCGCGCCGGATCGGTGCCGCCCGCGCCCGCGATGAGCTCACTCAACCCGATTCCGGTCGGCACTTCGAAGACGCCGCCGATCCTGGTGCCCGACAAGCTGATCAGCACCGTTCCCGGCTCCTCAGTGGCACCGATACTGCGAAACCAGCCGGGTCCGTGGCGGGCGATCAATGCGATCTGCGCGAGCGTCTCGACATTCTGAACCAGCGTCGGGCGGCCGTTAAGTCCCGTCTGCGACAGACTGACCGGTTGATCCGATGGCCGCGGCGCACGCCCGGCGAGGGCGTTCACCACCGCGGACTTCTCCCCCGCGATGAAGGTGTCCGCCGCCGTGACAACTTCGATCGCCGGTTCCCGGTATCCGGCGGCCTGCCGCTCGGCGATCGCCCGGTGCACGGTCTCGAGCGCGGACTGCGGCACGTAGCAGCGGCAGTCCCGGCTACCCACGGCCATAGCGGCCGCGACCAGGCCGTCGAGGACCAGATGCGGTGCGCGCGAGAGCAACACCGCATCCTTGTGGCTGTCCGGTTCACCTTCGGCACCGTTGGCGACGACGACCGGACGCCGCCCCGCCGCGACCGCGGCCAGCTTGCGAGCGACGGGAAACCCGGCTCCTCCGCGTCCCCGCAACCCGGCTGCCGCGACCGCCTCGATCAGACCGGCATGGGTTGCCGTGGAAGGCAATCGGCCGTGGGTCGCCTCGTGAGAAGCGAGCTCCGGGGCCGTAGCGGCCAGCAGGCGCGACACCGCGCGCGGGCCGTACATGGTGTGCGAGCCGTTCATAGCGTGCGGGCCGGTCATCGGGTGACCTGCCCGAGCGCCCCGGAGAATTCGGTGAACCCGCGACTGACCCGCCAGCCCACCGCACACACCACCGCCAGCACGCACGAGGCGGACACCGCCAGCAGCCACGGCCGCCACGCATCCGTCCCCGCACCCAGCACGTGGATCACCGCCACCGGCCACAGCGCATACGTCGCCCAGTGCACGGCCCGGAACACGCGTGGCCCGATGCGCTGGCGCAGTAATCCCGAAACCAATACTGCGACCAGCACATCCAGCGCGATCGACCCGAAGCCCACCCACAACGGTCGATACGTTCCAGCGAAGGGCACCAGGACATCCAGCAGCCGCAACTGCGCCCACGGATCGGCCCACAAACTCACCACGTGCACCGTCACCAGCGCGGTCGCGGTCAGCGCGGCACCTCGGTGGAAGATCGCCATCCCGGCGCGCGGTAGCACCACGACCCGGCCCGAGCGGGCCAGGATCCCGGCCACCACGCTGACCGTCAGCACTACCAGCGCCATCACCCCGCTGCCGCGCCCGAACGCCCACAACGCCTCGTCGAAACCGGCCTGCCCCATCACGATTCGCCCTCCGTGCGCCGCGGCCGATCATCACTGCCGGCCGGCTCGGGCCACCCACACAGGCGCACGATCTCCCTGTCACGGCCCACCAGCCGCGCGGGCAGCCCACCACGGCGCAGACCCGCGAGTCCCTCCCGACCGCGCACGATCGCGGCGGTCGCGGCGACATTGGCGGCGATGCAGGAACCCGCGGCCACCGACACCGTCCGCCACACCGGATCCGCCGCCACACCCGTGCGCGGATCCACGATGTGGTGCACCAGGTTCCCGCCGCGCCACCAGCGCCGCCGCAGCGTACTCGAGGTCGCCAGCGCGGCACCCTCGGGAAGCGTGATCCGGCAGGCGGGTTCCCCGGGCCGATCCTCCACCAGCACCTGCCAGTCCCCTGCGGGAGCCGGTCCGGCCGTGGCGATATCGCCACCCAAGCTCACCAGCACACCGCAACCGAGCCGATCGGCGATCAGGCGGGCACCGTGATCGGCCGCCAGCGCCTTGGCCGTAGCACCCAGATCCAGTGACACGCCCTCCGGCACCGTCAGCGTCCGCCCATCCAAGTCGACGGCCCGCCAATCACTGCGGGCGATCACCGTCGCAGCCACCGACCGATCCCCGGACACGTCTGAGCCTGAACCGGTTTCGCAGAGCGATGCCGGGAGCAGCAGGCTGAAATCGCGGTCGTAGCCCAACCCGATCAGCGCCGCACCGACGGTCGGGTCCACGTCGCCGCCACTGTCGTGAGCCGCGCTCAACGCAGCCCGCACATACTCCGCCAACAAGGCGCTCACCAGCACCGGCTGACCCGCGCGGGCGGTGAGCCTGCGAATCTCCGAATCGGCGCGGAAGCGGCTGCACGCCGCGTCCACCTCACTCAGATACGTGCGCAACATCGAACGGGCAGCAGCCAATCCGGCCGCCTCGGTCACCACTACCCGCGCCGACGTACTCCATACCGGCCATTCCGCGGTAGCGGTCCGTTCCATCGCCGCAATCATGAGCCGCTCGATCGCGCGTGGGTCCGCCCGTGCCCCGGACTCAAGACCGGTGCGGGAGCCGGGGTGGCATTCGCGGCGGTCCCATCGGGAGCGACGGTCGCCGCCGGACCCTCCGAGGGTGTTGCGACGCCGCCGCTTCCACCGCCGTGCACGTCGACGTAGGCGAACGTGGTCGCTGTCAGCGTGCCCACCGCGGTCACCGCCAGCAGCGTCGCGGCCGCGGTCCGCCCCGCCCGCAACCCCGAATATGACGACATGTGCTGATCCTTGTTCGATGCCATGCCGGCGCTGTCCCCGCCGGACTCGAACATCAGCATGCGCACCCCGACTGGGAGCCCGCTGTGAACCACAGTCCCGGATGCTGCGAATACGCCGGGAGCCCCCGACGGCTCCCGGCGTATCGCGCGATCAGGCCGGACGGGCCTCGTGCTCGATCCCCGCATGCTCGCCACCACGGCGGAAACGCAACAACCGCAACGCATTCGCCACCACCAGCAACGTGGAGCCCTCGTGGATGAACACCGCCGGACCGATCGGCAACCCGATCAGCGTCGCCGGCACCAGGCCCGCCACGATGATCAGCGCGACCGCCAGATTCTGGCGAATGATCGTCGCACTGCGCCGGCTCAACGCCACCGCGAACGGCAACCGGCCGATATCGTCGCTCATCAACGCCACATCCGCGGTCTCCAACGCCACCGCCGAACCACCGGCGCCCATCGCGATACCCACCGACGAATTCACCATCGCCGGAGCATCGTTCACCCCGTCACCGACCATCGCGGTACCGCCGCGGGCGTTGAGCCGCCCGATCATCGCGACCTTGTCCTCCGGCAGTAGACCACCGTGCGCGCCATCCAAACCCAGACCGTCGGCGACCGCGTCGGCCACGCGTTGATTGTCCCCGGAGATCACCACCATCTCCGCGACGCCCATCGCCCGTAGCGACGCGATCACCGGAGCGGCCTCCACGCGCGGGGTGTCCATGACCGCGATGACACCCAGATACACGCCGCCGTGTCGCACGATCATGGTGGTGCGGCCCGCCGCGTGCAGACCCTCCACGATCGCGGTGATCTCCGCGGGCACCCCGTCGGTCTCCAGCTCGGCGAACATGGTCAGGTTGCCGATCTCGGTGGCCCGCCCGTCCACCAGCGCGGTCACGCCGCGACCGGTCACCGAATTCACTGCCGTCGCCGTCATTTCCACCCCTGAAGGCACTTCCAGCGCCAGGTCACGGGTGATCGCGGCGGCGAGCGGATGATCACTGAAGGACTCCACCGCGACCGTCACGGACACGAGCTGCTCCCGCAACTCCTCCCGTGTCGCCACCACCTCGGTCACCCGCGGCTGACCCCAGGTCAGCGTCCCGGTCTTGTCGAACGCGATCGATCGCACCCGACCCAGTGACTCCAACGGGCCACCGCCCTTGGCCAGCACCCCCGCCTGCGCGGCCCGCGCCACGCCCGCCAGCACCGCGCTCGGTGTCGCGATCGCCAACGCGCACGGGCTCGCCGCCACCAACACCACCATGCCGCGATAGAAGCTGTCGGCGAACGGTTCCGACAATGCCAGCACCCCGAAGCCGATCACCGTCAGCACGCCCGCGATCACCGCGGGCACGTAGAAGCGCTGGAAGCGGTCGATGAACCGCTGCGTCGGCGACTTCTGCGTATCGGCGTCACGCACCATCGCGATCACCCGCGCCAGCGTGGAATCCTCCGCACGGCTGGTGACCCGCACCTCCAGCGCGCCCGACCCATTGAGCGTGCCCGCGAACACCCGGTGCACCTCCGGCACCCGGGTACCGAGCGTCGCGTCGGGATCCGCGAGCGGCTGCTTGTCGACCGGCATGCTCTCCCCGGTCACCGACGACTCGTCGACAGCACTGACCCCGGCGACCACGACACCGTCGGCGCTCAAGCGCGAATTGGGCAGCACCACAACCGTATCGCCGACGCGCAGCGCGTCCACGTCGATCTCCTCGACCCGGTCCGGGCCGCGGCGCACCATCGCGGTGCGTGGCGCCAGCTCACCGAGCGCGGCGATCGAGCGCTGTGCGCGGCTCATGGCGTACTCCTCGAGCGCGTGCCCGAGGCTGAACAGGAACAACAGCACCGATCCCTCGGCCCACTTGCCGACCGCGGCCGCACCCGCGGCGGCCACCAGCATCAGGAAGTCGACCTCGAAGCGGCCTCGACGGATGGTCTCGATCGCCGAGCGGATGGTGAAGAAGCCTCCCAGCACGTAGGTGGCCAGGAACAGCATGGTCGGCACCCACCCCGGGGTGTCGAGCAGATACTTCGTCGCCATACCGGCGGTGTAGGTGAGGCCGGATCCGATGGCGGCGGCCATTTCCGCGCGCGGACCCAGCAGGCCGTGACCGTGGCCGTCCTGGCTGCTCTTCCGGTTGTTCGCCGTGGTCTCCATAGCGATGAGATTAGCTTAAATACATGCGCATGTCTGCATGTGACTATCTCTTATAGCGCCTACCGGGAGATCCGAGCTCGAAACTGAAACCTGTTCTACTGTGGGTGGCGTGGATGTCACCTACGAGAACACCCGACGCGAAATCGCCACCGACCAAGGCGTCCTGCGCTACCACGAGGCCGGCGACGGCCCTCCCCTGATTCTGCTGCACGGCTCGGGAATCGGCGTGAACGGCTGGCGCAACTTCCGCGGCAACCTCGGCTTCTACGCCGAGCACTTCCACTGCTACGTCCTGGAATTCCCCGGCTTCGGCGTCAGCGACCCCGTCCCCGGCCACCCCGTCCTCACCGCCGTCGACTCCGTCATCCGCTTCATGGACGCCCTCGGCCTCGACTCCGCCGCCATGCTCGGCAACTCCATGGGCGGCGTCGTCGCCGTCAATGTCGCCATCAAGCATCCGCAGCGCGTCGAAAAGCTCATCGCCATCGGCGGCGTCGGACACAGCCTGCTGACCGCCAACCCCAGCGAAGGCACCCGGCTGCTGTCGGAATTCGCCGACAACCCCACCCGCGAGGGCCTCGAACGCTGGCTGCGCTGCATGATCTACGACCCCAAGATGATCACCGACGACCTCGTCGAAGAACGCTGGAACGCCGCCAGCGACCCCGCCGCCCAGGCCAGCCTCAAGGCCATGTACGGCTCCGAAGCCCTAGCGCTGCAACAGCAATTCCTCGAACACTCCCCCACCCCGCCGTACTGGTCGATGCTGCACAAGGTCAAGAGCCCGGTCCTGCTGACCTGGGGCGCCGACGACCGGCAATGCCCCACCGACATGGCCCTGATCCCGCTGCGCCAGATCCCCCTGGCCGAACTGCACGTCTTCCCCAAATGCGGGCACTGGGTCATGTACGAGGCCAAGGAAGCCTTCGAACGCGTAACCCTCGAATTCCTGCACCGCTGAACAGGATTCGCACACCCACCGCGCAGCCCGATCGCACGCCCGCGTTCGGGCTGCGCACACACCCCGCGTATGCGATCCTCGCCGCATGCTCGAACGCGCCGCCACCTCCCCCAATCTCACCGACCGCGGCCGGATCCCCGCGCTGCTGCGCGTGCTCACCGAACTGGTGGGCTGGATCACCCTGCCGTGGGGGCTGTTCCACTACTCGGTGATCTGGTCGATCCTGGCCGTCGTCGTTCTCATCGCCGTCCCCGGCGTCTTCGCCACCCCCGGTGACAAGGACCAGATCATGGTCCCCGTCCACGGCATCGTGACCATCACGTTCATGCTGCTCGAACTCGGCGGCGCGCTCTGGGGCGCGATCCTCGTCCTGCCCGGCTGGGCGGTCGGTATCGTCGCCGTGCTCGCCGCCATCACCGTGGTCACCGAATTGCCGCGCTGGCGCTGGCTGCTCACCGCACCGGCGCGGCCATCGGCTCAGCGGGAACCGAAAACCACGGACTGACAGGCGGTCAGCAACGCGGCCAGCTCCTCGCCCTCCTTGTCGTCGAGCACCGCGAACGCGGGCCCGATCAGATCATCGGTGATCGACTCCGCCTGCATCCAACGGCCTTTCAGCTCCGCCGTGATCTCCGCGTACGGCTCCGGCCAGCCGAAACTGCGCGCATGATCGGTACCCGACTCCAACGGCGAACCCGCGATCAGCACCGCCTGCAACGGCGTCAAACCGCTACCCAGCACACCCACCAGGTGCAGACCACCCCGCAACTCCCGCAGCACATGAATCAACTGCAGCACCAACCCCGGCGCATCCTCCGCCTGCGGCAGCGCCCGCCAACCCCCGAACAACGGCGCACCCACCGGATCCGCCGCGGCAACCACCCGCTGCAACAGCTCCGCCAGCCGCTCCGAGTCCTCGAACCCCGCCAGCTTCCGGCGGCCGAAATCCTGACACACCTTCAGATACCCCAGCGCCGCCACCTCGGCAGGCATGGCCGAGGTGGACTCCCACGCCGCCCGCACCGTCTCCGGCCGGAAGAACCCGAACGCCGAACTCACCACATCCGCGTCCACCTCACCCAGCACCCCACCGCGCCCACGCGTATACCCGGGCAGAAAACCCGGAACCCCGGTGCTGTCGGAGAAGGCTCGCGCTTCCCGGGAGAACATGAATCCCCCACCGATCTGCTGAATCTGGTCCTTCACCGCGGACGCAACCGACATGTCCGTTCCTCTCTGAGCGGAAAGCGCAATCGAATCCGAGACTATTTCAGGGCTTCGACCGGCCGCACGCGGGCACCCGGAAAGCGACATGGAACACATCCAACCCATCGGCGGCACCTGGGCACAGGTGAATACCGTTGTCCCCACAGCATTTTCATCGAACAGCGCCCACGGCCGACGGAATCTGCTGCCGGGCAATACACCTCGGCACACCATTCACTCGTAAAACCGTGTCGGTCCGATCCGCTAACCTCCAAGCGGTGCTAGGACATTCACATGCGACCAGCGGCGCGCTCGCCTGGTCGGCGGCGGCCGCGGCGCTACCGTTCACCGTTTTGACTTATCCCGCAGTGGAATCCGGGGCCATTCGCCCCGTCGATCTGGTGATGGGCACCTTCCTCACCGCGGGAGCCGCGCTACTGCCCGACGCCGACCACCCCAACGGCACCATTTCCCATGTGCTGGGGCCGGTCTCGCATTACGCCTGCAAAGGCATCTCGTGGGCATCCGGCGGACACCGCCACGGCACCCACTCCTTCGCCTTCGTCGCGCTGGTCACCTACGGCACCTGGGCCGGTGAGCACTTCCTCGGCCGGTACTTCACGCTCTCGCTGGTGTTCTTCCTGCTCGCCCTCGCCATCAAGGCCCTCGGGTTCGCGCCGAGCGGCGAAGGACTCAAGTCCTACGGCACCGTCGTGCTGCTGGCCGTCTGCGGCACCTTCGCCATCGACCACTGGATCAGCGACAAACCCCTCTGGCTGCCGTTCTCCGTCGGCCTGGGTGCGCTGGCCCACCTCATCGGCGACTGCCTCACCGACCGCGGCTGCCGCCTTCTGTGGCCGCTGCAGATCCGCACCCGCGTCCCGATCATCGACCGCACCGGCAACAAGGTCGAAACAATGATCCTGGTCCCGATCTTCGCCCTCGGCACCCTCGCCCTGCTCTGGTACACCCTCACCCATCATCCGTAAGATCCGAAGACCCACCGCCGCAGGCAGAACGGAGTCCGGAATGAGCGACCGCGAGGAACTGACCTGGGAGTTGTTCGGTGACGCCAGCCGCGATCTCGCCCAGGAGATCGCCGACGACGGCTTCGAACCCGACCTCATCCTCTCGATCGCCCGCGGCGGACTCTTCGTCGCCGGAGCCCTCGGCTACGCCCTCGACGTCAAAAACCTCCACGTCATGAATGTCGAGTTCTACACCGGCGTCGATCAACGCCTCGCCATGCCGGTCATGCTGCCGCCGGTGCCCAATGCCGTCGACCTCACCGGCGCGACCGTGCTCGTCGCCGACGATGTCGCCGACACCGGCAAGACCCTCAAACTGGTGCGCGACTTCTGTTCCGCACACGTCGCCGAGGTGCGGTGTGCGGTCATCTATCAGAAGCCGCACTCCGAGGTGGACTGCGAATACGTGTGGAAGCGCACCGACCGGTGGATCAACTTCCCCTGGTCGGTGCTGCCGCCCGTGGTCAAGCGCGAGGTCCGCGTCCTCGACGCCTGACCGGCGGAACACCTTCTCCAGCAACGACAACGGCCCGGAACCCCATGGTTCCGGGCCGTTCGTCCGCTACGGAAAAGTGGTTCAGACCAGCTCGGCGGAGAAGATGGTGATGGGCTCGACCGGCACGTCGCCGTGGCCGGCCTTGTTCGCGGTACGCACGGCACCGATCTGGTCCACGACGGCCTCGCCGTCGACGACCTTGCCGAACACCGCGTAACCCCAGCCATCCTGGCCCGGGTAGTTCAGGAACGCATTGTTGCTGGTGTTGATGAAGAACTGCGCGCTGGCCGAATGCGGGGCCGAGGTACGCGCCATCGCGACGGTGTACTTGTCGTTCTTCAGGCCGTTGGCGGCCTCGTTCTCGACCTGGTTCGGGGCCGACTTCTGCTTCATATCGGCGGTCATGCCGCCACCCTGGATCATGAAGTCCGGGATCACCCGGTGGAACACGGTGTCCGCGTAGTGGCCCGCCTTGACGTAGTCGACGAAGTTCGCGACGGTCTTGGGTGCCTTGGCCTCGTCCAGTTCCAGGGTGATGTCCCCGGCGGAGGTCTTCAGGAGCACTTTGGTCATGCGACCCATCGTATGGGAGCCCCCAATCCGACGACCCGGCGGCATCGAATAGCCGCCTCCCTCTTCGAGGTTCGTGGTGATTAGTGAGGTAGCGAGGGTGCGCGCGGTGGTGAGTGCAGGATCTTCTCTCCAAACGCAACAAACATGCGTAGATGCGCATAGTTCCATTTCCTAATGTTCGAAATAGGACGCCACGAGGACGTCGATCCCGCTCAGACCTCGTACAGCTCGATGGGCAAATCGTCGGGATCGGCGAAGAAGGCGAACCGCTTCCCCGTGTACTCGTCCACCCGCATCTCCTCCACCGCCACTCCCCTCCCCTGCAGCTCGGCCAACGCCGCCTCCACATCCGCCACCGCGAAGGCCAGGTGCCGCAGACCGGCGGCCTCGGGCCGGGAGGGGCGCGGCGGGGGCGACGGGAACGAGAACAGCTCCAGTTGCCCGCCGTCGGGCAGCGCGAGATCCAGCTTGTACGAGCGCCTTTCGGCCCGATAATGCTCGGCGATCACCCGCAGCCCGAGCACCTCTGTATAGAACTCCTTGGACTGCTCGTAGTCGGTGGCGATGATCGCGACGTGGTGGATCCGCAGTAGCTGCACTCCCCCGACGCTAATCGAAGGGGCCCTTGTTCTGTTTGCACACGGTGTCCGCCGGGGGCAGTGTCACGCCGATGAGGTAGGCGGCGATGTGGGTTTGGGCGCAGGCGCTCGGGTTGAGAAGTTCGGTGTGGCCATAGCCGTCGACGGTGAGCAGGCGGGCGCCGGGAAGAGTGGCGGCCATGGCTTTCGAACTGTCGTAGGCGGTAGCGGGGTCGAAGGTATTGCCCACCACCAGAACCGGGGTGGACGCGGCGCGATCCCAGGGCCCGGTATAGGTGTTGTCCCCCTTCGCTTTCCAACCCAGGCAGGTCGCGCCCCACGGCCAGGGCGTGTATCCCGCGCGGTCGTAGGAGGTGCGCGCGCCGCGCAGATAGGCGTCAACGGTTGCAGGACTGGGGCTTTCACCGCAGATGACGGCGCGCTGACGGCCGACGCTGGTGATATACGCAGAGGGGGCCGTCTGCGCTGACGACGGGGTGGCCGACAGCGCGGTGACAGAGGGAGTGGGGGTCGACGACGTAGCCGAGGGCGCGGGTGCTGGGGTCGGCGCGGCGGCAGGTGGGTTGGCCGGGGCGTTGGTGCCGCTGGCCTGCCAGGCTTGCTGCATCATGTCGCCGACGGCGGGCCAGCCGGGGAAGCGTCCGAATCCGGGTAGGGGCGTGGTGACGTAGAGCGCGCTCTGTGCGCTGGTGAGCAGGGCGAGGTTGTCGGCGCTGTCTCCGTCGAGGGTGATGGGGTGTGCGGCGGTGCGGCGCATGAGTTCGTCCCATTTCGCCTGGGTCGCTTCGGGATTCTCGGCGGCGAAGGCGCATTTGGCGGTGCCCGCGAGGCCGCATTGGCGCAGGAATTCCTTGAAGGTGGCGGCCATGCCGAGGTCGGAGCCTGCGCGCAGGAAGGTGCTCAGGTCCGGGTCGGTGGCGGTGGCCCAGGCGGTGGGGTCGATGGCGCCGTCGAGGACTGCGGCACGTGTGTGGCCGGGGAACATTTGCAGGTAGGTGGCGCCGAGGAAGGTGCCGTAGGAGGTCCCGTAGTAGGTGAGTTTGTCGTCGCCGACGGCTTGCCGGAGCAGGTCGAGGTCGCGGGCGTTGTCGGCGGTGGAGACGTGCGTGGCGAGATCGCCGGCGTGGGCGGTGCATTGGGTGTTGAGGCGTTGCTGGAAGTCGACGAAGGCGCGCATCTGGTCGTCGGTGACGGGGAGGGCCTGTGGCGGTGCGCCGGTCATGAATTGTGCTTCGGCGTCGGCGGAGTCGAAGCATTGCAGGACGGGGGTGGTGCGTCCGCCCATGCCGCGTGGGTCCCAGCTGACGATGTCGAATCGGCGCAGGACGTCGGCGGGGAATCCGTTGATGGCGGCGGGGAGGTATTGGGTGCCGGCGTCGCTGGGGCCGCCGGGGTTCCAGAACAGGGCGCCGATGCGCTGGGTGATGTCGGTGGCGGGGTGTCGGATGACGGCCAGGTGGAACTCGCCATCGCCGGGTTTGCTGTAGTCGATGGGGACGTCGGCGGTGGCGCAGTCGAATCCCTGTGTGCTGGCGTTGCCGTCGGTCGCGGCTGGGCAAGCCTGCCAGCTGAGCGTGGGCGTGGTGATGGCCGCGGATGGGGTGTGTGCGTTGCCGCATGCGGTGAGGGCGACCGTCAGGCCGAGCGCGCCGAGGAGTGCAGCGCGGGTGTGTTGCTTCTGGACGGTCGAGGTCATGGTGGAAACGGTAATTCCGCCGGGTGGCGTCGCGCATCCTGCGTTGGGCTGGTGTGCGGCTCCGGGTTGTCCCCCAGCCTCCGCGGTGTCGGGTGGTACCCGCACTACGCTGGGCGGGTCCGGTTTGGTCGGGCATGCTCAGGTCCGGTGATGTTTGGGAGGGAACCACATGTCCGAGCGCATTTTCCGTGTTCGCGCGCGACTATTTCTGTTGCCGATGGCCGTGACGGCCGCAGTGGGTGTGATCGGGTGCAGCAGCACCACGGATGGCCACCCGCAGGCGGCGCCCGAGACGGCATCGCGAACCAGCGCGCCCCGCACCACGACTGCAGCGCCCCCGTCGTCCAGTGCGCGGGCGACGCCGCCCAGTAGTTCGAGCGCTCCCGTGGCTCCCTATGCGGGCGATGCCTCGGCGGTGACGTGCTCGCAGTACAAGGATTTCGACGAGGCGACGATGTCGTCGGTCTTGAACTCGTTGGTCGCCGCGTACGGGCCCGGCTGGAAGATCAACCCGTCCAACATCTTCATCGTGAAGTCGTTGTGCAATATCTGGCCCGACAAGCTGGTCAAGACGCTGATGTACGGCGGCTGACCCTGTCTCGCCGGGCTACTGGGTGGCGGCTTTCCGGCGTGCTTCGAGGCCGTCGATGATGAGGTCGAGGCCGAAGTCGAATTCGGCGGTGTGGTCGTAGTCCGGGCGCATGGCGTGGTCGGTGATCATTGTCCTGAGGTGGGGTAGTTCGCCGTCGGGTAGGTCGGCGAGGATGCCGTCGGCCACGTGTCGAACGTCGGACGGTGTGGTCATGGGCAGATTCGCTTCTTGCAGTACGTATCCGCCGATGTAGCTGTCGAGCAGCGAGACGGCGTGGGCGGCCAGTTCGAGGGTGAATCCGGCGTTGTGGAGGACGCCGAGGACTGCGTCGTGGTGTCGCAGGGTGGCTGGTCCGGGTGTGGGGCGTGAGTCGAGCAGGCCCAGCGCCCACCGGTGCCGAGTCAGGACGGTGCGCGCGGATTCGGCGCGTGCGCGGATGGCGGTTTGCCAATCCTGTTGTGCGGCGGGGAGTTCGATGGCGGTGAAGACGGCGTCGACGACGCCGTCGAGCAGGGCCTCTTTGTTGGGGATGTGGTGGTAGAGCGACATCGCTTCCACGCCGAGTTCCTGTGCGACCCGCCGCATGGTGATGGCGTCGGCTCCCCCGTTGTCGGCGACCCGGATGGCGGCGTCGAGTACTCGCTGCCTGGTGAGGGCGGGTCGGGTCATGGCGTCTCCTTGTTGCCTGCATTGACAGGCTTACAACTGTAAGCCATCCTTACAGACGTAAGTCAGCCTTACACTCGTAAGTTGATCGAGGAGATCTCATGCCGATGCCGAAATGGTGGGGCCACGTCAACAAACACGTCTTCAACCCGCGTGCGTTGGCAGGCGGCAAGTGGCCGGTCGTCACCCACGTGGGCCGCGCCTCCGGAACCATCTACCGCACGCCGCTCGACGCCTACCCCGTCGAGGGCGGCTATCTGTTCATCCTGGTCTACGGCGCCGGTTCCGACTGGGTCCGCAACGTCCTCGCCGCCGGGCGGGCAGAGTTGCGGATCGACGGCCGCGACCTGGAACTCACCGCACCCCGCCTGGTCTCCGCGGCCGAAGCGCTGCCCGTGCTACTGGCGAAGGATCATCCCCCGAAGCTGCTGCGCATCACCGAGTACCTGCGCATGGATCTGGTCCCAGCGCCGAATCGACAGCAGCCACACCAGGAGTCACCGAGCGCCGGTTCCTAGCCGACCGCACATGAGCACGGCGGTCTACCGAAAGCTATATGGCGAGCGCCGAGGCAGCGGCCGCCAGCAGCATCCCGCGATACGAGCCACCGAACAGCACGACGTGGACGAGCAGCGGGTGCAGTTGATGCAGGGGAATGCGTTGGCGCCAGCCCGAATTCAGGGGTGTGGCCTCCTGGTAGGCGGAGAGGATGCGGTCGAGGTGGGGTGCGCCGAAGAGGGCGAGCATGGCGAGGTCGGTTTCGCGGTGGCCGCCGTGGGCGGCGGGGTCGATGAGCAAGGCGTGCTGCTCGGTCCACAGGATGTTGCCGGACCAGAGGTCGCCGTGAATGCGGGCAGGCGGTTCGGCCGGTCCGGCAAGGCTCTCGATGCGGTCGATGACGCGGTGCAGCAGGCGAATCCCATCCCGGCCGAGTTCCGCCGCGGCGGCGGGCAGATAAGGGGCGAGGCGGTGTCCGGCGTACCAGGAGGCCCACTCCCCCGTGTGCGGGGTGTTGTCGAGCGGCAGGGTAGCGATATGACCGTTCCAGCTCGCACCGTAGGTCCCACTACCGCTGGTATGCAGGGCAGCGAGTGCGCCGCCGAGGCGTTCAGCTGCGGCGGGACTCGCGGATTCGCTCGGCCGCCACGGCAGCACGAGCATATGCGAATCGGCCGCCAGCACAGGCACGATCAGCTCGGCGTGCCCGTCCGCTAACCAGCGCAGCCCCGCGGCCTCAGCGGTGAGCACACCGGAAGCGTCGCCGTCACCCACCACTTTCACGAACAGCTCCCGCCCATCGGCGGCCTCGGCCCGATGCAGCGTCCACGCATGACGATGCCCGAGATGCTGTAACCGGGTGATGGGCGTGCCGGTCAGCCGGGTGAGATGCGCGGGCACGTCCATGAACTCTGATTGTGCGGTATGAACAGCCCGCGCGGACCGACTAGTCGGCAGGCGATGGATTCGCGCCGACGCCGCGACGGGTGAGAATGTCCCGATGGGGCAGGATGTTCGGCCGCGATTGATCGCAGTCGATGTGGACGGGACGATTCTCGGCGGCAACGGGCGGATCAGTGCGCGGGTGCGAGATGCGGTGCGAGCTGCGGCCGCGCGGGCGAACGTGGTCATCACGACGGGACGGACGGTGCTGGCGACGCGGCCGGTGCTCGATGACCTCGGATTGCGCGAAGGCCAGGCGATTTGTTCGAACGGCGCGGTGCGGGTGGATGTTTCGAACCGGCGAATAGTCGACCTGCATACCTTCGACCCGAAACCGGTTGTGCGGGAATTGCGTTCGGTGTTCCCGGAGATGGTGTTCTCGGTCGAGAAGGCCGGTGTCGGCACCTGGTCCACCGTGCCGGAGTCAGCGGGTCCGTGGCTGGGCAGGTTCCGTGTCGTGGACCTCGAGGGACTCAGCAGCGAACCGACGTCGCGGCTGCACGGATTCTGGCCGGGCGGCACCCTCGACGCGCTGCTCGAGGCGCTGGATGGACGTGCCCTGCCCGGCGCGGAATGGGTGCACGGTGAGGACGAACCCCGGATCGTCGTCTCCCCGCGGGGCGTCTCCAAGGGCTGGGCGTTGGAGCGGTTACGGCAGCGGCTCGGCGTCCCCCGCGAGGCCACACTCGCGATCGGTGACGGCTTCAACGACGTCGAAATGCTTTCCTGGGCAGGTCATGCGGTGGCCATGGGAAACGCCGTGGATGCTGTCCTGGCGGTCGCGCACGAGGTGACCGCCGACGTCGACGACGATGGCGCCGCGCTGGTGCTGGAGCGGTGGTTCGGACGCTGATCCGCCTGCTCCGGCACCGCGCGGCGATCGGTTATGCGGCGGCGGGGTTTTCCAGGACGATGGCGACGCCCTGGCCGGAGCCGATGCAGACGCCGATCGCGCCGTAGCGGGCGTTGCGTTCGCGCAGTTCGGTGGCGAGGGTGAGGACGTAGCGGGCTCCGGTGGCGCCGAAGGGGTGGCCGATGGCTACCGCGCCGCCGTTGGGGGTCAGTTTCTCGTCGGGGATGACGAAACCGTCGAGCTGGTTGGGCAGTTCGCGCAGGACGCCGAGGGCTTGGGCGCTGAAGGCTTCGTGGACTTCCCACACGTCGATCTGCTGCGGTGTCAGGCCCGCGCGTTTGATGGCCAGCGGTAGCGCCCACGCCGGGGCCAGGCCCATGTAGAGCGGGTCGATGCCGTAGACCGCCGAGGACACCACGCGCGCGAGCGGTTCGACACCGAGTTCGGAGGCTCGCTCACCCGACGCCAAAACCAGTGCACTGGCACCGTCGGTGAGGGGAGTCGAGTTCGCGGCGGTCATCTGCGTGGTTCCGGGCTGCGGGGGCAGCGCGGCGAGTTTCTCAGCGGTGGTGTCGTCACGAATGAATTCATCGTGCTCGAACAGTCGCGCGGGGGTCTTGCGCGTGGCGGCGATCTCGATCGGCATGATCTCCTTGGCCAACCGCCCGGAGTCCCTGGCGGCCTTGGCATTTCGCTGTGTCCGCAGGGCGAAGGCGTCGATTTCCTCGCGGGTCAGCCCGTAGCGGTTGGCGACGTTCTGCGCGGTTTCGATCATGCCGATATAGGCGTTGCGGGCCAGCAGCGCCGGATTCGCGGGTCCGCCCGCGCCCGCCCACATGGTGTCGAGCAGGATGACCGGGCCGCGCGGCCCGAACGGGGACTCGCTCTTCATGTACGCCCATCCCGACCGCGACATCGATTCGACGCCACAGGCGATCCCGACGCCCAGGTCTCCGGCTTTGATCGCATGCGCGACATTGACGGTCGCGCTCAGCGACGACCCACAGAACCGGTTGATCGTCGCCCCCGCGACCGTGTCGGGGAATCCCGCCGCCAGCGTCGCCCACCGCGCGACATCACCCATGCCCTCGTGCGCCGGATTCACGCACCCCGCCACAATGTCCTCGATCTGATCCAGCCCCACCCCGACGCGCTCACACGCGCCCTTCATCGTCATCCCCAGCAGATCGTCGGTCCGAATATGCGACAGCGAGCCGCCGTACCGGGCGAATGGCGTCCGAACACCACCGAGCACGAACGCTTCCGTCATCACGATCTCCTTCGACAGTGTTCCCACGGCGACCGACCCGTCGCCCCTGTCGATCTTGCCTCGCCGCCAAGCGAATTGGCGACATCGACGCCTATGGAACCCATCCCCACCCGTCGACGCCGTCAACAGCGGCAGATTCCGACTGCTACGACGGTTCAGCGCATTCTGGTGAAGGTGGCGTAGTGGTCGCCGGTGTACCAGGCCGAGCCGTCGTCACCCGTCACGATTCGTTCGGCATCCCGAGACTGTCCCGGGATCTTGCAGTTGACGTCCCACTCGCGGTAGTTCACGCCCTCGGGTAGTTGGCCGCCGCGGTTCTGCCAGACGGTTCCGCCGTGGGTTCCCGGGCAGTCGGAGGGCGGCCAATTGCCCTGGTCGATCAACCCCAGTGTCGTCCAGGCCTGTTGCGGCACGCTCGAGGCGACCAACCGCAACTCGGCCGCGACCGCCGCGCCCTGCGTGACGGGCTCGACACGCCCACCGCCCACCATCAGTCCGATCGCGGCTACCAACGCCAGCGTGACCGCAATAGCCTTAGCCCACACCGTCGTC
This sequence comes from Nocardia heshunensis, assembly GCF_054782115.1. Taxonomy (NCBI): domain Bacteria; kingdom Bacillati; phylum Actinomycetota; class Actinomycetes; order Mycobacteriales; family Nocardiaceae; genus Nocardia; species Nocardia heshunensis. The sequence continues at coordinate 291,976 of NZ_BAAGTC010000007.1, read as the reverse complement.
CGCGCTGTCGTCTCGATCCGCATGATCCACACGGTCGCACCCGGGCTTGAAGGACGCGTCACATCGAGCTGTCGTGCGGGTAAATGACAAGCGGCCGAACACATTCCGTGCGATTGCGAAGGGACACCGCCATGGCGGAGCTGCTCGTCGACTTCATCACCTCCCTCGACGGCTATGCCTCGGGAGAAGGATGGCCCGGGTTCTGGGGTTTGGAGGGCCCGGAGTATCTCGCCTGGCTCGGAAAGCAGCCCGAGGCCACCCACCTGATGGGAGCCAACACCTACCGGCTCATGTCGGGCTTCGCCGCGGGCACGGTCCCCACCGGCCAAGACGAGTTCCGACCCGAAGAAGCCGATTCGGTCGACCAGCTCACCCGAGCGCCGAAGGTGGTGTTCTCCTCCTCCCTGGAAGAGCCACTGGCATGGGCCAATTCCACGCTCGTGCGCGGCGACGCCGTCGAGGCGGTCCACGCGATGAAGTCCAGCGGTTCGGGGCTGCTCAGCACCATCGGCAGTCTGAGCCTGTGCCGTTCGCTGCTGCGGGCCGGACTCGTCGACCGATTTCGGGTGGTGATGTTCCCGGTGATCACGGGCGCCACCGGCGCGGAACGCATCTACGACGGTTACCCCGACATTGCCCTCGACATGACCGACCACCGCACCTTCGACGGCCGCATCCAATTGGTCGAATACACGCCCAACGTTCTTTCCAGTTGACCTGACAGTGGGTGGAAGGTGCAGGTTGATGCCATGCACGAAAACACCGAGCTGTTCACGATCGGCCAGCTGGCCCAGCGAACCGGGTTGTCGGCCCGCACGATCCGGTTCTGGTCCGATATCGCAGCCGTATCTCCGGTAGCGCGCTCACCCGGCGGCTACCGGCTTTTCGATGCCGCCGCGGTCGAGCGCATCGAACTGATTCACACACTCCGGCAACTGGGCCTGGATCTGCCGACGGTCCATCGCGTCCTGGAGCAGCAGGCCACCCTGGCCGAGGTCGCCGAAACACACGTGCGTGCCCTGGACACGCAAATCCGGTCGTTGCGGCTGAGCCGAGCCGTGTTGAGCACCGCCGCCAAGCGCGGCACATCCACGCAGGAGATGACCTTGATCCACAAGTTGGCGCAGCTGTCCGCGCGGGAACGCCAGCAGACCATCGACGGCTTCGTCGATCGAGTGTTCGCCGGGGTAGAGGACGAGGACACCCTGGTCATCGCGGAGTTCATGCGCGAGCTGCCCACCGCCCTCCCCGACGAACCGTCGGTCGAACAGGTCGACGCCTGGCTGGAATTGGCCGAACTGGTCTCCGACGAAGGCTTCGACCAGGCACTGCGCCACGGCATCACCGACAACGCAACCGACAACCGCATCGAGTTCGGACTCACCATCCGCCCCTTGGTGATCGAACACGCAGGCCATGCCGTCGCCGCCGGTATCGCACCCGAATCCGAACAGGGCCGAATCACCCTGAACCGCATCGTTCCGACGGACTTGCCTGGGACCGAACAGATCTCACTCGTCGCCTGGCTCGATACCGTCACCGACCCACGGATCGAAAGGTACTGGCAGCTGCTGAGCCTGCTCAACGGCCACACACCCGAAGAGCCGAGCCTGCCTGCCTTCCAATGGTTCACCGACGCCTTGATCGCACACCGATAGGCAATCGACTGATCGGCGGCGTGTCTGTTCGCAGTGCGTGCCGTCGCTGTCAGGTGAGGCGGGTGTCGGCGAAGACCAGCATCGCGTCGCGGTAGTACCTTGCGAGCCCGACGGCGATACGGTCGAAATTTTCGGCGTGGGCCGGATCGTCGTAGGTACGCGCCAGAGCTTTGAAGGCACGAGCGTCGGGGTTCCAGCTCGCGCGCAGGAGTTGGTATGCCGTTTCGATCTCCGTCTGGACGGACGGGTCGGTGACCGCTGTCTCGGCGGCCATGTAGTCGGCCATCCGGATCATTGCCGCGGTGGTTTCTCGTTGCAGTCGCTCGATGTCCTCGGCGGTGAGCGAGTCGATGAACCGTTGTGATCGCTGGAGGGCCTGGTTCCGGTCGGGCCAGTCGTCGCTGTGCACCGCCTCGTATCGGGTCGGGTCGAAACCTTCGAAAAGGTTTTCCGGCCTGCTGATTTCGCTCACGGGTCCTGTTCCCCTCTGTGTCTCGAGTTCCTCGATGGTGCGAGCCAGCGTGTCTGCCACCCGAGCGAGACGGTCACGTTTGCCGATCACCCGCGCGTGCTGCTCGCGCAGCGCCTGCAGGTGGTCGGTCTGCCCGTCGAGAATCGCCGCGATGGCCTCGAGCGGCATAGCCAACTCCCGCAGCACGAGAATCTGCTGCAACCGCAACAGTTGCTCCTGCTGATACACGCGATACCCGTTGCTGCGGACACCGGCGGGCGACAGCAGCCCGATCTCGTCGTAGTAGCGCAGCGTGCGGGGTGTCACGCCGGAGAGGCGGGCAATCTCGGCGACAGTCCAGAACACCCGTCCTCCTGCATCGAACTCGGCCGGCGGATCCGGCACCTCGACGCTAAACATGCACGCGGCGTGAAGCTCAAGCCGCTGCGGTGATCACCGAAGGGCGGGTGACTATTGCGCCTCGGCGCCGTCGGCGTACTGGATGGCGTCGATCTGGTCTTGGACGACTTCGGCGCGGGATTCCAGGTCGATGCGGTCGGGTTCGGTGAGGCTTTCGGCGCCGAGCTTCTCGAAAACGCAGGACAGGACCGAGCGGAGGTTCTCGAGGTCGAGGTCGGGGTGCACGGGGAGTCAGCCTACGGCGAGGCGGTCACGCAGGATGGCGGCGGTGGTGGCGTCGGCGGGGAGGAAGGCTTCGATGGCCAGTTCGGCGACGGTGACGTTCATCGGGGTGCCGAAAACGGTGGTGACGCTGAGGAACACGAGTTCCTGGTCGTCGAGGCGCAGGCGGAGGGGGACCACGGCCTGGTCGGGGTCGGGGAGGCCGGGGGGCTCCTCGCCGCCGGGGTAGGCCCGCAACTCGTGCAGCAGGGCGATGAGTTCGGGCGAGCCGGTGACGTCGATCTGGCGTTGCAGGCGTTCGAAAATGTGGCCCCGCCATTCGGCGAGGTTGACGATATGGGAGGCCATGCCGTCAGGGTGCAGGGTGAGGCGCAGCGCGTTGATCGGCGGGGTGAGCAAGGCCGGGTCGATGCCGGTGAGGAACACGGCAATGCCCGCATTGGCGTCGACCATGGTCCAGCCGGCGTCGATGGCGAGCGCGGGATGCGGTTCCAGGCCGGTGAGGATTTGGCGCAGCGCCTCGCGAATCGGAGTCATGGCCGGGTTGTCGAGGGCGGGTTCGGCATAGACGGGGGCGTAACCGGCGGCCAGGAGCATGCGATTGCGTTCGCGCAGCGGGATATCGAGTTCGTCGGACAGGTGCAGCAGCATGTGGCGACTGGGGGTGGCGCGGCCGGTCTCGATGAAGCTCAGGTGGCGGGTCGAGGTCTCGGCGCGACCGGCGAGTTCGAGTTGGCTCAGTCGGCGGGTGGTGCGCCAGTGTCGCAGGAGGTCGCCTGCCGTGAGTGTCGCCATGCAGCCGATCCTACGAACCAGTCACTACCGCAAGCCATTACCCGGGAGGTAAAGGCAGCCAACAACTCGAACTCAACTCTGTTCATTCGAACACAAGAATGTTAGAACTGTGGGGTGGATGCTGCCGAACGCTTGGATGTCACGCTGCGCCTGGTACAGGGCACCGATCGCGCCTCGGTAGCGGAACTGGCTGCGCGCCTGGGTGTTTCGGAGATGACGGTGCGCCGGGACCTGGACACGCTGGAGCGGCGCGACCTGGTGCGGCGGGTGCACGGGGGTGCGGTCGCGACCCGATCCCACACCGGCGCGGGCGCTTTCGCCGATCGTGCCGACTGGTCGGCCGCGGTCAAGGATCGACTCGGCGCAGCGGTCGCCGAGCTGATCGCACCGGGTTCCCGAGTGCTGCTGGACGCGGGCACCACCACCGTGCACGTGGCGAAGGCACTCACCACCCGCGTCCCGCTGTCGGTGACGGCGTTGAGCCTGCAGACCGCCGTGTGCCTGGCCGATCAGCCACAGATCGACCTGCTGATCGCCGGTGGCCGGGCGCGTCCGGGTGAACAATCCCTGGTCGGCCCCTTGGCTTTACGCGCCCTCGAGTCGCTGGCCTTCGACGTGTTCGTGATGTCGATCGGCGGCGTGCACGCCGACTACGGCTGGTCGGAATTCTCCCTCGACGATGCCGCCGTCAAACAGGCGGGCATCGCCCAGTCCGCGCGCGTGATCGCCGTCGCCGACGCCACCAAGCTCGGGGTGCGCGCCTTCAGCCAGGTCGCCGGATTGGCGGCCGCACACGAATTCGTGACCGACCGTTCGGCTTCCGACCCGGCGATCCACCCGACCGGACCACACACCCTCGACGCACTGCGAGAAGCCGGCGTCCTTGTGCATTCGGTCTGAACCGAATGCGCTGTCATCCAGTACCGAAGGAGTTGCCATGTCGACTGCACAGATGATCCTGGTGGCGGGCCCGTACCGCTCGGGCACCGGAGACGATCCCGCAAAACTGGCCGCGAACGTGCGCGCCATGAACGAGACCGCGCTGACCCTCTTCCGCGCCGGGCATCTTCCCGTCACCGGTGAAGCCCTCGCACTGCCCCTGCTGGAAACCGCAGGCAGCACCCGGCACGGCGATCCGGTCTACGAGGAGATCTTTCACCCCATCGCCGAGCAGCTGCTGGCCCGCTGCGATGCGGTCCTGCGGATCGGTGGCCCGTCCGAAGGCGCGGATCGCATGGTCGCCTCGGCACGCACAATGGGCAAGCACGTCTATTCCAGCCTCGCGGAGATTCCGCCGCTGCATTGAGGTTCCGCCGCTGCGCTGAGGTCCATCGCTGCGCTGAGCCTGGAAAGCCCCCCGGTCCGAGACCCGCTCTCACCCCCGCGCTCTCTGCCCCGCGCTCCCCACTCTGGCGCTCTCTACCCGGCGCGGTCCAGTCACTCAGCCCAGTCACTCAGTCCCTGGGATCAGTCGCCGTCAATGCACCGGCCGGTGGATGGCGAAGTCTGCCAGCGTGATCGGCGGGTGCCCGCCGATCTTCTCGATCGCCGCAGTCACCTGGTAGAGCCCGGTCCCCTCCCCGAGCACCCGGAAGATCTCCCACAGCTTCGACAGATGCTCGGCCGCATGCGCGCTGCCGTAGAACTGCAACGCCCACCGCTGCCACGCATCCGGGTCCAGGTCGCGGTAGGTACGGCCGAGCGTGCGCGCGGCAGTACCGATGGACACCACATCACCGGTCAGCAACAGCACCGGATCGGCCTCGAGTTCCGGATCGCCCAGCAGGGCGGCGGCCACGCGCGCCACATCGGAGGCGGCGACCAACGGCAGTTCGGTGGTGGCCGCACCCATCGGCAGGGCCAGCGTCGCAGCCGTTCCGGTGTTGGCGATGCGGGCCAGGTTCTCGTGGAAGACGGCCGCGCGCAGGTGAATCGCGCCGATGTCGGCCCAGTCCAGGATCTGCTCGGCCACCCAGTGCTGACGCATGCGCGGCGTCAACGCCTGCGGTCCCGCGGCGAGCTGGGACACCGCAACCACCCGCTCGACCTCGGCCTCGCGGGCGGCGACGGCGAAAGCACCGGCCGCGTCGAGCAATCCGTCCACCACCGGGTAGGTGAAGTAGGCGCTGCGCACACCCGCCATCCCCGCCCGCAGCACCGCGAGGTCACGGATGTCACCGACCACGACCTCCGCGCCGAGCGCCCGCAACACGGTGGCACGCACGTCGTCGGTGTGCACGAGAGCACGCACCGGGATGCCGCGGCCGAGCAGTTGTGCGGTGAGATGCCGGCCGGTGGATCCATCGCGCCCCCCGGCGGCACCGGTGACCAGTACCGGCTCCATGGATCAACGGTACGGGCTGTGACCTTGCGCCACAGCGTGTTCGCGACCGGTGGCGGGTTCTCGCTAGGACGCGCCGGGCAGCTCCGCACCGAGCGGGAGGGCAAGGAAGCCGAGGTGGCCGGGCTGCTCGGGATCCAGCACGATGTGCTGGTCGGCGATGTGACGGGTGACCGCGGGGGTCAGGAAGTAGCGCGGCCAGCTGGTGCGGGCAACGGCGACACGTAACCGATGACCGGCACGCACGATCGCCTCGGTCGGGGTGAGGTCGATGTCGAGATCGTGGGGCACACCGGGTTTCACCGGCAGCACCGACTCCGCGGTCAGCGGGTGCACCGGGGCCAGCAGCACGCCGTCGTGATAGCCGCCCGCCGCCTCGTCCACCGCGCGCCGCGTGGACCGCAGCGCGCCACGGCACAGCACGGTGGACGTGCCGTCGGGCGCGACATCGGTGACGGTGACCGCCCAGAACGCTTCCGTCCCCGCCGCACTGGCCCGCAGATGCAGAGTGATCGGACCCGAGATCAACAGATCGTGATCGAGCGCATCCCCGGTGAAGGTGACCGCGGCGGCCTCGTGCGCGCGATCATCGATCGACCAGTCGCGGCCCAGGAAGGTGGGCAACCCCATCAGCAGCCATGTGCTGGTCTGCGAGGCGATACCGGGACGCTTGCGCGGCAATCGGATTCGAGCGCCGTACCGGTCGGGTCGGTTTCGTAGGGAGCCATCGTGCGCGGCGTGCGGGGCGGCCCCGCTGGGCTGCCGAGACAGATACCAGCGATGCGCGCGGGCTTGCGGGTGCGGATAGTGCTCGCGACTGACCCAGCCCCCGCCGAGCTGACGCACGGTCACCGGACCGTAAGCATCGATCCCGTTGTCGATGCCCTTGACCCACCGGTCGAAGAACGCGCACTGCAGTTCATCGAGGCGCTGCGGATGATCGGCGGTACCGAACCCGGTGCCGGGACCCACGTGATAGCTGTCCTCGACCACGAGCTGCGCTGCGCCACCGGGCAATCGCAGCCGCTGATGCAGACCCGTGGTGGAACGAGCGAACACGTCGTGCCAACCGGCATGAATCCAGGTGGCGGCGGTGACCTGCTCGAGGCGGGGGCGGCGGGCTCGCGCATCGGCGTGATAGAAGTGCTCGGGATGCTGCTCATCGACCATGACCGCGGCCATATCGGTGAGCCGGGTGAACGGACTGGCCAGCCGGTCGCGCAGATAGCGCACGGCGGCACCGGACTTCAGCAGCCCCGGAATCGAGGGCAGCCATTTGCCGCCGTTGACCGCCGCCAGCCACGCCAGCGTGAACGTGGACTGGCTGCCGCCGGTGAGAATCAGATCCCGGGTCGGATCCTCCGAACCGACCAGCGCGAACACGGCTTTGAGCCCTTCGGGACGATGCCCGGCGGTCTGCAGCGCGGTCAGCGCGAGGTAGGAGATGCCGGTCATGGCGAGATCCCCGTTGCACCACGGCTGTGCACGCACCCAGGCCAGCACCTCGAGATGATCGCGCTGTTCACGCGCGGACATGATCTCCAGGCGGCCGGTGGACGTGCCGGTACCGCGCACATCCACCGCGACATGCACATAACCCCGCGCAATGAGAGTCCGGTTGGCGCGCACCGACTCCAGCGCACCACCACCGAGCGCACGCAGCATCTCCCGACCACCCGCACGTCCATGCGCCGAGGGCGCTACGAACCGGTAGACCAGCGGCCCGGCGGCCGTGACGGCGTCGATGAGCGGATTGGCGCGCGTCATCAGCGTCTTGTTGTACGGGGTGAGAGTGATGACCGCGGGCAGCGCCTCGGTGACCGCGCGCCCGCGCCGATCGGCGGGCCGGGTGATGTCCGCCGACAGGATGGTGCCGTCGCTCAATCGGATCCCGACGCCGCGCTGCAGATGCACGCGCGGGTGGCGGGCGGGCCCGATGTCGAAGCGCGCGTTGGGCGGCAGGCCGGGCGCGGAAGGTGCGGGCGGGGTGGAGAGTTCGTGCGGGTGCGCCATGGTCGGCTCCTTTGCCGGGACCGCCCGCCACCACGCGGGCGTCTGTCTCAGACGGTACGGGCCGGATGGTGTGCTGTCACTTGGTATTCCGCACGATTTCACCGGTTCGGTTCGTGCAGCCGACCAGGTGTCACAGTTGGTGCACGACAGTGTCTTTCACGAGATCAGCATCACGATCGAAGGCATCGGGCGCCGCGACAGCGCCGCGCAGGTGTGGCAGGCTGGCCGGGCATGAAGACCATGCTGATCACGGGAGCCAGCTCCGGCATCGGATTGGCCGCCGCGCACCAGCTCGCCGCCGCGGGACACCGCCTGCTGCTCGTCGGCCGCGACCACGAAAAGCTCGACGCCGCAGCCGCATCCGTGCGTGCGAACACCGACGCCGACATCGACGCCCTGCCGTGCGACCTCTCGCACCTGGACGAGGTCCGTGCCCTCGCCGACACCGTGCGCGCCCGCTGCGACCGCCTCGACGTGCTGGCCAACAACGCGGGCGGCTTCTACTACCACCGCACCGAAACCCCCGACGGGCTCGAGGCCACCTTCGCCGTCAACCACCTCGCCGGATTCCTGCTCACCGAACTGCTGCTGGATCTGCTGCGCGACAGCGCACCCGCCCGCATCCTGTTCACCTCCTCGACCATGCACCACGGCGCCAGCCTGCACCTCGACGACCCGCAACTGCGCCACGGCTACACCGGCGCCGCCGCCTACGGGCGCGCCAAACTCGCCAACATCCTCTACGTGCGCGATCTGGCGCGGCGGCTGGCCGGAACCCGGGTCAGCGCCAACGCCTTCCACCCCGGCGTGGTCGCCACCGGCATCTGGGATTCCGCGCCCTGGTTCGCCCGCCCCGCCCTCGCCGTCGGCAAACGCGTGTTCATGACGACCCCCGAGCAAGGCGGGCAGACGCTCACGTATCTGGCGAACGATCCGGATGTGGCCGCGGTCTCCGGCTGCTACTTCCAACGCAACCGGGTCACCGCACCCACGCCCGCCGCGCAGGACGACGCCGCCGCCACGCGCCTGCACCGGTTGTGCGCCGAACTGGTCGGCCTGCCCGAGTAATTCGCGCCCTCCGATTGCCCTGACGGCGGCCGGTTGCGCCGCCGATCACGACAGCCAGGATCGCCGTCAGCACGCACCGCACCGCACCGCACCGCACCGCACCGCACCGCACCGCACCGCACCGCACCGCACCGAGGAGGGTAAGCGGGTGAGGTCAGAGGGTTCGGATGACGCGGGCGGGATTGCCTGCGGCGAATACTTTTTCGGGCAGGTCGCGGGTGACGACGCTGCCCGCGCCGACGACGGTGTTCGCGCCGATCGTCACCCCCGGGCACACGATCACCCCGCCGCCGAGCCACACATTGTCACCGATCGTGATGGGCGCGGCGGTCTCCCAGCGCTGACGGCGCAACGCGTGGTCGGTCATCGGATGCAGCGCGGTCAGCAATTGGGCGCGCGGCCCGATCGATACATCGTCACCGATGGTCACCGGCGCGCAATCCATGACGATCGCGTCGTAGTTGAGAAAGCTGTTGCGGCCCAACCGGATCAGCGACCCGTAGTCGCACTGGAACCGCGGCATGATCCACGACCCCTCCCCGATCTCCGCGAGCAATTCCTCGAGCACCGCGCGCCGCTGCTCGTCCTCCCCGGCGCGAGTCGCATTGAAGGTGTCGAGCAGTCGCCCGCAGCGCAGGCGTTCGGCGACCAGTTCCGGGTCGTTGTCGCGGTAGAGCTCTCCGGCCAGCATGCGTTCCTTGTTGTCTCCCACCCGACCCATCCTGTCGGAGGCCGCCACACCAGGAAAAATTCCGCGTCTGGTATCACGGAGTAGTGAAAATCGGGTTCTCGCTTCCGCAGTACGGTCCGCAGGCTCGGGAGGGCGCGCGCGTGGCCCACTACGCCGCCGCCCTCGAACAGGCCGGGGCCGACAGCCTCTGGGTGGGTGAACGGTTGCTGGCGGCCACCAATCCCAGCGTCGGATACGGCGGCAAGGACACCATTCCCGACGAATTCAATTCCGTGCTCGACCCGTTCCTGCTGCTGGGGATCGCGGCGGCGGTGACCGAGCGGGTGCGGTTGGGCACCAATGTGCTGATCGCGCCGCTGCATCGGCCCGCGCATCTCGCGCGAGCGCTCACCACGCTCGACGTGGTCAGCGAGGGGCGGCTGATTCCGGGATTCGGGATCGGGTGGTCGCCGGAGGAGTACGCGGCCGCCGGTGTGCCGTTCACGCAGCGCGGGGCGCGCCTGGACGAGACCCTCGATGCGCTGCAAGCCATCTGGACCACCGACCCGGCCGGATACACGGGCCGGTACGTGCACGTGCCCGAACATCGCAGCGAACTGCAACCCGTGCAGCAGCCGCACCCGCCGTTCTATCTGGGCGCGTTCAGCCCGGCCGGGCTGGCGCGCATCGGGCGACGCGGCGACGGCTGGCTGCCCGTGGTCCCGGTGCCGGGCCCGCCCGGTTGGGGCAAGCAGCTGCTGAAGCTGCGCGCGATCATCGACGAGGCCGCCGTCGAAGCCGGGCGCGACCCGCAGGCCATCGACACCGTGCTGCGGGTGAACGTGGCCGCGGGCACCGACCTCGAACTCATCGCCACCACCATCGAAACCGTCGCCGCCGACACCGGATTCGACGACTTCTTCATCGACCTGCTCTACGTCACCGACACCGTCGACGCGACCCTCGACACCGCGCTGCGACTGCTCGAGCGGCTGCGCGGCTGAACGACCGACTGATCCGGGCAAATCCGGCACGAGCCCTGTGCCGGAGCCCGGGTGCCGAAGCCCGGCCGGTGACCCCGCCACCGTGACGGAGCCGGGTGAGCGCGCCGCGCCATCACCGGGCATACTCGATCCCGTTGTGCCGCAGGGCCGCCCGGGTGATCCGTCCGGGACACTCGCCCGCGGAGTTCATGGAAGGGAGTCCGGGCCGGTGGGGTTGCGGAATCCGGTCGTGCTGGCCGGAGTCGTCGGAGTCGGAGTACCGGTCCTGGCGGCGGGGGTGGTCGCGGCGCTCACCATCAAACCCGGTGACAGCGGCCCGGACTCGGACACCGGCTCACAGGCGGCCGCCACCACGTCACAGTCGGCTCCGGCCACCACGACCACGCTTGCGCCACCGACCCTCGCCGCCACACCGGACCCGGTGGGCTTCCAACCCGACACGCTCTCCTTCGTCTCCGCCACCGAAGGCTGGCTGCTCGGCCGCGGCTACCCGTGCACGGTCCAGTACTGCCTACAACTGCGTCACACCACCGACGGCGGCGCGACCTGGCAGCCCGCACCACTGCCCGCGCCCTTGCACGACGCCGGGACCAAGCCGACGTGGTTGCACTACACCGATTCCCGCAACGGCTGGATCCAGGCGAAGAACGCATTGTTCGCCACCCACGACGGCGGGACCACCTGGAAGCCGGTCGACCCCGGGATCACCGGCGACTGGTCGGTGACATGGACCGACGACACCGTCTATCTCACCACCGTCGACCCGGGCCGCGATGTGGTCCTCTACAGCAGCCCCCTCGACCACGAATCCTGGGGCGAGACCTCCGAAGTCCCCGTCAGCTCCGGCGGCGGCCCCAAGCCGATGCCCAGCGTCACCGTGGTCGGTTCACGAGCCCGGCTGGTCGTCTACAACCGCACCCAATCCGGATCCCGCCTCGTCGACGGCGTCTGGAGCACTTGGAAATTGCCGTGCGGCGGTAACGGCCCCGCCGACTGGACGGCCCTGTCGGAGCGGCGGCTGTTCGCCCTGTGCGGCCGCTTCGGCCCCGACTCCGAGGATCCAGCGACCACCCGGCTGCTGACGTCTACCGACGGCGGCGCGACCTTCACCGAAATCAGCCAGCTCGCACCGGAACTCACCGCCCACACCACGCTCACCGCTATCGATGCCACCCATCTGGTCGTGAGCCTCGACAACCGGCTACTGCTTTCGGCCGACGGCGGTGAAACATGGAGCACCACCTACACCGCCCCGACCAAGGACTGGGAGGTGTTCGACTCCGAGTTCTCCACCGACACCACCGGATTCGTAATCATGGTCAAGCCCGGCGGCACCAACTACGCGACCGAAATGCTCACTACCCAGGACGGCGGCCACACCTGGTCCCCGGTTACGTTCGCCTCCTGACACCGGCTCAGTGACCGGCCGTGGCGCGCGCGTAATTCCAGCCCTGCCACGGATCGTCCGACAGGCGGGCACGGATGACGTTCGCGATGGCGGCGCGTTGCGGGTCGGGCAGACGGTCGGCGGCGGGCAGCACATCGGCCGACAGCTTGCTCAGGTAGTCGGTGTCGAGGCTCCTGCCCGACTGCCAACGGTCGATATTGCGTTCGGCCACAAAGCCTTCCGGGTTCAGCACCGCCAAACCCAGCAGCGTCACCACTGCCGCGCCGACGGCCGCGCGCGGCACCCAGTCGCGCCGCAACCGCACCAGGCTGGCCAGCACCAGCACGTAGACCAGCGCGATCCAGCCCTCGAACACCTCCACCAGCAGCCGCATCACCGTGAACCCGTAGGCCTGCTGGTAGAGCCACATGCGATGCAGCGCCGAGGCCACGATCACCAGGGTCAGCCCGCACACCACCGCGACCGCCACCCGCAGCCAACGACGCTCATCCGGGGAACTCTGCCGCGCGAACCGCAGCACCGCGCCGATCACCGCCAGCGTCAGCATGCTCACGATCGACAATTGCCAGAACCCGCCGCGCGCGTACTCCGCATAGGTCAGCGCGGCCGTCCGCTGCACATACCCGTCGCCGCCGAACAATACGGCGATCTGGGTGCCGACAAACGCCACGAACACGATACTCAACGCCCCCACCGGGATTCCCCACTCCAACGGGGAGAAGCGGCGAATCCCCATCCACCCCAACGGATCTCCCGCCGCGAGATAGTCGTCGTCCGCGTCGTCATCGGCGCTGTCGGCGTGGTCGGCACTGTCCGCGTCATCGGCGCTGTCCTCGACATCGGAGCCGTACTCGATCCCCACCCCGTCCTCGGCATGCCCCGGCGGCGGCCCGGCCAGCAGATACAACGCTCCCGCCGTCCCCGCCCCGGCGATCACGAACACCACGCCCCAGCGCACCACCGCGGGCACATCGATGTGCGGCAGCAACCCGTCCACCAGTCCCGCGAACACCGCATCCGCCCCGGACAGCAACGGCACCATGATCACCAGCAGCCCCGCGGCCACCGCCACCGACCACCACACCCGCTGCGACCCGCCGCCCATGCGCCCCCGGGCGCGCTGCATTGCCCGATACAGCCACGGCGGCGAGATCACCGCCGCGAACGGCACCGCCAACGCGTCGAACCACAGCCCGTGCACCGACCGCGGCACCACCGCCAGCGACCCGGCCACCACCGCCCCGACCGCGCACAGCACGAACAGCCACCCGGCATCCCGCACCGTCCCCACGCCAAGCAGGGCCAAAGCCAGTGCGGCCCACCAGATCCGACCCCAAGGCACCCGGCGCGAATCGGCAGCGTCCTCGTCGACCGGGCGCACCGCGGTCGTCACACCACCGCGCTGCTCCTCCCGCGCACCGTCTTGCCTGTCGGCCGAACTCGTCGCGGCGGTAGCCGATCCGGACTCGCTCTGCTGCCGCGCGGACGTCGCCACCCGGCGGCGAGCAGCGCGATCGACCGCGTACACCGCACCCGTGACCGTCAGCCCAGCCGCCAGCCAACCCACGCCCGGCCGGTCGATGGGCACCAGCACCGCGGCGGCCACACCGGTGCCGACGGTCGCCGCCAGCAGCCCGCCCGGCAACGGCACCAGCTCCGCACGCGACGGAACATCGTGCGGGACAGACGCAATCGGGTAGGGCGCGCGCCTGGCAGGCCGCGTATCCGACCGCTGTGCGAGATACCCGGCGTACGGCGTCTGCGAGCCGACCGCCGACGAGGAGTCCGGCCGCCCCGCAAGACTTCCCGGTGTGGGCTGCACGTCCCCCCAGCCGACCGGCGCCGATCCGGGCACGGGTGCCGAATCTTGCACGAATACCGGATCGGGAGTTACCGGGGCGGGCTTCTCGGTCGCAGCGGTGGGATCTCCCGGTCTGGGTTCCGGGTTTTCGGGCTGTGGGTCAGGGTTTTCGGGCATGGCGGAGCCTCCGGTAGGTGTGCGGGACCGTCCCGGGAGCGCGAGGCGCGCCGGGTGACGGGGTGGGTGTGAGTCAGGAAGTGGGGAGAGTGACGCGGATGCGGGAGCCCGGGTCGGCGACAGCGATGGTGCCGCCGTGCAGGTCGACGATCCAGCGGGCGATGGCCAGGCCCAGGCCGGTGCCGCCGGTGCTGGCCCGGCCGCCGCGGGTGAAACGTTCGAAGACGCGGGCGCGTTCGGCGACCGGGATGCCGGGGCCGTCGTCGGCGACTTCGAGGACGGTGTGGCCGCGCTCGGTGTACGCGCGTAGCCGCACCTCGCCGTGGGCGGGACCGTGGCGGGTGGCGTTGTCGAGCAGGTTGAGCAGCACCTGGTGCAGGCGGGCACTGTCGGCATGCACGCTCAGGCCGGGCGCGACCGTGACGGTGAACCGCACCGGGCGTCCGACCGCGGCTGCCATCACCTTCGCCTCCGCGACCACCTCGTCCAGCAGCGGCGCGACCGGGATGGTCTCCCGATCCAGCGACACCGCACCGGCTTCCACGCTCGAGAGCGCCAGCAACTCCGACACCAGCGCGCTCAGCCGCTCGGTCTGCGCCAGCGCCGTGCGCAGGGTGGCGGGATCGGGCTGAGCGACCCCGTCGACCAGGTTCTCCAGCACCGCCCCCAATGCCGTGATGGGCGTGCGCAATTCGTGCGACACATTGGCAATGAACTCGCGCCGCTGTTGATCGGCCGCGGCAAGATCGGCGGCCATCTGATTGAACGCCACCGCCAACTGCCCCACCTCGTCCCGAGACGTGGCCCGCACCCGGCGCGAATAATCCCCCTGCGCCATGCCTTTGGCCGCCGCGGTCATCTCCCGCAACGGCAACGTCATCCCGTGCGCGAGCACCTGTGAGAGCACCAACGCCAGCACCGTGGCCGCCAACGTGGTCTTCTGCGGCAACCACCCGATCTGATAGGCGAAGAACCCGAACGCCACCGCCCCCGACCCCACCAGCAGAATCGCCAACTTCAGCTTGATCCACGGCACCCGATCCAACGGCCGCGGCATCCACGCCGCCACCCGATTCCCGATCGCCCGCAGCATCGACCCGCTTCTCACGGTATCCGCGGGGATCGTCGTATCGGGGGCACTCATCGCGCCTCCAGCGCGTAACCGACCCCGTGCACGGTGCGGATCAGGTCCGCGCCGAGCTTGCGGCGCAACGCCTTGATGTGCGAGTCGACCGCGCGGGTGCCCGAGGCGTCGGCCCAGCCCCAGATCTCGCTGAGTAGTCGTTCGCGGGCCAGCACCGTGCGCGGACGACGCGCGAGATGCACCAGTAGTTCGAATTCCAGTGGGGTGAGCTGGGTTTCGGATTCAGCCCGCCATACGCGGCGCTGATCGGTGTCGATGCGTAGGTCACCGACGACGAGAGTCGCGCCGGGCGCGGCACTGCGCTCGACCCGCCGCAGCAGGGCGTGCACGCGGGCGGTGAGCACCCGCATGGAGAACGGTTTGGTCAGGTAGTCGTCCGCGCCGACCCCGAGCCCGACCAGCATGTCGGTCTCGTCGGTGCGGGCGGTCAGCATGAGCACCGGCACCGGCCGTCGCGCCTGGATGCGCCTACACACTTCGAGCCCGTCGAAGCCGGGCAGCATCACGTCCAGCACCACCAGGTCCGGGTCCCCGGCCGCCTCGGCCTCGACCGCGGCGGGCCCGTCGTGCGCCAGGTCGACCGCGTATCCCTCCGCGCGCAGCCGGGCGGCAATGGATTCGGCGATGGTCGGTTCATCCTCGACCACCAGGATCCGGCGCGGGCTCCTCGGACTGGTTTCCATGCCGCTGACATTAGGCAACCGCCGTGGAGATGGTTCGCGCCGAATGTGAAGATCCTGTGGAGACGCCGGTCACTCACCGCATCGCGGCCGGTCATACCACCTGGAAACATTCTCTCCGACACGACGTCGTAGCATGTCCGGGTGCGCTCACCGACCGATCACACCGCGCGCCTGCGTGGCGCCGCGGTCGGCGCATCCTCGGGGGCGGTGGCGATGCTCGCACACGGACTCGGTGGCGGCACGGCCGCACCGGATACCTCATCGCTGACATTACTGCTGGCGGCCTGCACGCTCATCGGGGTCGTCGTGGCTTCGCTGCGGCCGCGCTACGGGCTCGCCGGAACGATGGCATTGCTGGCTGTCGGCCAGTCGGTCGGGCATTCGACGCTGTCGATGACGCCGGGCCACCACCATCATCTGGCTTCCCCTTCGATGCTGGCCGCGCACCTGATCGCGATCCCGGTGGGCGCGTTCGTTATTCGCGCCGCCGAGGCGGGACTGCGCCGGGCCGTCACCAGTGTGCGACGGTTCATCCTGGCGCTCGTGTCCACTCCCGCGGCCCCGGCTGCCAATGGCCGCGCGCTGACGTGTGACGATCGTGCGGAAGCGCACCGGCTGCTGGTCAGTCCGGGTATCGGCCGCCGCGGCCCACCCGCGCTCGCCGCACCCTCTTTCTTCTTCGCTCCGGCCTGACACCGCGGCGCCGCCCGACCTCCGATGTGGTCACTGCGCGCTGCGCTCGACACTGCGCCGCGCACACCAGGTTTCGCTGTGCCAACCGCGCTGTGCCGACCGGTCCGGATGCGCCCCCTCATCGACAGATGGAGACCTCCCATGTCCCAGATGCCCCGCTGCCACTCCTTCCGCCTGCGCACCGGCGGATTCGCCCGCCGGCTCGGCGCGGCCGCCGCCATCGCCACCCTCGCGCTGCTGCCCGTCGCCTGCTCCAACTCGCAGACCGCCTCCGACGGCAACACCAAGGCCGCCGCCGCGGTCAGCCTGTCCGATCAGTGGATCAAGGCCGCCGACAGCGGCATGTCCGCCGCGTTCGGCACCTTCACCAACAACTCCGACAAGCCGGTCAACCTGGTGGCCGCCACCAGCCCGGCCTCGGCGACCGTGGAAATCCACGAGACGGCCCCCGACGGCGCGGGCGAGAAGACCATGCGCCCCAAGCCCGGTGGCCTGGTCATCCCCGCGCACGGCAAGGCGACCCTGCAGCCCGGTGGCGACCACCTCATGTTCATGGGCCTGAAGGCGCCGCTGCGCACCGGCTCGGAAACCCCCATCACGCTGACCTTCTCCGACGGATCCACCACCACCGTCACCGCGCAGGTGCGCGACTTCGCGGGCGGCAAGGAGAACTATCAGCCCTCCGGCGACAACGCCACCCACGGTGGCTGACCCCCGCGCACCGCACCCGGCGCTGTCCCGGCGGCGACTGCTCGGCGGCTCGGCCGTCGTGGCGGGCGCGGCCGGGGCCGCCGGGCTCGGCTGGGGTGCGGCGACGGTCGGGCACCGCGCACACGACCGCGATCCCGGCCTGGACATGGTCGAGTTCTATGGCGCTCATCAGGCCGGAATCGCCACCGAGCCGCCGTTGCACGCGGCGTTCGTTGCCTACGACCTGGCACCCGGGACCGGCCGCGACGATGTCATCGGTTTGCTCAAGATCTGGACCGACGACGCCGTGCGTCTCACTCGCGGCGCGCCCGCCCTCGCCGATACCGAACCGGAATTGGCCGCGCGTCCGGCTCGACTCACCGTCACCGTCGGGTTCGGGCCGCGACTGTTCACCGTCGCCGGGCTCGAGGCGCAGCGCCCTGCCTGGCTGAAAGCGTTGCCGCCGTTCACCATCGACAAACTCGACCCCGCCTGGTGCGACGGGGACCTGATCGTGCAGGTCTGCGCCGACGAGGCCACCACGGTCTCGCATGCCGTGCGCGTGCTGTCCAAGCACGTGAAATCGCTGGTCTCGGTGCGCTGGGTGCAGCGCGGATTCCGCAATGCCGCACGCGGACAGACCATGCGCAACCTCATGGGCTCGGTCGACGGCACCGTCAACATCGCCCCCGACACCCTCGATTTCGATCGCCTGGTGTGGGATGACGGGGCCGCGCGGCCGTGGCTGGCCGGGGGCACCTCGATGGTGTTGCGGCGCATTGCCATGAACCTCGAAACCTGGGACGAACTCGACGCCGACGGGCGCGCCATCACCGTCGGCCGCACCGTCGCCGAAGGCGCACCGCTCTCGGGCACAACGGAATTCGACGAACCCGATTTCGCGGCCGTCGATCAGTACGGGATCCCGAAGATCCCGCCGTCCTCCCACATCGCCCGCGCCCACCACGCGCACGACGGGGAACGGTTCCTACGCCGCGGCTACAACTACGACGACGCACCCGCCCCCGGACACGTCTCCAACTCGGGGTTGCTGTTCGCATCGTTCCAGCGCGACATCGACGCCCAATATCTGCCGGTGCAGCAGCGTTTGGCCGAATTCGACGCGCTCAACCAGTGGACGATCCCGGTCGGGTCTGCCGTGTTCGCCATTCCGCCCGGGGTACCCGGGCCAGGCGGCTACCTCGGTCAGCAACTGTTCGAGGGGTCGGGAACCTAACGCTGAGGGCGACCGGTCGGATCGCAAGTGGTAGCGGTCCAACCGGGGCGTCCCGGGCCGATCAGCCCCGGCTCGACGAGCCGATCAGCCCGGGCGCGACAGGGCAATTGGCCTGAGCGAAGCAGAGCGATCAGCCCAGGCGAGACTGCGCAATCACCCTGGGCGAAGCAGCGTGATCGGCCCGGGAAGTGGCGTGATCGGCGCGGGTGCGGGATGGCGGGCAGGCGTGATGCGGGTGCGGACCTTAGGGTGTCGATCATGACCGTACTGCGATCGATCCTGCTGTTCGGGCTGGCGGCCGTCGCCGAAATCGGTGGGGCATGGCTGATCTGGCAAGGGGTGCGCGAGCATCGCGGCTGGGCGTGGATGGGCGCGGGCGTGGTGGCGCTCGGGTTCTATGGGTTCGTCGCCACCCTGCAGCCCGACGCCCACTTCGGGCGGATCCTCGCCGCCTACGGTGGCGTGTTCGTAGCCGGATCCCTGTTGTGGGCAATGGTTTTCGACGGCTTCCGACCCGACCGCTGGGACGTCACCGGCGCGCTGGTGTGCCTGGCCGGCGTCGCGCTCATCATGTACGCGCCACGCCCGGCATAGGACACGCTGGCGAATTGCTCCACGTGAAACCGACTGTGACCGAACTGCATTCACGCACCCGATGCAGAATTGCATGACGCGCCGCAGCGCGGCGTCGTCAGCCCTTCGCGGCGAGCAAGCTGTCGACGAGGGTGCGCGCCAAGGTCAGCGCGGTCTCATCACCCATGCGGGTGGCGGTGTTCGCGGCGCTGACGATGGCGTCGAGCTGGAAGGCCACCGCATGCGGATCCGCCCCCGGTAGATAACCCTGTTCCTGAGCACGGCCGATCTCCTTCTCCAGCACCGAGAACCAGTCGTCACGGTCGGCGGCGAGCGCGTCGCGCACCGGACCCGGGCGGCTGTCGAACTCGGGGACGCTCTGACCGCGGAAACAACCACCCGGCAGCATCGGCTCGCCGATATAGACGAACCAGTTCTCGACGATGGCCCGCAATCGCGGCATCCCCCGTTCCCGGTCGTAGGCGGGGCGGATCACGATGTCGATGAACATCTCTCGCGCCGACTGCACCGCGGCCAGCTGCAACTTCTCTTTAGTCCCGAACAGCGTCGCCACCCCGGACTTGCTGACCCCGAGGTCCCCCGCCAGCCGCCCCAGACTCAACCCGGTCAGCCCCTCCACCGACGCCACCTCGGCGGCATGCCGAGCGATCGTCGCCCGGGCCCGCGCGCCCTTGAGCAATCGCTGATCGGAAATCTCCTGCTCGCCAGGCTGCACCGGTTCGTCCACCTCTCCATCTTCGCACCACCGGGTTGCATAAACGCACGATCGGTCGTACTTTTCAACAATACGAACGATCGTGCGTTCACTTTGATTCCGATTCGACGCGAGATCCAACCCAACGCAGAGAGCACGCCGATGACCGAGACCACCCACCCCCAACCCGCACCTCCCGACCCCGTTCAGCCGCACACCGCACCCCTCCCAACCGACGCTCCGACTTCCGAATCCACCTCGGCCACAACCGCATCCACGCCCACAGCGGCCAACACCGGTTCCGCGCGACTGGCCCTGGTAGTTGCTTCGGGGGCGGCCTTCATGTCCTTCCTCGATCTATCGGTAGTGAACATCGCCTTTCCTGCGATCACCCGAGACTTCCCCGCGACCGCGCCGACCACCCTCACCTGGATCGTGAGCGGTTATGCGGTCGCGTTCGCCGCCTTGCTCACCCCTGCCGGTCAGTTGGCCGACGCGCTCGGGCGCGGGCGGGTATTTCTCAGTGCGCTGGCCGGATTCGCACTCACCTCGCTGTTGTGCGCGCTCGCACCCGGGGCGGATTGGCTCATCGCCGGACGCTTCCTCCAGGGCGCGACGGCCGCTTTCCTGATTCCCGCAGGTCTGGGCCTGGTTTTGAGCGTCACACCGCCACAGCGCATCGGTGTCGCCATGGCGGCCTGGACCGCGGCGGGTGGATTCGCCGCCACCGTCGGCCCGGCTGTCGGTGGGGCACTGGTGGATTGGTTCGGGTGGCGTTCGGTGTTCGTCATCAACGTGCCGATCGCGGCCGCGCTCATCGCAGCCGGGCTGCGGATGATTCGTGGCGATCAGCGGCAGCTGCACGGACTGCCCGATCTGCTGGGCACCGCCGCGACCGGCTTGGGTATCGGCGCGGTCGTGGCCGGGGTGACGCAGGGCCAGCAGTGGGGATGGGGTGACTGGCGCACGCTGGGCTGTGGGCTGGGCGGGCTTGCCATGCTCGCCTTGGCGCTGTGGCGGTCGCGGCGGCATCCACGTCCGGCGATCGCGGTGTCGTTGTGGCGCAGCCGTTCCTACGCGCAGGTCAATGCCGTCGCGTTCGTGTTCGGCGCGACCATGTTCGCCTGGCTGCTGGCCGGGCCGTTGTGGCTCGACACCATGTGGCACTACTCGGTGCTGAAGTCGGCAGGGGCCATGACGGTTGGGGCGATCGCCTCCATGGTCACCGCGGTCGCCGCCGGACGCGCACCCATCGGATGGCAGCGGTGGCTGGGAGTGTTGGGCGCGGTCATGTTCGCCGCCTCCACCCTTTATATGAGCACCGGGGTCTGGGATGGCACGCCCGCCCTGTGGAAGGCGTGGGTTCCGGCCGGGATTCTCGGCGGCGGGGGCATCGGGTTGCTCATCACCGTGCTCGGCACCACCGCCGCCAGATCCCTTCCGCCGCAACGGTTCGCAGCCGGCGTCGGCATGAATCTGACCGCCCGGCAATCCGGGGGCGCGCTCGGCGTGGCGGTACTGGCCGCCGTGTTCGCCGCCCACCCCACCCAGCCTCTGACCGCCTTCCACACCTTGTTCGCCGTGTGCGCCGTCATCGCGGTCGCCGCGGCCGTCCTCGCTGCCCTGCCCACCCGCACCCAGGAGACACCCGCATGAGCGAGCGCATCGAATCCACCGATCCCTTCACCCTGTCCGACGCGGCCGCGGCCGCCCTGCTGCGCGATGTGCCCTGGCGGCGTTTCGCGGTCATCGGCGACTCGACCGCCGCGGGCACCGGCGACCCGTGGCCCGGCTACGAAAACGTGCCCTGGGCAGACCGATTGGCGCGCTGGCTGCTGGCCGCACATCCCCACACCGACTACCTCAACACCGGAGTCGAGGGCGCGGTCATCGCTGACGTCAGCGCAGGACAACTCCCCGCACTGGAGGCGTTCCATCCCGATCTGGTCCACATCACCTGCGGCGGCAACGACCTGTTCCTGCGCGACGCCGCCCTCTCCGACGTGGAGTCCGCCCTCGACGAGCTGTGTGCCCGGGTGGCCGCGACGGGTGCACGGCTGTCGCTGTTCACCCTCGCCGACGCCTTCACCGGCCGCATGGCTCCGCTGCGTCCGCTCTTCGCCGGATTCGCCGACACCATGCGCCGGGTCGCGCACCGCCACGACGCCATCCTCACCGAATTCTGGGACCACCCCGCCCGATTGCGCGCCGACTGGCTCTCCGCGGACCGCATCCACCTGACCATGGCCGGGCACGCCGTGGTCGCCGCCGAGCTCACCAAGAACCTCGCCCGCCACACCGCGCGCGAACTCCCGCTGGCTCACCACGGCTGACATACGACAAATGCCGCACACTGCGCAGTCATGCGCCGTGTGCGGCATCGTGTTTCGACTCTTGCTCTCGCTATCGCAGTGCGACGCGCCCGGTTTCGGACACGTTCACTTCCACAATGCGGCGATCAGGACGTTCAGGATGGCCAGCCCGCCCGCGGCGTCGGTCATCCACGCCACCTCCTTGCCCCGCTTGGCGTCCGCGCGCCCCATTTCCGCGAACGCCGCCACCAGTACAGCCACCACCAGCTTCACGATCATCTTCGCCATGTTCGGGTCCTTGCCCAGCGAATGGATCGACTCGGCCATCCCCAGCAGCACCACACCGGTCACGATCTGTGCGCGCGCACCCCACACCATCAGCTCGGACACCCGCGGCCGGGAGGCGACATACCCGCCGACCACCGCCGCCATTCCGAGCAGGTGCGCCGTCACCACAAGGTTGTAGACGAAGGTCATGACTGGACACGGTAATCGATCACCACCCGACAACGACAGCCGGTAGTACAAAACGGATTCGGCGTCGTCACGACCGGTTCCCCTGGTTTCACGCTTCAACAGGCCGGGTAGTCCTCACTCATTGGCTCTCTGCGGTGTCCGGTGGGGAGTCTTGCGTCGTGGGCAGCGTGGCCGGCTAGGAGATAAAGGTGGCGGTTGTACTAGTGCTGCGAGCACGCGGGCTCGGTGATCTGCTCACCGCGGTTCCCGCGTTGCGCGCGCTGCGCCGGGCCCGACCCGACGACCACATCGCCCTCGCCGCCTCCCATCGCCTGAAACCGATCGTCGACCTGATCGCCTCCGTCGACGAGATGGTGCCCGTCACCGACCCCATCGGGTTACGTTGGGACGGCGAGAAACCCGCGCTCGCGGTCAACCTCAACGGCGGCGCCGAAGGCATCGTCGAACTGGTGCGTACCCATCCCGAACGGATCCTCACCTACCGCAATTCGGCCTTCCCGGATCTACCCGGCCCCGACTGGAAGCCGGAGATGCACGACGTCGACCGCTGGTGCCATCTGCTCGAATTCGACGGCATCGCCGCCGACCCCCGCAACCTCGGTCTGGTTCCGCCGGTCGCCGCGACCAGTCATCGCGACGCGGTTCTGGTGCACATCGGCGCGGGCGCGCCCGCCCGCCGCTGGCCCCCCGACCGTTTCGCCGCGGTGGTCCGCCACCTGCTCGTGCAGGGTCGCGAAGTCGTGCTCACCGGAGACGAATCCGAACGCGAAACCGCCCTCGGTGTCGCCGCGCGCGCAGGCCTGTCCCCCGCCCGCGTCCTCGCCGGCCAGCAAAACCTCATCGAACTGGCCGCCACCGTCGCCGAAGCCGCCCTAGTCGTCTGCGGCGACACCGGCGTAGCCCACCTAGCCACCGCCTTCGGCACCCGCACCGTCCTGCTCTTCGGCCCCAACCCGCCCTCCCGCTCAGGCCCGCCCCCACACCTCCTCGGCCGCCACGCCGTCCTCTGGGCAGGCCAAACCGGCAACCCCGACGCCCCCACCCCCGACCCCGGCCTCCTGAAAATCGGTGTCCCCGAAGTAATCAACGCCGTCGACAAGCAACTCCGCAAACGCCCCTGGCCCGGCACCAACCTCGACCGCCGCTCCCAACAGTCCTACCGCCGCGTCGGCTGAACTGGGCCGGAAGAGGACCAAAGCGGGACCGTGAATACGATCGCGTCGTGAAGTGGTTCGGGGAGGATCCTGCGAAAGACCAACAGCGGGAGATGATGCGCTCGGTTTCGTATGCCGAGGCGGTCGCCGAGTTCAGGCAATTGCTGGAGTCGAAAGATTCCGAGCGAACAAGCCTGCGAGAGCTATTGGCTTCGGCGAAGCGTTTCTCGGAGATCCCGATCCACACATTGGCCGACGAGCCCGGTTCCGACGCAATGGTCTTACAGGGTTATCGCACCTCGAGCTACCGGGAAAACCAGTCGATTCCCGCGTACATGTTCAGCCTGTCCCGGAGAATCAAAGTACGCACCGACCTCGGGACGGGATGGCAAGAGCCCGGACCATATTGGCATCGGATATCGACGGCCCTGGTGTTCGATGCCAAGGGCTTCGCCGAACGAAATATCGACGTCAACAGCACCTGGTACCCCAATAGTGGCCTGTTGTTCGATGACTGGGTGTTGGCCCTGCGTCGGCAGCCCGTGGTCCGCCGCTTTCACGACCATCCCGGGCGTAGGTACGACGTGACATTGACGTCGGCGAACCCCAGCGCCGGTGTCGACGCCGTATCCCCCGACGGCCGTTGGCGATTCACCGGCGGCGTCCTGCACACGCGGACCGCCCGGGCTGCCCTCCCCGACGTCTATTGCTTCGAGAACTGGACCAACGCCGAGTTTTTCGGCAACGACCAATTGGTCCTCGCACTCAACACCGGGCAGCCGATGCACGACGACGGCGCTTCGACCGGCAGTCGGCAGGGCATCGTCATGGTGCTACAACTCGCCGACGACCAACAATGGCAGCTCATCGCCTTCGAGTGGGGGCTCGAAAACCGTGACCACGACGAGGAATTCGTGCCCGACGCCCTTGTCTGGCATCGACGCGGCGTGCTGGCGTGGCTGTACAAGGGGGAACTGCGATGGCACGTCCGGAAGCCGGGCCAGCAACCGCCCACCCGCCTCGAACCGCTCTACCTGACCGACCTCGACTCCGACTTCGGGCTCACCGCCTACTCCGGCGAGCTGTACAACGTCGGCCACGCCATGACTCTCGACGAAACCGGACGCATCCTCACAATCCAGTCCGCCGATGGAATCCACCTGGTCGATGTCGACGACAACACTCAATCCACGGACGGAACCAACTGGGAACCGATCCCGGACGGACTGATTCTCCGCTTCGACTAGCTTTGCCGATCGGTCGGAGTGGCTGCCTCGATGGCCTTCTTCATCTCGGCGATGCCGATCTGAGTGCGGATTCGGATCTCCGGGGCGAGGGTGTCGGGGAGGAGATCGGTGGTCCAGATCAGGCGGCCTCGGTCACCCTCGTCGCGGACCTCGAACGAGGCATGGTGGTAGTCCAGTGCGGGCCTGGAACCCTGCACCACGGAATAGGCCAGCCGCCACGACTCCTCATCGATGGCGACGATCAACTCCTCGATCACATGCCCGTCCGGGAAGGTCAGAAGCCGCCGTGTTCCGTCGATGCGAGTGTCGGTCACGCGGCCGGGCAGCAAACGCTCGTGAACGGCACCGACATCACGGATCACATCCCAAATCCGTTGCGGGGCCGCGTTGATCACGACTTCGTGGCGGATGCATGCCATGGCGACGTGGGGCTCCTAGTCCTTCGACCGAACGGGTTCGACGTGTTCGAGCTCCGGCGAGATGGGGTGGGGGAAGACGAATTTGCGCATGGCCCACCAGCGGAAGGCAGTGGCGAGCAGGGTGCCGATCACCGTTGCGCTGATGAAGTCGGCGATGTTCTCCACCAGGAGCGAGACGTGCGGAGTCCGCAGCTGGAACACATAACTCGACACTGCCAACGGCAGCTGCGTGATCCCCATCCCGATGGCCGCGACCAGAAAGAACAGTGCCGCTTCGTGCCTGCTCTGGCGGCCGCCACGATCGGTGAAGGCCCATTCCCGGTTGAGCACATAGGACACGACCGTCGCAACCAACGTGGCCAGAATGTTCGCCGTCAACGGTTTGCCATGCAGCACAGTCCACTTCAGCCCGAAGAACAGCACCGTCGTCGTAACGAACGCAATCCCACCGACAATCAGGAACTTCCACAACTGCGCGTTCCGAACGAACACCGACAGCATCCGCTCAGGCACCCTCACCGCAACAATCCGGACCATGAACACACCGCCAGGTTATCGGACGATGCAGCGCCGCTCTCGGCGACGAGAACCAGGAAACGCCCAGCGGCTTTAGCCCCAGAGTGTCAGGGCGACATCATCGATGCCGACCCCCAGATCTCCCTCCATGCCGTTTCGTGAGGATCGGCCGAATGCATGCTCGGCTCACCGACGTTCGGCTCGTCGTTGTGGTTGTGCACGATGCCCGCGCCCGCCTCGACACAGCTGAGGGTCGTCGCGACGATCTCCTCGATCGTGCGTGGCACATGGGGATTGGCTTGCTTCGACGTCGGCCCGTTGACGGCAGCCTCGATCACCAACGGTGTACCCGAACCTATCCGAACCCCCTATATGCCTACGACAGTGCGATTCTGGTTCCTGTCGATCCGCATCCACAAACTATGAAAACGCGACATTTCACAGAGGGCCCGGGTTAGCCTTCGCGTGATCTCGCGGAGGCGCGGGGCGGCGGATCGGGAGGGACATATGGCAATGGGCCGTGCTTTGGGGCGAATCGGTTGGACTGCACAGGCTTTGGTGGCCGGGAGTGCGGTTGTGGGGCTCGCGGCGGCCCCTGCGTCGGCCGCCTCGGTGCTGTCGATCGGGGGGAATCCCGCGCAGTTGCAGGTGGGGACCAGTTATCGGCTGGAGCGGAACATGCTCGCCTCCGGGACGGACGGGATTGCGAGCGGGCCTTCGTCCGGGTGGGCGTCCGGGTCCAGCGCTGGGCCCGCCTACTGGTACTTCTACGACAACGGGCGTTGCTTCAGTGATGGCCCCGCCGGATCCGACGTGGAAGTTTTGGCCGCGACGTGGATACCGACTTCCGCGGGCGTGCACACCCTTCAGGTCGGAGTTGGGTCCAGTGCTCCAACCATGACTGTCACCGTCCAACCCGCACCGCTCGGAGCTCCGATCCAGACACCCCAGCCGGTAGATTGCGGAAACCACAGTTCTCCCTCGACGGGAAGCGCGTAAGCCACACCGGAATCGACCCATCACGCGATATTCGCTGGCGCGGACGCTGTGTCCCCGTGACGATTCGGGATGTGAATCTAGTTCCTGGCCCGGTGCGGGCGACGGCTCGGGCGGTTGGGGCCGGTGAGTGGTTGGAGCGGTTGCCGGAGACGGTTGCGCGGCTCGAGGAGGAGTGGGCGGTCAGCGTTGGCAGGGCGTTCGAGGCGGGGACGGAAGCGTTTGTGGCCGAGGCGGTTTGTGCGGATGGGACGCGGGCCGTGGTGAAGGTGCTCGTGCCGCGCGCTGATCGCAGTGAGCGGCATGAGATCACGGCCTTGCGGCTGGTCGATGGGGACGGGTGTGTGCGGCCTTTGCGGGTCGACGAGGAATGTGGGGCGTTGTTGTTGCCGCGGTTGGGGCGGTCGTTGGATCGGCTGGGGTGGGGTTATCGGGCGCGGGAGGAAGTGTTGTGTGCCACTGCGATGCGGGTGTGGCGGCATGCGGCGGACAGTGGGCTGCCGACAGGTGTTGACAAGGGGCGGGGGTTGGCGGGGCTCATTGCCGCCAAGTGGGAGGAGCTCGGGCGGCCGTGTTCCGAGCGGGCCGTGGAGCAGGCATTGGGGTGTGCTGCGGAACGGGTTGCGGCGCATGATGATTCGCGGGCGGTGTTGGTGCATGGGGATGTTCATCAGTGGAATTTGCTCGAGGATGGCGACGGATTCTCGCTCGTTGATCCCGATGGGCTGATCATCGAGCCCGAATATGATCTCGGCGTTCTGATGCGGGAGGATCCGCTGGAGTTGATGGCCGAGGGGCCGTGGGTGCGGGCGGGGCGGCTG
Source organism: Nocardia heshunensis (assembly GCF_054782115.1). Taxonomy (NCBI): domain Bacteria; kingdom Bacillati; phylum Actinomycetota; class Actinomycetes; order Mycobacteriales; family Nocardiaceae; genus Nocardia; species Nocardia heshunensis. The sequence continues at coordinate 264,271 of NZ_BAAGTC010000007.1, read as the reverse complement.
GCTCGGCGGACCGGGCTCGATATTCGCGCCATTTGGCAGTGGGGTGTGGTCGAACGGGTCTCGACCGGGCTGGTGTGCACCGAGATCGGGCTGCAGCCGGTGGGGCGGCAGATGCTCGACGCCGCGGATCGGGTGGCGGTCGAGTGCCCGTGATCGGGTGTGGGTGCCGGGGTGGCACAGTGGTTGCCGGAGACCACCGAGCGAGGAGGAACAGTCCATGAGCGGACGTACGCCCAGCCAGTGGGAGGAGATCGTCGCGGCCGATCCGACGCATTCGACCCGGTATGCCGAGCGGTTTCGGAACCTGGCCGCCGACGGGGCCGACATTGTCGGGGAGGCGCGCCTGATCGACGCGATGCTCGCGCGCGGAAGCCGGGTGCTGGACGCGGGGTGTGGGGCCGGGCGGGTGGGCGGATATCTGCACGGGGTCGGTCACGTGGTGGTCGGGGTGGATGTGGATCCGGTGTTGATCGCGGCGGCCGAGCAGGACTATCCCGGGCCGACGTGGTTGGTCGGGGATCTCGCCGAACTCGACCTGCCGGGACGAGGAATCGCCGACGGGTTCGATGTGATCGTGTGCGCGGGCAATGTGGTGACGTTCCTGGCGCCGTCGACGCGGCAGGCCGTACTCGGCGGATTCGCCCGGCATCTCGCGCCCGGCGGACGGGTGGTCGTGGGGTTCGGGGCCGATCGCGGCTACGAGTTCTCCGAATTCCTGGACGACGCCGAGCAGTCCGGGCTCACCGAAGAGGTACTGCTGTCGACCTGGGATCTGCGGCCCTTCGGCGCGGAATCCGACTTCCTGGTGGCGGTGCTGTCGCGGGCCTGACCCGCTAAGGGGTCGAATCCCGCTGTATCGCAGACAGCGTCAGGGCCGCCATGACAAGGGCGATACCGCCGAGCTCCGGACCCGAGGGACGCTGCGACAGGGCGATCGCGCCGATGACGGCGGCGGTCGCCGGAAGCAGGGCAAGTAACAGGGCAAAACGGGCACGGCCGACCGTGCGCAGCACCAACTGGTCGAGGGCGTAAGGCACCGCGCTCGACAGCACCCCTACACCGACGCCCAGCAGCCAGGTGTCCGGGTCGGCGAAAGCCGTTGCGTCCAGCACCAATTGGCTGCTCACCAGAATCGGGGCCAGCAGCAGCGCGGCAGCGGCCATGCCGACGGCCAACGCATCGAGACCGGATCCGGCATCGGCCACCTGCTTGCCCAGCAGGATGTAGCCCGCCCACATCGCCGCGGCCAGCAGAGCGAACCCGACACCGAGCGGGCGCGCGTCGGAGGACACTCCCGCCAGCAGGAACACACCCGCGATCACCAAAACGACAGCCGCGAAATCGCGCAACCGCCGGGAACCGAGCGTAGCCACCGCGACGGGTCCCAGGAATTCGATGGCGACCGCCGTACCGAGCGGAATCCGCGCGATCGCTTCATAGAACGCGATATTCATGCCCAGGGTGACGACACCGAACCCGGTGGCAACCAAAACCGTCCGCCGCGTCCAAGCCACCCGCCACGGCCGCCGCCACGCCAGCAAGGCCACCCCAGCCGCGGCGGCACGCAGCCACGCGACAGTCGCGGGTTCGACGGTAGAGAACAGATGCACGCCGATCGCCGCGCCCAGATACTGCGAGACACCGCCCGCAATGAACACGAAAGGAACCGACCACCCCGGTAGCGCGGCCCGGCGCTGCGGTTCGACTGCGACGGACGTACCCACGCCGACACCGTATCTCGCGCTGCTGTCGGCCGGACCTTCCACGACGGCTAGCTCGGCTGATCCTCGCGAGCGGTCGACAACGCCGCCGAATACGCCGCCAGCGCACTGGGCCAGAACTGTTCGAGGTAGTCGCGCGCATCGGCCAGCCCGCGCGGGTCCAGGGAGTACAGACGGCGGTTGCCGTCGGGCCGCATCATCACGAGCCGCGCTTCGCGCAGCACCTTCAGATGCTGCGAGACCGCCGAACTGGTGACCCCGAGGGCCTCGGCCAGCTCGCCAACCGATTTCGCCCCCTGCGGCAGTGCTTCGAAGAGCGCGCGTCGAGTGTCGTCGGCGAGCGCGCTCAACACCTTCACTCCATTAGCGACCACTTAAATAGATTGCCCGCAGGCCACGGCCGGGTCAATACAGCAGCGCCCGCGTCCGTCCCCGTCACAACGGAATTACGACAGTGTCGTTCCTGTTCCGACGCCTTTTTGTACCAACGTGACGGTCACAACGCGATTTCGGGCGGGACACCGCCACCTCGTACGTTCGAGTCATGCCCGTAACCGTTCCGTTATCTCGACTGCGCGGAGCCGGCCGGTACCGAACGGCCGCCACCCGCGCCGCGGCCGTCTCCGTCGTCGTCGGCGCCTCGCTGACCGCGCTCGCGGCCGCCGACCCGCACACGGACGGCACCCTGACCGGTAGCTCCGTCGCCAACGCCGCCCTCGAATCCGACGCGCCCTTCACCGCGTTCACTCCGCGCGAGGCGCAGATGCCGCAGGTCGTGCCGCAGCCCGTGCTCGACTTCCTCGCCGGTCTGCACGCCGAGCAGAACCGCCCCAAGACCGTGCGCCCGGTCGCCGGTCCGCTCACCTCGGGCTTCGGCGTCCGCTGGGGCGCCATGCACGCCGGCATCGACTTCGGCGACGGCTTCGGCACGCCGATCCGCGCGGTCACCGACGGCACCGTCATCGAGGCGGGCCCGGCGTCGGGCTTCGGCCTGTGGGTGCGGGTCATGCAGGACGACGGCACCATCGGCGTCTACGGCCACATGCAGGACATCCTGGTCCAGGTCGGCCAGCAGCTGAAGGCGGGCGACGTGCTCGCCACCGTCGGCAATCGCGGCTACTCCACCGGCCCGCACCTGCACTACGAGGTGCACGCCGGTGACACGGCCATCGACCCGCTGCCCTGGCTCGCCGGGCGCGGCATGGATGTCGGCGCACCGGCCGACTGACCCACCATCTTGCTCCGAACGCCGATGAGGGGCGTACGGATCGGCTTGCGCAACAACGGCGTTCGCGCTCGAAGAGGACGGCCCCGGCTACTACCGCCGGGGCCGTTCTCATACCCGGGTACTACGTGCCGGACCCACCGTCGGGGGACGTGGCGCACGGCAATCGACTCCTAGCGTCAGCGTCATGACCACGCTCGATCGCCCGTCGCTCGCGTCACCCGCCCGCCCGGCCCCCGCCCGCCGCTGGCACCGCCCGCTGCTGACCACCACCGTCGGCATGGCCGCGCTGGCCGTTTTCTCCCTGTGCGCCATGGCATTCGACGACCGGATGCTGCTGGGTGAATCGGTCTGGCTCAAACCGCTGAAGTTCGCCATCGCCTTCACCCTTTACAGCGGCACCCTGGCCTGGCTGCTGTCGTTCCCGCATCGCGGGCAGCGACTGACCTGGTGGCTGGGCACCGCATTCGCCACCGCGGCCGTCGTGGACGTCGGGTTCATCGTGGTGCAGGCCGCACGCGGCACGTTCAGCCACTTCAACGAGCAGCACGACGCGGTCAACACCATCGGCCAGTACGTCTTCATGTCCGGAGTGCCAGGTCTGTTCCTGGCGAATCTCGCGATCGCGGTGACCCTTTCGTGGCAGCGCGTCACCGACCGCCCCACGTCGATGGCCATTCGCACGGGCCTCGGCATCGCGGTCTTCGGCATGGCGCTCGGTTACACGATGGGCTTCAGCGGCGAGCAGAAGACCACCGATGCCTACGGTCACCCGGTCACCCTCGGCGCGGGCCACACCTTCGTGAACGGACAACCCGAGACGCGCGACGGTGTCGCGGGCATGCCGGTGACGCACTGGTCGACGGCGGGCGGCGATATGCGGATCGCGCATTTCGCGGGCCTGCACGGCATTCAGCTGCTCATCGTCGCCGCCGTCGTGCTGACCCGTTTCGCCCCGACCGTGTCCTGGCTGCGCACCGAGGCCGCCCGCACCCGGGTGATCGGCGTGCTCGCGCTCGGCTACACCGGCTTGGTGGCGCTCCTGATGTGGCAGGCGCTGCGCGGGCAGCCGGTGACCCGGCCCGACGGTGAAACCCTCACCGCCCTCGGCGTTGTCGCCGCCGTCACCGCCGCCGGTATCGGCCTGGTGTACGCGCTGAGCGTGCGCGACCGTCGTCCCGGCCGCCATGCCGCCGTCAGCGCAGCCGCTCGGCCTCACGCGTCAAGGCCACCAATGTCGCGGTGAGATCGGCGAGTTCGATCATCTCCGCCCCTTCGGAGACCGCGGTGGCGACATCCTCGGCCGCACAGCGCGCAGCGAACCACCGGTCCGACAGATCGGACACCTCCTGGGCACTCAGTACCACCGAATCGTCGGGAATACCGGTGCCCTTCACGCTGTTTCGATGTTCGTACGCGCGCTGGCGACATGATTGACGGCAATACCGTCGGCGGCGTCCGATCTCCGATTCGGCGATCTCCCGCCCGCACCACTGGCAGCAGGACAGCACGCGTCGAGACATGGTCCGCAACATTAGCGGTTGACGGGCGCGACCGGGCGGAAGGGCACGCCGCAGCAAACCGACCCGGCCGGACGAGTAGGATGGCAGGGTTCTCCCCACGGGAACCCATACGTGCGCGTCTGCGTTGGATAGACGTAGCGCAGACGCAGAAACAGTTGTTGAACGACAGTGCTGTAGTAACTCGACAGAGCTGTAGAACAGTGCCGACAGGCGAGAAGGGACCGCACTCATGGCAGATCGCGTACTCCGGGGGTCTCGACTCGGAGCGGTGAGCTACGAGACCGACCGCGACCACGACCTGGCGCCGCGCCGGATGGCGAAGTACCGCACCGACAACGGTGAGGAATTCAACGTTCCCTTCGCCGACGACGCCGAAATCCCGCCCACCTGGCTGTGCAAGAACGGCCAGGAAGGCATCTTGATGGAGGGCACCACCCAGGAGCCCAAGAAGGTCAAGCCGCCGCGCACCCACTGGGACATGCTGCTCGAGCGCCGCAGCAAGGAAGAGCTCGAGGAGCTGCTGCAGGAGCGCATGGAGCTGATCAAGAGCCGCCGCCGCGGCTGAGCGACAGCACAGACGAGAAAGGTCCCCCGCACCATTGGGTGCGGGGGACCTTTCGCGTGCCGGGTCATGTCGTGCCGGGTCACCTCGTGCGGGGTGACAGCGAGCGGCGTCGGTGGCAGGCGGCGTGGCGGGTCACGGCGAGCCGTAGTGGGCGGCAAGCAGATTGGCGACGAGTTCGCGGCGGCTACGTACCCCGGACTTCTCGAAGATCGACTTCAGATGCTGCTGAACGGTGAACGGTGACACCACCAGCAGGTCGGCGATCTCCCGCGTCGAACGGCCCGCCAGCACCAGCGCCGCGATCTGCTGTTCACGCGGGGTCAGTGGGAAGGCGGCCAGCTTGAGCGGCGCGATCTCCGGGGCGCGGGCGGGCTCGAGGATCACGGCGATGGGCCCGGTCGGGTCGGCGTCGGGCACGGTGTGCAGTCGCGACGCATGGGCCACCAACCAGCGGCCCGCGCGGGTACGCAGCCGAATCCGCGGCACCACCGGCGAATTCGGGTCGTGTTCGAGGCTGCGCAGCCGCATCGCCACCGCGACGATCGCCTGCGGCAGCTCCGCGCGCGGGGGCTGATCGGCGACCTCGGCCAGCAGGGTCCGCGCCTCGGGGGTCATCGCCAGCACGGCCGCGGTGTCGTCGAGCAGCAGCAGTCCCGGGGCCGGATGGCCGTCGGGGGCCGCCAGATCCGCCAGTAGCACGGCCGCGCGCAAGCCCTCGGCCAGATGCGCCGCGACACCGTGCAGGTAGCCGATCTCCTCGGCACGGAAGCCCAGCGGTGAGGGTTCGCGATGCAGGCACAGCACGCCCCAGCAACTGTCGCCGACCCGCAGCGCCGCCCGCAGTTCGTCGCCCATCCCGAGCGGCGCGAGGATGTCGCGGTAGCGGACGCTGCTGTCCGGGCTGCCGTGGGTGGCGTCGAACAGCGAGCGGATCGGGTCGGCCGCGGTCGCCAGCACCCGGAACCGGTTCACGTCGGAGTCGAGGAACTCGTTCGCCAGGAACAGCGGGGTGGCCGATTCCGGAATCGCGTCGATGACCGAGCCGGTGAACAGCACGGTGGCCGGGTCGGTGGTGGCCGCCCAATACGCGGCAATCGGGATCGCCGTGCGTAGGGCGGCGAGCGATTCGCTCAGCACGGTGCGCGCGTCCAACCCGGAATGGCACAGCCGCACGATGTCTCGCTGTGCCCGATCCGCCGACCGGTTCATCCCCACGGATCAAGGCTACGACCGAGTGACCGCTGCCGGGATACCACTTTTCTGGAATATCGCCCGCGGTCGTCGCGGCGCACAGTGACTGCACGGGCCCGCACCGGCGGACCGACCCCGATTCGAGGAGCGATCATGTCCGAGCAGAACAAGGCGCTGGTGCAGCGCTTCGTCGACGAATTCTGGAGTGCCGGAAAGCTGTCGGCCGCCGATGAGCTGATGGCCGCCGACGTCGTCATCCACTCCCCCGAGGTCGGCGGCATCGAGGGCTTGAAGCAGTTCAACGCCGCCCTCCGCGCCGCCTTCCCCGATTGGCATTCGACGCTGGAAGAGCTTGTGGCCGAGGACGATCGGGTGGCCGAACGCTGGACCGGGCACGGCACCCAGCGCGGCGAGTTCCAGGGCATTCCGGCGACCGGCCGCACGGTGGCGGTGCCCGGCGTCGTGTTCTATCGCGTCCGCGACGGCCGGATCACCGAATTCCGTGGCTCTTTCGACGTGTTGAGCATGCTCGGGCAGCTGGGGGCACTGCCCGAACCGCTCACGGCTGGACGGTGACGGGAACCGTCGCGCTTCCCAGGGACTTGAGCGACTTGCCGGGCACCTCGAGGGTCACGGTGATCGCGCTGGTCCCGGCGGTGTAGTGCACCTGCGGATCCTGGTTGAGTGCCACCTTCATGTGGTAGGTGGTGGCTTGGCCGGGAGCCAGCGTGGTCGACGGGATGACGGGTTCCAGGAGGTAGTCCATCCCGGTCCCCTCGCGCACGAATGTCACCGGTTTCCAAGTGTTGCTGCTCGGGTCGAGCAGCTGCATCGTGCCCTGCGGACTGAGCTTCGCGCCGCCCGGCGCGCAGCTGCAATGGCCCATGGCGGCGACCACGCCGACCGCCTGACTGGTGGCGGTGGCCGACTGATTGGTCAGCGTGAAGTCGAACGCGATTGCGTCACCGTCCAGCTTGATGGCGGTCGAGCCCGGAACGCTCACCGTGAGATCGATGCCGCCGCCCGACCCGGTGCCCTGCTGCCCGGACGCGGGTGCGGCACTGCTCGCCGGGGCAGGCGTGGTCGTCGATGCCGCGCCGACGGACGGGGTGGCGGACGGCGTCGCGACGGTGGTGTTGTCGTTGCAGCCCGCCAGCAGCGCGACCGCCGCCGCGCAACTCGCCACGGCGGCCAGACGCTTCGAAGTAGTGATGGTGTCTCCTTGGATCAGGGCCGCCGCGGCGGCCCACTCGACTTGATCAAGTTATCGTGGAGCACCTCGAAATGCGTTAACTCACAGGAACACTCGTCAGTGACTGGCCACCTTCCGGTATTGCAGCACCGCCACCGGCACCGCGATGGCGAGAATCGCCAGCGAGCAGTAGATCGAGTATTCGACACAGTGATCGGCGGGCCAGCCGGTGGCAGGCTTGAACGACGGCGGCGACCCGTTGTCGAACAGTTTGCGCCCGGCCGCCGACACCGCGGTGATCGGATTCCATGCCGCGACCGTCTTCAGCGGTCCCGGCAGCGTCTCGCTGGAGATGAACGCCGACGAGATGAAGGTCAGCGGGAAAAGCCAGATGAGCCCGGCACTCTGGGCCACCTCGACACTCGGCGACATGAGCCCGGTGATCGCACCCACCCAGGACATGGCGAAGGCGAACAGCAGGATCACCGCGAACGCCAGCACCGCGTTCACGACGCCGCCGTTGATGCGCCAGCCCACCACATACCCGCACCCGACCATGACGGCCAGCGCCAGGATATTGACCACCAGATCCGACAGGGTGCGTCCCATCAGCACCGCCAGCCGCGACATGGGCAGCGTCCGCATCCGGTCGATGATGCCCTTGTGCAGGTCGTTGGCCAATCCGACGGTGGTGAAGGCGGCGTTGAAAGCGACTGTCTGCGTGAAGATTCCGGCGAGCAGGAACTCCCGGTACTGGCTGCCGCCCAGCGACGCCCCGAAGATGTAGGCGAACAGGAACACGAACATCAGCGGCTGGATGGTGGCGGTCACCAGCAGGGTGGGCACGCGCAGGATGGTGAGCAGGTTGCGGTAGGCCACGATGGCGCTGTCGCGCACCACCCGGGGTAGCAGGATGGCGGGGCCGGAGGCGCGGTGGCGACCGTGCTCGTCGGCGGCGGTGGTGGGTGCGGCGGGCTCGGCGGGGAGCGTCGTCACGACAGGATCTCCTCTTGGACGGGCTCGGGCAGGATGGCGGCGGACTTGCGTTCGGCGGAGCGGCCGGTGAGCGACAGGAAGACATCGTCGAGGCTGGGCCGGTGCACGGTCGCGTCGAGGACGCACACGCCCCGGTCGTCGAGGCGGCGCAGCGCCTCGACCATGGTGCGGGTGCCGTCGCCGACGACGACGGTGAGTTCGTCTGTGCCCTCGGCGTTTTCGGGTTCGCCGATACCGACCTCGGCGAGTACCTGACGGGCCGGGCCGGGGTCCTGTCCGGCGGCGAGGGTGACGGTGAGCTTGTCACCGCCGATGGAGGTCTTGAGTTCGTCGGCCGAGCCGCGGGCGATGACGCGTCCGCGGTCGATGACGGTGATGCGGTCGGCGAGGAGGTCGGCCTCCTCGAGGTACTGGGTGGTGAGCAGGACGGTGGTGCCGTCGTCGACGAGTTCGCCGATGACGCGCCACATGTCGAGGCGGCCGCGGGGGTCCAGGCCGGTGGTCGGTTCGTCGAGCACGACCACCGGGGGTCTGCACACCAGCGCCCCGGCCAGGTCCAGGCGCCGGGCCATGCCGCCGGAGTAGGTGCCCGCCCGCCGCCCGGCCGCGTGTTCGAGGCCGAGCACGGTGAGCAGTTCCTCGGCGCGTTCGGCGGCGCTGCGATGGCTCATGCCGTAGAGCCGCGCCACCATGCGCAGGTTCTCGAATCCGGACAGGTTGGCGTCGATCGCCGCGTACTGCCCGGACAGGCCCAGGCGGGTGCGGGCCCGCGCCGGATTCTTCAGAACGTCCACGCCCGCAACGTGAACCGTGCCCGAACTCGGGCGTAGCAAGGTGGTGACGATGCGGACGGTGGTGGTCTTGCCCGCGCCGTTGGGCCCGAGCAATCCCATCACGGTGCCGGACGGGATCGCCAGATCGATCCCGTCGAGCACCCGCACCTTGCCGTAATACTTCACCAGCCCTTGGACTTCCACCGCGAGACTCATCGGTCCCCCTCCCGCCGGGCGTCGATGGCCGCCAACTGATCCCGCAACACCGGCCCGATGACGGCGAGGGATTCCGGCGTGGTCATGCCGGCGTGCGTGCAGCGCACCAGCTGGTCGTGCACCACACCGGTGACGTAGGGCTCCCAGGCGGCCGCGCAACGCTCCGGGTCGGCCCGGTTGATCTCGTCGTCGGCGGCGGTGAAGAACAGCATGTCGCCGTCGAAGATGTGCGGCGCGAACCCGTGCGCCTGTTCCGCGCCGTTCTCGTACCCGGTGTAGAGCCGTTCCAGGTGGTCGACGGTGAGGGCCGCGAACGGCCCGGATCGGCTGCGCAGCAGTTCGGCCGCCTCGTGCAGGGTCATGCGCGAGTCGATCTCGGCGTCGCCGCCGAGCAGGTCGCTGCCGAATTCGGCGATGATCGCCGACACCGACGGCACCGCCTGTTCAAGCCACTGGTCGGAGAGCTGGTAGCTGTCCATCAACCCCAGCAGCGCGACCTCGTCGCCGCCCTGCTGCAGCTGCACGGCCACCTCGTGGGCGATGAGCCCGCCCAGCGACCAGCCCAGCACGTGGTAGGGCCCGTGCGGCTGCACGGACTTCATGTGCGCCACATAGTATTTCGCGGCCTCAGCGATGGTGCTGTGGCTTTCCTCGCCCGCCACGTGCGGCGCCTGCAACCCGTACACCGGCCGTTCATGCGGCAGGTGCGACAGCAGCCCGGCGAAGCACCAGGACAGACCGATCGCCGGATGCACACAGAACAGCGGCGCCACATCGGAATCCGTGCCCGGACGCAGCGGCAGCACCGCGCCCAGCGCCGCGGCCAGTGCGGCCCCAGCATCACCCTTGGCGTCGGCGAGCCGCCCGGCGATGGCCGCCGGGGTGGAGTCGCCGAACATGGCCTGCACCGGCAGGTCGATGCCCTCGGCCCGCAGCGCCGCCACCACCTTGGTGGCCAGCAGCGAGTTGCCGCCGAGTTCGAAGAACCCGTCGTCGGCGCCGACCAGGCGCGGGGAGTCGGACTGGTCCATGCCCAGCACCTGCGCGAAGGCGGCACACAGCGCCGCTTCGATCGGCGTGGACGGGGCCCGGTAGCCCTCGCGGGCCGCGAACACCGGTTCCGGCAAGGCCTTTCGATCCAGCTTGCCGACCGGTGAGAGCGGCACCCGGTCCAGCAGCATGATCGACTGCGGGACCATGTAGTTGGGCACCAGTTCGGCCACGTGCGCGGTCAACTCGGCCGGGCTCGGCGCGGTCCCGTTGCGCGGCTTCACATACGCCACCAGCGCGGTGGATCCGGCCGGGGTGCGATGCCCGATGGTGGTGGCGAATTCCACCGCCCCGTGCTTGGCCAGCGCCGCGTCGATCTCACCGAGTTCGATGCGGAAGCCGCGGATCTTGACCTGATGATCGGTGCGGCCCACGTACTCCAGATCCCGTGCGCGCCCGCCGCGTTCGACCCACCGCACCAAGTCACCGGTGCGGTACATGCGCTCGCCCGGCTTGCCGAACGGGTTGGCCACGAAGCGTTGCGCGGTCATCCCGGGCCGCCGCAGGTAGCCGCGTGCCAGGGCGGCACCGGCCAGATGCAGTTCACCGGTGACCCCGCCGGGCGCCGGGTGCAGGCGCGCGTCGAGCACGCTGGCACCCACGCCGCGGATGGGTCCACCGATGGTGATGTGCCCGCCGGGTGCCATAGGCTGCGAAATCACCGTCACGATGGTGGTTTCCGTCGGCCCGTACACGTTGTAGAGCTTGCGGCCCGGGGCCCACCGGGTGACCAGATCCGGTGGCAGCGCCTCGCCGCCGACCAGCACGTGCCGCAGTGCGGTCACGCCGGTCGGGTCGACGGTGCCCAGCGCCGAGGTGGTGATGAAGGCATGGGTGATGCCTTCCTCGATGAACACCTGCCCCAGTTCCTGCCCGCCGACCACGCCGGGTGGGGTGATCACCAGGGTGGCCGCGCCGCCGAGGGCGAGCAGCAGGTCGAGCATGGCGGCGTCGAAACTCGGTGTCGCGAAGTGCAGGACGCGGCAGCCGGGTCCGACGTCGAAGCGGTGCGCGGTCTCGGCGGCGAAGTTGGACAGGCCGCCGTGGGTGACGACGACACCCTTGGGGATGCCGGTGGACCCGGAGGTGTAGATGACGTAGGCCGGGTTGTCCATGCGCAGCGCGGTGGTGCGTTCGCTGTCCACGATCGGCGCGTCGGAGGTGGCGAGCACGCGCCGCCGGAACGACGGCGCGTCGAGCACGGTCCAGTTGGCCCCGTCGGGCATGCGCTCCCGATACGACGACAGCGTGATGCCGACGGCCGCACCGGAATCCAGCAACATGTGGCTGATGCGCTGTTCGGGGTAGTTGGGGTCGACGGGCACGAACGCGGCCCCGGCCTTGGCGATGGCCAGCATGACGGCCACCGATTCGGCCGAGCGCGGAATCCCCATGGCGACCAGGGTTTCCGGGCCGACTCCGTAGCCGATAAGCACCCGGGCGAGCCGGTTGGTCCAGCGGTCGAGGGCGTCGTAGGAGATCTGGGTGCCCGCCGAGCGCACGGCGATGGCCGAGCGGTTGAGGTTGGCGGCGGCCTCGAACACCTCGGGGAAGGTGATGGGCAGCCCGGGTTCGGTGCCGCGCACCGGTGCCAGCGCCGACCATTCGGCCGAGTCGAGGAGTTCCAGATCGCCCACGGCGGTGGCCGGATTCGCGGCGGCCGCGCCGAGCAGTCGCACGAAACGCTGTGCGAGCCGCTCGGCGGTGACCGCCTCGAACAGGTCGGCGGCGTAGTTGACCGACACCGTGATGCCGTCGGGTTGCCGTTGCTCCGTCCAGGATTCGGTGAGGGTGAACTGCAGATCGAATTTGGCGATGCCCGGATCGGCGTCGTCGGCCTCGATGCGCATGCCCGGCAGTTCCAGGACCCGGACGGGCTGGTTCTGTACCGACAGCATGACCTGGAACATCGGGTGATGTGCTTGCGAGCGCACCGGATTGAGCACCTCGACCAGGCGCTCGAACGGCACGTCGGCGTGCGCGAAGGCTTCCAGGTCGGTGTCGCGGACCGCGTGCAGCAGGTCGGCGAACGCGGCCCCGCCGTCGAGGTGGGTGCGCAGCACCAGCGTCCCGACGAACATGCCGACGAGGCGGTCCAGCGCCGGATGTCCGCGTCCCGCAATGGGTGTGCCGACGGCGATGTCGTCCCCGGAGGTCAGTCGATGCAACAGTGCAACCAGTGCCGCGTGCAGCACCATGAACATGGTGACGCCGTGCTCGGCCGCGAGGGCCTGCAGCTCACGGTGGGTGAACGCGTCGAGGGTGCATTCGACGGTGCCGCCGCGGTAGGTCGGAACCGGCGGTCGTGGCCGATCTGCAGGCACTGCAAGCAGTTCCGGCAGTCCGTCGAGGGCGCGTCGCCAGTAGTCGAGCTGGCGGCTGATCACCGACTCCGGATCGTCCTCGCGGCCCAGCACATCCTGCTGCCACAGCGTGTAATCGGCGTACTGGATGGGCAGTTCGGGCCATTCCGGTGCGGTCTTGCCGCTGTGCGCCCGGTAGGCGGCGGCCACATCGGCGGCCAGCGGCTGCAGCGACCAGCCGTCCATGGCGATGTGATGCACCACCAGCACGAGCACGTGCTCGGTCTTGCCGCCCGCGATGCGCAGCAGGGCCGCGCGCAGCGGAATATCGGTGGCCAGGTGGAACCCGCCGGCGGTGACCCGGCGAATCTCGTTGGGCACCTCGGTTTCCGACACGGTCCGCAAGGGCAGGCTGACCGCGGCCTCGCCCGGTTCCAGGATCTGCTGGCAGGGTTCGCCGTCGATCTCGGGGAAGACGGTGCGCAGCGTTTCGTGGCGGCGCTGCACCTCGTGCAGGGCCGCACGCAGTGCCGGGATGTCGAGTTCGCCGTGCAAGCGCAGGGCGACGGGAACGTTGTACGCCCCCACCGCTTCTCCCTGCTCCCCCGCATTGAACTTCTCCAGGAACCACAGCCGTCGTTGCGCCGCGGAGAGCGGAATCTGCGCGGGCCGCGTGCGTTTGCGCGGTTCGGGCCGCAGATCCGCCGAGGTGGACCCCGTATCGAGAGCCGTCGCGAGACCGGCCACGGTCGGCGCGGCGAACACGGTCCGCACCTCCAGGCGTACCCCGGTGGCGGTGGCGAGCCGGGCCACCAATTGCGTGGCCAGCAGCGAGTTTCCGCCGACCTCGAAGAAGCTGTCGTCCGCGCCCAGCGCCTCGGCCCCGACCAGCTCCCCCATCACCTCGGCGACCAGTCGCTCGGTCTCGGTCTCCGGATCACGGGAGACCACCGCGACGACGGCCTGCGGTTGCGGCAGCGCGTCGCGGTCGAGCTTGCCGACCGGGGTGAGCGGAATGTGGTCGAGCAGGGTGATGGCCGACGGAACCATGTGCGCCGGAAGGTGCTTGGCGCAGTGCGCGCGCACCTCCTCGAGGTCCGGTGCCGCGGTGACGTCGATCGGCAGCGCGTAGGACACGATGCGCTGCACCCCGGCGATCTCGCGAACCTCGGTGTGAGCGAAACGGATCGCGCGGTGGGTGGTGAGCACGGCGTCGATCTCGCCGAGCTCGATGCGGAAACCACGCACCTTCACCTGGTGATCGCTGCGGCCCAGGTACACGATGTCCCCGGCCGCGGTCCAGCGCACCACGTCACCGGTGCGGTACAGACGCGCCCCCTCGGGACCGTACGGGTCGGCCACGAAACGGGCGGCGGTCAGCGCGAGCCGGTCGAAATAGCCGCGCGCGCCGCCCTGTCCACCGATGTACAGCTCGCCGGGCACACCGACCGGAACCGGCCGCAGGCGTTCGTCCAGCACCAGCGCGCGGGCGCCGCGCACCAGATTACCGATGGTGACGGGTTCGCCGACGACCAGCGGTCCGGCGATGGTGACCACCACGGTGGTCTCGGTCGGCCCGTACCCGTTGAACATGGTGCGCCCGGGTGCCCAGCGCGCCACCAGTTCCGGACCGCAGGCTTCGCCGCCGACCATGACCGCCCGCAGGTGCGGCAGCGCCCAGCGTTCCCGATCGATGGTGGCCAGCGCCGCCGGTGTCATGAAGGTGTGGCTGATCTCTTCGCGGTCCATGAGCGCGGCCAGTTCGTCGCCGCCGTACACATCCGGTGGGACGATCACCATGGTGGCGCCCGCGCCGACCGCCAACAGCAGGTCGAAGATGGCGGCGTCGAAGCTCGGGGACGAGAAGTGCATGGTCCGCGAGTCTCGGTCGACCCGCATGCGCTCGCGGATCTCGTCGGCGAAGTTGGACAGGCCGCCGTGGGTGACGGCCACGCCCTTGGGTTTTCCGGTGGAGCCGGAGGTGTAGATGACGTAGGCGAGGTCGGCGGTCCACAGGGTGGAGGCCCGTTCGGCGTCGGTGATCGGTCCGTCGTCGAGCACCTCGAGTTCGTCGAGGAGGACGGCGTCGTCGAGCAGCAGCCAGTCGACCTGGTGGTCACCGGCGGCGGCGTACAGGTCCGGTGCGTGCTCGGTCATGCTGATGCCGACCCGGCAGCCGGAGTCGGTGAGCATGTGCCGCACCCGATCCGCGGGATAGTTGGGGTCGACGGGCACGAACGCGGCCCCGCACTTGGCGACGGCCAGCGCCGACAGCACCGACTCCACCGACCGGGTCAACCCGAGCGCCACCCGGTCGCCGGGGCCCAGGCCGCGGTCGATGAGGGCTCGCGCCAACCGGTTCGAGTAGACGTCCGATTCCAGGTACGTCAGTTCGGTGTCGTCGAAGCGCAGGAACACCCGGTTGGCATTGAGGTGCGCGGTGGCCGCGAAGTAGGCGGCCAGGCTGCACTGCGGTTCGGGCGCAGGACCCCAGGCGGGCGTGAGCATCTCGCGTTCGAGCGCGGTGCGGGCGTCGATGTCGCGGACGCGGCGGCGCGGGTCGGCCGTGATCGCGTCCAGCACCCGGACCAGGCGTTCGGCCAGAGTTTCGACGCTCGACTGGTCGAACAGTTCGGCGGCGTAGACGAATTCGAAGGCCCGATCGTGCGCTCCGGCGTCACCCGAACCGGGCAGCACCCGCAGTTCCAGATCGAACTTGGCCAGCGCGATGTCGAGTTCCTCGGCCTGCAGCGACAATCCGGGCAGCCGCAGCGCGGGCACGGGCGTGTCCTGCACCGTGAGCGCGACCTGCAGCAGCGGGCGCGCCCCGAAACGGCGTGCGCCTTCTCCTGCGTCGGACTGCAGTTCCTCCACGACCCGCTCGTACGGCACCTCGGCGTGTGCCATGGCGGCCAGTTCGGTGTCGCGGTCGGCCTGCAGCAGTTCGGCGAAGGACCGGTCGGGATCGACGTCCGAGCGCAGGATCAGCGTATTGACGAACATGCCGACCAGGTCGTCGAGCCGGGTGTCGGTGCGCCCGGCCACCGGGGTGCCGATGACCACGTCGCGGCCGCCGGTGACGGCCCGCAACAGCACCGCCAGGGTGGAGCGCAGCACCATGAACAGGCTGACCCCGTGGCTGCGGGCGACGTCGGCAAGCTTGCGCTGCAACGCCTCCGGCACCTCGAAACGCACGGCTCCGGCCCGACCGGTGGGTTCGGCGGGGCGCATCCGGTCGTAGGGCAGCGGCAGTTCCTCGGGCAGATCGGCCAGCGCGGCGCGCCAGTAGGCCAGCTGCGCGGCGGCGGCGCTCTCGGCGTCGCTGTCGCGGCCGAGGATTTCGCGCTGCCACAGGCTGAAGTCGGCGTACTGCACCGGCAGTGGCGTCCAGGCCGGGGCCGCACCGCCGTGGCGGGCGGTGTAGGCGATGGCCAGGTCCCGGGTGAGCGGGGCCAGCGACCAGCCGTCGGCGGCGATGTGGTGCAGCGCGATGCCGAGCAGGTGCCGTCGATTCCCGGTGCGCAGCAGGGTCATTCGCAGCGGGATCTCGCGGGTCAGGTCGAAGCCGCGCCGGGCCAGCGAGCGCAGCGCGGTGCGCGCGCCGACCTCGTCGGTCTCGACGGCGTCCAGGACCGGCAGGCAGCGGGCGGTGTCGAGCACCAGCTGGTAGGCGCCCTGCTCGTCCTCGGGGAAGACGGTGCGCAGCACCTCGTGGCGTTCCACGATGTCGGCCAGCGCGGCCCGCAGCGCCTCGATGTCCGGATCGCCGTCGATCCGCAGCACGAATGCGATGTTGTAAGCACTGGATTCGGGGGAATATCTGTTGAGGAACCACAGTCGCTGTTGCGGCAGCGACAGTGGTACGCGCTCCGGGCGCGGTGAGTGCACAGCCAGCGCGACACGCTGCGTCCGGGGCGCTTCCGCAAGCTTGGCCGCGACACCCGCCACGGTCGGTGCCTCGAACACGGCCCGCACCGGCAACTCCACCCCGAATTCGGTGTGCAGGGCCGCGGTCAGACGCGTGGCGAGCAGCGAGTTGCCGCCGATCTCGAAGAAGTTGTCCTCCGCGCCGGGCACGGTGCCGCCCAGCACCGTGCCGAACACGAGCGCGACCTGTTGTTCCAGTTCGGTTTCCGGGGCGCGGGTGGGTGCGGCGGCCACGAAGACCGGCGCGGGCAGCGCCTTGCGGTCGAGCTTGCCGGACGGGGTGACCGGCACGGTCTCGAGGATGGTCAGCGCCGAGGGCACCATGTAGCCGGGCAGCCGCCCGCGCGCGGTCTCGAGCACCGCGGCCGCATCGAGTTCGGTGTCGGCGGTGAGATACGCGACCAGACGCGGGATTCCGCGTTCGTCGTGATGCACCAAGGTCAGCGCGAAGGTGACGCCCGGATGCCCGGCCAGCACGTGGTCGATCTCGCGCAGTTCGATGCGGAAGCCGCGGATCTTGATCTGGTCGTCGGCGCGGCCCAGGAAGCGCAGCTGCCCGGTGCCGTCGGCGACCACGAGATCGCCGGTGCGGTACATGCGTTCGCCGCGCCGCCCGTGCGGGTTGGCCGGGAAGCGTTGCGCGGTCAGGCCGTGGCGGCCCAGGTAGCCGCGCGCGAGACCGGGTCCGGACAGGTACAGCTCACCCGCGACGCCCGGCGGCACCGGGTGCAGGCGGCCGTCGAGCACGAACAACCGCATGCCGCGCACCGGGAGACCGATGGGTACCGGCCGTCCGGCGAGCATGGGTCCGGTGGCGGTGGCGGCGACGGTGGCCTCCGACGGCCCGTACATGTTGTGCATGCGCCGCGCCGGGTGCCCGGGCCGGGAATCCGGTGCGGTCCAGACCTTCACGAGTTCCTCGGGGCAGGCTTCGCCACCGACGATGACGGCCTCGAGGTCGGGCAGGTCGTCGCTCGGCACGGTACCCAGGGCTGCGGGCGTGACGAAGGCGTGCGTTACCCGCTCTTCGCGCAGGATGCGCGCGAGTTCGATGCCGCCGAAGATGCCCGCGGGCGCGACCACGATGGTGGCCCCGGCCGCGAAGCCCAGCAGCAATTCCAGCACCGACGCGTCGAAGCTCGGCGACGAGAAGTGCAGGGTGCGAGCCGAATCGGTGACCTTGAACAGATGCATCTGCTCGTGCGCCAGCGACGCGATGCCCGCATTGGTGACCACCACGGCCTTGGGCCGGCCGGTGGAACCGGAGGTGTAGATGAGGTACGCGGGTCCGCCGGTGCGCAGCGGGTGGTGGCGGTCAGCATCGGTGACCGCGGTCGCCGGGAACTGCGCGCATTCCTCGGCCAGCTGCTCGGAGCCCAGCAGCAGCCAGTCCACGTAGTTCTTGCGGTGTCTGCCTCGGTTGCGGGGCCAGTCGGGCATGTCGGCGTGCCGCTCGGCATCGGTGATGGCGAGCATGGCGCCGGAGTCGGCGAGCATGTGGGCGATGCGGTCGGCCGGGTAGTCCGGGTCGATCGGCACATACGCCGCACCGGTTTTCGCGACCGCCCACACCGCGAGAATGCTGTCTACGCCGCGCGGCAGCGCGATGGCCACCACCACCTCGGGGCCCGCGCCGTGCTCGATCAGCACCCGCGCCAAGCGGTTGGACCGCTCGTCGAGCTCGCGGTAGGTGGTGTCGGTGCCCAGGTACCGCACGGCCACGGCGTCGGGGACGCGTTCGGCGGTGTCGGTGAGCAGCCGGGCCAGCGTGACGGCGGGTTCGGCGGGAGAACCCATGATGGGGACCAGTTTCGCGGTCTCCCGGGTGTCCAGCAGCGGCAGATCGCCCACGGGAACGGACGGGTCGGCGACGGCCGCGGCGAGCACCGCACCGAAACGGCGTGCGATGGCCTCGACGGTGGCGTGGTCGAAAACGTCGGCCGCATAGCCGAATTCACCGGTGAGCGAGGTCTCCTCGCCCGGGGTTCCGGCGGGTTCGTGCACGGTGAGCTGCAGGTCGAACTTGGCGATGTCGGTGGCCATCTCGACCACTTCGGTGTCCACGCCCGGCAGGTCGATCCGCAGTTCGGGGCTGCTGTCGTAGGACAGCATGACCTGGAACAGCGGGTGCCGGGCCGCGGACCGTTCCGGGTTGACGACCTCGACCAGCCGCTCGAAGGGCACGTCGGCATTGGCGAAGGCATTGAGGTCGGTATCGCGGACCTCGGTGAGCATGCGGTCGAAACCGGCCGCCGGATCCACCCGGGTGCGCAGCACGAGGGTGTTGACGAACATGCCGACAAGCTCGTCGAGCGCGGGATCGCTGCGCCCGGCGATCGGGGTGCCGATCGCGATATCGGTGGTGTTGCACAGGCGCGCAAGCACTGTCGCCAGCGCGGCATGCAACACCATGAAGGTGGAGACGCCGCGTTCGGCGGCGACGGCGGCCAGCGCGGTGCGGGTGGACGCGGGAATGGTGAACTCGACGGTGCCGCCGTCGGTGGAACGCGGCCGCGGGCGCGGGCGGTCCAGCGGCAGGTCCAGCTGATCGGGCAGATCGGCCAGGGCGGCACGCCAGTAGGCGAGCTGCCGGGCCAGGGCGCTGGCCGGATCGGCTTCGTCGCCGAGCAGTTCGCGTTGCCACAGCGCGAAATCCGCGTACTGCACCGGCAGTGGCGTCCACGCCGGGGCGACGCCACCGGCGCGGGCGGCGACGGCGGTCATGATGTCGCGGGTCAGCGGGGCGATGGACCAGCCGTCACCGCTGATGTGGTGCAGCACCATCAGGAACAGGTAGGAGTCGGGACCGGTGGCGTAGAGCGCCACCCGCACCGGGGCCTGACTGCGCAGATCGAAACCGTACCCGGCGAATTCGGTGGCCAGCGCCACCACGTCGGCGTTCACGGCGTCGATCGGATCGAGGGTGAGCGGGATCTCGGCGGCCGGATGCACCAGCTGGCAGGGGCCGTCGGGGGTGTCGGGGAAGGTGGTGCGCAGGCTCTCGTGCCGGGCCAGCACATCCACCAGACCGGCGCGCAGCGCCGAGATGTCCAGGGGCCCGGTGAGTTTCACCGCCAGCGGCATGTTATAGGCGGCCGCATGCTCTGCGAAACGGTTGAGGATCCACAGTCGCTGCTGGGCGAGGGAGAGCGGAACATGTTGCGGGCGTGGGCTGGCCACCAGCTTCGGCGACGCCTGTTCGGGGCGCGCGTCGGCCAGCCGTGCCGCGAGTGCGGTGACGGTGGACGATTCGAACAGATCGCGGATGGTGAGCGAGACGCCGAGGGCGGCATTGACCCGGGCGACCGCCCGGGCGGCAGTCAGCGAGTTGCCGCCCAGATCGAAGAAGCTGTCCTGGACATCGAATTCGTCGGTGCCGAGCACCTCCGTGAAGATGCCGGTGAGCTGACGCTCCACCTCGTTGCTCGGGGCGGAGGCGGGCCGGGCGGCGGTGCGACGCGCGCCCGCGTCGGGTGTGGGCAGGGCCTTGCGGTCGACCTTGCCGTTGGCGCTCAGCGGTAGTTCGTCGAGGACCATCAGCAGCGACGGCACCATGTAGCCGGGCAGGGTGCGCCGCAGACCGGCGCTCAGTTCGGCCGGATCGAGCGGGCCTACGCCGGGCGCGGCCACCGCGTAACCGATGAGCTCGTCACCGCCGCGGCCACGCCGAGCCACGCAGACCGCGCGCGCTACCCGCTCGTCGGCGAGCAGGGCGGCTTCGATCTCGCCGAGTTCGATGCGCAGGCCGCGCACCTTGACCTGGAAGTCGCTGCGGCCCAGGTACTCCAGCACGCCGGAGCGGCCGCTGCCGCGCCAACGCACCAGGTCACCGGTGCGATACATGCGGGTGCCGGGGGTGAACGGGTTGGCCACGAACCGGTCGGCCGTCAGCGCGCCGCGGCCGAGGTAGCCGCGGGCGAGCTGCACGCCCGCCAGATACAGCTCACCCACGACACCGGGGGCGACCGGCTGCAGGCGCGCGTCGAGCACATAGGTGCGGGTGTTCCAGATGGGTGCGCCGATCGGCACCTCGGTGCTGCCCGGGGTGCAATGCCAGGCCGTCACGTCGACCGCGGCCTCGGTGGGACCGTAAAGGTTGTGCAGCTGCGGTGCTTCCGGGCCCGTGCCCAGGGCGGCGTGGAATTCCGCGACGGTCGCCGCGGGCAGCGCCTCACCGGAGCAGAAAACGCGTTCGAGGCCGGTGCAGCCCGCGACATCGGTGTCGGTGAGGAACACCGACAGCATGGAGGGTACGAAATGGGCGGTGGTGACGCCCTTCTCGGCGATGATCCGGGCCAGGTAGCCGGGATCGCGGTGCCCGTCGGGGGCGGCGATGACCAGGCGTGCGCCGATCTGCAAGGGCCAGAAGAACTCCCACACCGACACGTCGAAGGTGGCGGGCGTCTTCTGCAACACCACGTCCGAGCTGTCGAGCGGGTAGGCGTGCTGCATCCAGCGCAGCCGGTTCACGATGGCGGCGTGGGTGACACCGACACCCTTGGGCTTCCCGGTGGAGCCGGAGGTGAAGATGACGTAGGCCAGGTGATCCGGGCGCAACGGGGCGTGCCGGTCGGCGTCGGTGACCGGCCGGCCGGAGCGCTGCGCCAGGTCGGCGGTGTCGATATCGAATCGCGGTGCGGTGCGCGGCAGTTCGAGCCGGTCACGCGCCGTGGTGAGCACGCACAGCGGGCGCGCCTGCTCCAGGATGGCCTGGATGCGGTCGGCCGGGTGGTCCGGATCGATGGGCAGGTAGGCCGCACCCGCCTTCACGATGGCGTACATGCCGATCAGCAGGTCCAGGCTGCGGCGCACGGCCAGCCCGACCTGGGTGTCGGGACCCGCACCGCGCGCGATGAGTTCGCGCGCGAGCCGGTTGGCGCGCTCGTCGAAGGCGGCGTAGGTGAGAGTGTCCCCCTCGTAGTCCAGGGCGACGCGGCCCGCGGACATGGCGGCGCGGTCGGCGAACAGTCCGGCCAGGGTGCCTTCCTGGCGGGCCACCTGGGTCGAATTCCATTCGTGCAGGACGCGTTCGCGTTCCAGCTCGGTGAGCACCGGCATGTCGGCGATGACGGTGGTCGGGTCGACGGCGACGAAGCGGGCCAGGTAGTCCAGGAAACGCCCGTGGTGCATGGACAGTTCGGCATCGCCGTAGAGGCGCGGGTTGGCCTCGAAGTCGATGTGGATGCGATTGCCCAGCCCGTTGTACAGGTTGATCGAGAGGTCTTCGACCGGTCCGGTGGACAGCACATTGATCGAGCCCATCAGGCTGCCGAACTTGAGCTCACTGTGGAAGAGCATCAGGTTGACCATGGGCCCGAAGAAGCCGCGCGAATCCCGGGAATAGCCGCAGTCCCTGCGAATGTCGTCGCTGCGGTAGCGCTGATGCCGCAGCGCGCCGGTGATCTGCAGTTCGATGGCGCGCACGGTGTCCGCGACGGTGTCGGTGTCGGCGAACTGCACGCGGATGGGCACCACATTGGAGACCACACCGCCCGAACGCCGCAGCGCGACCGTGGTGCGCGCGGAGACGGGCAGACTCAGCACCACATCCTGGGTGCCGGTGACGGCACGCACGTATCCCGCGAGGGCGGCGACGAACAGTGCCGAGGAGTTGGAGTTGTGCGCGGTGGCGGCGGCTTCGATGGCGGCCTCGACATCGCGGCCGATCACGGCGGTGGCGCTGCGGCGGCCCGCATCCGAGACCACGGGCAGCGAACCGTTGGCCGACAGCGTGATCGGCTCCCCGGCCCCGGTCAGCTGGGTGCGCCAGTAGTCGCTGTCCGTGACGAAACGACTGGTATCCCGGTAGCGGTTCTCATCGGCGTAGATCGTCGCCAGTGGGGTGGCGCGCGAGACCACCGGCTCGGTCTGGTTCTCCAGTGCCGTATAGATCTCGGCGGCGCGGGTGGTGCCGTTCATGGCGCCGTAGCCGTCGATGACTATGTGGTGGCCGCGGGTGTACCAGATCCAGTCCGAATCCCCGACGCGCAGCACCACATTGATGGTGAGCGGATCGTGCTCGATATCGATGGGCGAGCTGGCGTGCTCGTTCATCCAGGCGCGTGCCGCCGCCTTCGGGTCGGATTCCTCGCGCAGATCGATACGCGCCCAACCCGGTCGCCAGGTCGGGTCGATGACCTGGTGCGGGACGCCGTCGATCTCGAGCAGCCGCACGTGGCCGACTTCGCTCTCGGAGCCGAACCGTTCGATCGCGTACAGCAACCGGCCCACATCCAGATCGCCGTGGATCTCCACGAATTGCGCGATGGTCAGCGGAATGTCGGGTCGGATGCGCTGGGCGTACCAGAGGGCTGACTGCGCGGGAGAAAGCGCGAAGGGTTGAGCCGAGAATTCACCCGAAGAACATTGGTCGACACGGTCGGTGGCCAATGAACTCATCAAACACTCCGTTCTGACGCTGTTAGACGCAACTCCCCGAGCCCGAAAATCAAAAACGGTGGGTCCCCCGGGTCCGGCGTTCGCGCGCACGCGCGAACCGTAGGACGTGGCCCACGCCCTATGATTCGGAGCATCACGCCGAGCGGATCGGTGGTGATCTCGAGTTGCCCGCAACGAACAGCGTTGGCGGAGCGAAGATTTAGTTCAGTTACCTCATAGCAAACCTCGCGATACGCGCTAAACTCGCATAAGGAAACCGCACGAACTCGGACATATCGGAAATCCGATCAAGTCCCGGCAATGATGTGGCGAATTTATCCGCCGGTGCGGGACGGCCCTCTCACACGTGCCCGCGACTGCGCCGAATCAGCGCCACCACGGTGGCAGCCGCGGCCAGGATACACAACAACACCTCGGGCGCGGGGCCCAAACGGGTCGCGAGTGTCGTGTTGTCGCGCAGCGGCAGCGTCGCCACCAGCGCCGCGGGCACGAACTGCGGCGTCTGCTGCTGGATGGCGCCGTCGGCGGTGATCATCGCGCTCACGCCGGTGGTCACCGAAACCACCACGGCGCGACCGTGCTCCACCGCACGCACGCGCGACATGGCCAGCTGCTGATAGGTCATCTCGCTGCGGCCGAAGGTGGCATTGTTGGACGGGACGGTGAGAATCTGCGCGCCCGCGCGCACGGACTGCTCGAAGGCGCGGTCGAAAGCGACTTCGTAGCAGGTCGCTACGCCGATGGCGACCTTGTCGCCGCCGCCCGCGGGCTGCACGTGCACCACGCCGTCACCCTTGCCGGGGACGAAATAGCCTGCGCGATCGGCGTATTCGGAGAAGTGGCGGAAGAAGCTGCGGTAGGGCAGATATTCGCCGAAAGGCTGGATGATCTTCTTGTCGTGCCGCTCACCGGGCCCGGCGTCACCGTTCCAGACGATGACCGAGTTGGTGGTGGTGCGATCGGCGTTGACCAGCACCGCGCCGACCAGGATGGGCGCCTTCACATCCACGGATGCCTGCGAGATCTCCTGCGCGGCATCGGCATTGCGCAGCGGGTCGATATCGGAGGAGTTCTCCGGCCAGATCACCACGTCCGGCTGCGGGAACTTGCCGGCCGCGATCTCGCGGGCCAGTTCCTCGGTGCGGTTGACGTGATTGTCGAGAACGGCGCGGCGCTGGGCGTTGAAATCCAATCCCAGTTCCGGCACGCTGCCCTGGATGGCGGCGACCGTGATCGGCCGGTTGCCGTCCTCCGGGCCGGGCAGCGCGGTCCGGAGGATCACTCCGGTAACCGGAACTATAGCCACAAGCATTGTCGCAGCAACAATCCGGTTCCACGATGTGAGACGGACCGGTCCCCATCTGGGCGTATTCGATGTGACCGCAGCCACTTCCGGGCTATCGGCCTCGGCGCCTCGCAACCTTCGCAAAACCACCAGTGCGAGGGCGGCCAGCAGGGTGCCGGTGAGCGCCACCGCGAAGCTCACCAGCGGCGCTCCGCCGATCATCGCGAACGGCAGGTACCACCCGTCGGCCTGCCCGAAAGCCAGCTTCCCCCAGGGAAATCCACCAAAGGGAAAACTCGACCGCACCCACTCCGCCAGCGACCACGACGCCGCCACCCACACCGGCCACCCCGGCAACGACGCCACCCACCGCGTCAACAGCCCGAACAACCCCACATACAGCGCACACACCGCCGACAGCGCCAGCCACGGCACCGGCCCCACATAAATCCCCGTCCACGGCAACAACGGCAGAAAGAACCCCAGCCCCGCCACAAACCCCAACCCGAAAGCCCCACGCGCCCGGACAGTTCCACGCACCGCAAGCGTCAGCAGCGCGATCCCGACCGGCGCCAGAAACCACAACGTCCGCGGCGGAAAACTCGCGAACACCAGCACCCCGGCGATAACCGCCGTGATCAGCCGTGTCAGTCCCGGACGCGATTGCGTCCACTCGAGTAGTCGGTTCGTCGACGACATCGCACGGTTCACCGTCACATCCTGCTCGATCGGCTCGGAAACAGCTGTCCCGGAGGATTTTTCGGGGTCGTGCTCAGGCTTCATGGATGGTGACTCCGCGGTGGACGGTGCGCAGGCAGTTCGGTGCGGGGGCGTCCGGGGTGAGCGGGGGGAGGCCGGGGACGCGGGAGCGGGGGTCGGTGGACCAGCGCTGCACGGTGTCGGCGGCGGCCGCGACCACGAGTTCGCGGGCATCCCAGATGGCATAGGAGGCAGGGGCTCCCGGGACCAGGGTGCCCGCGACGCCGTCGCGGACGCCACCGGCGCGCCAGGCGCCGCGGGTGGCGGCGGAGAAGGCGGCGCGTGGGGAGATCTGGTGGCCGGGGGTGCGGTGATTCACCGCGGCGCGCAACGCTTCCCACGGGTCGAGGGCGGTGACGGGGGCGTCGGAGCCCAGTGCGAGGGAGATGCCCGCGGAGGCCATGGCGGCGAAGGGGTTCAGGGTGGCGGCGCGTTCGGCGCCGAGGCGGGTGGCGTACATGCCGTCGGGGCCACCCCAGGCGGCGTCGAATCCCGGTTGGACGCTGGCGATCACGCCCCAGGCGGCCAGCTTTTCGATCTGCTCGGGCGTCATCATCTCGGCGTGTTCGAGGCGGTGCCCGCGCGAGGCGACGGCCGGGCCGCCGAGGCGGTCCACGACCTGTTCGAAGCCGGCGACGACCGCGTCCATGGCGGCATCGCCGATCACGTGGAATCCGGTCTGAATTCCGGCTTCGGTGCAGGCCAGCACGTGTGCGGCAATGGCTTCGGTATCGAGGTAGGAGGTGCCGACGGTGTCCCGGTCGGCATAGGGCGCGCGCAGCCAGGCGGTGTGCGAGCCGATCGCGCCGTCGACGAAGAGGTCACCGCCGAGCGCGTGCACGCCGAGTTCCTTGACCAGCGTGCGCGCTTCGTCGGCGCTGCGCACGGCCTGTCCCCAGTAGGCGCGCACTTCGACCCCGTGCGCGAAATCGAGGAGTTCGCGCACGTCCTCGGCTCCGGAGATCTCGGGTCCCGCGCATTCGTGCACGGCTACAACACCCTTGGCGGCGGCCGCGTCCAGCGCCACGCGGCGGGCCTGATCACGCTGTTCGCGGCTCAATGCCCCTAGCGCCGCGCCGCGCACCCGATGGTGTGCGTCCGCACGCAGCGGTTCGCCCCGGGTGAATCCGGTGGCTTCGGTGATGCCGGGAACCGAGTCCAGCAGCGCCGTGGATGCGACGGCCGAATGTGCGTCCACCCGAGCCAGATACACCTGTCGGCCGGGCGCGGCGGCGTCGAGCTCCGCCACGGTCGGCGGGCGTCCGTCGGCCCAGCGGGTCTCGTCCCAGCCTTCCCCGAGCACGACGCCCTCGGGCTGCGCGATCGCGAAGTCGCGCACCGCGGCCAGGCATTCCTCGAGCGAATCGGCCTGCGCCAGATCCAGTCCCGTCAGCTTCAACCCCAGCGCGGTCACGTGCACATGCGGGTCGACGAATCCCGGGGCCACGAACGCCCCGTCCAGTTCCACGATCTCCGCGTCCGGATGCAGCGCCCGTCCCGGTGTGTCCAGCCCGACCCATACCACGGTCCCGTCGCTGACGGCCATGGCCGTCGCGTCAGGATTGCTCGAACTGTAGATACGACCGCCGACAAGCAACTGGGTACTCACGGGTGCCCAGTCTGCCGGACGTCCCGCCCGCACCCACAACTGCACCGCACGTCGCGGTCCCCGAATGCGGTGCTACCACGGTGCTACCGTCATCGGATGAAGATCTCCATCTCGCTTCCGGACGATCGCGTCACCCAATTGATCAAGGAACAGCCGAACGTCTCCGACTTCCTCTACCGGGCGGCCCGCCGCATGTTGGTCGCCGAGGAGCTCGCCGCACTCACCGCCGATCCCGAGGCCGTGGCCTTCGCCGAGGCCGCCGAGGCCGCCTCGCTCGCGGCGTGGGCCGCCACCGGTGAGTGATATCCCCGGCATCCAGGGCGAGATCTGGACGCTACGCGGCGTCCGCGACCGCATCCACACCGTCGTCGTCCTCGACTCGGTCCCACACGTGGTGCGCGGCGGCCTGATCGCGGTGGCCATGGTGATCCCCACCCGCGAGGCCCCCAATCCCCGTGCCCTGCTAACGGTTCCGATCCCGGACACCGATCAATCGGTGGCCATCTTCCGCCTCAGCACCTTCAGCGCCTCGCTGTTCCTCGAGAAGGTCGGCATGCTCGACCCGGACACCCTCGAGAATGTCCGCATGGCGTTGCGCGCCCGCTTGGACCTCTAGGTCACCGGGTCAGGGTTCGCAACGCGTCGGCCAGCCCGGCCGCGCCCGCACCCAGGGGTGCGAGGAAACGGGCTTCGGCCTCGGACCGCACCCGCTCGGCCGCCGCCAGCCGCGCGTGCCCTTCGTCGGTGAGTTCGACGATGTTCTTGCGCCGATCCTCGGCGCTGCGCCGCCGCACGATCAGTCCCTTGCTCTCGAGCAGGTCGGTGAACTGGGTCATCGTGGTCCGGTCGATGCCCAGGCGCTGGGCGAGATCCAGTTGCGACAGCGGGGTGTCGGTGTCGTCCAGCAAAACCAGGACCGACAGCTCCCGGCTGTCGATTCCCAACGGCCGCAGCGCCGTTGCGATCTCCTCCGCCAACTGGTGATAGGCGCGCTTCAGCAGGTAGCCGAGGCGGGAGCGCAGAACATCGTCGGAGTCGGCCATGCCGCCGATCTTATCGCCCTACTGATAGTCAGCAGCACTGATCATCAGTACAGTTGATGGAATGGTGGATATCGAATTCGGCGTGAAGACCACGCCTCAACGGGTCGCCTACGGCGACATCCTGCGCGTTTGGGAGGAGGCCGACGAACTGCCCGAGATCGCCGACGCCTGGCTCTGGGATCACCTGCTCCCTGTGAACGGGCCTGCCGACGGGGCGATTCTGGAGGGCTGGACGCTGCTCGCCGCGCTGGCCGCCCGCACCCGGCGGCTGCGGCTGGGACTGCTGGTGACCAGCAACCGGATTCGCGAACCCGCGGTGCTGGGCAAGATCGCGAGCACCGTCGACGCCGTCTCCGGCGGGCGGTTGATCATGGGTCTCGGGGTGGGCGGCACGCGTCAGCCCGCCGATACCGGCGGCATCGCCGGACCCAATCCGGCCGAGGCCGAATACACCGGCTACGGGCTGCCGATCGTCTCCCCCGGCGAGGGCCTGGCACGACTGGCCGAGACCATCGAGATTCTCGAAAGGATGTGGAGCGAGCCGGAATTCGACTTCCACGGCCGCTACTACACGCTGCTCGGCAACCGCAACGAGCCCAAGCCCGTGCAGCGCCCGCCGCTGCTGATCGGCGGCTGGGGTGATCGCACGCTGCGGCTCGTGGCCGAACGCGCCGACCTCTGGAACATTCCGGGCCCGCCGCACAACGACCTCGAATTCCTCACGGGGCGTTCGCGAATGCTGGACGCGCACTGCGCGGAGATCGGCCGGGATCCCGCCGAGATCACCCGGTCGGTGCAGTACATCGTCGACTACGCCGACCCCGTCGGCACCCGCGACACCGTGCTGGAGCTGATCGGCGCCGGCTTCGGCCATCTCGTGCTGAGCCTGCGCGCGCCCTATCCGGACAAGGTCGCGGCGTGGCTGGTGGCAAACGTGATCACCCCGGTGCGCGAACGGCTTTGAGGCCGGGCACCGGGGTGAAGGTCGTGCGGATCAGCGCGGGTCGATGGCCCGGTAGCCGGGGCCGGGGCCCTGGCCGTCGTCGTAGTACTCGGTGACAACGGTCGCGTCGATGACCTCGCCGTCCGGGTCGATGACCTCGCCGTCCGGGTCGATGACGACATTGCGGTAGCCGTACGGGCCGACCGCGGTCGCGACGCGGCTCAGGCGACGTGCGGCGAAGGCGGCCACGACCGGGCGGAACAGGAAGCGGGTGAACGGCAGCAGGGCCAGCAGGCCCAGGGCGGTGGTGAGCAGGCCGGGCACGAACATGAGGACCGCACCCGTGGCCACCAGCGCGCCGTCGGCGACGGCGGTGCTCGGGTCGAGCTCACCGCGCGCGGCGCGGCGGAAACCCTGGAAGACGCGGCGGCCCTGGGAGCGGACCAGCACCAGACCCACGGCCGAACCCGCCAGCAGCAGCAGGATGGTGGGGAACACGCCGATGAAGTGACCGACCACGACCAGCGTGGCGATCTCGGCGACGAAGTAGGCGAGGAACAGCAGGGCAGGCATCGGGCGATCCTTTCGATCGATCTACTGCTGCAACGCGCGAGGACCCGATTTTTCTCCCGAATGCGTCCCCGGTCACACCGATCAGGCGCTACCCGGGCGAACCAGGCCGGTCTCGTAGGCCAGGACCACGGCCTGAACCCGGTCGCGCAGGCCGAGTTTGGTGAGCACGCGCCCGACATGGGTCTTGACGGTCGCCTCCGACAGGAACAGCTCACCCGCGATCTCGGCATTGGAACGCCCGGCCGCGATGTGCTCGAGCACCTCGCGTTCGCGCGCGGTCAGCACGTCGAGGATGCCCGGGTCGCGCCCTGCGGCCGGATCCTCGGCGATGAGCCGATCCAACAGCCGCTTGGTCACCTTCGGCGACACCACCGCATCCCCCGCCGCCACGCTGCGAATCGCGGAGATCAGATCCTCCGGCGGAGTGTCCTTGAGCAGGAACCCACTTGCCCCGGCCCGCAACGCCCCCAGCGCATGCTCATCGAGATCGAAGGTCGTCATCACCAAAACCCGGCTCCCCCACCCGGATTCGATGATCCGTGCGGTCGCGGTAACCCCGTCGGTCACCGGCATCCGCACATCCATCAACACCACATCCGGCCGCAACTCCCCCGCCCGGGCAATCGCGGTAGCCCCGTTGTCGGCCTCCCCCACCACTTCGATATCGGGGTGGGCACCGAGCACCATCCGCAACCCCGCACGCATGAGCTCCTGGTCATCGACAACTAGAACGGTGATCGGCACCCCCACAACCTAACTGGTCGCGGCTAGGAATCCGTCGGCGGTCGGGTGGTGGTGAAGCGGTTGCGGTAGTCGGTGGGGGTGGTGCCGAGGTGGCGGGCGAAGGCGCGGCGGAGGGTTTCGTCGCTGCCCAGGCCGCTGTGGTGGGCAGCCGCGGTGACGGTGTGGCCGTCGAGGAGGAGTCGGCGGGCGGTGTCGAGGCGGATGCGTTCGACCCAGCGGGCCGGGGTGGTGCCGAGTTCGGAATGGAACAGGCGGGTGAGGTGGCGGGTGCTGAGCGATGCGGCGGCGGCCATGGCGGGCAGGCTGTGGTCGGCGGTGGGGTCGGCGATGATCGCGAGAGTCAGGGGGTGCAGGAGGCTGCCGGGTGCGGGGGTGCTTGCGGCGGCATCGGCGAATTGGGCTTGGCCGCCGGGGCGGCGGATGAAGAACACGAGTTCGCGGGCGACAGTTCGGGCCACGTCGGGGCCGTGATCGTCCTCGACCAGGGCGAGGGTGAGGTCGATGCCCGCGGTGATGCCCGCCGAGGTGACGAATCGGCCGTCGTGGACGTGGATCGAGTCGGGGACCAGGCGGACGCGAGGATAGCGGCGGGCGAGGGTGTCGGCGTGCCGCCAGTGCGTGGTGGCACGGCGACCGTCGAGCAGACCGAGTTCGGCCAGGACGAACGCGCCGGTGCAGACCGAGGCGACCCGGGTAGCTCGGGCGGCGAGTGCTCTCGCCGTCGCGAGCAGCTCATCCTCGATAGGTTGCGCTGCGAGCCGGTCGCCGCCAGCGATCACGAGCGTGTCGATCGGCCCGGCGGTGGCTGCGGTGGCCGTATCCGAGAGCGCCAATCCCGTTGCGGTGGTGACGGTTCCACCATTCGCGGAGACCAGCGTGACCGCGTACGGGCGCCCCAGCGCGCCCGCCTGATGCAGCACCTCC
The DNA here is from genome assembly GCF_054782115.1 of Nocardia heshunensis. NCBI lineage: Bacteria > Bacillati > Actinomycetota > Actinomycetes > Mycobacteriales > Nocardiaceae > Nocardia > Nocardia heshunensis. The sequence continues at coordinate 233,310 of NZ_BAAGTC010000007.1, read as the reverse complement.
GAAGGGCCGCTGACGTCGAGCAGAGTCACGCCGTCGAAGACGACGAACGCCACGCGATGGGTCATGTCCGAATCTGTGGTTCTTGTGTCTGAAAGGACATGGTGCCGACACTACGCACCGGCGAGGCTGAACACCATGACTGAATCGATTGCGGGCGTGAACATTCCGGACACCACCCTGGCCAAGGAGGCCACCGAGCTGGTGCGGGCTGCCGCCTCACCACTGTTGTTCGACCATTCCCGGCGGGTTTTCCTGTGGGGCGCCCTGCGCGGACGGGAGGCCGGGCTGCGGTTCGATGCCGAACTGCTGTACGTGGCGGCCATGTTCCACGACCTCGGCCTGACGCAGACCTTCGGGCGCACCGACCAGCGCTTCGAGATCGACGGCGCGGATGAGGCGCGGCGCTTCCTGCTGGCCCACGGCATCACGGGCGAGCCGGCTGACCTGGTGTGGACCGCCATCGCGCTGCACACCACGCCGGAGATCCCCTTGCACTTGGCTCCCGAGATCGCGCTGGTGACCCGCGGTGTCGAGTTCGATGTGCTGGGAATCGGTTACGACGCGCTCTCCGACGAGCAGCGCGCGGCCGTGGTGACCGCGCACCCCCGCCCGGACTTCAAGAACGGCATCCTCGCCGCCTTCACCGAAGGCATCCGAGCCCGCTCCGCCACCACCTTCGGCAATGTAAAAGCCGATGTCCTGGCCCACTTCGTGCCCGGATTCGAGCGCGGCGACTTCGTCGAGGTCATCAAGAACTCCGACTGGCCGGAGTAGGCGACCGCCCTCTTACTCGTCGGGGAGGTCGCGGTCCAGCGGGATGGTGGCGCGGACGGTCCAGCCGCCGTGCGGGTTTCGGCCCGCCGTCAAGGTGCCGCCCAGCACGGCGATGCGTTCGCGCATGCCGACCAAACCCAGGCCGCTACCGGGGATGCGCTCGGAGGCGGGCGGTACCCGGGCCGGGGTGGCGACGGTGAGCGCCGGTTTGGTTGACCCGCCGCCGTTTCCGTTGCCGCCGTTGCCGGTGCCCCCGATGCCGTCGGCGGTGACGATGCGGTGGCTGCCGGACCCGTGGCCGCAGTGGCCGGTGGGGCTGCTCGGGGCGGCCGCCGTCACCGGCACGCCGCCGGAGTCGGTGATGTCGAGCAGCACGTCGGTGTCGCGGCGGGTGACACTGACCGCGGCGTGCGGGGCGGCACCGGCATGGCGCAGGGTGTTGGTGAGCGATTCCTGCACGATGCGGTGGATGCCGAGACTGACCTCCGGGGTGACGGTGTCGAGTTCGCCGCTCAGTTCCAGGGATATGTCCAACCCGGCACTGCGCATCATGTCGACCATCTTGGCGATGCCCGCGGTGCCGTGCTGCGGAAGTTGTTCGGGCGCATGCTCGGTGCGCAGCAGCTCGACCGTGCGGCGTAGCTCGCGCAGCGCGTCGCGGCCGGTCCCGGCGATGGTGGACAGTGCCTGCTCGGCGGTGTCGGGATCGCGGCGCAGCGCGAAGCGAGCCCCGTCGGCCTGCACGATGATGACGCTCACCGCATGGGCGACCACGTCGTGCAGTTCGCGGGCGATGCGGGTGCGTTCGGCGGCGACCGCGTCGTGCGCGCGGCGTTCCCGGTCGTAGTCGGCGACTGCCAGGCGGGCGGCGACTTCCGCGTCGTAGGCGTGGCGCGCGCCCACGAATTCGGCCAACGTCCAGCACAGCGCGTAATAGAGCGCGGTAAACGCAATGTCGGTGCCCGACGGATTACCGATCGCCATCGCTGAGATGAGGCTGTCGAGCACGAGAATGCCCAGGTAGATGAGTCCTTGTCGGCGGCCGACATACGCAACGAGGGTGTAGAGCATGATGCCCAGCCCCAACAGCGCCGGATGCACCGACTTGTCTCCCACGGCTCCGTGCACCATCGAAGCGGTGACCGACAACAGCACCATGCCGATGGCCGCGGCCCGGGTGTGCGTGCGCCGGAACACGATCGGCACCACCAACACGACACTCAACACCAGGTAGGTGGCCTTGTAGGTGCTGTTGCTCACGGCCAGCACGTCGATGCCCAGCAGCAGCAGGGCCAGAATCGTATCGGTGATGAGCGGCTTGCCCCGCAACCACAAACTGAACCGGCGCACCAGACCACCCTACGGTCCGCCCACCGCGACCTGCGGTCCCGCTCCGCCGAGGCCGACTCGCTCGAGCCCATCCGGCAACCCGACGGTTTGATCTTGTGCCGTCACCTCTGATTGGGTCTGTCTGTGAGCCTTGCGGACTGGGCGGTCCTGCTGACCGCGGCGACGGCGGCCGGTTGGGTCGATGCGGTGGTCGGGGGCGGCGGGTTGATCGTGCTGCCGACCCTGTTCGTGGTGCTGCCCGGGCTGGCCCCGCAGACCGCGTTGGGCACCAACAAGATCGCGGCGTTCTCCGGGACCAGCGCCGCAGTGATCACCTTCGCGCGCAAGGTGCCGATGCGGTGGAAGGTGCTGCTACCGGGCGCGGTGATCGCCGCGATCGCGGCGGCCTGCGGCTCGGCGGCGGTCGCGCTGATCGACAAGAAGTACTTCGTGCCGATAGTGATGGTGGTGCTGGTCGGGGTCGCGATCTTCGTGACCATGCGCCCCTCGGTGGGCGTCACCATGGCCACCCATCCCCCGACCCGGCGCAAGACGATCCTGGTGGTGGCCTTGGCCGCGGGGTTGATCGGCCTCTACGACGGCATTCTCGGTCCGGGCACCGGCACGTTCCTGATCATCACATTCGCCACCCTGCTCGGCACCGAGTTCGTGCGCGCCGCCGCGATGGCGAAGGTGATCAACTGCGGCTCCAACCTCGGCTCGCTGATCTACCTGGCCAGCACCGGTCACGTGCTGTGGGCACTCGGCCTGTCGATGGCGGTGGCGAATGTGGCGGGCTCCGTGGCCGGTTCACGCATGGCGCTGGCCAAGGGCGCGGGTTTCGTCCGCGCCGTCCTGTTGATCGTCGTCACCGTCATGGTCATCCGCCTCGGCTGGCAACAGTTCAGCTGATCAGACGCGGGCGTCGTCGGGTTGGCGGTGGCCGCCGGGGAGGGAGCGGGGACCACCACTGTCGAAGGTGGAGCGCTGCAAGGACTCCGGGGTGAGGCGGTGGATGGTCGCGATGGGCCGGAAGGCTTCCGGGTCCGCCTGGTAGGTCTCCGGTCCCGGATGTAGTGGACCGTCCGACAACAACGCGGCCTGCTCACCGGGGAGTTCGCGCGGCGCGGGGGCGGGCTGGGACAGCCACGGCGCCAGCACCTTCGAGGTGGTCTCCTGGATCTTGCGTTGCAGCGCTTCCCCGTCCTCGAGGCCGGGCCGCTGGAACAACACGGTGAGCGCGCCCGACACGGCCCCGACGACCGCGCCGACCAGCGCGGCCGCGCCGACATCGTCGAGTTCCTCCGGGAACGCGCCACGCAACTGCCGGGCGATCTCCTGCTGGGAGGCGAGCTGCGCGTAGGCGGCGCGACCGGACACGGCGGGCACGGTGCGCGAAACCTGTGCGCGCAGTACCGCGATCCGCGCGGCGAGGGTGTCGCCGAGATGATCGCCGGGATTGTCACCGGCCGCGCGCAGGGCGCGCAGCAGCACCTCGACCGGGCGTTCCCCGGGGCGGCGGGTGGCGATGGCGCGCACGGCGGCCTGCACTCTCTCGTCCGGCTCGGGGAACAGTAGTTCTTCTTTGCTGGCGAAGTAGTTGAAGAACGTTCGGGTGCCGACTTCGGCGGCGGCCGCGATATCGGCGACGGTGGTCGCCTCGTATCCTCGGCTCTCGAACTGTTCGACGGCGGCTTCGAGCAGGGCTCGGCGGGTGCGTTCCCGTTTACGATCTCGCAGTGCGGATGGCGGCACGCGGGCAGACAGTACGGCATCCGGTCAGCAATACGTGGCATGTGCAGCCGTTGTGCGTGCCGTTTCACGGTGTGCTCCTTCGCACTTCACGCATCGTTGCAGCGTATGCAGTTTTGCGTGGGATGAATTTCGTTCCGGCTGCGTGGTTTGTTGAACGCCCGGCGTGTCGGCCTCTAGGTTGGATCTTGTGAGCATCGCTACCAAGGTTGTGGACGAACAGTTCCGCGCGCTGCCGCTGTCCGCGCTCGCCGACGCCGCGCTGAGCGCGGCCCGCGCGGCCGGGGCCGAGTACGCGGATCTGCGCGTGCACCGACTTGTGCAGCAGTCCATCCGATTGCGTGACGGCCGCGTCGAATCGGTGTCCGACAGCACCGATCTCGGGTTCGCGGTGCGTGTGATCGTTGACGGCACCTGGGGTTTCGCCTCGCATGCCGACCTCACCACCGCCTCGGCCGCCGAGGTGGCGCGGCGCGCGGTGACCGTCGCGCAGACGCTGCGTGCGCTCAATCGCGAACGCGTGGAACTGGCCCCGGAGCCGCGCTACGACGGCGCGGAGTACGTCTCCGCCCACGACATCGACCCGTTCACGGTGCCGACGCCGGAGAAAGTGGCGCTGCTGCTGGACTATTCGGAACGCCTGAAGGCCGCCGACGGCGTCGATCACGTGACGGCGTCGGTGCTGCAGGTCAAGGAGCAGACCTTCTACGCCGACAGCTTCGGCTCGCGCATCACCCAGCAGCGGGTGCGGCTGCATCCGGAGATCGAGGCCATCACCGTCGATCCGTCGGCGGGCGTGTTCGAGACCATGCGCACCCTCGCCGCCCCGGCCGGGCGCGGTTGGGAGTACGTGACCGGCGCGGACGGAACCTGGGACTGGGCAGGCGAACTCGCGCGGATGCCGGAATGGCTGGCCGAGAAGGTGAAGGCCCCGACCGTGGCGGCCGGGCCCACCGATCTGGTCATCGACCCCAGCAATCTGTGGCTGACCATTCACGAGTCGATCGGTCACGCCACCGAGTACGACCGGGCGATCGGCTACGAATCCGCGTACGCGGGTACCTCTTTCGCCACTCCCGATCTGCTCGGCACCCTGAAGTATGGCACCCCGATCATGCACGTGACCGGTGACCGGACCCAGGAGCACGGTCTGGCCAGCGTCGGCTGGGACGACGAGGGCGTGGCCGGGCAGCAATGGGATCTGGTGCGCGACGGCGTCCTTGTGGGCTATCAACTCGACCGGGTCTTCGCGCCGCGGCTGGGCCTGGAACGCTCCAACGGCTGTTCCTACGCCGACTCCGCGCATCACGTGCCGATCCAGCGCATGGCCAACGTGTCGCTGCAACCCGACCCCGAACGCGACACCTCCACCGCCGAACTCATCTCCCGCGTGGAGAACGGCATCTACATCGTCGGCGACAAGTCGTGGTCGATCGACATGCAGCGCTACAACTTCCAGTTCACCGGCCAGCGTTTCTTCCGCATCCGCAACGGCGAACTGGCCGGGCAGCTGCGTGACGTCGCCTATCAGGCCACCACCACCGACTTCTGGGGATCCATGGAAGCCGTCGGCGGTCCCTCGACCTGGGTGCTGGGTGGCGCGTTCAACTGCGGCAAGGCGCAACCCGGTCAGGTGGCGGCGGTCTCGCACGGCTGCCCGTCGGTGCTGGTGCGCGGCATCAACATTCTCAATACCCGCGCCGAGGCCGGGCAGTAGGAAAGGACCGACCGTGAGTAAGGAGCAAGCACAGTGAGTGTGCTCCCCGCCCCCGACGTCGTCGAACGCGCGCTGCGGTCCTCGCGCGCCGACGAGGCCATGGTGATCGTCACCGACGCGCACGAGGCCTCGCTGCGCTGGGCCGGAAATTCCATGACCACCAACGGTTCCTCGGTCGCGCGGGACTGGGTGGTGATCTCGATCTTCCGCGACGGACCCCATGCCGCGCGCGTCGGCAGCGTCAGCTCGACCAGCGTCGACCCGGCCGATATCGAGGCCGTGGTGCGCGCGAGCGAGCTGGCCGCCCGCGACGCCGAACCCGCGCGCGATGCCATGCCGCTGCTGGATCCCGACGCCGTGGACGCCGACACCCTCGACAAGCTCCTCGACTGGGAGGGCGAACCGGCGACCACCGATATCGGTGTGTTCACCACGCTGGCAGCCGATCTGGCCACCGGATTCGACGGCAGCGACCGCCTCTACGGTTTCGCCCACCACCAGATGCACTCCACCTGGCTGGGCACCTCCACCGGATTGCGGCGGCGCTGGCTGCAGCCGACCGGCTCGGTCGAGATCAACGGCAAGCGCGGCACCGGCAGCGAGCTGGCCAGTGCCTGGGTCGGTACCGGCACCACCGATTTCGCCGATGTCGACACCGCCGGGTTGCTCGCGGAACTCTCGCGTCGCCTGGATTGGAGCAAGCGTCGCGTCGAGCTGCCCGCGGGCCGCTACGAAACGCTGCTCCCGCCCTCCGCGGTCGCCGACCTGATGATCTACATGGCCTGGACGATAGAGGGCCGCGGCGCCCACGAGGGCCACACCGCCTTCTCCCGCGCGGGCGGCACGCGAATCGGCGAGCGGCTCACCGGGATTCCGCTGACCCTCTACTCCGATCCCAGCGCCGCCGGGCTCGAGTACCGGCCGTTCGTCGCGACGCCGTCGTCCTCGGAATCGCTGTCGGTGTTCGACAACGGCCTGACCGCGCAGCGCACCGACTGGGTTCGCGAGGGCGTCATCGATTCACTGGTCTATCCGCGGGCCACGGCCGCCGAATTCGATGCTCCCGCCACGATTCCCGGCGAGAACCTGCTCATGACCGGCGGCACCGATGCGAGCCTCACGGACATGATCGCGGCCACCGAACGCGGCCTGCTGCTGACCTGTCTCTGGTACATCCGCGAGGTCGACCCGGCCACCCTGCTGCTCACGGGTCTCACCCGGGACGGCGTCTACCTGGTCGAGAACGGCGAAGTCACCGGGGCGGTCAACAACTTCCGCTTCAACGAGAGCCCCCTGGATCTGCTGCGCCGCGTCAGCGAGGCGGGCCGCACCGAGATCACGCTGCCGCGCGAATGGAAGGACTGGTTCACCCGAACCGCCATGCCGCCGTTGCGGATTCCCGACTTCCATATGTCCTCGGTCAGCCAGGCCACCTAGATTCCCGGCGAGCGCGCGCGGATCAGTCGGCGCGCGCTCGCCGCATGAACCAGTTCGGTATGCCGAGCACGTCGGCCTCGTCGACGACCTCGAAGCCGAAGCCCCGGTAGAACTTCACGTTCTCGGGCTTGTCGGTCTCGAGGTAGGCCGCCGCGCCCCGATCGTCCACGCGCGCACAGAAATCCCGCAGCATCAGGGTGCCGATCCCGAGCCCCTGCAGCGCGGGATCCACCGCCACCGGCCCCAGATGCCAGTGCGGTTCGGCCGGATCGCGCTGCGCCCACTCGGTGCTCCAGCGAATCACCCGCCCGGTGGTTCCGACCGTGGTACCCAGTACCACCGTGGGCAGAATCCGCGCCTTCTCCCCCGGCACCGACTGACAGCGACCGGGCGGAGCCATCCCGCAGACTCCCACGACCCGGCCCTCGCGCAGTGCCCCCGCGACGGTGCCGCGCCCGGACACGCCGTAGACCGCCGCGCGGAAGAACCGGTGCAGCACCCGCTCCCGATGCGCCTCGTCACCGCCGAAGGCGGCCACATTGATCGGGTTGTCGCGCATCCCGTGCGCCAGCACCGCGGCCGCGTCGCGCCGCTGCCTCCGCACCAGGTCTCTGACCTCGATATCGACCATCGCCGCGCTCTCAGTTCGATCGGCCCCGCGCCTCCATCATCCCCGCGCTCGCGGGTTTCGGGCGTGAAAGCCTTCCGCGCCATGGTTTCCCGAAAAATCGATCGGACATCTACGAAGATTTGCCGATATCGACTCCGACTACACAGCAGAGACGGCGAATACGGCCGCTCCACCCCACACCTGAAGGAGTTACGGCCATGAGCAAGGTAGTCACCGGCGCGAACATGTCCCTCGACGGATTCATCGCAGGCCCCGGCGAAACCGGATTCGAGCACCTGTTCGCCTGGTATCAGGGCGGCGATGTCCCCATCCCCAGCACCCATCCCGAAATCCCGTTCAACCTGACCCCCGACGACGCGGCCTACCTGAGCGCCTGGCTCGACAGCGTCGGCGTCTACATCGTCGGCAAGCGACTGTTCACGCTCACCAACGGCTGGGGTGGCATCCACCCGGCCGACAAGCCGATCGTGGTGGTCACCCACACCGTGCCCGAGCAGTGGATCGCCGAGCACCCCGATGCCCCGTTCACCTTCGTCACCGGTGGTGTGAAGGAGGCCGTCGATGTCGCGCGCGGGATCGCGGGCGAGAAGATGGTCGGCGTCAGCGGCGGCGATATCGCCCGTCAATGCCTGGATGAGGGCCTGCTGGACGAGATCTGGGTCGATCTGGTGCCGGTGCTGCTCGGCGGCGGCGTGCCGCTGCTGGGTGAGCTCGCCAACGCACCGGTGTTGCTCGAGGACCCGGAGATCGTCGCGGGCTCCCGCGTCACCCACCTCAAGTACCGGCTGCGCTGAACCCGCCCGGACCGAACCTGGTTGCGCTGTCGGCGAACCGGTTGTCGCGCGGTCCATGCGCGCGCATCCTGGAGTCCTAGCAACGTAATCATGTAATCGGGATGGTGGTCGTCATGGACGACGAAGCTGCCCTCTCGTCGAGAGACGAGAACGCTAACTCCGCCGAGCCGGTCGCGCAGCCCGGCTTCGGCACGCCGGACGCCGCCGCGCTGGACTCCTACTCGCGCACCGTGATCGCGGTCGCGAAATCGGTGACCCCGCACGTGGCCAGCGTGCAGACCCGCCGCGGCGGCGGCTCGGCCGTGGTCTTCACCAACGACGGTTTCCTGCTCACCAACGCGCACGTGGTGGGCGAATCCACGAGCGGGACCGTGGTGTTCGCCGACGGACTGGAATCGAAATTCGATGTGGTGGGCGTGGATCCGCTCTCGGATCTGGCCGTGCTGCGGGCCCGCGGCACCGCGCCACCGACGGTCGAACTCGGCGATGCCGACCGCCTGGTGGTCGGCCAGCTGGTGGTCGCCATCGGCTCTCCCCTGGGACTGGCCGGATCGGTGACCGCCGGCGTGGTCAGCGCGCTGGGCCGCTCGGTGCCGGTGGGCAATCGCCGCACCTCCCGCGTCATCGAGGACGTGATCCAGACCGACGCCGCCCTCAACCCCGGCAATTCCGGTGGGGCGCTCGCGGATTCGGCCGGACGGGTGGTCGGGATCAATACCGCGGTCGCCGGAATCGGGCTGGGCCTGGCGATTCCGATCAATGTCACCACCCGGCGCATCATCAGCACCCTGCTCAACGAGGGCCGGGTGCGGCGCGCCTACCTGGGCGTGGTCGGCGTGCCCGCGCCGCTGCCGACCGCGGTGGCCGCTCGCACCGGACAGGACGCAGGACTGCGCATCGTCGAGGTAGTGCGCGGCGGTCCGGCCGAACGTGCCGGACTACGGCGCGGCGATCTGGTGCTCAGCATCTCCGACACCGAGATCCGCGACGCGCAGGGCATTCAGCGGCAGCTGTTCGCCGAGGCCATCGGCCGTTCGCTGCCGGTGACGGTATTGCGCAACGGCGCGATGGTGGATGTGATCGCGGTGCCGATCGAGCTCACGATGGACTGACGCCATCACGACGCCGAGCGTTCGGCGGGTCAGGAGGCCGAGCGGTGCTCGGTGGCGCCGGGCTGCCAGATGTCGGCGAGCTCGTCGAGGGGGATGTCGAGAGCGCGGCTGAGCGCCACCACGGTCCCGAAGGCCGGAGTCGGCAACCGACCGGATTCGATCTTGCGCAGCGTTTCGGGCGAAATGCCCGCTGCGGCAGCCACTTCCAGCAGATCCCGCTGCGCGCGAGCGGCACGCAACGCCGCACCCAGGCGGCGGCCCGCCTCGAGCTGGGCGGGCGTGAGGGGCAGTCGAACCATGACCGCCACCCTACGACTGGTATTTAAATACCGCAACCCGCTATGGTCGGTATAAAAATACCAATCTACGGAGGTTTGACATGGTCGAGCTCAAGAGCCCGGCGGAAGTCCAGCGCATGGCGGTGACCGGCCGCTTCGTCGCCGAGGTGCTGAGCGAACTGCGCGAGAAGGCCCAGATCGGAGTGAATCTGCTGGAGTTGGAAGCGATCGTGCGCGAACGCATCCGCGAGCGCGGCGCGGTCTCCTGCTACTGGGACTACTCCCCCTCCTTCGGACGCGGACCGTTCCGCAACACCGTCTGCCTGTCGGTGAACGACGCTGTGCTGCACGGACTCCCGTTCGACTACGCACTGCGCGACGGCGATGTCCTGACCATGGATCTGGCCGTGAGCATCGACGGCTGGGTCGCCGACTCGGCGGTCACCGTCATCGTCGGCACCCCCGATCCCGAGGACGCGCGCCTGGTCCGCGCCACCGAGGATGCTCTCGCGGCGGCCATCGCTGTAGCCCTGCCCGGCAACACGATCGGCGATCTCTCGGCCGCCATCGCCGCGGTCGCGCACACGGGCGGGTACCCGATCAACACCGAGTTCGGCGGTCACGGCCTGGGCCGCACCATGCACGAGGACCCGCACATCCCCAATCAAGGCCGAGCCGGGCGCGGTTTCCGACTGCGGCCGGGCCTGACCATCGCCATCGAACCCTGGTTCGCCCGCGGCACCGACCGCATCGTGACCGACCCCGACGGATGGACCTTGCGCGCGGCCGACGGCTCGCGCACCGCCCATTCCGAGCACACCGTCGCCATCACCGACGCCGAGCCGCTGGTCCTGACCCGGGCCTCCTGATCGGCGGATCCCGCCGCCGCGTTCTCCCGGACCCCGGCGACTGCCACGGTTCCGGCTCTCGAGCGCTCTGTGCGCTGTTCTCTCGTCATCGATTCCTTCGGTGAGCGGGCGCTTAGCAATGTGGGCTTGACCACACCGCTGTGATCCAGCTAACGTCTCGCCGCGAACTAAGCGCCCGCTTAGTTTACCTGTGACCGGAGCCACGTCCATCCCCGACGGAATTCCGGCTCGGCTCTGCTGTCCACCTGGTCCGGCCAGGTGCCTGCTCGTGAAGGAACGCTGATGAGGAAGATCGCCGCCACCTCCGCCCTGCTGATCGGCTCCGCCGTGCTCGGCTGCGGCACCGCCCACGCCGCCCCCGCCACCGACGCGGCGCCCGTGCACTTCACCGCCGGGGCGACCGAGGACGGCAAGGCCGTGATCCGCACCGACGCGGGCTCGATGCGCGTCGACAATGGCGTCTTCAAGATCGAGGGCGCGGACGGCAGCCTGCTGGCCGGCACCCAGTTGTCCTTCCGCGTGGACGATTTCGTCTTCCCGATCGCCGCGGACATCGCCGACCACACCGCCACCCTGACCCCGCAGTTCGATGTCGCGCACGCGGTCTACCAGCCGGTGGCCCAACCCGTCGCCCTTGACGACGGCGCCCAGCGCGAGGCGCTGGCCTGGCAGCGGCTGACCAGCACCATCCTCACCGGCGGCGCGCTGGGCACCGCGACCGGCGCGGTCGGCGGCGCGGCCATCGGCTGCCTGGCGGGCGGCATCATCGCCGGCGGCGGCGCGACCCTGGCCACCGGCATCATCGGCGGCATCTTCTCGTTCCTGCCCGCGGCCGCGGTCGGCTGCCTCGCGGGCGCCGCGGCCATGTCCGCGCTGGGCACCGTCGGTGGCGCGCTGCTGGTGACCATTCCGGTTGCGATCGGCGCGGCGATCCAGTACTACTCCACGATCAACGCGCCGCTGCCCCCGGCCAAGCCCGCCAACTGACCCGGACCCGCGCCGGATCCACCGCGCCAACTGCGGATCCGGCGCTTCCCGCGCCGGCCGGGCGTCCCTCGCGCCCGGCCGGTGGCAGGCAGGTGTGCGGCCGGTGGCCGGGAAAAGATCAGCCGGTGGCCGGATGAAATACTCACTGGGAGATACTCATTCGATGGGTAACGACGACGTAGCGCCGAACGCCGAAAGCGGCAGCCGCGACACCGCCGCGGTGGCGCATCTCGAGCTGTCCCAGCGCCGCTTCCCCGAAGGCCAGCGCCGGATCTTCCTCGCCGCCATCGACGCCTTCTCCGAGCGCGGCTTCCACGCCACCACCACCCGCGATATCGCGGCCCGCGCGGGCCTGAGCCCCGCCGGGCTGTATGTGCACTTCGGCTCCAAAGAGGAAGTGCTGTACCGCATCTCACTGTCGTCGATGCGCCTGACCCATCAGGTGGCCACCGCCGCGGCCGCCGGTTCCGGCAGTGCCGCCGAGCACCTGACCGCCGTGGTGCGCGACCTCACGGTGTGGCACGCCGAGCACGCGGCCTCGGTGAAGGTGGTGCTGCATCACCTCACCGACCTCACCCCCGAGCACCGCAACGAGGTCATCGAACTCCAGATCGCCATCCACCGTCTGGTCCGCGACCTGGTCGCCCAGGGCGTCGCCGACGGCGTCTTCGATGTCACCGACTCCCACGCCACCACCCTCGCCCTGATGTCGCTGTGCGTGGACACCTCCCGCTGGTATCAGCCGGACTACCGCCGCTCCCCCGACCAGATCGGCGCGGACTACGCCGTCCTCGCCCTGCGCATGGTCGGCGCGAACCAGCTCTGACCCCGCTGAATCCCGGGCGCACCCCGCGGGACCTGGATAGCATCGCCCTATAACCAACGGTCACTACAGGAATTCGCGCGACTGGTCGACGAGAACACCGATCTGACGGCGATCGTCACCGACCAAGCCGCGGTCATCATCAAGCTCCGCACCGAGCTGGGCATGTGATCGACCTCCGCGCCCCGGCACCGGAATCGACTGCGGTGGAATCGCTTTCAGCGAGCGCAGTCTGTACTCAGGCCTGCTCGACCGCCGTCGGGGTCGCCGAGTCCTGCTTCGCGTGCTCGGAGGATGGCTTCGGCGCGGTCGTGTACCTGGAGTTTGGCGAAGATGGAGCCGGTGTGGTTGCGAACGGTTTTTTCTGTGACGCAGAGTCGTTGGGCGATGTGGCGGTAGGTGAGACCTTGCGCGATCAGCTCGAGGATTTCTCGTTCGCGTTGGGTGAGAGTGGGAAACGCAGCCCGCGCCGGCAGCGCTCCAGACCGGGTGAACAGGTTCTTGATCTGCTCGGCCATCTCGGCGCTGAAGATCGCGCCGCCTTCGGCGACCGTATGTAGTGCACGCAGTGTTTCCTCGCGCTGCGCACCTTTGAGGATGTATCCGTGTGCACCGGCGCGCAATGTTGCCAGCAGGTTGTCGCCGTCGTCGGACATGGTCATGACGAGGATCCGAAGTTGCGGGTAGATGGTCAGCAGCGCGCGGGTGGCCTCGATTCCGGACCCGTCGGGAAGCCCGAGATCCATGACCACCACGTCGGGTTGCACGCGTTGTGCCTGTGCGAGGGCCTCTTTCACGGTCGCGGCGTGGGCGACCACGATGAACGACGCATCGGTGCCGATGGCATCGGCGAGCCCGTCGCGGAAGAGCGGATGATCATCGACCAGTAAGACACGCCGAGCGGCCTGTGCACTCATCTCCGAATTCCTTTCCCGGGCTTCAGATCGTGATGGGCAGGGTGGCGTGCACGCTCATTCCCTGCGGAGTATTCCCGATGGTGCAGCCGCCGCCGATCTCCTCGGCACGGTCGACCAGGGAGGCGAGTCCGCTGCCATGCCTCGGATGGTCCGGAAGCCCTTGTCCGTCATCGCTGATACTGATGGTCAGAACCGTGGTCGCGACATCGAGACTGATTTCGATGTGGCGGGCGTCGGCATGCCGGACCGCGTTGGTGACGGCTTCCGAGACGATGCGGTAGGCAGCGACTTCGACGCCCGCCGGGAGCTCGGGAAACTCCGCCGGTGATACGTGCACTGAGATGGCCGTTGCCGCGGTGCCGAGCCGGTCGGCGAGATCGGCCACCGCGCAGGGCAGGGTGCGATCGATCAACGCGGCCGGGGCGAGGCCGGTGGTAATCCGGCGTACCTCGGCCAGGGCATCACTCAATTGGTTTGCCGCAGTGCCCAAGTGCCGCTCGGCCACGGCCGACCGTGGCGAGTCGGCCTGCGCGGTTCCGATCCGCAGTTGCACCGCGGCGAGCAACGGGCCGAGCCCGTCGTGGATTTCGCGGCGCAGATGACGACGTTCCTCCTCTCGGGCGAGAACGAGGCGTTCGCGTGCGACGCGGGCTTGTTCGGCCAGCCCGAGCGCCGCCAGGGCCGGTGCCGCTTGGTCGGCGAGCAGGGTCAGCACATCGGTGTCGCGGTCCATCGGGGTACTGGCGGGGTCGCGTGCGACGGTGAGCCTGCCGATCGTGCGCCCGTGGTAGTGCAGCGGAAAGTGTTGTGCCGGCCCGATGATCGGGGATCCGGCGGTGGCGAGCTCGTGCGAGCCGGTGGCAGTGTCGATGGTGACGGCCGCGCCCGAGAGTCCGAGATCTTCTACCGCACTGCGGCAGATCTGCTCGGGCACATCCTCGGGGCTGGGTGCCTGTCGCAGTCGTGCCGTCAGCGCTTGGACGGCCTCGCGAGGGCGAGCCCGCGGGCCGTAGAACAACCGCTCCACCCCACCGGTCGCTCGCTCGGTGACGGGTCGGGCCAGCCAACCGACCACCAGTGCGCAGCCCAGCGAAACATGTGAGGCGGCAACGGTTTCGGGCATCGGAGCCCAGGGTTGCGCAGCGGCCGTCAGCAGTATCGCACCCGTCACGGTCGCCACGAACGCTGCCGCGAGCCGGTGACCGGTGGCGCGGTCAACCCGCCACAGTTGCCCACGTATCACGGCGATGCACAGCACCGCGGCCCACGCCACCGCACCGCTTACCCGAGCAGTGAGCACCGCAGTGTCGCCGGTCCATACCTCCGACAGCAGTAGCAGGACCAGCAGCAGATACACAACGATGAGCAGGCTGCGACCTACCCACTGTCGTCGCGTCGCTGCGGTGGCCACGGCCATGCACAACCCGGCGGTGACCGCGACGGTCACCCCGCGCCGCAACCAGGTCAGGACCGTCCCCCAGTGTTCGTCCATCGCCGCGCGGACCCACTCACCGGCGCCAGATTCGGCCCAGGGGCTGGGGTACGGGTCCGCGCCCGGCGTGCCGATCGCCCACACCACCGCGTACACCAGATAACAGCAGACGGCGGCCATAATCACGCCACGCCGCCACCATCGGGGCACATCGCCGGAGAGCACGAACGGGCACAGCAACACCGTCAGCGGACGGGCGGCGGCCCCGAAGGCATGGAGCACGACCGCCGCGCCCGCCGCGATCCGCCCGCCTCCGACGAGGGAGAACATGTCGGTCAAGGCCGACGGGATCAGCCACAAACCTCCCGCGGCCATTACTACCGCGCCCAACCGGTGGGCGTAGCGGTCGGCGAGCAGCAGCGCTCCCACCGCACAGACGGGCACGCCCACCAGCACCCGAGTCACCTCGGCGATCGTGCGAGGCGGCGAATAGTGTGCGGCCAGCCACGATTGGTTCGCGACGAGCAGGATCACCAGCCACGCGATCAACATGCCCGCCACTACAGCTACTACAGCACCGGCGATTCCGACGGTCCGGTCATGCGACCGGACCGCGGTGAGATCGGACGATCCGTTCATTTCACCCAGAGCACCCAGTATCCGTCGGTCATGGAACCTGATCCGGCGCTAAGACCGGGCCCGCTGTCGAGGGCGACAGATTCCGGGCTGCAATAGGCGTCGTGGACCTCGCCATCGCCCAACAGTTCTCGCTTGCGTTGCTCGCACTTACCTTCACCGTAGTAGTGGCCATACCAGTGAAAATCTGAATCGGCTCTGGCCAACACTGTCGACCACGGGCCCGTTCCGGCGGCTATCACTGCGATCCACAGTCCAGTGATCCCGATGATTGCTCGCATCGTGCACGTACGCATACTCGCCTCCCCAATCGATGTCGAACGCTGACGAAGCACGAACCCGACCGGGGGCGGGTTGCGCCCGCCCCCGGATCGTCAATCGATCAGCCCGCGAGTGCCATGAGAATGCGGGCGATCTCTACCGCGTACTGGTGCGGGACCCCGCACCCCACCAGGAAATGAATGATCTTGTCCTGCACCCAGTTCTCGGCCCGGTCGAGGAAGTCGGCCAGTTGCTTGGAATGACGCAGAACATACTCGGCGGCTTCCTTGGAGAAGTGCCTGAGCAGCCACGCCAAAGCCTTGCCCCCGTAACGCAGCGCAAGAACGATCAGCTTCCGTTTATAGCCCTCGATCCCCGAGGGCGCGAGCGTATTAACCGCTCCGCTCAATGCACTCCGGGCCGCTTCGACCTCAGCGCTGTCCTGCCCAGCCTCTCGCACCTGCGTGACCAGATCGTCGAGGTCGTCAGCGCTGATGTCCCACCGTGGTTCGGTCATAACAGTGACTCCTGTTTCTCGAGTGCTTCGCCGGACCGCCCGGCGAAACGTGAGACCACTGTCGAACGCCCGATGACCCGGGCACATGAGTCATCCGCCTCGAGTGTGCCCGGCCCGACGCTCACGGACATCCCGGCACACTCGACCAATAGCCGCCATACGATCGAATTGGCCTGGGCCAGAGAGAATTACAGAGATTATTCCCCGGACTCTGTTGCGGTGGACGATATTTCGGCCAGCATCGCCAGTGCGCGCTCCTTGTCTTCGCCAGGCGCGCTCGCCCCGAACCGTCGCAGACCGGTCTCGAGCACCCGGATGGCGGCTTTGTCGTCGTTCTTCATCTCGCTGAGGATGCGGGCATTGTCGAGCACGCGGGCCAGGCCCTCGAGTTGCTTCGAGCCGCCGTATTCCACGTCCGATTCGTCCCGCTGGATATAGATGACGCTGTTTCCGACCGGGTCGACAACCGTGAATCGGGTTTGACCGGGCCGGAAGCGGGTGATGCGCGGCGCGCCCTTGTCCGGTACCCGGCCGTAGCGGGCGCGTAGCGCGGTCTTGAACTCGGCGTGCAGGCCCTCGACCTCGTCGAGCAGAACCAGGCAGCCGACATGAGCCTCCTCCCCGGACAGCCCCTTCGGAGTCGGCCCGAAATGCAGCTCGAATCCGTCCCGTTCGACGACTCCGTAGGTATAGGGCCGGGTCATCTCGTAGGTGACCTTGTAGCCGAGGGTCCGATAGAAGTCGAGCGTCTCGGGTAGATCGCCACCCCAGAGCACCGGAATCGAAACTGCCGCCATAGCTTCCTCCTCGCCGGTCGGGTTCGAAATCCAAGCTAGCGATCGGGAGGGGTCACGCGCCTATGGCTCGGCGCGTGATCCACGTCGCGTCCCCAGAGCGGATAGGCTGCGCACGTGGACAACACGTTCGAGCCATTGGGCAAGGCGAACTATGTACAGCTGACCACCTTCAAGAAGGACGGGACGCCGGTCGGGACGCCGGTGTGGGCGGTCCTCGACGGTGGCAAACTCTACGTCTGGACGGTCACCGACAGTTGGAAGGTCAAGCGCATCCGGCGCAATCCCGAGGTCACGGTGCAACCGTGCGACGTCCGAGGCAACACTCGTGGCGAGGTCCTGAAGGGATCGGCGCTGATCCTCGACGCTTCCGGCAGCGAGCGGGTGCGCAATCTGATCAAGCGCCGCTACGGAATTCAGGGCTGGCTGGTTCTCCTCGGCAGTAAGCTGCGGCGCGGCGACAGCGGCACCATCGGCATCGAAATCGCTCCCGCATAACAGTTTTCGGACACGACCCGGCCGCCGAACCGACGGGGACCGGTCCGGCGGCGGGCGTGCCCTTGCGCGGGTCTAGGGCTGATCCCCGGCGATAATGGCGCCCAGCAGACCGCCGACACCACAGCCGACGATTGCGCCGACGAGGAAGAACCAGATCCCGATCACGATGCCGACGATGCAGCCGATGAGCGCGCCGGCCACGATCGACCCGGCATTGGCCACATTCTGCAACGCCGCGACATCACCGTTGGGTGCAGCGATATCGGCCGGATCCGACGGCCGCACGGTCAGTTGCGTGGCGGCCGCGTTCACCTCCGGCACGACGGTGAGGGTGCGGTCGGCGGCTTGATAGGTGAGCGGTAGCGAGGCGATGACCTCACCGGAGGGCGCGATGATGTTCACCGCGGCCCCGGTGAGCTCGAAATGCCCCGCCGTGAGCGTGGTGGTGACCGCCGAGCGGTCGGGAGCCAGCGAGACGGAGTAGTCGACACCCCGATCCACCCCGGTGATTCCCGGTTGCGCGACGGCGGGTTCGCCGTGTGCGGTCACCGAGGCGACACACAGTGCGGCGACGGAAAGTAAAGCGGTAGCGGCGATCTTGGCAATTCTCATGATTTTTCCCTGCAATCGAAGAGCCGATTCACCGCAGGGTCGAGCAGGCGAATCCCGAGAGATCCGCCCGAACACTGCAACTCGAATTCGCGGACGCGAGGGCGCGGCGAATCGGGGAATTCCCACATCGAATTATCGGACCCGATAACGCCATTCGACGATCACGGGTGACCCGACGTCTCCCCGAGTACGACGCCGGGACATTCTTATGATGCTCTCAGAATCCTGAACAGGGAAGACCCAGGTGCCGGGGTTGTCCGCCTTTGTCCTGCGCGTCACCCCGACACGCCGCGCCGGCCGGTGGACCGGCCGAATTCGATTACTCCAGTTCGCCTTCGGTCTCCAGATAGACCTGCCGCAGCCGATCCAGTGTTTCAGATTCGGGCGCCTCCCAGAGTTTCCGTTCCGCCGCCTCCAGCAAACGCTCCGCAATACCGTGCAGCGCCCACGGATTCGACTGCTCCATGAACTTCCGATTGGTCTCGTCGAAAACGTAGGACTCGGCGAGCTTTTCGTACATCCAGTCCGCGACCACATTGGTGGTGGCGTCGTAGCCGAACAGATAGTCGACGGTGGCGGCCATTTCGAACGCGCCCTTGTAGCCGTGGCGGCGCATGGCCTCGAGCCAACGCGGGTTGATCACCCGCGCCCGGAACACCCGGGTGGTCTCCTCCGAGAGGGTGCGGGTGCGCACCGCGTCCGGGCGGGTGCTGTCGCCGATGTACGCCTCGGGGTTCTTGCCGGTGAGCGCGCGCACCGCGGCCACCATGCCGCCGTGGTACTGGAAATAGTCGTCGGAGTCGGCGATGTCGTGCTCGCGGGTGTCGGTGTTCTTGGCCGCCACCGCGATTCGCCGGTAGGCGGTGCGCATATCGTCGGCCGCGGGCGCGCCGTCGAGGTCGCGGCCGTAGGCGAAACCGCCCCAGGCCGTGTACACCTGCGCCAGATCGTCGTCGGTGCGCCAGCTCTTGGAGTCGATGAGCTGCAGCAGACCCGCACCGTAGGTGCCGGGCTTGGAGCCGAAAATCCTTGTGGTGGCGCGACGTTCGTCGCCGTGCTCGGCGAGGTCCGCCTGGGCGTGCGCGCGCACGTAGTTGGATTCGGCGGGCTCGTCGAGCTCGGCGACCAGGCGCACCGCATCATCGAGCAACGCGAGCACGTGCGGGAAGGCATCACGGAAGAAGCCGCTGATGCGCACGGTCACATCGATGCGCGGGCGGCCCAGCTCCTCCAGGGAGATCGCCTCGAGCCGGGTGACGCGGCGGCTGGCCTCATCCCACACCGGCCGCACACCCAGCAGCGCGAAGACTTCGGCGATATCGTCGCCGGAGGTCCGCATAGCCGAGGTGCCCCACACCGACAGGCCCACCGAGCGCGGGTACTCGCCGTGATCGACCAGGTACCGCTCCAGCAGCGAATCCGCCATGGCTTGACCGGTTTCCCACGCCAGCCGCGACGGCACCGCCTTGGGATCGACCGAGTAGAAGTTGCGCCCGGTCGGCAACACATTGATCAGCCCGCGCAGCGGCGAACCACTCGGCCCGGCCGGAATGAATCCGCCGTTGAGCGCGTGCAGGATGCGCGAGATCTCGACCCCGGTCTGCCGCAGCCGCGGCACCACCTCGGTGGCCGCGAAGCCCAGCACCCGACGCACCTCGGTCAGCGGGCCTTCAATGTCGGTGAGCCCGGCGGCCTCGGCGAGTTCCCCGCCGAGCATGGTCTCGGTGACCGCGTCGATGGAGTCGACGTCCCAGTCGACCTCCTGCATGGTCAGCACCAGCTCACGCGCCAGCTTCTCGAACGCGTCCACCCGCTCGCGCGACTCGTCCCCGGCTTCGCTGAGCCCCAATGCTTCTCGCAGACCCGGCACATTGACCTCGCCGCCCCACAACTGCCGGGCGCGCAGCATGGCCAACACCAGATCGACCTCGGCCTCCCCGGCCGGGGCCTGCCCCAGGATGTGCAGGCCGTCGCGGATCTGCACGTCCTTGATCTCGCACAGCCAGCCGTCGACGTGCAGCAGCATGTCGTCGAACACGTCCTCGTCCGGCCGCTCGGCCAGACCCAGATCGTGGTCCATCTTGGCCGCCCGCATGAGCGTCCAGATCTGCTGGCGGATGGCGGGCAGCTTAGCCGGGTCCAGCGCGGAGATATTGGCGTGCTCGTCGAGCAGCTGCTCCAGACGCGAGATGTCGCCGTAGGTTTCGGCGCGCGCCATCGGCGGGATCAGGTGATCGACCAGGGTGGCGTGGGCGCGGCGCTTGGCCTGCGTGCCCTCGCCCGGGTCGTTGACCAGGAACGGGTAGATGAGCGGCAGATCGCCCAACGCGGCATCGGTGCCACAGGAGGCCGACATGCCGAGGGTCTTGCCCGGCAGCCATTCCAGGTTGCCGTGCTTGCCCAGGTGCACGACCGCGTCGGCGGCGAAGCCCTCGGGGGCGGCCAGCCAGCGGTAGGCGGCCAGATAGTGGTGGCTCGGCGGCAGATCCGGGTCGTGGTAGATGGCGACGGGGTTCTCGCCGAATCCGCGCGGCGGCTGCACGATCAGCACTACATTGCCGAAACGCAGTGCGGCGATGACGATTTCACCCTCGGGATCGGCCGAGCGGTCCACGTAGAGCTCGCCCGGCGCCGCACCCCAGGCCTCGGTGACACCCTCGCGCAGATCCTCCGGCAGGGTGTCGAACCACTGCCGGTAGAGGCCCGCGCCGATACGAATCGGGTTGCCCTCCAACTGTTCTGCGCTCAGCCAATCCGGGTCCTGCCCACCGGCGGCGATCAGAGCGTGAATCAGCGCGTCACCGTCGCCCTGTTCGAGGCCGGGGATCTCCCCTTCCGCGCCGAGATCGTAACCGGCAGCGCGCATTTCGGTGAGCAGCCGGATCGCGCTAGCCGGGGTGTCCAGGCCGACGGCATTGCCGATGCGGGCATGCTTGGTCGGGTACGCCGACAGCACGATCGCGATCTTCTTGCGCTCGACCGGAATGTGGCGCAGTCGCGCGTACCGCACCGCGATACCCGCCACTCGCGCCGCGCGTTCGGCGTCAGGCACATAGGTCGACAGTCCGTCGGCGTCGAATTCCTTGAACGAGAACGGCACCGTGATGATGCGGCCGTCGAATTCCGGCACCGCCACCTGGGTGGCCACATCCAGCGGCGACAGGCCGTCATCATTGGCCTCCCACTGCTCCCGGCCACTGGTCAGGCAGAGTCCTTGCAGGATCGGCACATCCAGGTCCGCGAGCGCCCCCACATCCCACGCCTCGTCGTCGCCACCGGCCGACGCGGTCGCGGGCTTGGTGCCACCGGCGGCCAGCACGGTGACCACCAGCGCGTCGGCGGTCCGCAGCGCGGCGAGCAGGTCCGGCTCAGCGGTACGGAGCGAGGCGCAGTACAGCGGCAGCGCCCGCGCGCCTTTGTCCTCGATGGCCTTGCACAGCCCGTCGATGTAGCCGGTGTTCCCGGCCAGATGCTGGGCGCGGTAGTAGACGACAGCCACGGTCGGGGCGTCGTCGGCGGCTGCCCGCGAATCCCGTTCCAGTTCACCCCAGCTCGGCATCTCCACCGGCGGCTCGAACCCGTGCCCGGTCAGCAGCACCGTGTCCGACAGGAAGTTGTGCAGCTGCAGCAGGTTTCGCGGCCCGCCCGCGGCCAGGTAGTTGTGTGCGTCCGCGGCCACGCCGCCCGGCACCGTCGAGCACTCCATGAGCTCGGCATCCGGTGCGATCTCACCGCCGAGCGCGACCATCGGAATCCCGCTGGCGCGCACCGCCTCCAGGCCCGTCTCCCAGGCACGTTTGCCGCCGAGAATGCGCACGATCACCAGCTCGACGCCCTTGAGCAGCGCGGGCAGATCCTCCGGCAACAGCCGTGCGGGATTGGCGAGCCGATACTCGCCGCCGCTGGCGCGCGCGCTCAGCAGATCGGTATCGGACGTGGACAGCAGCAGAATCACAGGTGTCGGCCTTCCTCGGGTGACGCGCCCAGCACGGTATGGCGCTCGCCGGAAGGTCTGACTGTCACAGTGGCGCGACCGCACCGGAATTGCACCGGTTTCTTCCGTTCGACGAGCTCGCCGATGCTATCGCGCCCGGTGCGCGGCCCCCGCAACGCGCCCTGGTCGATACTCGCCGCGCGCTCGGATCACAGTGCGGCTAAGGCTCGTCCGAGAACATGGGAGACCGACCGGTCCGCCCGTAAGCTGCGGGTATGCCACGTACTCCAGGATGGGTCAGGCGGAATCGCTTTGCTGCCTGGTCGGGATACTTTTGCGCACTGGTTGCCTTCGCAACGCTGGCCATGGCCCTCACGGCCGCCGGCTCCGGTCACACGCAGTGGGCCATGCTCTCCGGCATCATCTGCGCCGCCACGGTCCTCTTCGGCATCACGATCATGAGCACCACCATCCACCGCGACCACGTCGAACACCACAATGTCCCCAGCCTCATGAACGACACGTGGGAAGTCTCCCCCGCCTTCGCGCGGCGACGCGGCGCCCCGAAGTCCATCGAACCCCACCAGGCCGGCTGACCCCCGGCTCATCGGATTCGCCGGACAAATCAAACGATTCACCGAACAGATTCCGGGGCTCAATGCCCCGGAATCTTTTTGTAGCCACACCGACCATTCCGGCAAATCATGCTTAGATTGCAATATCTACAGATTTGGATACTTGTGATCTACGGGGTCGCTGTACCCGTGACCTGCTGGTGCAGCCCGCGCATGCTCGACCTCAGCATCCTCCGTAGTCTGGAGGCGTCATGACGCGATCCGATCCCGATTCCTGCCCGGGCGTGCTGCGCCTGCACGAAGCAGCCGACGGTCCCCTCGCCCGCATCCGCGTACCCGGCGGCCGCCTCTCCCCCGAACAGCTGCAGTCCCTCGCCGCCGCGGCGGTCGACCTCGGCGACGGGAACATCGAACTCACCTCACGCGCAAACGTACAGCTGCGGCAGGTCCGCGACGCCGCCGCGCTGACCGACCGGCTCACCGAGGCCGGGCTGCTGCCCAGCGCCACCCACGAGCGGATCCGCAACATCATCGCCTCGCCCCTGTCCGGCCGCCTCGGTGGCTGGACCGACGTGCACCCCCTGGTCCCGGCTCTCGACGAGGGCCTGCGCGCGCATCCGCGCCTGGCCGAACTCCCCGGCCGCGTCCTGTTCACCCTCGACGACGGCCGCGGCGACGTCAGCGGCCTCGGCGGCGACATCGGCGTGCACGCCCTCGACGCGAACACCTACGCACTCCTGTTGGCAGGCAAGGACACCGGCGTGCGCGTCCCCGCCGCCGACGCGGTCGACCTCATGCTCGCCGCCGCCCACGGCTTCCTGGAACTGCGCGACGGCCAGTGGCGACTGCACGAAATCCCGGACGGCGGCACCCGCCTGACCGAACACCTCCTGACCGCCCACACCGACCTCGACGCCTCCGGCGAGCCTCTCGAAGTGGCCCCCCGCCAGGACATTCCGATCGGCTGGCTCACCCAGGACGACGACAAGGTGGCCCTCGGCGCAGGCGTCCGCCTCGGCTCCCTCCCCGCCCGCACCGCCGAATTCATCGCGGCCGTCGAACGCCCCGTCTTCCTCACCCCCTGGCGCAGCCTGGTCCTCACCGACCTCGACGACTGGACCGCCGAGCAAGTGGTCCGCGTACTCGCCCCCATGGGCCTCATCTTCGACGCCAACTCCCCCTGGCTGCTGCTCAGCGCCTGCGCAGGCATGCCCGGCTGCGCGAAATCCCTCACCGACGTCCGCGCCGATGCCGCCGAGGCAGTCGAGTCCGGCCGCGTAGTCCCCACCGGCGCACCACAATTCGCCCGCGAGGGCCTCGACGCCACGGACGTCGTCGCAGCTGGCCGCCAACATTGGTCCGGCTGCGACCGCCGCTGCGGTCGCCCCAAAGGCCACGTCACCGACGTCATCGCCACCACCGACGGCTACCGCATCGTCCCCACCGACTGAGTGTCCGGCCGCGGGCGACCACACAGATCTTGGACAGGTGCGGCGACCGCCCGGGGCGGTGCAGAGTGGATCTACCAGCGCGGTGTCATCCAACGCGGTGGCAAGTTCGGAGCCGGGAGGCGGTCATGCCGTTCGCGAAGCTCAGCGATGAGGAGATCGCGGGGATGTCCGACGAGGATCGCCGGGCGTTGATCCGCCGGTTGCAGCCGCCGCCGGAGCGCGTGTTGCCGCGACCGGAGGTGGTGAAGGTGCATCGGCGGGTGCGGTTGGCGCTCATGGTCGGCGGGTGTATCGCCTTGATCCCGTGGATCGTCTATCTCGGGTTCACGCTGCCGGATGACTATCAGGCGCGCAATTGGTCGCTGGCCTGGATCGGCTTCGACGTTGCCTTGGTGCTGATGATGGCGGCCACCGCCTATCTGGGCTGGAAGCGCCGGGTCGTGCTGATCCTTCCGGCGTTCGGCACGGGCCTGCTGCTGCTCGTGGACGCGTGGTTCGACATCGTGACCGCCGCACCCGGGGATGTGTGGGTGTCGGCGGGCACCGCCCTGCTCGGCGAGATCCCGCTGGCGCTCTTACAGATCACCGGCGGGATCCTGCTGCTGCGCTTCCTGATCTTGGCGCATCCCCTGCACGATCCTGCGGTCAGTCCGTTCCGGACCCGATTGCCGTTCTGACCCGATGCAATTCGAGCGTGCAGCACTTCACGCTGCCGCCGGATTTCAGCAGCTCCGACAGATCGATGCCGACAGGTTCGTAGCCGCGCTCGCGCAGCTGCCCGGCCAGCGCGGTGGCCTTGTCGGTGAGGAAGACGTGATAGCCGTCGCAGACGCCGTTGAGGCCCAGCACCTCCGCGTCGGCGTCGGTGGCGAGGATGGCGTCGGGGTAGAGCCGGGCGAGCAGCCGCGCACTGGGTCCGCTGAAGGCGGCCGGGTAGTAGGCGATGGTGTCGTCGAGCACCATGAGCGCGGTGTCGAGGTGATAGAAGCGGGGATCGACGAGATCCAGTGAGACGACCGGCATTCCGAAGAACTCGGCCACTTCCTCGTGCGCGCCGGGAGCGCTGCGGAACCCGGTTCCGGCCAGGATGCGTTCGCCCGCGATGGCGAAATCGCCTTCGCCCTCATTGGTTTCGCGGGCCGCCAACACCTTGGCGAAGCCTTGGGTATCCATCCAGTCGTGGTAGGCCGGACCTTCTTGTGCACGTTCGGGATTGGCGAAGCGGGCCGACAGCGCCCGGTCACCGATGACCAATCCGCCATTGGCGGCGAACACCATATCCGGCAGTCCGGCAACGGGTTCGATGACCTCGACCCGGTGCCCGTGT
Organism: Nocardia heshunensis; assembly: GCF_054782115.1. Classification (NCBI taxonomy): domain Bacteria; kingdom Bacillati; phylum Actinomycetota; class Actinomycetes; order Mycobacteriales; family Nocardiaceae; genus Nocardia; species Nocardia heshunensis. Next base: position 207,853 of record NZ_BAAGTC010000007.1, on the reverse strand, counting down.
GCCTCATAGGCGGCGCGCAGACCGTCCCATTGCGCGAGCGCCAAGACTCGGTCGACGGGGTCGGCGGTGTTCATCCATGGATTGATGGCGTAGGTGACCTCGAAGTGTTCGGGTCGGCACATCAGATAGCGACGGGGTACGGGCTGCCGCGAAGCGGGATCGCAGGTGGGCAGTGTGGCTACGGATGTCAACGAGACTCCCTCGGAAGTGGCGCGGACCGGGCTGAACCGAAGGTATGTGGCGTACCGTTGCGCAGGAAATAGCGATTCGTTGCGTTGATCATGATCTGAGCAGCGATTTATTGCGTCAGAGCGGTGCGAGTGCACGATTGCGAAAGGAAATCGATCGTGGACGAACTCGATCGGCGGATCCTGGCCCACCTGCTGGACCATGCCCGCGCCTCCTTCCAGGAGATCGGCGCGGCGGTCGGCCTGTCCGCACCCGCGGTCAAACGCCGCGTCGACAAGATGGTGGCGGGTGGTCAGATCACCGGCTTCACCGCGGTAGTGAATCCGGCCGCCTTGGGCTGGCGCACCGAGGCCTACGTGGAAGTCTTCTACCGCGACAACATCTCTCCCGCCGAACTACGCCGCAGCCTCGAACCCATCCCCCAAGTCGTCGGCGTGTGGACGATCGCCGGGGAAGCCGACGCCCTGGTCCACGTCATGGCCACCGACATGGCCGAGATCGAGGCGACCGTCGAGCGGATCCGCAAAAACGCCCGGGTCGGGCGCACCCGCAGCAACATCGTCATGTCCCGCCTCCTGGAACGCCCCCGCACCTGACCGGAGCCCCGCGGCAGCTGACCGCATCCCCCACAGTGCCCGGCCGCGACCCATGCCGTGGCCGATCGCAACCCCTGCTGTGGCCGGGCGCACTACCCGCCCATGGCCGGTGCGACGGCGAAATCTAAGGTGGGAGCCATGTCCGACGTACGCACCAGCTACCTCACCGACGGGGCCGAGATCTATCGGCGCTCGTTCGCGACCATTCGGGCCGAGGCCGATCTGGCCCGGTTCCCGGCGGACGTGTCGCAGGTGGTGGTGCGGATGATCCACGCCTGCGGGCAGGTGGATCTGGCCGGGGACGTGGAATTCAGCACCGATGTAGTGGCGAAGGCGCGGGCCGCGCTGCGGGCGGGTGCGCCGATCCTGTGCGATGCCAACATGGTTGCCTCGGGTGTCACACGCAAGCGGCTGCCCGCCGACAACGAGGTGCTGTGCCTGCTCGCCGATCCGCGGGTGCCGGAGCTGGCGGCCCGCATCGACAACACCAGATCGGCTGCGGCGCTGGAACTCTGGCAGGACCGCCTCAACGGCGCGGTCGTCGCGATCGGTAATGCCCCGACCGCGCTGTTCCACCTGCTGGACATGCTGGACGCGGGCGCGCCCCGTCCGGCCGCGATCCTCGGCATCCCGGTCGGCTTCATCGGGGCCGCCGAATCCAAGCAGGCGCTGGCCGAATACGGCGATGTCGAGTTCCTGACCGTGCGTGGCCGGCGCGGCGGCAGCGCCATCACCGCCGCCGCCCTCAATGCGATTGCGAGCGAACAAGAATGAGCAAGCTCTGGGGTGTCGGGCTGGGTCCCGGCGATCCGGAACTGGTGACGGTCAAGGCCGCCCGCGTTATCGGCGAGGCCGATGTCATCGCCTTCCACAGTGCCCGGCACGGGCGCAGCATCTCGCGCGCCATCGCCGCCCCGTACATGCGCGCCGACCAGGTCGAAGAGCACCTGGTCTACCCGGTGACCACCGAGACCACCGACCACCCGGGCGGCTATCAGGGCGCGATCGACGAGTTCTACGAGCAGGCGGCAGCCGTGCTCGCCGAGCATCTCGCGGCGGGCCGCACCGTGGCCCTGCTCGCGGCCGGTGACCCGCTGTTCTACAGCTCCTTCATGCACATGCACCGCCGCCTGGCCGACCGCTTCGACACCGAGATCATCCCCGGCGTCACCTCGGTCAGCGCCGCCTCGGCCGCCCTGGCCACGCCCCTGGTGGAGGACAAGCAGGTCCTGACCATCCTGCCGGGAACCCTGCCGACCGAGGAGCTCACCCGCCGCCTGCGCGAAACCGACGCGGCGGCGATCATGAAGCTCGGCCGCACCTACCCCGGTGTCCGCCAAGCCCTTTCCGACTCCGGCCGCCTCGACGACGCCTTCTACGTCGAGCGCGCCAGCTCGACCCGGCAACGGGTACTGCGCGCCGCCGACGTCGACGAAGCAAGCGTCCCGTACTTCGCGATCGCCATTGTTCCGGGCCCACAGCCCGCCACGCGAATCCCGTTGACCGAGCAAGGCGCAACCACCACAGCCACCGCGAGCGAACGCAGAGCGGGGACAGCCGCCAGCGAAATCACACGTGTCGCAGCCACTCCCAGCACTGACGCGGTGGTCGGCACGGAGGCGGCCATAGCCGGTGGTGACGCGGAAACCTCCGTAGTTCCCCGGGTCGGCGAGGTCGTGGTGGTCGGCCTGGGCCCCGGCGCCGAGGGCTGGACTACGCCGGAGGTGGCGCAGGTGCTTGCCGAGGCGACCGACATCGTCGGGTACACCACCTACGTGAACCGCGTTCCGGTGCGTGCCGGGCAGCGGCGGCATGCCAGTGACAATAAGGTCGAATCCGAGCGCGCCGGAATGGCTTTGGATATGGCCAAGGCCGGGGCCAAGGTTGTCGTGGTTTCCTCCGGGGATCCCGGGGTATTCGCCATGGCAGCCGCGGTGATCGAGGAATCGGCGGACCCGCAGTGGCGCGACGTGCCGGTGCGGGTGCTGCCGGGGGTGACCGCGGCCAGCGCGGTGGCCAGCCGGATGGGTGCGCCGTTGGGGCACGATTTCGCCATGATCTCGCTGTCGGATCGGCTCAAGCCGTGGGAGACGGTGGCGCAACGGATTTCGGCGGTGGCGTCGGCGGATATGGCGTTCGCCGTCTACAACCCGGCGTCCTCGCAGCGGCAGTGGCAGGTGGCGGCGATGCGCGATCTGGTGCTCGAGCATCGCAAGGCGGAGACGCCGGTGGTGATCGGCCGCGATGTGGGCGGGCCGACCGAGTCGGTGCGGGTGGTGACGCTCGGTGAGTTGGATCCGGCCGAGGTGGATATGCGCACGCTGCTGATCGTCGGCGCGTCCACCACCACGGTGTTCGACGCGGCCGGTGGACCCCGGGTGTTCACATCGCGCCGATACGGTGACTAATATTCCACAGTAGAACGTAGCTGGAAGGGGTAGTGGTGCCAGAAGACAAAGCTCGACGGCCGCTCAACTCGACGGCAGCGTCCCTACTCGGCTTCCTACACCGGGGCGAAATGTCCGGGTGGGACCTGGTAGCGCAGGCCCAGGACCGCATCGGCGACTTCTGGACCATCACCCAGAGCCAGGTCTACCGGGAGCTGGCCACCATGCACCAACTCGGCCTGGTCGAGAAAGGCGAGTCCGGCGCGCGCGACCGCACCCCCTACCGCATCACCGAGGACGGCCGGGAGGCGTTCGCGGAGTGGATCGCCCGCGACCCGGGCGCGGAAACCATCCGCGTGCCACTGCTGCTGACGTTGTCCTTCGGCGAATTCGTCGACCCGCGCCGGCTCGAGCGCATAGTCGCGGCCAACCGCGGCGTCCACGAACAACGCCTCTCGGGCTACCTCTCCGGGCAGGACGAACAACGCATGTCCCCGTTCGAGCGCGCCACCCTGGACTTCGGCATCCGCTACGAGCGCGCCGTGCTGGACTGGTTCGACCGCCTCCCCGAACTCCTGGACCGCACCAGCCGCCTGTCCTGAGCTAGCGCCGGGAGCGCAGCCAATCCCAGGCCGCCGCAACGGTTTCCACCTGCTCGGCACCGCCGGGCAGCGCTGGCCGGTCGATCATGACGACCGGCAGGCCGAGCCCCCGCGCCGCGGTGAGCTTGGCCTCGGTGAGCGCTCCCCCACTGTCCTTGGTCACCACGACATCGATGCGCCGCTCCCGCAGTAGCACGGTCTCGTCGGCGACGCTGAAAGGCCCACGCGCGAGCAACAATTCATGCCGCTTGGGCAGCGCACCCTCGGGCGGATCGATCGCCCGGATCAGGAACCACGCATCGGACTCCGCGAACGCCGCCACCCCCTGACGACCGATCGTCAGGAAGACGTGATCCCCCAGCCCCGCAAGGGCCTCCGCAGCCCCCGCCAGATCCGACACCCGGATCCACCGATCCCCGTCGCGCTCGTGCCACCCCGGCCGCCGCACATGCAGCACCGGCAACCCCAGACTCGCCGCGGCCGCTGCCGCATTCGCGGTAATCCCCCCGGCGAACGGGTGCGTGGCATCCACAACCGCCTCGATCGCGTTGCCCACCAGCCACTCCCGCAGCCCGTCGACTCCCCCGAATCCCCCCACCCGCACTTCCCCGACCGGCAGCACGGGTTCGCGTACGCGCCCGGCGAGCGAGGACACGATCTCGAATCCCCGCTCCCCGGAAGCGATATCGGCGAGTTTCCGAGCTTCCCGGGTCCCGCCGAGAATCAGCGTTTTCAGGGCTGCCCCGTGAGGACCGCCGAACCCGAATCGATCAGCGGCTGCCCGCCCACGACCAGCAGTCCGATAATCGCGCCCGGCAGCGCGCCGATGCCGACGAAGATCAATCCGATGAGCCCGCCGATCAATCCGCCGATCGCCGCCTGCTGCAATTCGGACATGAACCAGTCCCAAGAGGCGCTGATGTCCTTGGCGGACATCACCGGCGCGGCGGCCGAGGTCAACGTCAACTGCCGCCCGTCCTGGTCGATGGCCGCCGCCAGGTCGATCGACTTGCCCGCCACCACACTGGACAGATTGACGCGCGTGAGTTCCGCACCGTCCTGGTTCCGCAGCGCCACCGACTTGCCATCGGCGCTCACACTGAACTGTCCGCCGGTCACCTGCGTAATGATGCCATTCCCGGCCTGCGCCAGCGTCACCACATAGTCGACACCCTGCTGCGTGCCCTTGATCGGCTGCACGCCCTGCTGGTCCTGCACCGCGGAAGCCGGATCCGCCGTCGGTGCCGCGTACCCGGTCCCCGCCGCGATCCCGGTCGCCGCCGCCGCGATGAATGCCGTCGCCACAAACTTCGTGTACTTCATGAATCTCCCAATAGCGCTCGAGCCGAACCCGACAACTCTCGGATTCCAGCAGGTCACCCTACCGTTGACGCAACGATGTTTCAGTCTGAATGACTCACTGGCGCCACCGATTCCAGCTTTGCCGTTTCCGCCGTGGCCGGTGTAGTGCCGCGATGCAACGCTCACGCCCTCCGAATGTCCCAATTGCGCACTTGCCCGCCGCTTGTCGGCGGGATTGCTTTGCGCTTGTGGCCAACCAGCGTGAATTACTTGGATGAGTAATCTTTTACTCAACGAGGTAAGCTCGCCGTCATGACTACACCGCCCACCACCTGCCGCACCGCCCTCGTTCTGGGCGGCGGTGGCAGCGTCGGATTGCTGTGGATGACCGGGCTGGTCATCGGATTCGCCGACGCGGGAATCGATCTGGCGCGCGCTGACCGGATCGTCGGCACCTCGTCCGGCGCGATCGTCGGATCCGTCATCGCGGGGCGTCTCGACCCGGCACGGCTCATCACCCCGCCCGCCGCGGCGTCCGAACCTGGCGATCCCCGCAGCCCCGAGGTGCGAATCCCCCAGTTGCGCAACCTCATCGGCCTGAGCGCTTGGCCCGCGGCCGAGCTGCTCATCACCACCATCGACGCCGATACCGACGTGCGGCGGGTCTGGCGCGCGGGCGGCCCGGCCTCGCCCGCCGAAGCCGTGGCGGCCAGCAGCGCGGCGCCGAGCGTGTTCGCGCCGGTCCCGATCGACGGCGCCCGCTACGTCGACGGCGGCCTGCGCTCGACCATCAATGCCGACCTGGCAGCGGGCGCGGAGCGGATCCTCATCATCGAACCGCTCGCACACCTGTACCCGCACGCTCCGGCCGACAGCGAATTGGGTGGCGCCACCGCACTCTTCATCAGGCCCGACGCCGCCGCGGCGATCGGCCCGGACCTGTTCGACCCCGCCGACTTCGAATCCGCGTTCCGGGCCGGGCTGCGGCAGGCCGCCGACCACGCCCCTGCGGTGCGGCAAATGTGGCCGGCAGCCCTCTAGGCGGCGCTCAGCCCGCCGCCACGATGGCCCGCCGGAACAAGTCGACCAGCTCGGCCGCGTACCCGTCGAGATCGGTCGATATACCGGTGGCGTAACGGATTCCGGCAGCATCGATGGCGGCACGGAGGGTAACCGCCATGATCTGGGCGTCGAAGGCGATGAACTCCCCCGCGGCCTGACCCGCCCGGAGTCCGGCTTCCAGTTTCTCCACCGCGTCGGCCTGATACCGCTGGATCGGTAGTGGTTTCCCGGCCGCGGTGCCGGCATTGTTGAAGATCCCGATCAAGGCCCGCACCTGCTCGGGCCGGTCGCGGTGATAGTTCAGATTGGCGGTGATGTACGCCGAGAGCTGTTGCCATCGACCGGAATCGGCCACCGCGATGCGCGGACTCATGTATTCCTCGGCCGCACTCACGATATGGTCGGCCGCCGCCAGCATCAGATCGTTCTTGTCCTCGAAGTGATAGGAGATCAGCCGCGTACTGCTGAGTTCGGCCCGCGTCGCGATCTTGGCGAACGACGTCCCCGCGTACCCGAACTCGGCGAGGGTGTCGATGGCCGCCGCCACGATCTGCGCACGCCTCGCCAAGTTCGTTACCGACATGAGTAAAGGTTTACTCGCATAGGGCAAGCCCCGGCAAACCGCCCTTCGAGGCAACTGATCGGGCCCGCACCGTCGAGGCCCGGTCACGCGGGTCTGCGAAGCCTACGACGCGTTTGCTGCGAAGGTTCGGGGACGAAAGCCCACACGGCGGCCGCGGCGATGAGAAGTCCGCCAGCGAGCAAGAGTCCGCAGTGGTAGGACAGTCGTTGTGCCAGTGCGCCGATTGTGAGGGGGCCGAGGACGACTCCGCGGTGCGGTATTTCGCCGCGGGCTGAACACTTATCGCGGGTTGTTCACCGACAATGCCGGTATCGACCGCAGCAATGCGCTCACGCTGTTCCCCAGATTCGAATCCGTGCCGGTCACGCGGTCGGCGAGGTAGCCGTCGGGCCGGATGAGTATCAGTTCTCCGGGCTCGGGCACATAGAATTGCTCGAATTCGCCTTCCCCGTCGAAGATTCCGTCGTCGGGGGTGCTGGTGATCCGGTACACGTGCAGCTCGTCGGATTCCAGGCTCTCGATGAGATCCTTTGCGCTGCCGTCGATGTCGAAGGCGAGCAGGGTCCACTGCGGACCGCGGGTCAGGTCGAACAGGCCGAGCGTGCCGTCGGGGCCGCGCAACCCGGTGGCGTTGGGGGCGCGGTCACCGGCGACCGGATACGCGGCACCGTGGGCGGCGGCGCGATCGCCGTAGTGGATGCCGAGCCCGGTGGTCAGTGCGCTGTCGGCGAGCTTGGATAGTGCGTCGGCCGCCTGCCCGATATCGCCGTTCGCGCCGCCGGTGACGCTGTCCAACCGTCGCGTGCTGAGTTCCAAGACGGTCCGGGCGACCGGGATACGTTCGGCGGCATAGCTGTCCAGCAGGTCCGGGGCCGCGCCCGCGATCACCGCGCCCAGCTTCCAGCCGAGGTTGTAGGCGTCCTGGATGCCGGTGTTCATGCCCTGTCCGCCGCCGGGCGAATGCACGTGCGCGGCGTCACCGGCCAGCAGTACCCGGCCACGGCGGTAGTCGTCGACCATGCGGATGTTCACCCGGTAGATCGAGAGCCAGCTCGCGCTCGTGAGGGTGATGCCGGCATTGCGGTCGTCGAGTAGGCGCTGGTACAGCTCGAGCGACGGCTCGGCCGGGTCCGCATCGTCGGGGATGCGGTTCTGGAGCTGCCAGATATCGGCGGTGGGCAGGGGTGTGAGGATCAGCATGCCGGAGGCCGAGGTGAAGACGTGTATGCGGTCGCGGGGCAGTCCGGCGACGGTGACATCGCCCAGATACCAGCGCTCGGTGTCGCGGGTCTCGCCGTTCAGTGGAAGATCGATCAGGTGGCGGACGGTACTCTTGCCGCCGTCCGCGCCCACGGCATAGCGTGCCTCGACCGTGCGCTCCCCCGCCGCGGTTCGCACGACCACGGCGACGTGGTCCGAATCCTGTTTCAGAGCAATCGCTTCCGCGCCGTATTCGATCGCGCCGCCCAGCTGGTACAGCCGTTCGCGCAGTGCGTGCTCGACATCGAATTGCCCGATCCAGAGCATGTTGGGGTAGGGCGTGTGGAAGTAAGTCGCGGCCGGGACGGTAGCCGGCGGGTGATCGACGGTGACGCCGGACGGATCATGGAAACGCATCGGCAGCTCCGCGATCCCCTGTCGCACGATGTAGTCCACGGCACCGAGATCGTCGAGCACCTCGAGCGAACGTGGCTGGATCCCTTTGGCTTTGGAGGCGCGGCTGGGTGCGTCCACGCGTTCGACGACGTAACAGGCCACGCCGCGGCGGGCAAGGTCGCAGGCGAGAGTGAGACCCACCGGGCCGGCGCCGATGACGAGGACTTCGGTCCGAATCGTGTTGTGCGCGTTCATGACTTCCTCCACGGGTAGCCTTTAGATGCACATCCGCATCTTATGCAATCGAGAGTACTGCGGCCTGATAAGATGCACAAGTGCATCCTAATGAGGTTCAACCGGCCCAACGCCGCCGTGGCGCGGCCCTGGAGGAAGCGCTGCTCGACGCCGCCTGGGCCGTGCTGCGCGAGCACGGCTACGCCGGGTTCACCCTCGAAGCCGTCGCCGTCCGCGCCGGGACCAGCCGCCCGGTACTGGCCCGGCGCTGGGCGGGTCGCCACGAGATGCTGCACGCCACCATCGCTCACGCCGGCCGGATGCGACCGGTCACGACCCCGCACACCGGAACCCTGCGCGGAGACCTCATCGCCCTGCTGCGCGAACTCAACGACTCCCGCCTCGATCTCGCGACCGTCATGGGCGTACAGCTGGGCGGCTACTACCAGGAAACCGGCGAAACCCTCGCAGACCTGCGCGAGGTATCACTGAGCGGGCAGCCGCGGACCATACTCGACGAGATCCTGGCGGCGGCAGCCGAACGCGGCGAGATCGACCCTGCCAAGCTCACCCCGCGGCTGCGCGCGCTGCCCGTCGATCTCCTGCGTCACCACATCTTCATGACAATGCAGCCGATGACCAACGCGGATATCGAAGAGATCGTCGACTGCATCTTCCTGCCGCTCGTCCGGCCGATCAGAACACCGGATACCGATCAACCCTGAAGCGCCCCAAGGTATTACCGAGAGCGCTTTCCCTGCGGACGAGTTGAGGATAAAGGAGCGCCGGGTCCTCGCCGAGGCGCGCCTTCCAGGCCACGGTCTGCGCACGTGCGAGTGTCAGTGTGCGAGCCCTGCGGTACTACGAGGAACAGGAACTACTCATCCCCGAGCGCACCGCCTCCGGCCAGCGCGTCTACACCGAGGAAGCGGTCGAGCGGGTACGCATCTTCCAGCTGTTCTACGCGGCCGGACTCAACAGCCGCACCATCGCAAAGCTGCTGCCCTGCATGGACACCGGCCGCACCACACCCATCCAACGCGACGAACTACTCGCCGAGCGCGGCCGCCTCGCGGGCCACATCATCACCCTGACCAACGCCCTGCACCGCCTCGACGACCTGATCACCGCCGCCGACCAACGCACCGAAGACAAGCTGTCGCCACCGGGCTGACCTGATCGTCTCGAATCGGTCGCCAAGACAGCACCAATCGAGCGATTCAGTGCCGAGCGTCGAGCTCGCCGCTGGTCATCTGATGCGTGGTCGTGTAGCCCAAACGCAGGTAGAGCCGACGCGCAGATTCGTTGGGGTGCCAGTGATGCAATGCGCAGAGTCGGTCGCCCGCCGAGAGCGAGCGACGCGTCAGTCGGGCACCGATCGCCGCGCCGATGCCCCGACCGCGTGCGGACGGCAGGGTCGCGATGGAGCCCAGCCAGCCCACACCGCCAGCGCGCCTGCAGTACGCCCCGCACCCGACAAGGGCACCCGCAGAGTCACGGACAACGGCCCAGACCTCGATCCCCGCGTCCCCGGGATGCAGCGAGTGCGTCGGGTTCGCGAGTGCCAGCAGATCACGGATTTCGTCGTCCGCCAATGCATTCGGCGCTATCTCGACAACGCACTCTTCACCGGGCATGAAGGGCGGGGCCCCCAGAGTACGGGCCCGCACCATTTGATCCCACTCCTCGAGGCAGGTCACACGAAGATCACTCAGATCCGTGCCCCTCGGAACCGATATTCCTTGCGGCACAGCGGGAATGTCCGCCAGGACATGCCGAAGCAACTTTGATGCTTCAGGCCCGATCACCGTCAGCCAATCGACGAGACCCGGACCCCGATCAGATCCGCCGAAAGCGGCAGTGCCATCGGCCCCGACCCAGGCGGCGACATCCCCGTCTGGCTCGACGCTCGACAACAGCAGATGATCCGCGGTCGCTGCCATCGACAGACCCGCCAGGGATTCCAGACGCCGCACCCACATCGCTTCAGTGTTGCGCTGACCGTCAGAACACGCGCGCCAACAGGGCTGTCACAGCTCAACCCCGTCACACACTCCGAGACACCTAGTGATTTGCTCCCTTGACATGCGCAGCTCGTCCCTGTTGGCCGGCAGCGATTTCCGCGCGCGCGGCGGCGACGAGGACAAGGAAGCCATCATCGCCATCGTTCGTGAGATGGCGGAGTCGATGACCGGTGCGCAGAGCACCCGCCACTGGGCTGAGGATGTGCTGTGGTTCGACATTCCCCCGTTCGCGTCGCGGGGTGTCGCCCCGGCACGAAAGCTGTTCGACGACACCTTCGCCCAGTTCGAATCCTGCACCGTCGACATCCTCGAACTGGACGCCACGGTCAGCGGGGACATGGGCATCGTGGCCACCGTGCAGAGCACCAACATCGTGCTGAAAAGCGGTGCGGCCAAGCATGTCATGGCCCGCCAGACCGACTGCTTCCAACGGCGCGACAACGGCTGGGAGCTGATCCATCAGCACGCGTCGGTCCCGGCCGGCGGTCAATGGGACGGCAAGATCACGACGGCCTAGACAACCATGACCTACCAACTCGACCCGGAACTCGCACCGGCCATGGCCGCGCAAGCCGCCGAAACCACACCTGCTGCACGCGGAGACTGGCAGGCGGTGCGGACGGCAGCGTCAGCCGGTCTGGCCTACCTGGCCAGTCTGACTCCGCGCTCGCCCGGGGTGAGGACAACGTCGTTCCACACCGCGACCAGCGACGGTCGAGCCGAAACAAGACGCTCGACCATCTCGTCCACGCAACATGATTCGCCACCGCCGGTTGATCTTTCACCGCTCCGCATTGGCCCCGTAGTTGCCGATACAGTTGGGTGACGCGAAAGATGGGGCTGGCATGGCGATCTGCTTCGAACTGGTAGTGAACTTCGGCGACAATATCGACGCAGCACGTTCGGCAGTCCTGGCTGGCTCTGGAACCTGGGGGACGAGTCCGCTCAGGGTGGGGGATCACCAGATCCCTGTGCATGCACCGTTACTGCGTACCGACGGACCCTTCATCGAGTTGTCGATCTTGCCGGTGGCAGTCGGCTTCGGTGTTGCACTGGATGGCACAATCCCCCGATTCGCTCTTACCGCAGCGGAACTGACCACCCTAGGTAACCACCTCTACGAAATGCTCGCTACATTCGACGGATACGTCGCCGCGATGGTCGGCTGGGATCCGGAGTGGATGATCGATCCCGACGAACTCGAAAGGGAGTGGTTCGATAAACCGGGCGAGGCATCCCCTCATGGCCTTGTCCTCTCCGAGGCCTTGCACGCTGAGCTCGGTTCGGGAGATGACTCCGTGGTCTTCCAGCCCGGATACCGATGGGTACCGTATCGCGGTGAATCACCCAGCACCCTGACAGCCGACTGACGAATCGATCTGTACCGGCAATCACTGTCATCCGCACGAGCGGACGTACTGCGCTACAACAGGTTCCAACCGCCGAGACTTCACGCCGGCCGGTTCGGGTAAGCGCAGGAAGCGGCAATGCAGTGCGATCGCCCATGAGAGAGTTGCTGTCATGCCAGCTGGAGTGACACCGGGCCGCGAGGTTGTCCTGGAGACGGGTCGCCTGCTGCTCAGGCCTTGGCGGGTAGCCGAGGCTGTTGTCCTGCGCGAGCTGTGGACCGAGCGCGATCCACGGGTGCCGCCGCATCGTCGAATCGACGCGGATGGACACCCCACACTCGCAGAACTCGAGGATTCGATCCGTACCGACCAGCCATCGTCTACTGGCTTGCTGGCGGTCCAGCGCAAGGTCGACCGCGACGTTATCGGCTACTGCGGACTGGTCGACACTGGACGAGGAATGGAGGGGGAACCGGAGTTGGCGTTCGAGTTGCTTCGCCGAGTCTGGTGTCAGGGCTACGCCACCGAAGCCTCGCTGGCGGTGCTGGACTGGGCGAGAACCTCCGGGTTCGAACGTCTGTGGGCCACGGTGTGGGACTGGAACATCGCTTCTCGCCGTGTGCTGGCGAAGGTCGGGTTCACCGAGACCGAGCGGACGGAACTGGACGCGGTCCACGGGACCACCCTGTTCACCACGAGACAGCTCTGACGACGGGCAGGCGCGGGATCGGGCGAGAATCCTGCTCCCGTTTTGCCTCCCACTTCGAGCACGATCACGCGGGAATCACCGGGATACGACGGGAGCCGCCGGGCGCCAACTTCTTGCGAAACGCACTTGCCCATACGCTGATCTGCGAGTCGTCGGACGCTGGCGATTCGAGCCATTTGTGCTGTCTCAGTTCGCTTGTGAGCCACTTCGACAGCGTGACGCACAAGCGGTAGCACCGATCCGCAGGGCCGCCGAACAATGATCTGGGTGCCGATGCGTGCGCCGAATCGGGCGTCTTTCATCAGGAAAGCCTCCGCGAGGCGAGGTTCAGGGCATCGACAGGATGGACACCTTGCCCGACCGACCGCAGACCGTCACGCACGGCGGCGGCCGTGTGCGCGGTCGCCGTTTCGGCGGCCGTACGAACGTCCATGCCTAGAGCCAGGAAGCCGGTGATGAGCGCTGAATGTGTACAGCCAGCCCCGTGTTCAGCGCCTGTCCAGTGTCCCGGCCGCGACACTTCGTGCGACGACTCGGTGTCCGCGTACCATTCGCCACCCGCGGGGCCGCCGCAGGTGACAATCACAGCCGAGACACCTGATGCGACAAGTTGCTCGGCCGCTTGCCGGGGTGTCGCATCGATTGAACCGATGAGTAGGCGGGCTTCCTCGAGGTTTGGAGTAACGATGGTGGCCAGCGGCAGCAGGCGGCGGCGGAGCGCGGATATTGCTCGGCGGTCGCCCAGGCTCGCACCCGCGGCGGTCACCATGACCGGATCCACGACGACCGGAACTGATCTGCCCTTCAGCCAGTCGGCTATGGCCGTGATGTGGTCCGCGCTCCAAGTGGTACCGATCTTGATTGCGTCGATGTCGATATCGGCGCAGACCGTATCCAATTGGGCGAGCATCATCGGCACGGATATTGTGAATCGGTCCGATACGCCGCATGTGTTCTGTGCCGTGACACCGACGATGGCCGTCGCTGTGTAGCACCCGATGGATGCCATCGCCTTGATGTCGCCTTGAATCCCAGCGCCACCGCTGGAATCTGAGGACCCAATCGTCAGGCCGACCGGTATTCGTGGGGTCGGCGCGGAATCAGCGCAATGCGGCATAACCTGCCCGCCAGCAGTTCTCGAGTAGGCGGCGATACAGCGGGTCGAGCTCATCGAGCAGCTCTGTGTCGATCGCCCCATTATGTCGGCGACAGGCATACAGCGCGAAGAGGATTACGATCTGCATCCAATAATGCGGCAGTCCCAAGGACCCGATATCGCTGCGCCGCAGTCGGATTCGGTTCGAGCGGAGCAGGCCCTCCAGCTCGAGGACCGCACGGATAGCCGGCCAGTTGTCTCCGGTCGGCATCGCAGGGAACGCTTCACCGTATGCCTTCGAATCACTGTGTGCCAGTACTTCATCCGCACGCAGGTCATCAACTGCATAGAGGTGATAGGAGCCCGCGACATGGGTATAGCCACCGAGCTCCAGGTCAAGTTGCCTGGCGAGAACCTCCTGCAGCAGCGTGAAGGAGAATACGTCACTGACCGTACCTCGGTAGGCGTCGTTGGCCCGCATGAAGGCGATTGAATGCAAACGGCCTTCGCGCACAAAGTATTGCAGCCCGATAGTGCACGCGACGTCGATATTGTCGGCGACCAGAAGCTCTTCTGGCGCGAAGATCTGAATCAGCGCACGCTTGGAATCCGGATCTGCCCGCAACGTGCTCACGACGCTCGACCATTGATCGAACCCTGCTGCGCCGGAATGGAAGATGCGCGGACCATATGCAGTGCCACGCAGTGTGCGCCCGTCGGCCGAGTACTGCCCGATAGACGGCGCGTAGTGTTCGATGAAGTCCAACGAGTTGGACCCGGACAGGTACCACAGTGCTTCGGCGAAGTTGAACACGATGTTCGTGCGGCGTTCCGGCACCCGAACGATACGTTCGCGCGGGTTCGCCAAACGATAAGTCACCCCGAGGATTTCGCGGCTGTGTTGTCCGCGCGGAGCGTTGCTGTACTCGGGTTCGTCGCGCACACGACGCAGATGACTGAGGTACGCCTGCTCGAAGGTGTCGAAAGTGAGTGGGGAGGGAGAGGTCATAGCAACAACCAGTCGGCGAGTCGGGAGCGATAGAACGGCACTAGGTCGGGTTGCCAACGGGCGAAGTAGCCGATCTGTGTCAGGGCGTAGAGTCCGTTGCCCAACTGAAGCCTGGCGGCGTCGGCCGGTTCGCTAGGAAAGTACTCGGAGTAGGCCTGAAGGAACGGCTCTTCGCTGCCGGGCCACCATTCGAAGACCAGCTCGGTCAGCTTGCCGAAGTCGGTGAATCTATCCCCGAATCGGGCGTGCTCGAAATCCAGCAGAACCGTCGGCTTCTCGTCGGTGACCAGCACGTTGTCCAGGTAGAGGTCGCCATGTAGTAGCGAAGGCCGTTCCGGCGGACCCGATGCTGCGACCACAACCGCGAAGGCGCGCTCGATATCGGAGGCAGCAGCAGGCAGCGCCCCCGCTGGGAGTGTGCGCAACGTGTCGCGTACTCGTTCTCGTACCACGTCGGCCCAGTCGACGGGTCCGTTCGGGTCCAGGACTGAGCCGATCGTGTCACGACGAATGGTGTGCAATCGACCGATCCAAGCACCGAGCTGGGCCGCGACCTCGGCGATGTTGCCCCGTCCTGCCCGCAGCGCTGTCGTCGCGTTTTCGCCCGGGGTCAGATGCTGAACCAGGACAGGTAGGCCGAATCGCGTGGTGGCGGCGAAGGCGTGATAGTGGACGGTCGGGATTCCGGCTTCAGATGCGATCCGAGTCGCCTCGACGGATGCGCGCAGATCCTCTGGGTCGGTGGTGCGGCCTGGGATGCGCACCAGGAGCGGACCAATGTCGCTGTCAGCGTGCCAGAGCCTGTTGCTGTAGCTGGTCGGCCCGGCGGAGATCTCGGTTACAGCAAGGTCCGGACAGATATCCCAGAGCGCCTCCCGCACTTCGGAATCGGTGATCGTGTGGATCGGCCGTGCGATCGCAGGGTTGTTCATGGGCCGACCAAATCGGAGAGTGCCTGTTCGAACGCGGCGGTGTCGAACTGTCCGCCAACGGTTTCCACAATGGCGGTGCGCGTGACGTGACGTAGTCCGTAGACCATCAGTGCGTACTCCTCTCCACGCTCGAGCAGCAGCAGGATCGGCTTGCCCAGCGCTGAGGCCCACCCGAGTTCGATATGGGTACCCAGTGAGGCCGGGGGCCCGGGAACGGCCACAAGCAGATCGGCTGTGGCGATCTCCTCATAATCGAGGCGAGTGAAATCATCAGGCTCGAGAAATGCTTCGCCCCAGTGCTCGCGCCTGTGGGCGTTGTACACCAGGCAGCCGCGACCTTCGAAATAGTCGATGAGCCATTCGAAACGCTCACGATCTTCGGCGCGCATGGCGCCGGTCACGGGATCGACCAGTTTGTAGAAGGGGCCCGCGACGAATACCGTGCGTACGCCGAGCAGGCTCGCCGTAGTGCTCGTTCGATCGGTATCGCTAGTACTCATGAGGTTCCACTCCTGGCTTGGCGGAAATTCCGCATCTGACGGATGAAGAGCAGCGGGTAGGCGCCGGGTGCCACGCCGAGGAACGGCGACAGCTCGAGCCGTCGCTCCTCGTGCGAACCGACGGTCACTGAATCACGGTGAAACAGAGGCGGATCCGGCAGTCGGGGACCGAAATACACCACCTGCTCGAGACCGGCGTAGACGAGATGACGCAGGCATTGGCGGCACGGCAGTGCCGTAACGTACAGGCTGTGGCCAGTCACGGCCATGCCGCTGCGCGCCGCGGACAGCAACGCGGCCATTTCGGCGTGCACCACGCGGCCGAGCGATTCGAAACTCTGTGCTGCGCTGCCACCGTGGCCAACACCGAACGATCCTTGATCGGTGTCGAACTCACGCAGAAGACTCTCTGCAATCTCGGCGGCCGATTGCGGGAGTGTGACGTGGAAGCGCGCCGTCAGGACCGACAGCAACGCAGTGACTGTTTCGCTCCGAGCCACAGTTGCCGGGTCGGAGCCCAACACGAAATCTCGTGCGTCGGCGGGGTCTCCGTCCCAGTATTGGCCACCGCCCCCGACCGGCACCTCGGCCGTGCCGAGCGCGACAATCTCGCCAGCACGGTCGACAAGCGCAGCACCGACTCCACCGCGGAGCGCGGCCGACCGCAAGGCGGCGCCGTACGCGGCGAACATGGCGTATTCGGCGCGGCTGGGTGTGACCCGTCGTCGCATCGACACTAGTTCGTCGAACCGTTCCAACCCCGTCCCGACCGCATCGGTGATGAACAGCGGCTCGTGCACAGAATCGATGGTGAATGCGGATTCGGTGGTGACCACCTGTAGTTCGTCGATGTCGGGGAACGCGCTCACAACGCCACCTGGTCGGTGTGTGCGATCGCTGGGATCGGCTCGACCTGTTCGAGGCCTGAAACTACGAGGTCGGCATGGGTGAAGTCGTTGTGCATCGTCACGCGATTAGGTACAGCCACGCACCGCAACCCGGCGTTGCAAGCCGCCTCGACGCCGCGCGCCGAATCCTCGAACGCAATCGCCCGATCGGCGGTCAGACCCAGGGCCGCAAGGGCTTTCAGGTAGCCGTCCGGTGCGGGTTTGGGAGCGTGTCCGGTGCCGGGAACGATCACATCGAACGCGTCGACACCGATCCCGAGTGCGGCGAGCTGGCGTCCGATCCATTTCATCGGGGAATTGCTGACCAGTCCAATCGTCAATCCCCGTACCCGACAACGGTTCAGGAAGTCCTGAGCACCAGGCAGCACCGTGAGCAACATGTCGCGGCGGACTCTGCGCTCCTGTTCCAACCCGGTGCGATCGACCGGCGTTCCGGCGAGCCGTTCGAGTTCATCCCAAGGTGAGAAGGGGTCGTTGCTGCCTGCTCGGCCTGCCCACTCCTCGATCGCAACGGTGCCACCGAATCTCGCGTACAGCTCGTTCCACGAACGCCAGCCGGCGTACTCGGTATCAATCAACAGGCCGTCGAAATCGACCAGCACAGCCTCGCATTCGAGAGGGATCGCAGTTGGACGCCGTGTCGGCATGATGACCGTGGTCACGATTCGGCGTGCTAGCTCGGAGTTGCGGTGCTGCTCGAACGCGTTCTCGAAGTACCAGCGCGAAACGAACAGATTGCGCCACAATGAGTACACCGGACCCAATGCCGCCACCCGCGCTCGCAACTGCTCGTCGGCGTTGTAGCCGTCGAGGACCACAGGCAGCTGGTCCGGGGCGAAGTGCGTCAAGACGACGAGATCCATTGCGGCATCGCCCCAGCCGACATCGCCGAAGTCGATGAGCACCACCCGTTCGCCGTGCACAAGCACGTGCCGGGCCTGCAGATCACCGTGTACCAGAACCGGATGTGCAGGACTCACCTGGGTGAGCCGCTGTGCCGCGTACCGCCGTACCGCGTCGGATTCGCTGTGACTCAGCAGTCCGCGGTCGACTGCGAAACGTGACTCCACCGCAATCCGATGATCGACGTAGTTCTCCCAATCGCCCACTCCCCCACCGAACATCGCCATGCCTGCAGGGATTGGAGTCTCGTGCAACGCACGTACCATCGCTCCTGCTGTACGCCAGGAACCGTGCCCGTCGGCCAGGGAGCTCGTGGCGGGGATCTCATCGAGGACCAAGATCCACGGATCGTGGCCTGCCTGCCGACCATGCCATCGCACACGAGGCACCTCGACACCCGAGGCTGCGGCCGCCCGCAGTCCGGCGGTCTCACGGTGATGTCGGATGGCATCGCAGTCGACTTTCACTATGGCACGATCGCCAGCCGGAAGGGTGGCGCGGAAGACTGCCCGATTGTCCCAATCAACGTGCGCCGGTGCGAGTTCTACACCCTCACCGAATACTGCCCGCAGACAACCCAACGCGGCGTCGGCCTGTCCCGACGGTGTTGGGCTCACAGCTCGATCCGCTGCGGTTCGAAGTCGGCGAGACCGACTTGCGGCCACGCCGGGCCGGGTTCGAGCGCATCGTCGAACACGGCGACCTGATGCTGTGTGCTGCGCACGAACAACCGGATCAAGTGATCACGACGACTCGGCTCACGTGCCAGCTCATCATCGATCAGGCCTTCGTGAGCATCGACGATGTGATACATCTGCTTGTCCGCGTAGATACGTGCCCAACGCCGATACGCTTCGGGGCCTTTGATGTCCACCGATTCGAAGCGCCGACCCACCACTCGAGTGAAGAACGTGCACGGCAGCAAGGCGGCGGCGGTGTCGGCCGCCGGGCCTTCGAGGGCGGCGCGAAGTATATGATTGGCGTAGCCCTCGCGCCGCGGTGATAGCGCCCAGCGATCGAATCGTGGATCCCGCACACCCAGCGATTCGAGGATCTCACGTTTGTTGGCAAGTTCGTTCGCCACGAAGACCTCGCTCAGCAACGTTGTCGCTGCCCTCGACCAGGTCGAACCGGTCGGCGCCTTCGACAAGGCAAGCGCGACAGTCTGGTGCAGATACGGGATGAAGGGGGCGTCCTCCAATTGGAACCGCACGAACTGATCGATCGGTAGCTCGCCGTTCTCCAGCGCCTCGAACCACGGATGATCGTGGTACCGATCCCACGCCGGGCCGGAGGCGGCGATGGCTTCGTCGAGAAATGATCCCATCTCAGGCTCCTGCTGCTCGTCGTTCGACGGCGTCGACCAGCTCCGTCGCGGTGACCTCCAGGTTCCGGACTCGCACAATCGCTTCGGCGAATTCTTGTTCGAGAGAGTCGAAATGTGCCCGGTTGCGTCGCAGGAACTGCACGATCGTGTCGACATCCACGACCGGTTGATTGGTCAGGTCACGCAGTGAGGATCGCTGGCTGAACTGGAACAGCGAGACGTCCGGTGACTGCGAGGTATCGAAGCGGATGGGCATCGAGATATTCCCATCGTCGAGGGTGACGACCTGGTGCATCCAGAACGGCGGAACGTACAGCACCTCGCCAGGAGCAAGTACGCCCTGGTAGACCTGTTCGAGTTCGTTCAGCACCGGGGCGTCCTCCGCCAGCACCGGGGCGTGGGACAGGTCGTAGCGCGATTCCGCCGGCCAATCGCGTTGCAACCGTGGCGCATCGAACGGATGCACCATCGTGTACCGCTTGTGGCCCGAGATCTGGAACAGGAGGCCATGCCACTGATCATTGTGAAAGGGGGTCGAATTGCCGCGCTGCCCCATCCAGATTCCCGTCCATGCAGGATTGAACTCCCTTCCAGTGTCCGGAATGTCGAAGTCCGACGAGAGTTCCTCGTACACAGCGGATCCTGGCTCGACGCGGAGGTAGTAGGACAGTTTCTCGTCGTGTCGCCGCACGTCGAAGATGTGGTCGATGACGGCTCCGAAGCTTGTCGTCACCTTCCTGTTGATCTGCTGCAGAACCGTTCCCTGCAGCGACTCGTCGGTGACGAACGCGGTGACTTCGTGGTGTCCAGCGCGTGTCACCAGATCCTCGGCGTTCCACTTGTCCACCGCCGCCCATTTATCGGCCACGCCCTCGATCACGACCGGCAGCCCTCCGTAGGCCGCCCAGTCACCCGCCTCAGGGCGCGCAGCGGGCAACCCCGAAATCCGTGGTGCGGGACGTACGGTCATCACTGGTCCTCCTTCATCGCGTATACAGGTCGTGCAGGATGTGCAGACCCAGTAGGTGGTTGTGGATCTTGTCGTGCTCGTTGGCACGTGCAGGTTCCAAGGGCACCTCGGTCAGGAACCTGATCGTGCGATCGGCATCACAGATGCCCACCTCCGCGATCCGATCCCGCGTCAGGTACTTCCCATCCAGCCGTGACAGCAGCTCAGTGCGCCCCGACGAGCGATGTGCGGGTGGCGCCATGAACGCGAACTTCCGACGCCGATAGAGGAATTCGGGCATCGCGTGGCGCAACGCCTCTCTCAGTACCCACTTCTCGACACCATCGCGAATGCGCAGTCCGGGTGGGACCCGGGCCGCGACCTCGGCGATCCGATGATCCAACAGGACCGGGCGGCATTCGATGGCGTGCGCCATATCCACCCGGTCGCCACCCCAATTGAGGATCTGCCCCTCGAGCATTGTCTTGATCCAGCTGTACTGGGCGCGATCGAGCCTGGCCCGGCCTTCGATGCGCGCCGGATCCAGTTGCTCGGCAACGGCTTCCAGCGGTTCGTAGCCGCCGAGGTCGGCCAGGAGTCCGTCTGCGAGCAACGGGCGCACGGTATTCCAAGTCGACACCCATGGCTGTACCCACCCGGGCGTGAATCCCATTCTGCGGTCGAAGGCCGGGTGTCGTTGTGGTCGGACAGCTACGGTGGCGCCGAGGACGAGAGAATCGGCCGGGTTGGTCAATCCGCCGACGTGATCGAGGGCGAAGGCCGGGTATCCGGCGAAGAGTTCGTCCGCACCCTCCCCCGACAGCACCGCCCGCAGGCCGTGTTCGCGCGCGGTAGCCGCGAGGTGCAACTTCGCTACGCCCAGAGTGTTGTAGAACGTCCGTTCGCTGTGCCACACCGCCTGCACGAAGGCCTCGCCGTACAACTCCTCATCCGCTACCCGCCGCACCGTCAGTTCCATGCCGTTGTAGGCGGCGACCTTCGAGGCGATGGCAGATTCGTCATAGGCGGGGTCTTCGAAACCTATCGTCAACGCCTCGATCGGACGTTGCGACAGCGCTGCGGCCACCCCGAGCAGCGCCCCACTGTCCATGCCGCCCGAAAGATAATGTCCGACAGCGACATCGGCGTCCAAACGCACCTCGACGGCATCGACGACCGCCTCACGCACCGCCTGAACGTGCGACTCGGCGTCGCCCTCGTCCCAGCCGCCGTCGGCAGGGAATTCCAGATCCCAATACTGGCGCGCACGGACCTGAAACCCGTTGGGTACACGGTCCACGGTGACCACATGTCCGGGCCGGATCGCCACGATCGATTCGAATGCCGTAGTGCCCGGGACCATGACTTGCGTCAGCTGGTTCACCGCAGCGGCCCGGTCGAGCCGCTGCGGAATCGCCGGATGAGCCAGCAGTGCTTTGGCTTCCGACGCCCATCCGAACAACGTGGCACCGCAGTGATAGAACAGCGGACGAACACCGAATCGGTCGCGCGCCAACACCAGACGATCGCGCTGAAGATCGACCAGGGCGATCGCGAACTCGCCGCGTAGATGCTCGACGAAATCGGTGCCGTAGCGCCGGTACAACGCGATCACCAGTTCACTGTCGGATTTAGTGGTGAATCGCTCGCCTTGTGCTGTCAATTCGGCGCGCAGCCGTCGGAAGCCGTAGAACTCACCGGTGACGGTCGCAATGATCGCGCCATCCGAGGAAACCAGCGGTTGTGCCGCTGTAGATCTCGGGTCATTGATGGCCAGCCGAACGTGCCCCATCGCCAGACCCGCATCGGGCTCGATCACCTGGCCTGGACCGTCCGGCCCACGATGGGCGAGGGTCGCGAGCATTCCTCGGAGAACGCGAAAAGTGTCGGAGCCCAGCCGATCACGAGTGAGATAGCCAGCCATCCCGCACATATGTCAGTCCTCCCCCGTGGTATCGAATTCCGGAGCGAAGCGGCCTGTGATCGCCAGCAGCAGCGCTTGCCGCACGGGCACCGCCCCTGCGGCCTGCCTGAAGTACAGGTTGTGCGCAGTGGAGTCCAGATCGGCGCCCAGCTCGCCACGACGTGCCAGCGGGTGCATAACCACTGCCGATGGCTTCAACGGCGTGTCGGCGTCAATGCGTACCGCAGGACCAAGGGGTTGATATCGGCCGCCAGCGGGTGCCAACGCGTTCTGATAGATCACGTCGGCCTCGCCTGCGATGGTGTGAAAGTCGCCGGTACAGCGGTATTCGATTCGTTGCCGGTTCAGCAGGTCGACCAGATCGGCGTCGAGTGGCTCGGGCTCGTCGGAAACCACGGTGACCGCCCGCAACGCCGTCGGGAAATGCACGGCGGCCGCTATCAGGAAGCTGCGCAGTGAACGCATTCGCCGGGGTGTACCGACGAGGCACAGTGAGATCTGATCCGCTTCGGACGGGTGCTCTTCGGCCAGTGCAGGTCGCCAATTCAGGAGCGTGTACCAATCCGCCATCGCCTGAGTCGGATGCTCATCGATCCCGTTGCCCCCGTTGATGACCGGAATCGATATCCCGCTTGCCCGAAGCTGATCGACGGCGTGTGTGTCGGGGTGGCGCAGCACCACGACATCTGCATAGCTGTCGAACATCACCCCGGTGTCGGACAACGACTCACCCTTGTCGATGCTGGTGGTGCGCATATCGGCAACGCTGATCACAGCGCCGCCAAGACGATGCGCGGCCGATTCGAACGACAGTCGTGTGCGTGTGCTGGGTTCGAAGAACGCGGTGATGACGATGATCCCTGCCAGTGACGGCGGCCTGGTGACAATCTTCTCCAGCCGGGCGGCGAGTGCGAACAGCGCCAGCATTTCTCGACGGGTGACATCCCGAATCGAGATCACCGAACGACCAACCAACCGGTGCAGCACCTCAGAGCCCGAGTCCTCGCTCACGGTCGGCGACGCCTGAAATCCTGGGTATGCACTCGCTGGGCTTCTCGATGAAACCTTCTGCGCTGGAGCGTTTTCAATGCCCCCCACCGCGCTCGATGCGGTGCTCAATACATCATCCGAGGGTCGAGGTAGTGCTTGAACTCGAGCAGGTTTCCGGTCGGATCCACGAGCACCACCGTGCTGTGTTCCTCTACCGTTCCTTCGAAGCGCAGCTGCGCCGGGCGAAATACAGCGAGCTTGCGGATCTCGACAAGCCGCAGCAGGTTGTCGAAATCTGTCCGATCGCGGAAGGTGATACCGAAGTGCCTGGGATACAAGGCGGGCTCGACGACAGGCTCCTCAGGTGAAAGATGGCACACCAGTTGGTCACCGAAGAAGTCGAACGTCAGGCGGTCGTCGTAGCGGCGGGCCAATGCGCACCCCAGCTGCCGACGGTAGAACTCCTCGGCGTCCGCCAGATTCCGGGCCGGGACGGCAATGTGAAATGCGTCTTGTGTGGATCGCATCGGAAGGCTCCTATCGGTCGATATCGGTCAGTCGGCGTGCAGTGCGGCGGGACTGCTGGCCGCGGCGCCGAGGCGCCGCCCCAGCCAACGCAGCAATGTCAGCGCCGTGACAGAGGTGAGCAGCAAGATCAGCCAGGGCAGGGCGGCTATCGGCTCGATCAGTCCGCCGAGCAATGGGGCGCTGATCTGCGCTGCGGTGAACGAGTACTGCAGGAGAGCGAGCTGCCGCGCGCGCTGATCGACGGGCACCGCGGCCTCGGCCATCGCGGTAAGGCGCGCTGTGCACAACAGCGATCCGACCGACAACATCACGGTGGCCACCGGAATCCACACCGGCAGTAGAGTTCCAGGCAGCCAGGGCGCTACGAGCAGGCTCGTGCACCAGATCATGGCACCCCCGATACCGACTGCGATGGACCGTGTACGGCTCCAGGAATCGGTGAGACGAATCAGCAATGGCCCGGCCACACTGGACGTCACCGCGGATACGGCCAGGCTCACACCGACCACGATCGGCGGGGTGCGCAGTACATCGGTGGCGAAGACGGGAAACCCTACGAGCAGGAAGTCCACCGGCAGGGCGACGAGCGCGCACAGCGCCAGCACCGCAACGAATTCGCGCGACGACGCTGTCAGCCCCCGACCCCGATCGGTCCGAGTTTCGATCGCATGATGCGGGTGCACGAACCTAGCCAGGATGGCACCGGCAATCAGGAAAGTGACGACGTCGAACGTGGCCAGCACGCGCAGATCGATCACCGTGTGCAGAGACAGCGCTGCACCCGCAACAACGGTTCCCACTCCGAAGGCACCCGCTCGCACCATCGCGACGAACGCGTACGCGCGATCCTTCGGCCCCCGTGGCGCGGTGTCTGCGATCAAGCCGAGCAGCGCACTGTAAAAGGTCTGGATCCCGGTTGCCATCAGGAACGCCGCCAGCGCCGCGCCTGCGATCCCGGTCGACAGAAGATAGATCGTCAACCCGGCGGCTTGAATCAACTGTGCGGCAATCACCACTTGCCGTGCGCCGACAGTGCCGATCACCCGCATGACAACGGCGGGAGCGAACACACTCAGGATGGTCGCTGCGGCCAGAACGGTCGCCGCAGCACCGAGTGTCAGCCCAGACTCCCGGGTCAGGTACACCAAGGTCAGCGGCAGGAACAGACCGGAGCCGAAGTTGTCGATCGCCAGGCCCGCCAGCAAAGCACGCTGCGAGACGGTCAGTGTCGCCGAACCGCCGCTCATAACAACACGTTCCAATCTGCCGACGCGGCGAGACGCCGGATGAGGGTCGCGATGGCTGCCGCCAACCGCCATTGGGAACCGCTGTCGAAAATGCTGTAATGGTCGCCGGCCAGCGCGATCAGCTCGGCATCGTCGGTGTCGCGCCACGTCGGCGGCCCGCTTTGCGAGGCAACTATGAAACCTGTTGCGCCACTGTAAGGCTCAAACTGGTGGTCAGCGAGCAACCGCAGGTGCGTCGCCATCACTTCCCCCCACATCGCGAGATCAGCCGTGGACCAATCAGGTGCGCCGGGACCGGACGCTCGTACGGCTTCGGCCAGCGCCTCAACGGTGAGCGCGTCGTCGTGGATGGCGGACAACTCAGCAGCGAGGCCCAATGATCCACCGAGCAGCCGCAGGGCCTCGGTTCGAAATAGACTGCTGGACAGGCCAATGCGATTCAATCGAACGTCGATCAGGATCAGAAGCAGCGGTGGCTTCCCGAGAGCGTCCAGTCGCCGCGCCACGGCGTTGGCAAGAACTCCACCGAACGAGTATCCGAGCAGTATCCCCGCGCTTTCCTGCTCGGCAATCCACCGGCGAGCGTACTGATCAGCGAGAGCTTCCAGCGTCTCACAGGCGTGGACACCACCCAGCAGCCCGGCCGATTGGAACGCATACATTCGCGCGGCGGGAAAGTTCTCGGCGAGGCTCTGGTAACGCACCGCCGTGCCGGTGAGGGAATGTAGGCACACCAGCGGAGTTCCAGCAATACCGGCATTGATCAGCACTAGCGGATCCGGCAGCTTGTCGACCGGAGTGGCGCAGACGTGCGCACTCAAAGCGGCCAGTGTCGGATGGGACCTCAGGGCATCCAATCCGATTGCGCGCCCGCAGGTCTCACGAATCTTGCCCAGAAATGAGATAGCGCTCAGCGAGGTACCGCCGAGAGCAAAGAAATCGGCGTCCGTCCGAGTCAGATCGTCACCGAACATCTCACGCCACAGGCCTGCGAGTTGCAGTGCGACGGCTGCCGACGGACCGGAAACCGCGATGTCAGCGGTCACAAGCCCGGCCCGTCCGGGTCGGCGAAAAGTGTCTCCGAGCGCAGTCCGAGTCGCAGGGTTTCCAGCGCGATCACGTCCAGGAAGCCGATGTTGCCGAGGTTCACCTCGGCGCCGATACGGTTTACGAAGTATGCCTGCAATATCTTGGTCGGGCTTTCGAAAATAATTGTGCCCATCGCGATTTCGGACTGCAGAATGTCCTCGATGAGGCCGAATCGCAGCTCACCATCCGGCCTGCAGATACCGCTGGATCCCGATTCTCTGGCCTCGAGCTGGACGTAGACCGCCCCCGCATCGATATCCGATCGGATCGCCTCGATCCACTGGCTCGGCGAAAACAACTCGGATCGCGGCTGGTCTTTATATCCAACCTCCGCGATCACTGTGAAGTCCGAAGCCGCACGTTCGATGAACTTCGCTTTCGCACCCGAATCGAGAGTGATCGTCCCGTTGGATATTTCGACGAGCCGACAGCCCAAGTCTGCACACAAGGAAAGATATTCATCGAAGCGGTCCTGGCTCACATATTTTTCGAAGAGCGTCCCACCCAACATGAAATCCACACCGCATCGCTCAGCAATCTGCAGTTTTCGCCGGAAATCAGGAGACGCGAGCGAAGTTCCCCAGCCAAATTTGACCGTGTCGATCAATTCTCCATAGCTGGTCAGCACATCCTCGAATAGTCCATGAGGAAGACCGCTGTCGATTGCGATCGTCAGCCCGCCAGTACGTGGCTTACTTTGGCGAGCGGGCAATTGCAATGTTGTGTCAATAAATGCCATCAGCGAAGCAGCCCTTCCAGGAGTCTGGCTTTCTGAATCTTGCCGAGGCGATTTCGCGGCAACTCGCCCACGACGTAAATATCGGCGGGACGCTTGTACGGAGATAGCAACTCGGCTAAATGCCGATCCAGTTCTCCGGCGACCACGCGTTCGGTGGTTACCACCCACGCGGTCACCCGTTGACCCAAATGGTCGTCGTCGACGCCGAGCACCGCTGCTTCCGTAACGGCGGGATGGGTGAGCAGAGCATCCTCCACCTCGCCCGCACCGACTCGATAGCCGGCGGTTTTGATCAGGTCGGTGACCCGTCTGCCGGCCAACTGCAACGAACCGTGTTCCCAGCGCGCCAGATCTCCGGTCTCGAACCAGCCATCCTCATCCAGCACAGAGTCACGCCCCAGATAGCCATCGAAAAGGTTGGGCCCACGTACTGCCACCTCACCGATCCCGCCCGACAGCCCGACGTCACGCAACTGCACCTCAACACCGGGTAGTGGCCCTCCGAGGAGACCGGGACCACGCGGCTCGTCGATCCTCGGGGTGGTATTGACCAGCGTTTCGGTCAGCGCGTAGCGGTCGATGATCCGATGCCCCGATATGGCGGCGATACGCTCGTACACCGCGGTACGCAGCGGCGCGGCGCCGCTAGCGAGCAACCTGGCGGAGCGCAGCTCCTGCAGCTGATACTCCCCCAACAGCGCCCACAGCGCGGGGACTCCGAAATACATCGACGCCCCGGGCACCGGTCGCAACGTTCCGGGCGTGTACTCCAGTGCCGAACCCAGGCGGAGCGGTCCGAAGACTCCGAAAACAAGGCCGTGCACGTGCGTGAGCGGGAGCCCGTGCGCCAACGTGTCCGACTCGTCCCAGTGCCACGCAGTCGACAGCGCATCGAGATCGAAAGCGATCGCCTTCCTTGACAGTACGACGCCCTTGGGCGCTCCCGTCGAACCCGAGGTATATAAGATCAACGCCGCCGTATCGTCAGCGGGGGCGCTCGGCAGGGCGCCCCGCGCACTCGTATCAACTTCGGTAATCACAATGTCCGGTTGAGAATCGCGAAGAATATGCTGCCGTTCTGATGCAGCCAACGTCGCCGCCAAAGGAATTGCAGCAGCACCGGCCAATATTACTCCAGCGATTCCTATTATCGCCGATATCGGATCGGCAGTATCGACCGCCACGCGACGAGCTCCGCTCACTCTGGCCGCAACAGCGCCGACGCTTCCGGCCAACTCATCGCCTGCCACCGAAGACCCATCGACCGAGATTCTTGCGCGACCGTCAGCAAGCGCTGGAAAGATGGTACGAGAAGCACTCGAAGTACCAGGAATTCCCACGATTCATCCCCCAATCCCCTCCGCCGGAAAGCCTTATCAGGCCTCGAACACCAGGAATTCTCACCATCGAAATGCCCGTTCCGCGATCGTTAAAATATCCCTGAGTCCAAGGTTGAAACCACACTCACGACGTGCTAAGTGCACGGTCCAACACATTCGGGTAGCAGTGCGCAAGTCAATGTGATAAACAGAGAGTTCGCACTTCGGGGGTGGGACGCAGACATGACTCATACAGCTCTTGACGAACTACTTCTCATTGCATGCGAAGTGCTCGATGCAGTAACACCCCGGTTCATCGAAGGCCTCGGTTCCCCTGCCGCGATCCATAAGTCCCGATCCGATTTCGCGACGCTTCCCGATCTGGAACTGGAGCGGGAGGTGTCCGCCCAACTTCACCTGAAGACAGGAATTCGCGTGCATGGCGAGGAGTTCGGCGGACCGGCGATCACCACGGGAACGGTCTGGATCCTCGACCCTATCGACGGAACGTTCAATTACTCAGCCGGATCCCCCATGTCCGCCATCCTGCTTGCACTCCTCCAAGACTCGGAACCCGTGCTTGGCCTGACCTGGTTGCCCCTTCTCGGACATCGGTACACCGCCGTGGCAGGTGGGCCGCTCAACTTCAACGGAAAGCCGCTGGCGTCAATGCCACCAAAACGGTTGACCGACACCATGATCGGGTTCAGCACGTTCAATCTACCGGCGCGAGCCCCACTGCCGGACTCCTTCCCGTACGACTTCGTAGCGGCGTGCGGCCGACGACAAATTCGGCTACGGATGCACGGCTCTACAGGGCTCGACCTCGCCTTAACCGCATCCGGCGTGCTGGGTGGCGCTGTCGCACTGGGAAATCAGCCATGGGACAACGCCGCAGGGGTCGCTCAGCTCCGCTCCGCAGGAGCAGTCGTCACCGACATCGCTGGTCAGCCTTGGAGACTCACGTCCGATTCGATACTCGCAGGCGCGACCGGCGTACACGACCAGTTGCTCGACATCATTCAGGGTCTAATCCAAACGACGGCAGTGGAGCCGCGACCACCACCGCTTCGACCCGCAGACACCGGCCGAGGAAACAATGATGTTTCGTCTGAATGACTCACTGGCGCCGTCGAT
Source organism: Nocardia heshunensis (assembly GCF_054782115.1). Taxonomy (NCBI): domain Bacteria; kingdom Bacillati; phylum Actinomycetota; class Actinomycetes; order Mycobacteriales; family Nocardiaceae; genus Nocardia; species Nocardia heshunensis. The sequence continues at coordinate 178,623 of NZ_BAAGTC010000007.1, read as the reverse complement.
TCCAGGAATACCTCACCTTGAGACAGCTATTTCGATTCCTCGTGAACGGCGGCGCCGACACGGTGACGTCGGCGCACCACCACGACGACCGCGACGGCGATGGCGAGCACGACCAGACCGGCGATTACGTAGCTGGGACCGCGCAGGGTGTTTTCGAGGTGGTGCCAGTTGGCGCCTACGGCGTAGCCGGCGGCGGCGAGGGCTGCCGTCCAGGGGAGACAGCCGGCGAGGGTGTAGAGGCCGAATCGGAGGGCGGGCATTCCGGCGATGCCTGCGGGCAGGGAGATGAAGGTGCGGATGCCGGGCAGTAGGCGGGCCCAGAAGACCGAGGATGCGCCGCGCCGGACGAACCAGTCTTGGGCTCGGTCGATGTCGTCGGCGCGCAGGAAAATGTAGCGGCCCCAACGATGCAGCAGGGGGCGGCCGCCGTAGCGGCCCGCGAGCCAGGCCAGGTAGCTGCCGAGTACGTTGCCTACGGTTCCGGCGGCGATCACCGCGAGCAGATTCGGGTGCGGGCCGGTGACCGCGCCCGCGGCCATGGCTCCGCCCAACAGCATGGTGATCTCGGACGGAATGGGGATGCAGGCCGATTCGGCGGCCATCAGCATCAGGATCGCGGTGAGGCCGTAGGTGAGGATCAAATGCTGCACGGCACCGCCTCATCCGGCGCCAGAAGGTTCGATTGCACCCGATCACCGTGACAAAGAACCGCTGAGAGCACGCTGAGACCGCATCCCGAATCCCGCGCGGGTTACCGTCGCAGCTGTGATCGACGATGCCACCCTCCGGGCGATGAGTGCCGAGCAGCGACTGGATCTGCGCCGCCGCATTGCCGCGATCGACGGGATCGAGTCCGGAATTACGGTGGGCCGCAGGCGCTTCCGCTTCGGTCTGCTGGTCTACACCGTGCTGCCGTTCGCCATGGGCGGCTGGATCGCGCTGCTGGCCACCACCCTGCACGGCCTGCCCCTCATGGTCGAGATCGCGGACCCGGCGGTGCACCGGCAACGGTGAGTTTCACCGAAGCAGGTCACGAACCCCACGTGGGCGCGGCCGAGATTGCGGCGGGAGCGACGGTGCCGTCGTAGGCCAGGTACACGCCGGTGCTCAGCATGATCAAGACCATGGCAATGGCGCACAACCAGCCCAGCGGCGCCGCGCCGTCCGAGGGCTCGCCGCGGACTGTCGTGCGTTCGGCCTCGTGGCGATCGATCGCGCGCAGCACGCGATCCTCCAAAGCCGGTGGCGGAGGGCAGGAGTCGGAGTGGCCGACCATGGCGAGGGCCAGCCGGACCCGCGTGACGATGGTGTCGAACGCCGCGGCGGTGACCTCGTCGATCTGCTCTCGCCGCCGCTCGATGATGGTGCGCTCCAAATCGGTGACGGCATCCATCGCGTAGAGATAGGCGAGCTCGAGCAAATCTGCGTTCGACGGCTCGTCGGCGGTCATCGTCGGTCACTTCCTGTCCAGCAGGGCGTAGGCGAGGGCGGCTTGTCACGCGGAACACGGTCGGACTGCCCAGACAATACAAGACCGATGCGCCGGATCCGCGGACTTCTCCGCGCGGTCGGGGCACCGAATTCATTCCTGAACCCGGTGTCCCCCACTGCGGCGGTCCCAAACCCGTGACCGCGTGTTTCGTCTAGTCGCCCACGGTTGCCGCGACCGCTGATTCCGCGTCGATCAGGCTCTGGGGACGCATGTCCACCCAATGCGATTCGACGTACTCGAGGCAGTCGGGCTTGGTGCCGTCGTAGACCACGTGCCAGCCGTCGGGCACGGGGGCGAAGTCCGGCCACAGCGAGTGCTGGCCTTCCTCGTTGACGAGCACCCGGAATCGGCCGTCCTCGTTGTCGAACGGGTTGGTCGCACTCATTGCTGGTTCCTTCCGGTTGTGGTGGTGTCATTCGATTGCCCGCCATGACGTTTCAATTCGCCCTGGACGTCCTCCAGATACCCGCGCAGTTCGACCGCGATCTCGGCCAGTGCCTCGGGCGAGCCCATTTCGACATGCGAGCAGGCCAGGAAACGCTCGTACACCTCGCCCTGCACTCGCTCGCGCCAGGGACCCGCGCCCGGTGCGGCCTGCATCGGGCCACCCGCAGCCGCGGGGGTCCCGTCGCGAGTCGCGGTGAAATACAGCAGATCTCCGGAGTACTTTCCGGGCCGGAAGCGGTAGCCCATGCTGGTGCCGGTCAGGTACCCGGAGTAGAGCCGCTCGACATGGGCCGCGCTCAGCGCGCCGAACGGACCCTGGTGTTCGTGCAGCAGTTCTGCCGCGCGTTCGGCCGACATGTTCTCGGCTGCCAGCCCCGCGTCGCCGAGCAGCGCTGCCAGCAGTTCTCCGGCGCTGGCGTCGGCGATCTCGGGCTCGTCGGCGAGAATCCGGCTGTCCAGCAACGCGAGCAGCGCGACCCGCTCCCCCGCCCTGGTCAGCTGCACCGCGATCTCGTAGGCGATCAGACCGCCGAGCGACCAACCCAGGACATGGTAAGGCCCCTGCGGCTGAACGGTTTTCATCTCCGCGATGTAGCGGCGCGCCAGTTGCTCGACGGTGTCCGCACCCGAGGTCTTCTCGGTCAGATGCGGGAGCTGCAAACCGTAGACCGGCCGATCCGGTTCCAGGTGCGGCAGCAGGCCGGTGTAGCTCCAGGCCACGCCGCTTACCGAGTGCACACAGAACAGCGGAGGCAGGGTGCCGCGGGCGCGAATGGGCAGCAGGGTTTCGAAAGCGGCCGCGATCGCGCTGTCATCGGTGCCGTCGCCGCCAATCCTAGTGGCGATGCCCGAGGGGGTCGGGTCCAGGAACAATGCCTGCATCGGCACGTCGATATGGTGTTCGTCCCGCAGGGCGGCCACCAGTTTGACCGCCAGCAGCGAGTTTCCGCCGAGCTCGAAGAAGTTGTCGTCGGCGCCGACCGCGGGCATGCCCAGGATCTCGGCGAAGGCCGCACAGACCAGCGTTTCGGCCGCGGTGGCCGGAGCGCGGAAGGCGGCCGCGGACAGCAACTCCGGTGCGGGGAGCGCCGCACGGTCGAGCTTGCCCGCGGGAGTGACCGGCAGCGTATCCAGGACCACGATCGACTGCGGCACCATGTATCCGGGAATCATCCCCGCCACATGGCGGCGCAGCTCGGCGGGCGCCGGGGCGGTAGCCGCCGGGCAGCTCACATAGGACGCGAGGATCGTTGCGCCGCTGCCCATCTCGACTCCCAGGGTGGTCGCACCGGTGACGGCGGGATGCGACACCAGCGCCGCGTCGATCTCCCCGAGCTCGATCCGGAACCCGCGGACCTTCACCTGATCGTCACTGCGCCCGAGGTATTCGAGTTCCCGGCGCGCACCGCGCGTTACCCAGCGGACCAGATCACCGGTGCGGTACATGCGTTCCCCGGCCCGGCCCAGCGGATCGGCGACGAAGCGCTCGGCGGTCAGTCCGGGCCTGCGGTGATATCCCCTCGCGAGGGCGGGTCCCGCCAGATACAGCTCACCGGAGACCCCCGGCGGCACCGGCCGCATCCGCGCGTCCAGCACGGCCACCGCGAAACCGCGCAGCGGGGCGCCGATCGTGACCGGAATACCCGGTCGCAGTGGCGAACTGATGGTCGCCGCGACGGTGGCCTCGGAGGGACCGTAGGCATTGAGCATGGTGCGCTGCGGCGCGTCCGCCGTGCCGACCCACCGCCGGACCAGTTCCGGCCCGGTGCGGTCACCGCCGACCATGATCATCTCGAGGTCGTCGAGCCGTTCGGGGGTGACGGTGGCCAGCGCCGCGGGCGTGACGAAGGCGTGGGTGATGCGCTCCTCGCGCAACAGTTCCCGCAATGCGTCACCGCCGTAGATCGCGGTGTCGGCCAGCACCGCGGTCGCGGCCTTGCCCAGCCCGAGCAGCATTTCCAGGATCGCCGCGTCGAAACTCGGCGACGCGAAATGCAGGACCCGCGAACCGGTTTCGACCGCGCAGCGGTCGGCGAGCTCCGCGGCGAAGCTCGCGAGACCCGCGTGGGTGACCGTCACGCCCTTGGGCAGGCCGGTGGATCCCGAGGTGTAGATCAGATACGCCGGGTGGGCGATCGAGGGCCGACGCCGCTCCGTGTCCTGGATCGGGGTGTCGGGCAACGCTCGCATCTGGGCGGTCAGCTCCGGATCGTCCAGCACCAGCCACCGCGGCCCGTCCGGCACCGCGGAACGGCAGGCGGCGACGGTCAGGCCCACCGCGGCCTGCGAGTCGGACAGCATGTGACGCTGCCGATCCATCGGATAGGCCGGGTCGACCGGCAGGAACGCGGCACCGGCCTTCACTACCGCGAGGATGGCTCGAATCGAGCTGACGGATCGCGGAATACCGACGGCCACAAACGATTCCGGTCCGACACCCTGTGTGATGAGCACCCGTGCGAGGCGGTTGGTAGCGCGGTCGAGCTGGTCGTAACTCATCTGCACCTCACGATCACGCACCGCGATCGCATCCGGCGCAGCTGCCACGGCGGCGGCGAACAGGTCGCCGAAGGTCGTCGCCGGGACCGGCGCGGGGCCGTGCACGGGTGCGAGCTTCCGCTGTTCCGCGGCGTCGAGCAGCTCGATATCGCCGACGGCCACGTCGGGAGCGGCGGCGACGGCCGTGAGCACGCGGACGAATCGCTCGGCCAGCGACCGTGCGGAATCCGCGTCGAACAGATCGGTCGCATACGTGACGCTCAGGGCCAGCCCGGCCGGATCGCCCTGCGGGGTCATCGATTCGGTGACGGTGAACTGCAGATCGAACTTCGCCGTCGACACGCCGGGATCCTCGGCCACCACCTCGACCCCGGGCAGCGCGGGCAACGGCGGCACGCCGCCGTGCACGGACAGCATCACCTGGAACAGCGGATGGTAGGACGCGGATCGACTCGGTTCGAGCACGTCCACCAGCCGCTCGAAGGGAATGTCGGCGTGCGCGAAGGCATCCAGATCGGTCTCCCGGATCACGTCGAGCAATTCGGTGAACGACCGATCCACCTCGACGGGTGTGCGCAGCACGAGCGTTCCGACGAACATGCCGACCAAGGCATCGAGTCGCGGGTCGATCCGTCCGGCGATCGGGGTGCCGATCGCGATATCGCCTGCCCCGCTGAGCCGGGCCAGCAACAATGCCAGCGCGGCGTGCAGCACCATGAACGCGCTGACACCGTGGCGGCGGGCCAGTTCGGTCACCGCGGCGTGGGTATCGGCATCGATGCGATGGTGCACCGACGCGCCCTGTGACGAGGGCACGGGCGGGCGGGGGCGATCGGCGGGCAGCGCCAGCACGTCGGGCAGGTCCGCGAGTTTCGTTGTCCAGTAGGCTAATTGGCGTGCCGCGATGCTGTCGGGGTCGGTGTCGCTGCCCAGCACCTCGTGTTGCCAGATACTGAAGTCGGCGTACTGCACCGGCAGTGGCGACCAGTCGGACGTGCCGCCGCTGCGGCGAGCCGCGTAGGCGGCCGCGAGATCGTCGGCGAGCGGCCCCATCGAGGCGCCGTCCGCGACGATGTGATGCACCACCAGCAGCAGAACATGCTCCTGGTCGGCGAGCCGCAGCAGCCGAGCTCGAACCGGGATCTCTTGCGTCACCTCGAATCCCGCCGCACCGCAGGATGCGATCAGTTCCGCGGCCTCGGCTGCCGTCGTCTCGACGACCGGCAGCGTCGCCGAACCTTCCTCGGCAATCAGCTGATGCGGACCGTCGGCGTCGGCCGGGAAGCTGGTTCGCAGCGACTCGTGCCGGGCCACCACATCGGCGAACGCCTGTTGCAGCGCATCCACGTTCAGGTCCCCGCTGATCCGCAACACCAGCGGAATGTTGTACGCACCGCTCGCGGTGTCGAATCGGTTGAGCAGCCACAGCCGTTGCTGCGCCGCCGAGAGCGGAATCCGGTCCGGGCGGGGGTGCGCGGTGAGCGCGACCGCACGGCGTGGACCGGCGGACAGCTCCCGATCGAGCTCGACGGCCAGGCCCTGCGGCGTCGGATGTTCGAAGACCGCGCGAACCTGCAGTCGGCAGCCGGCAGCCGCGTTGATCCGGCCGATCACCTGTGTCGCCAGCAGGGAATTGCCACCCAGGTCGAAGAAACTGTGGTCGGCACAGACCTGTTCGAGGCCGACCACCTCGGCCATCGCGGCGGCGATCAGTGCTTCGCTGGGCGTGGCGGGCAGTCGTCCGGCGCTGGTGGCGATCCATTCCGGTTCCGGCAGTGCGGGCCGATCCAGCTTTCCGTTGGGCGACAGTGGAATCGAATCCAAGGTCACGAAGGCCGCCGGGATCATGTGTGCCGGAAGTCGCCCGGCGGCCTCCGCCCGGAGTTCCCGATCGTCCAGTGTGCTCCCGTCGTCGGCGACGACGTAGCACACGATCTGTCCACGGCCCGCGGCGTCCTCGCGGATCTCGGTGTGCGCGAAGCGGATTCCGGTGCAAGCCGCCACGACGGCCGTGATCTCGCCCAGCTCGATGCGGAAGCCGCGCAGCTTGACCTGATCATCCGCGCGTCCGACGAATACCAGATCCCCGTCGGCGTTCCAGCGCACCAGGTCTCCGGTCCGGTACAGCCGCTGACCGGGTGCGGCGAACGGGTTGGCGATGAATCGTTCGGCAGTCAGTGCCGGTCGGCGATGGTAGCCCTGCGCCAATCCGACACCGCCGACATAGAGTTCACCGGCGACCCCGGACGGCACCGGCCGCAACCGGGCGTCGAGCACAACGGCTGTCACTCCACGGATCGGCCGTCCGAGCACGATCGCCCGATCGGGATCCATCGGTTCGGAGAAGGTGGCGGCGATGGTGGCCTCGGAGGGACCGTAACCGTTGACGATGTCGTGGCCGCGAGTCCACCGTTCGATCAGCTCCCGATCGAATGCCTCACCGCCGACCACCAGCGTGCGCAGGTGCGGCAGCGGCCAGCGTTCGGCGTCGATGCTGGCCAGCGCCGCGGGAGTGATGACCGCGTGGGTCACCCGCTGGGTGTGGATCAGCTCGGCGAGATCGTCACCGCCGTAGGTCCCCGTGGGCACGATGACCATGGTCGCGCCCGCGCACCAGGCCAGCAGCAACTCCAGCACGGCCACGTCGAAGCTCGGCGACGCCAGATGCAGTGTCCGCGAGCCCGCCCCGACACCGAAGCGGATGCGCTGCACCTCGGCGCAATTGAGCAGTCCGCGATGGGTCACGGCCACACCCTTGGGCACACCCGTCGACCCGGAGGTGTAGATGACGTAGGCCACGTCGTCGACCCGCACGGTCCTGGTTCGCTCCGCATCCAGAATTGCTGTGTCGCAGGTGGTCTCGGCAGCATCGACCGTCAGCCATTCGATCGTGAGATCGGTGGGCAGGTTCGCGCGGTCGCGGTCGGCGGTCAGACCCAGCCGTGCCCCGCAGTCACCGAGCATGTGCCGGATCCGTTCGGCGGGATGGCGCATGTCGACCGGTACGAACGCCGCGCCGGTCTTGGCGATCGCAAGACAGCCCACCACGGACTCCAACGCGCGCGACAGGCCCAACGCCACCACGTCGCCCGGTCCGACGCCGCGGCCGATCAGGGTGCGCGCCAACCGATTCGACCAGGCATCCAGTTCGCCGTAGCCGACCTCACGCGAACCGGCGACGAGGGCGATGTGTTCCGGCGCGGTCGCGGCACGCGCGAACAGCTCGGGCAGGGTGATCGCCGACATCGCGGTGGCGCCACGCGCGGGCACCAGCGCACTGCGCTCCCAGAAGCTCAGCAGCTGGGCGTCGCCGACGGGGGCGTGCGGATCCGCCATCACGGACTCGAGCAGCCGGACGAACCGCCTGCCCAGCCGATCCGCGGTCCGGGCGTCGAACAGGTCCGTCGCGTAGGTCAACGACATGGCGATCCCCGCCGGATCGCCGTGCACCGTCTGCGATTCGGTGAAGGTGAACTGCAGATCGCACTTGGCCAACCCCGGATCCACCGGGAAGTCCTCCACGGTCAGCTCCGGCAGTCGCACCACGGGCTCGGCCAGATTCGTCAGCGACAGGCTGACCTGGAACAGCGGATGATGCGCCGTGGATCGAACCGGGTTGAGCGCTTCGACCAGTCGCTCGAACGGCAGGTCGGCGTGCGAGAAGGCATCCAGATCCGCGTTCCGCACCGCGGCCAGCAGATCGGAGAACGATGCCGCGCCATCGACTTCGGTGCGCAGCACCAGCGTTCCCACGAACATGCCGACGAGCTCGTCGAGCGCGCTGGCGCCGCGGCCGGCGACCGCGGTGCCGATCGCGACGTCCGCGGTGGTGCAGGTGCGGGCGATCAGCACGGCCAGCACGGTGTGCAGCACCATGAACACGCTGACGTCCTGGGCCCGCGCGAATTCGGCCAGCTGCCAATGCAGTTCGGCGCCGAGCCGATCCGACGTGGACGCGGCGCGATGGGTGGCGACGGCGGGGCGCGGCCGGTCCGAGGGCAGCTCGAGGCATTCCGGCAGCCCGCTCAGACGGGTGCGCCAGTACTCCAGCTGACGCGCCGCCACGCTGTCCGGATCGTCTTCGGCGCCCAGCAATTCCCGCTGCCACACACTGAAATCCGCGTATTGCACCGGTAGTGGCGGCCAGTCCGGAGCCACGGCACGGCAGCGCGATTCGTAGGCCGTGACGAAATCCTTGGCGAGCGGCGCCATCGACCAGCCATCGGCGGCGATGTGATGGATGACGATGACCAGCAGGTGATGTTGCGGACCGACGGCCAGCAGGGCCGCCCGCAGGGGCAGCTCGGTGGCGAGATCGAAACCGGCCCGGACGAATTCGGCCGCGTGCGCGTGCTCGGTCCCCGGGCCGCAGTCGAGGTGCTCCAAGGTCACCGTCGCCGTGTCCGCGGGCGCGACCACCTGGTGCGGGCCCTCGGCATCCTCGGCGAAGCGGGTGCGCAGTACCTCGTGCCGGGCCATCACATCGGTCAGGGCGGCGGCCACGGCGGCGGTGTCGAGCCGTCCGGTCAACCGCAGCCCGACGGCGATGTTGTAGGCCCCAGAGGCCGCGTCGAACCGGTTGAGGAACCACAGTCGCTGCTGCGCGAGCGAGAGCGGCACCCGGGCCGGACGAACACCGGCGACCAGGGCGGGCCGGTTCGCGGTGTCCCCCGGCGAACGATCCAGCAGCAGCGCCAGACCCGCGGGCGTCGGGTGCTCGAATACCGCGCGCACCGGCAGATCCCGGCCGGACGCCTCCGCGAGTCGCGCCACCACCTGGGTCGCCGAGAGCGAGGTGCCGCCGTGGTCGAAGAATCCGTGATCGGCGCGGATCTCGCGGCCGAGCACCTCGCCCATCACCGTCGCCACCAATCGCTCGTTCGCGGTGGACGGCTCCCGCCCGGCCTGACCGCTCGGCCACTCGGGCTCCGGCAGCGCCCGCCGATCCAGTTTTCCGTTGGGCGACAGCGGAATCGATGCCAGCGGTACGAAGATCGAGGGCACCATGTGCCCCGGCAGCCGCCGCGCGGCCGCCGCCCGCAGGCTCGCGTTCGGCGCGAGCTGACCCGCTTCGGTGACGACGTAGCACACCAGCGCCGGGCGACCACCCGGATCCTTGCGAACCTCGGTGTGGGCGAAGCGGATTCCCGCCAACCCCGCCACCACCGACGTCACCTCACCCAACTCGATCCGAAAACCACGCACCTTCACCTGATCATCACTACGACCCACAAAAACCAACTCACCCGACGACGACCACCGCACCACATCACCCGTGCGATACATCCGCTCACCCGACCGATCACCGAACGGATACGCCACGAAACGCTGCGCCGTCAGGGTGGGGCGATGGTGGTATCCGCGCGCCGTGCCGTCGCCGCCGATGTAGAGGTCACCGGCGACGCCGGGCGGCACCGGCTGCAGCCGCGCGTCCAGCACCACGATCGAGGTGCCGCGAATCGGGCGGCCCAGCACCACGGGTCCCGTCGGGGTCAGTGGTTGCGAGATCGTACTCATGATGGTGGTCTCGGTGGGCCCGTACCCGTTGACCAGGGTCCGGCCGGATGCCCAGCGCGCCACCAGGTCCGCGCCCACCGCCTCACCGCCCACCGCCAGGTAGCGCAACGCGGGCAGCGGCCTGCGGGTCGCGTCCACGGTGGCCAGCGCGGCGGGGGTGATGAACGCGTGGCTGACGCGTTCGCGTTCGAGCAGGGCCGCGAGCTCGTCGCCGCCGTAGACGTCGGGCGGCACGACGACCATCGTCGCGCCCGCACCCCAGGCCAGCAGCAGTTCCAGGACCGAGGCGTCGAAGCTGGGGGACGCGAAATGCAGTGTGCGGCAGTCGTGGTCGAGTGCGTAGCGCTCGCGCTGCTCGGCCGCGAAACCGGCCAGGCCGCGGTGGGTGACCGAGACGCCCTTGGGCACACCGGTCGAGCCCGAGGTGTAGATCAGGTAGGCCACCGCGTCGGGCGACAGCACCCGGGTCCGGTCCGAATCGCTCACGGCCGCAGCGGATTCGAAGGCCTCCAGCTCCGGCAGCGGCAGCCAGCGCAGATCCACGGGCAGCGTGGGGATGTCGGCGTAGGTGCTGATCCCGAGTCCGGCCCCGGAGTCGGCGAGCAGGTGCCGGATCCGGTCGGCGGGGTAGCGCACGTCGACGGGCACGAAGGCCGCGCCGGTCTTGGCGACCGCCACGGTGGCGAGCACGGATTCGAGGGACCGCGGCAAGCCCAGGGCGATGGTGTCGCCCTGCCCCACACCGGCCGCGATCAGCGCCCGCGCCACGCGATTCGAGCGTTCGTCGAGTTCCCCGTAGGTGAGGGTGCCGCCCGCCGCGACGATCGCCACCCGTTCCGGCGCCACCGCGGCGGCCGCGAACAGCTCCGGCAGGGTGGCGGGCACCGGCCCCGCGACACCGCGTGCCGGGGCCAGCAGTGATCGCTCGGCGCCGGTGAGCAGTTCCGCGTCGCCGACGCGACCGTGCGGGCGGCCGCTCAACCCGGCGAGCAATCCGGTGAAGCGCGCGGCGAGTCGTTCGGCCGTCTCGGCGTCGAACAGGTCGACGGCGTAGCACAGGGCCATCTCGATGCCGTCGGGATCGCCCTGGGCGGAACGGTTTTCGGTGAAGGTGAACTGCAGATCGAATTTCGCGATGTCGGCCGCGATGTCCTGGACCGTCACCGTCATGCCGTCCAATTCCGGCACCGCCGGGACGCCGTCGTGCACCGAGAGCATCACCTGGAACAGCGGGTGATGGGCGGTCGACCGGGCCGGTGAGAGCGCCTCCACCAGGCGTTCGAAGGGCACGTCCGCGTGGGCGAAGGCGTCCAGGTCGATTTCGCGCACCGCGGCCAGCAGGTCGGCGAAGGACCGGGACCGATCCACCGGGGTGCGCAATACCAGTGTCCCCGCGAACATTCCGATCATTGGGTGCAGGCGGGCGTCGGAACGGCCGGAGATCGGCGTCCCGATCGCGACGTCGGCGGCGCCGCCGAGGCGGGCCAGCAGCACCGCGAGCACGGCGTGCAACACCATGAACAGGCTCACATCGTGTTCGCGCGCCAACCGCGACAGCGCCACGTGCGAGGCCGCGTCCAGCCGACCGGTGACCGTGGCCCCGGCGTAGGAGCGGATCTCCGGGCGCGGACGGTCACCCGGCAGTTCGACGCATTCGGGCAGTCCGGCCAGGGTATCGCTCCAGTAGGCCAGCTGCCGTGCCGCCATGCTGCCGGGATCGGACTCGTCGCCGAGCAGGCGCTGCTGCCAGATACTGAAATCGGCGTACTGGAACGGCAATTCGTCCCAGCTCGGGGCCGTGCCGGTCCGGCGCGCGGCGAACGCCCGGGCCAGATCCGCTGCCAGCGGTTCGAGCGAGGCACCGTCCGCCGCGATGTGATGCACGACCAACGCGAGCACATGCTCGTCACCGTCAACGCGCAGCAGTTCCGCCCGGATCGGCAGGTCGACGGCGAGATCGAAGCCGGTCGCGGCCAGCGTCCGGAGCCGCTCGGCCAGGCCGGTCGCGGTCGTCTCCACCACCGGCAGCACGGTCGCCGCGACGTCGATGGCGACGATCACCTGATGCGGGCCGGTGGCGTCCTGCGGGAATACCGTGCGCAACACCTCGTGCCGGGCGATGACGTCGTTCACGGCGGCACCCAGCGCCTCGGTGTCCAGATCCCCGCGCAGGCGCAGCGCCAGGGGGATGTTGTAGCTCCCGGAGCCCACGTCGAACCGGTTGAGGAACCAGAGTCGTTGTTGGGCGGGCGAGAGCGGTACCCGCTGCGGGCGTGGGCCGCGCGCCAAGCGGGGCCGGTCGGAATCGCCCTGTGCCACCGCGTGATCGACGAGCAGGGCGAGCCGTTCGGGGGTCGGGTGCTCGAAGACCGCGCGCACGCCGAGTTGGTGGCCGGTCTCGGCGGCGATGTGGGCGACCAGCCGGGTCGCCGACAGCGAGGTGCCGCCGAGTTCGAAGAAGTCGTGATCCGCCGACACCCGCTCGCAGCCGATCACCGCGGCCATCGCGGCCGCCACCAGAGCCTCACCGGGGGTCGCGGGTTCGCGACCGGTCGACGACGGTTCCCAGACCGGGTCGGGCAGCGCCCGGCGATCCAGTTTTCCGCTGGGCGACAACGGGATATCCGTCAGGGTGACCACGGCGGAAGGCACCATGTAGGCGGGCAGTCGGGTGGCGGCGTACTCGCGGACCGCGGCCTGGTCCACTGCACCGTCGTCGGCGACCAGGTAGCAGACGATCCGGGCTGCTCCCCCGTTGTCGTGACGGATCTCGGTGTGGGCGAAGCGGATTCCCGCCAACCCCGCTACCACCGACGTCACCTCACCCAACTCGATCCGAAAACCACGCACCTTCACCTGATCATCACTACGACCCACAAAGACCAACTCACCCGCCGACGACCACCGAACGACATCGCCGGTGCGATACATCCGCTCACCCGACCGATCACCGAACGGATACGCCACGAAACGCTGCGCCGTCAGGTCATTGCGCCCCACGTATCCGCGAGCCAGGCCAGCGCCCGCGACATACAGCTCGCCGGGCACGCCCACCGGCACGGGCCGCAATCGCGCGTCCAGCACCATGACCGACGCGCCCCGGATCGGGCGGCCCAGGACCACGGGCCCGTCCACCTCGAGCCTGCCGGAAACCACCGGTGCGACAGTCGCTTCCGACGGTCCGTAGGCGTTGTGCATGGCCCGGCCGCGGGCCCAGCGCGCCACCAGTTCCGCGCTCACCGCCTCGCCGCCGACGACCAGGCAGCGCAGCCGCGGCAGCGACCACCGTCCCGCGTCGATGCTCGCCAGTGCGGCGGGCGTCAGGAACGCGTGGGTGACCTCTTCCTGGGACAGCACCTCGGCGAGCTCCTGCCCGCCGTAGACATCGGGCGAGATCACCACCATGGTCGCGCCCGCACCCCAGGCCAGCAGCAGCTCCAGCACCGAGGCATCGAAGCTCGGGGACGCGAAGTGCGCGGTGCGGCAGTCGGAGTCGACCTGGTATCGGGTGCGTTGTTCGGTGGTGAACGCGGCAAGTCCGCGATGGGTCACCGCGACGCCCTTGGGCACCCCGGTGGAGCCGGAGGTGTAGATCACGTAGGCGACATCGTCGACGTGCAGTGCCCGCTGCCGCTCCGAATCGAGCACCGCCGCAGCCGATTCCGCGTCCCTCGGCCTGTCGGCGAGATGCCACTCGACACCGAGATCCGCGGGCAGCATCGACTGTTCATCGGAGGTGGTCACGCCCAGGCGCACACCGGAATCGGTGAGCATGTGGCGGATGCGGTCGGCGGGATGGCGGATGTCGATCGGCAGGAAGGCCGCGCCGGTCTTGGCGACGGCCGCGGTCGCGACCACCGATTCCAGCGAACGCCCCATGCCGAGCGCGACCAGTTCGCCCGGTCCCGCGCCCGCGGCGATCAGCGTGCGCGCCAACCTGTTCGACCACTCGTCGAGCTCCCGATAGGTCACGCGGCGACCGCGCGACACCACCGCCACGCGGTCACCGCCACCCACCGCCGCAGCGAGGATCTCCGGCAGGGTGAGCACTACATCGCAGGCTTCGCCGCGCACGGGGCACAGCGTGCGGGCCTCCTCCGCGGTGAGCACCTCGAGATCGCGGATCCGCACCGCGGGCGCGCGCAGCACCGCGGCCAGCATCCGCTGGTACCGGCGCACCAGACGCAGCGCCGACACCTCGTCGTACAGATCGGTCGCGTACGTGAGGCACAGGTCCAGGCCGTCGCCGGGCTCCTCGGCGATGGCCCGGCCGAAGACGAATTGCAGGTCGAACTTCGCCGTCGCCGCGTCGAAAGATCGGACGGCGATGTCCAATCCCGGTGCGGCCAGCGCGGGGGCGGCGAAATTGTCCAACGAGAGGCTCACCTGGAACAGCGGGTGATGCGCGGTCGACCGCCGCGGATTCAGCACCTCGACGAGCCGCTCGAAAGGCACGTCCGCCTGCGCGAACGCCGCCAGATCGGTGTCGCGAACCTGCTGCAGCACAACGGTGAACGGGTCGTCCTCGGTGACCGCGGTCCGCAATACCAGCGTGCCCACGAAGGTGCCGACCAGCGGTTCGAGCTCGATCTCCGAACGGGCGGAGAAGGGTGCGCCCACGGCGATGTCATCGGATCCGCTCAGCTTGGCCAGCATGACCGCGAGGACGGCGTGCAGAACCATGAACTCGGTGACGTCGTGGGCGCGCGCGAACGATGCCAGCTGCGTACGCATCTCGGGATCTAGCGCCGCGTGCACCGAAGCCCCGCGATGACTCGCCCGCGCCGGGCGGGGACGGTCGGACGGCAGGTCGATGCAGTCGGGCAGGCCCGCCAACCGCGAACGCCAGTAGCTCAGCTGACGCGCGGCCAGGCTCTCCGGATCTCGCTCGTCGCCGAGCAGCTGCTCGTGCCAGACGGTGAAATCGGCGTATTGCACGGGCAACGGCGCCCATTCCGGCACCGCGCCGTGGGCGCGCGCCCGGTAGGCCGCGCTCAGGTCGGCGGCCAGCGGGGCGAGCGACCAGCCGTCGAGCGCGATGTGGTGGGCAATGAGCACGAGCACGTGTTCGTCGGCACCGGTGCGGAAAAGCTGTGCCCGCAGCGGGATCTCGGAGGTGAGATCGAAGCCGGGCTCGGCGCAGACATCGATGTGGTAATCCAATTCGAGCGGACTGACGCCGACCGCCGACAGATCGAAGGCCAATTCGTGCGCGGGGACGATCACCTGGTGCGGGCCGAGCGCGTCCTGCGGATAGACGGTGCGCAGGATTTCGTGGCGGCTCACCATATCCGTGACGGCGGCCTGCAGCGCCGCAGCATCCAGGACACCACGCAACCGCAGCACGGCCGGGATGTTGTACGCACCGGATTCCGGCTCCAGCTGGTTGAGGAACCACAGCCGCCGCTGCGCCGAGGACAGCGCGACCCGGGCGGGCCGCTGGATCCCGGCGAGCGTGGGCCGGGCCGGATCGACCAGGCCGCCGAGTCCCTCGATCAACTGCGCCAGGCGTTCCGGGGTGGAGTGCTCGAATACCTCGCGGACAGCGGGTCGGCGACCGCAGGCTTGTGCGATCCGGGAGACCAGCTGGGTGGCCGCGAGCGAATTGCCGCCCAGCTCGAAGAAGTCGTGATCGGCGCACACCCGGTCGAGGCCGATGACCTCGGCCATCGCCGCGGCGACCAGCTCCTCGAGCGGGGTCGCGGGCGCGCGCCCGGTGCGCGTGGCGTCCCAGTCCGGTTCCGGCAGCGCGCGGCGGTCGAGTTTCCCGCTGGGAGACAACGGGATCGACGCCAGGGTGACCACGGCCGTGGGCACCATGTACCGGGGTAGCCGCGCCGCGGCGTGCGAGCGGATCACTCGCGGGTCGAGGATGGCGCCCGGCTCCGGCAGCAGATAGGCGACGATCTGCGGTCGGCCCGCGCCGTCCCGGCGAATCTCGCTGTGCGCGAACCTGATACCCGCGCACGTGGACAGCGCCGCGGTGACCTCGCCCAGCTCGACGCGGAACCCGCGGATCTTCACCTGATCGTCGCCACGTCCGACGAATATCAGCTCACCGCGGGCATTTCGGCGCACGAGGTCGCCCGTGCGGTACATCAGCTCACCCGTCGCGGCCGCGGGTGCGGCGACGAAGCGCGCGGCCGTCAGCCCGGGTCGGCCGAGATAGCCGCGGGCGACCGCCGGACCGGTGAGGTAGAGCTCGCCGACGACACCGGCCGGGACCGGGCGCAACCGGGCGTCGAGCACGACCGCGCGGACCCCGCGCAGCGGACGGCCCAGCACGATTGGGTCCCCGGGCGTCAGCGGCTCGGAGATCGCCACCGCGACGGTCGCTTCGGAGGGGCCGTAGGCGTTGCACATGCGCCGCCCCGGGGCCCAACGCGCGAGCAGGTCGATGCCGAGCGCCTCACCGCCCACCGCGAGACCGCGCAGTTGCGGCAGCGGGTGCCGGCTCACGTCGATGCTCGCCAGGGCGGCCGGGGTGAAGAAGGCGTGCGTGACATGGTCCCGTTCGAGCAGATCGGCCAGCTCGTCGCCGCCCAGAATGTCGTGCGGTGCGATGACCATGGTGGCGCCGGACTGCCAGGCCAGCAGCAGCTCCAGCACCGAGGCGTCGAAGCTCGGTGACGCGAAGTGCAGTGTGCGCGAGTCGCGTTCCGCACCGACGCGCTCGACCAGCCCGCGTGCGAAGTCCGCGATGCCGCGGTGGGTGACCGCGACGCCCTTGGGTGTCCCGGTCGAGCCGGAGGTGTAGATGAGGTACGCGGGTTGCGAGAGCGACTGCGCCGCCACCCGATCCGCGTCGGTGACCGCTCGATCGGGAAGCCGGTTGCAGCGTTCGAGGACCGCCGGATCGTCGAGGCAGATCCACTGCACCTCGCTGGGCAGATCGTCGACCCGGGCCCGCACGGTCAGGCCGAAGCGCGCGCCCGAGTCCGCGAGCATGTGCCGTTTGCGATGCTCGGGATAGGCCGGATCGACCGGCAGGAACGCCGCACCGGTCTTGGCGACGGCGATGACCGCGCTCACCGATTCGATGGAGCGCGGAATGCCCAGCGCGACAACGGACTCCGGTCCGATGCCGTGCGCGATCAGCAGCCGGGCCAGCCGGTTGCCGGAGCGGTCCAGCTCGCCGTAGGTGAGCTCGCGACCCCGGCATCGCACGGCGGGCTTGGCGGGATCGGTTGCGGCCGTGGCGAATATCTCGGCCAGGGTGTGGGCCGTACCTGCGGGCTCGAGACTCGGCGCGGCGGCCTCGTCCGGGGTCAGCACAGGCAGATCACCGACCGGGGTTCCCGGCGCGGACACCGCGGCGGCGATCATCCGGATATAGCGCTCCAGCAGGGTGGTCGCCGAGGTGTCCTCGAACAGGTCGGTGGCGTAGGTCAGGTCCAGCTCGATCCCGCCGGGATTGCCTGTCTTCGACTGTGTTTCGACGAAGGTGAACTGCAGATCCCAGCGGGCCGCGCCGGTGTCCAGAGCCGAGGCGGTCGTCGGCCGCAGGTTCGGCAGCGTCACGGTGCGCGGCACCGCGCCGTGCACCGACATCATCACCTGGAACAGCGGATGGTGCGCGGCCGAGCGGATCGGCGCGAGCACGTCGACGAGGCGTTCGAAGGGCAGTTCGGCGTGGCCGAACGCATCCAGGTCGGTGTCGCGCACCGCATGCAGGAGCTCCTCGAAGGGTGCCGCCCCCGCGACCGGCGTGCGCAGCACGACCGTCCCGACGAACATGCCGATCAGCTCGTCGAGCAGCGGATCCGAACGTCCCGCGACCGGGGTGCCGATCACCACGTCCTCGGTGGCCGCGAGCCGGGCCAGCAGCGCCGCCAGCGTGGCGTGCAGCACCATGAACACGGTGACGCCGTGCCGGTGCGCGAGCGACCGCACCGCCGTGTGCAGTGCGCCGTCGAGCCGGGTGTGCACGGTCGCCCCGCGGTGCGAGGCAGTGGCGGGGCGTGGCCGGTCCGTCGGCAACTCGAGGCATTCCGGCAGTCCGGTCAGCTGCTCGGTCCAGTAGTTCAGCTGCCGGGCCGCCACGCTCGCCGGATCGGATTCCTGACCGAGCGCCTCGTGCTGCCAGAGCGTGAAGTCCGCGTACTGCACGGGCAGCGGCAGCCAGGCGGGAGCCGCACCGGCACACCGGGACTCGTAGGCGGCGGCCACATCGCGGGCCAGCGGTTCGAGTGACCAGCCGTCCACGGCGATGTGGTGGATGACCAGCACCAGGTGATGCTCGTCGTGGGCCACTCGCAGCAGCGCTGCGCGAATCGGCAGCTGTTCGGTGAGGTCGAAACCGCCCCGTGCGAAGCCGATCGCGTCGGCCTCGGCGGTGTCGGCTCCCGACACGATCCTGGCGAACGGCACCGTCACCGCCGAGGGCGGCAGCACGCGCTGGTGCGGTCCGTCGTGATCCTCGGGGAACACCGTGCGCAGGACCTCGTGGCGGGCAACGACATCCGTGAGCGCCGTCTGCAATGCGTCGCGATCGAGCGGTCCGGACAACCGCAAGCCGATCGCGATGTTGTAGGCGGCCGAGTCGGAGTCCACGCGGTTCACCAGCCACAGTCGCTGCTGGGCCGCGGACAGTGGCACCCGGTCGGGTCGCGTCGTGGCCGTCAGCACCGGCCGGGTCCCGGTGCCGCACAGCGGTTCCAGCCGGTCGGCGAGCGCGCCCACCGTGCTCGCCTCGAACAGCATCCGGACGCCGACCTCGGTGCGCAGGGCAGCACCGAGCCGGGCCGCTACCTTGGCCGCGAGCAGCGAATTGCCGCCGCGCGCGAAGAAGTCGTCGTCCAGCCCCATGCGGTCCGCGCCGAGCGCGGTGGCGTAGACCTCGGCGACGATCCGTTCGGTGGCCGTCACCGGTTCGCGGTAGCGCGTCGCGGCGAAGACCGGCTCGGGCAGCGACCGGCGATCGACCTTGCCGGTCGCGGTCATCGGCAGGGCCGGCAGCACCATCAGCGCCGCGGGCACCATGTAGGCGGGCAGGGTCTCCCCCAGCCGTGCACGCACCGGCTCGGGGTCGAGTTCGCATCCGGTCGCGGGGACGACATAGCCCACCAGTCGATCGCCGCCGGTGGCGTCGGGCCGCGCGATCACCACGGCGGTCTCCACCTCGTCGATTGCCAGCAGCGCGGACTCGATATCGCCCAGCTCGATGCGGAATCCACGCATCTTCACCTGGAAGTCGGTGCGGCCGTGATAGATCAGCTCGCCACCGGTGGTCCAGGCCGCCAGATCGCCGGTGCGATACATCCGCTCGCTACCGGCGGGATCGAACGGGTTGGCCACGAACCGCTCGGCGGTCAGCCCGGCGCGTGCGAAGTACCCGTGCGCCAGCTGGATTCCGGCCAGGTAGAGCTCGCCGACCACGCCGGGCGCGACCGGCCGCAGCCTGGCGTCCAGGACGTAGGCCGCGGTGTTCCATTCGGGCCTGCCGATCGGAACCGTCGCGAGGTCGGCCGCGCCCACGCGGTGGGCGGTCGCCGACACGGCAGCCTCGGTGGGGCCGTACAGGTTCCACAGCTCCGCGCTCGGATGCGCCCGGCGGAATCGCTGCGCCGTGGCGGCCGGGAGCGCTTCACCGATGGCGAGCACGAGCCGGAGCGTGCCCGGCAGGGCGGTGCGGCCGGTCAGTAGCGCCGTCAGCATCGAGGGCACCAGGTGCAGGACCGATATCCGCTGAGCGGCAAGGAGATCGGCCAGATAGGCGGGGTCGCGGTGGCCGTCGGGCGCGGCCAGCACCGTCCGCCCGCCGCTGAGCATCCCCGCGTAGAACTCCCAGACCGACAGGTCGAAGGTGGCCGCGGTTTTCTGGAGCACGGCGTCCTCGACCCCGAGCCCGAATGTCTCGATCTTCCAGAGCAACTGGTTGACGACCGCGTGATGGGGTACCGCCACCCCCTTGGGACGACCGGTCGACCCCGAGGTGAACATGACATACGCGGTGTGTGCGGGGCGCAGCGGGGCGCGGCGCTCACTGTCGAGTACCGGGTGCGGCGAGAGTTGCGACAGGTCCAGCTCGTCGATGTCGACGAGCTCGGCCGCGGCCGCGATCGCGGGAGACAAACTCGCACCGCCCGCGCTCAATACGCAACGGGGAGCGGCGGTCTCGAGGATGTGGACGACTCGTTCGGCGGGCTGCTGGGGGTCGAGCGGCACATACACGCCGCCCGCGACCGTGACCGCGTACATTCCGATCAGCAGCTGTGCGGAGCGGGGCATGGCCAGGGCGACGCGGACCTCCGGACCGACACCGATCCGGATCAGGTGGCGCGCAAGTCGATTGACGTGTTCGGAGAACTCCCGATAGGTCAGCTCCAGCGGATCGCCGCCCGTGCCCGCGTCGGCGATCACCGCGACCGCGTCGGGTGTCCGGGCGGCCTGGTCGGCGAACCGGTCGGCCAGCGTGCGGCCCACGCCGATGCGATGACGGGTGTCATTCCAGCCGTGCAGGATTCGGGTCTGCTCGACCTGGTTCAGCATCGCCAGGTCGCCGAGCGCCGCGTCGGGGCGGGCCGCGGCATCGGCCAGCAGACGCACGAACCGATCGGCGAAGCCCGCCACCGTGGATTCGTCGGCCAGGTCCGTCGCGTAGACGAAGTGGCCGTTGATCCCGGCCGGAGTGCCCGCATCGTCGTAGCGGTCGGTCAGCACCAATTGCAGATCGAACTGCGCCACACCGGTTTCGATCTCGCGGCCCGAGACCGTGAGACCCGGCAGCTCCGCCTCGATCCGGCCCAGGTTCTGAAACGAGAAGCCGACCTGCACGAGCGGGTGCCGAGCCGTCGAACGGATCGGATTCAGCTCGTCGACCAGCCGCTCGAACGGCAGCCGGGCATGCGCGAAGGCGGCAAGATCCGCCTCCCGTTGCGCGGCGAGCAGAGTCCGGAAGGAATCGCCGCCGTCGATCCGGCTGCGGAAGACCACGGTGTTGACGAACATGCCGATCAGATCGTCGAGTTCGCGCTCCCCACGGCCCGCCACCGGGGTGCCGACGGCGATGTCGGCACCGCCCGACAGGCGCGCCAGCAGCACCGCGAAGGCGGCGTGCACGGCCATGAACAAGGTCGCGTCCGTGTCCCGGGCGATCGACAGCAGCCGCTTGTGGACCCCGGCGTCGATCGACACGCCGACCTTCGCGCCCCGGAAGGACTGCACCGCGGGACGGGTGCGGTCGTAGGGCAGCGGCAGTTCCTCCGGCAATCCCGCCAACTGTTCGCGCCAGTAGGACAACTCACCGCCGAGGACGCTGCCCGGGTCGGCCGCGTCGCCGAGCAGGTCGGTCTGCCACCGGCTGTAATCGCCGTACTGCACCGGCAATTCGGCCCAGTCCGGGGCAGCGCCGGTGCTGCGTGCCCCGTAGGCGCGGGACAGATCGCGCAGCAGCGGCGCCAGCGACCAGCCGTCCGCGGCGATGTGATGAACGACGACGGCGAGCACATGCTCCTGAGAGCCGGTGCGCAGCAGTGCCATTCGCAGCGCGGGCTCGATGGCCAGGTCGAATCCGCGGGCGGCGAAGGCGTGCAGCCGCGCCTCGAGGTCCGCGATCGGCACCTGCTCCGCGCTCAGCTCCGGGGTCGCCGCGGCCGGGTCCAGCACACATTGCTGCGGGCCGTCGGCGTCGTCGGGGAACACGGTGCGCAGCGCTTCGTGCCTGCCGACGAGATCGGCCACCGCGGCCTGCAGTGCCGCGGTGTTCAGCTCGCCGCGCAGGTGCAGCGCGAACGGGATGTTGTAGGTCGCGGCGGTCCGATCGAAGCGGTTGATGAACCACAGCCGAAGCTGCGCCGGTGACAACGGAATTCGGGAGGTCCGGTCTCGTGGCAGCAGCGGAGGCACGCTGCCGCCCGACTCCAGCCCCGCGATCCGCGCGGCGAGTCCGGCGACCGTGGACTCCTCGAACACCAGCCGAACCGGGACGGTGACGCCCAGCGCCGCCCCGATCCGGGCGGCGGCGCGGGTGGCGCTCAGCGAGTCGCCGCCGAGCGCGAAGAACCCGTCGTCGAGGCCGACCCGCGGCACGTCGAGGACCTCGGACAGGGCGAGGGCGACCGCGCATTCGGTGCGGGTGCCCGGTGCGCGATAGGCGGCCGTCTCCGCGACCGGCGCGGGCAACGCCCGGCGGTCGAGTTTGCCGTTGACGGTCAAGGGAATCGAGTCGAGCAACGTGAAGGCCGCGGGGACCATGTATTCCGGCAGGCGCTGCGACAGCGCGGCGCGCAATTCCGTGATATCCAGCACCGCACCGTGTTCGGCGACCACGTAGGCCACCAGCCGCGATTCACCCGCCTCGCTCTCCCGGGTCACCACCGTGACCTGGCGCACCGTCGGCTGGGCCAACAGCGCGGTCTCGATCTCCCCGAGTTCGATACGGAAGCCGCGGATCTTGACCTGATCGTCGGCGCGGCCGAAGTATTCGAGTTCACCCGTCGCCGTCCAGCGGCCCAGATCGCCGGAGCGGTAGAGCCTTTCGCCGGGCGCCCCGAACGGGTCGGCCACGAAGCGGGTGGCGGTCAGGCCCGGACGGCCCAGATAGCCCCGAGCCAGCTGCTCACCGCACACGTAGATCTCGCCCGTCACGCCGATGGGCGCGGGCTGTAAACGGCCGTCCAGCACCAGCATTCCCAGCCCCGGCAGGGCACGGCCGATGCCGCCGCCACCGGCGGCCGCGGCGGCCGGATCGAGTTCGCGATGGCTGACGTGCACCGTGGTCTCGGTGATGCCGTACATGTTGACCAGGCGCGGCGCATCTCCGTCGTGCCGCTGGTACCAGTCCCGCAACCGGCGCGGATCCAGGGCCTCACCGCCGAAGACGATGTAACGCAGCGCCAATGGCTCCGTGTCCCCGGCTTCACGATCGGCGGCGGCGAGCTGATAGAACGCCGACGGCGTCTGGTTCAACACCGTGACGCGTTCTCTGCGCAGCACTTCGAGCAGGAGCACCGGTGAACGCGACGTCTCGTAATCGACGACCACCAGGGTGCCGCCGTGCAACAGGGGTCCCCACAGCTCCCAGACCGAGAAGTCGAAAGCGTAGGAGTGAAACAGCGTCCATACATCGGAGGACCCGAAACCGAAGCGCGACGCCGTGTTCGCGAACAGCTGGGCGACATTGCGGTGCGGGATCTGCACGCCCTTGGGCCGCCCGGTCGATCCGGAGGTGTAGATGACGTAGGCGATATTGTCCGGCAAGGGTGCGGCCGAGCGCTCCGAGGCAGAGAACGGCGGGGCCGCGACATCCCAGTCCAGCGCGTCGATGTCGATGACGGGCAGGTCCTCGGGCAGCCTCGAATCCAGCGCCGAGGAGGTGATGGCGCACGAGGGTCGCGCGTCGTCCAGCATGTAGGCGATGCGGTCGCTCGGATATTCCGGGTCGATCGGCAGGTAGCCGCCGCCCGCCCGGATCACGGCGAGCAGGGCGACCACCAGCTCCAGCGAACGCGGAAGCGCCACGGCGACCAGGGTTTCCGGACCGACTCCGCACGCGATCAGTCGCCGCGCCAGCAGACTCACCCGGGTGTCCAGCTCCCGGTAGCTCACTGTCGCACCGCCGCACACCACGGCGGTGGCGTCGCCGTGCGTGCGCACCGTCTCGTCGAACAACTCGGCCAGGGTGGTGCGCGGCGCCGCGGCCGCGGGCGTGATCGCCCAGTCGCGCAACACCAGTTCACGCTCGGCCGCGGTCAGCATCGGCAGCTCGGCGACCACCGACTCCGGTGCGGCGGACAGGAACTCGGTGAGATAGTCGGTGAAACGGCGGTGGTGACCGCGCAGCTCCGCGGCGGTGTACCGCTCCGGGTTCGCGAGGAAATCGACGAGCAGCTCACCGTCGCCGGAGCCGTTGTAGACATTGATCGACAGGTCTTCCACCGGTCCGGTCGAGAGCAGATGCATCGTCGCATCCGACTCGCCGAAGCGAATCCCGTTGTGGAACAGCATGAAATTCACGACCGGTCCGAAGAAGTCGCGGTGCCCGCCCGAGCCGCCCCGGTCGCGCTGCATATCCTCGTGCCGGTAGCGCTGATGCTGCAGCGCCTCCCGGATCCGCGGATCGACCTGCGAAACCAGTTCCGCGACGGTGCAACCGGGCTCGACCCGGATCCGCAGCGGCAGCACATTGGAGACGTAGCCCGCCGACATCCGCAGTTCCGGAGTCGTCCGCGCGGTCACCGGCAGACTCAGGGTGACCTCGTCGCGGCCCGTCACGGCGGCCAGATAGGCCGCCACACCGGCGGTCAGCACGGCGGGCCGCGATGCCCCGAACCGCTCGCGCACCACCGCCAGCTCGGCGGTACAGGAGGGGGCCAGCAGGCCGCTCTCCACCAGCCGATGGGCGCCGGGCGCACCGTAGCGGTCGCTGAGGCTGGTCGGCGAGCCCACGCCGTCGAGGCCCTCGCGCCAGAATTCGCGGTCACGGGTGAAATCCGCCGAATCGCGATACGTGCGTTCGGCTTCGTACACCGAACGCAGGTCGTAGGCGGTGGACCCGCTCGGCTCTGTCGCGCCTGCGATCGCCGTGTAGTGCTCCGCGATACGGGCCACCAGCAGCATCGCGCCGTAGCCGTCGATGGCGATGTGGTGCATCTTGGCGTACCACAGGTACTCCCGCTCCCCGATCCGCAGCACGGCGGTCTCGATCAGCGTCTGCCCGAGCAGGGGAATCGGGACCGCGACGTCCTCGCGCATCCACGCCATGGCGGCCGACCGGGGATCGTCACACCCGCGAAAATCGTGCCGTGCCACCTCGATCGGCAGGTCGGGCCCGACGTACTGCTGAGGGCTCCCAGCCACTTCCACCAACCGAAGACGCAGGCTCTGCAAATCATTGGCACACATGCGCATGGCCCGCGCCAGCAGGTCCACGTCGAAATCGCCACGGACGTCGACGTACTGAGCCACGGTCAGCGGCACCGCCGGTGCGATGTGCTGAGCGTTCCATATGCCTATCTGCGCCTCTGACAAGGGGAAACGAGATGCGTTGTCCGATGCGTCACGACCTGCGGGCTCCGAGGCCAGTGCGGTCATCCAGACACTCCAATCGCCGATAGAAGACTGTGGACTCTTTTCCCGGCGAAGCAGCAACCTTGCCGCAACACCCAGCTAGGGAATCGCACAGACCGGGCGGGCGGATTGGTCCATGATCGAAATAGCTTCGAAGTCAGACAATCTGGACGGTTTCGGTGGCGGGCGAGGACACCGCACCGAATGCCGATGGCCCCCTACCTACTTCGGCCCGCTCCCCAGCAGGCAGTCCGCGAGACGCTTGAGCCCGTCCCGGATTCGGGTCTTCACCGTCGGCACCGGCGCACCGAGGTGTTCGGCCACTTCGGAATACGTTCGGCCGCCGTAATAGGCGAGTGAGATCGTCTCGCGCTGCAGGGGTGTCAGCGCGTCGAGACAGCGCAGCACCTCCTGTTCGTCCTGAATCTGTTCGACCTCTTCCAGCACGACGTCGCGGTCCTGGTCCAGATGCAGTTGCCCGAAGGCGATTTCGCGATCGGTCGCCGATCGCTCGATCCGGATCCGATCCACCGAGCGCCGATGGGTGAGCATCATCAGCCACCCCATCGGCGTCGACATGGCCGCGTCGTAGCGCTCGGCGAGCACCCAGGTCTGCAGGTAGACCTCCTGCGTGACCTCCTCGGCGGTGAACCGATTGCCGAGCATGCGCAGGGCCAGCCCGAAAACGCGATGACTGGTCAGGCGATACAGCTCGGTGAAGGCGACACGATCACCCGCACCGACCGCGACGATGAGTTCGGTCAGCCGATGCGCCAGCAGTTCGTCCGGATTCGGCCGTTCGGCAGGACATGCCGGCAATTCGGAATTTTCCGGTCCGCCGAGTGCTCCGAAGAGGGGAATGATCCGGCTATGCTCCTCGTCCGTCACGTCGACACCCACTCACCGTGCCACCGCGAGCGAGTACTGAAGCATGTTCATGATCTCGTTCCTCCGTGATACGTGCGCCACGACGAGGCGCGGACGGACAGCGACGAATGGGGCTTCGCCCATACCCTGCGACCGGATTGGTCAGCGGCCGAACAGATTCCGAGAAGCATCCAATGATGCTTCGCATGGATCCCCCGTTCGGTTTGGTCGCTGCGACACACCGAATAAACCGCATTACGCGGAGCGCGGGCAATCATGGCCCGATCGCTCAAGGCAACGGGCAGACGACACCGGGTGAAGGCACCGGCACGATCCGCTCGGGCGCGGGCATCGGCCGCTCGGGCACGTTACCCGGAACCGGCACTCCCCCGGGTCCCAGCTCGGGACCCGCGCCGTCGGAGGCCGCCGCGATGGACCACGGCCCGGCCGCAAGAAAGGTCGCGCACAACAGAACTGAGAGCAATCTGCTCGTCCGAGTCGGCATACCCATGGGAGGGACCGTACCCATCATCGTCGGCGACCGGCCGAACCGGAGGGCGGCGTGTTTCACCACATTCGGCAATCACACGCCCCGATTCGCCGCCGCGCAAAAAACCTTGCGCGACAACCAATCCAACCGATTGGTCTACACGAATTACATACAGTGCAGACGCGAATGATCGATCAGTCCAGGAGGCCGCCGTAGGCGATCGGGCCGCTCATCGTTCACCGCGGCGGAAAGCACACCACCGACCGAACCGGGCAAAGGTTCCCGTCCGGTCGCGGGTGGGTGCGAGCACGCGATCCAGCGCGCGCATCAGTCGGTCCTCCACCTCGGCCGTGGCCGGACAGGCATCGATGGCGACGAGCTCGGCCAGGGTCTCCCGGACCGCGTCCACCGTGTCATCGAAGGCGGCCGCGGTGAGCCGATCGGCACGCTTCCTGCGGCGCTCGATCGTGTCGCGTTCCCGATCGGACACCGCGTCCAGCGCGTACGGATACGCGAGTTCGACCAGACCCAGGTCTCGCCATTCGACGGTGCTCACCGGACAATCGCCTCCTGTAAGGCCACCCGAAGGTAGCGAAACCCATTTCCTGCCAATCACTCCGAGCCTCGGTACGAATCGTGCGCCGAGGCCCGGAGTCCGGCGATGATCAGTACTGGTGGCAGCTACCGACGACTTGACTCATCTTGGGACCGAAGGCGGGATTGGCGTTCGCGGCGACACCCATCTGCTGCTGTTGGGTGATCAGCGCCTGAAACGCGGTACGCCGCTCGTCGATCGGGCGGTCGTAGGCACTCTTCAACGCGGACTTCTGCGCCGGGAGCGCGTCGAGCTGCGCGGCGGTATCGGGTGCCACATCGTGCAGCGCCGAATCGATTTGGTCGAACGAGCAACTCGAGGTGAGCAGCGGCTCGAGGTCACTCATCGGGTCGGCGGCGGCTGCGCCCACGCCGGATAGCACTGCCGCGGTGGCGAAGCCGGTGATCGTGATTGCGATCGTGACCGCGTACCGCGGGCTGATCAACCTCATGCGGGATCGACCTTTCGTAGTAGCCGGGATCTGAAGCGAGCAACCGGACACGAAACCGGACTCACGGAAGGGATATCGAAGCCGACCGGCTTCCGGATTGGTCCGCACCGATCATCGACGATCGCTTCCCGACAGACAGGTCCGCAGGCGCTCGAGCCCGTCCCTGATCCGGCTCTTCACCGTGCCGACGGGTACCTCCAAGTGGTCCGCGACATCGGAATAGGTGAGTCCGCCGTAGTAGGCCAGCGTGATGGTCGTGCGCTGCCGATCGGTGAGCGTCTCGAGGCAGCCCAGCACCGCACGGCGGTCGGCGCGCAACTCGACGGCCTCGGAGACCACGTCGCGACCGGGCTCCATATGCTTTCTGCCGTAAGCGATGTCGCGGTTCTCACCGGCTTGCTCGCGGCGCACCCGATCGACCGCGCGCCGATGGGTGAGCATCATCAGCCACCCGATCGGACTCGCCAGATTCTCGTCGTACCGCCCGGCCATCGACCACACCTGCAGGTACACGTCCTGCGCGATTTCCTCCGCGGTCGCCCGGTTCCCCAGCATGCGCAGGGCCAGACCGTAGACGCGATGACTGGTCATCCGATAGAACTCGGTGAAGGAGGCCCGATCTCCACCCGCGATCTCCGTGATCAAC
Organism: Nocardia heshunensis; assembly: GCF_054782115.1. Classification (NCBI taxonomy): domain Bacteria; kingdom Bacillati; phylum Actinomycetota; class Actinomycetes; order Mycobacteriales; family Nocardiaceae; genus Nocardia; species Nocardia heshunensis. The sequence continues at coordinate 150,610 of NZ_BAAGTC010000007.1, read as the reverse complement.
CGACCATTGATGCACACCTCGTCCGAACGAGGCCCGGCCTCGACCGGACATGCCAGCGGCTTGCGGTCGTCCGTCAAACGTCTCACCTGCATTCCTCCGGGCTCGCCGGATATCCCGCGGAGTGGGCACCATAGGGCTTCGCACAGCTACGCCGAGAGGTTTGGTGCCGCCGAGGAATCGGCCCAACCACATCGGCTGATCGATCAGCAGGCCCGGTAGAAGTAGCCCGTGGCGCCCTGTGCCACCAGTTTGCGATCTCGAATGATCATGGTGGGCAACCGATTCGGCAGGGAGCACACGTTGCCGAGGGGAGCAGGAAGGTCGTCGACATATTCGATGTCGATGACGGCTTGCCCGTAAACCTCAGCGTAACTGCCACATTCCTGGAAGCGCAGGCATTCCTCGGCAATCGCGAAGTCGAAAGCCGCTCTCCCCCTGCCTCGCTCGCCGAGTTCGGCGGCGTTCTTCTGACCGACGGCCAAACCGGCCGCGTGCGCGAACTTCGCCAGGGCAGCAGCCAGTTCGATGTTGTCGTCTACCGTGAGGGCCTCCTGGGAGCGGGTATAGGAATCGAGGTTGTCGAATTCCACCGCGTTGAACCCTTTGGTGGCACAGGTATCGACGCTGCGGTTGATGATCTCGGCGAGGCGCGTTCGTTTCGCGGGTGTCGAGGTGTCCAGGATCAGCTCGTCCGGCCAGTTCTCATCGATCAGCGGACTTCCGTTCTGTCCGATCAGAACCAGATCGCGGCGGTCGCGCAACCAGAGCTCCCGCTCCCCGGGCTGGGTTTGAAACCCGTTCACGTAGCAGATGTTGTACAGGCCGGCGGCAGGCTCGGCCGTGCTGTCCCGCACGACGATCTTCGTGCCCGGAGGCGGCGGATACTGCCCACCCAGCTGGTAGTCGGCCACCTGGCCGACCGGAAAACCCTGTACGCCAACTGAATCCGGACCCGGCGTCGAGCAGCCGACGGTCGACAACGTCCCTCCGATCACCAACACCAGCAGACGCCGAAGGAAGCCACCACGCCGATCGGTCATCAGCACACCTTGTCTGTACCGGTATGAGGGAACCGTGATGCCATTCGCGAGCCGGTCACCGACCGGGCTCATCGCGGGCGGGTGCTCGCCAACCGGTCCGGTGAAATTCGTCGACCCATTCGGGTGTGGCCATGGATTCGGTGATCAGCTCGAATGCTTCACCGAATCGAGTCCGCAGGGATAGCCCGATGCCGAATCGCTCGGGCAAGTAACGCTGACCTGCCAACACCGCCAACACGGTTCGAACGTAGGTGTTCGGGTCGACGTCGGACCGGATCTGGTTCTGTTCGATGGCTTGCTTGGTCAGCGACTGGAGTGTCTCGACGAGGGCCCGCGCCGAATCGGTCGGCACCCGGTCGAACAGCTCGGGCTCGGTGACCAGCCGGAATTCGGCCTGGGCGACGGAGTCGTGTTCGAGCCGCGTCGCCATCTCGTCCACGATCGCGTGGACGATATCCAACGGGCTGAGATCGTTCCGGCTCAACCACCGCACGATGGTGGCCCGGTAACTTCGATCCGCGGTCTCCAGCACCGCCTCGGCCAGCTTGTCCTTGGAATCGAAGTGGAAGTACACCGACCCCTTGGACACGTCGGAACCCTCGAAGATCCGCTTGACCGATGCGGCGCCGTACCCGCACTTGCCGAATTCGACAGCAGCCGAGTCGATGATCGCCGCGCGCGTTCGGCGGGCGCGAGATTGCCGCTGCACTATGCGCAGACTCCGCGAAAACTCACATTTCCTCCGTGATCGATGGGCATCCCCTCTCGAGTGGTTCGCCCAGAGTGCGCCGGTGGATTGGCGTACTCCCGATCGAGATGCAGGCCCGTTCGACTACATTGCGCCGCAGAATGATCGAGCGTAATCGTGGCAGATCGCCGCACACACCTGTCGCGCCAACTGCTGGCAGTCCGCCCGGCAGGCCAGGAAAGCCGTGGTCAGTCGTTCGATCTCGGTCGGGGCAAGGTCCGGGAACTGGGTGGCCAGCGCGTCGACCGATGCCAGCAGTGCTATCAATCCGGAAGTCCGCCGATCCGAGGGCTGTTCACCCCGCAAGGCACCCAGCAGCGCCGCGCGCAGCGCTGTCTTGCCCGCGCGGTCGAGCGTAGGAAAGCATCGCGCCGGAAAAACTCCCCATCGGCGTATCGGCATCGCGCAGACGCGCGATTGCTCCGCGAGACGGCCGACTGCCGACGCCACCGTCTCTCCGCGGCTGGGCCGCAGACCCGACCGGCCGGGGCCAGCCTCCGCAATGGCGTCGATATCGAGCGCGGCCTCGACCACGAAACGCATCGCACGGCGATCGAGAACGGCTTCCCCGTTTGCGTCGTCCAGCAACAACCACACCAGATCGTCGGTGATCGATTCCATGCGCACGAGCCTGCCCAAGGGTCGCTGAGAATCCGCTGAGGCCCCGATCGGGCGACCTGGGCCATGACGCCGAGCGTCGGTGTACCGGTTATCGGCTGCGAGAGTGCGACGATGGGTCGACTCGACAACAGCACCGGGACAAGGAGTGCCATGGCGGTGAACGTGGTCGCGCAGCTCAACTTTCGCGGGCAGGCCCGGGAGGCGTTGACCTTCTACCGGTCGGTGTTCGGCGGCGAGCTGGTCCTCATCACCTACGCACAGGCGGAGATCGTGCCGGTCTCCGCCGAGGCCGCCGATCATGTCATGTGGGGGCAGCTCGCCGCCGACAACGGGTTGTGGATCATGGGCTACGACGTGCCCGCCCACACCCCGTTCGACCGCGGCGACAACTCGTTCTTCCTCGCGTTGCGCGGCGACCTCCCCGAGGAGATCACCGAGTTCTGGGACAAACTCGCCGTCGACGCGAAGATCGTGGTCCCGATCGGACCCGCCCAATGGTCGCCGCTGTACGGCGTGCTTTGCGACAAGTTCGGCATCACCTGGATCCTCGACATCTTCCGCGAACCATCCGACCAGCAGACGACGCCCACGATCGACTGACCGGCTTGTCATGTCGCTGATGTCCGGAATCGGAAAGGACGGGATGCCGTGGCCGACGCGCAGACGCGAGCCGCGTTGACGCAATTGCGCGCTGCCGCACACCGATTCGTCGACGTGCTCGACGTATCCGGTGCGGAGCCCACCGACATGGTCGCCGTCGGGGCCGCCGATTTCCGCGAGCGGGCCCACCTGCATGTCGATCTGTTGTTCGCGTTGTTCATCGACGGCATCGATCCCACCGATGCGGCGCTGGCACCGATCGTCGAGGCGGCGCACGCGGCCATGCAGCACGGACGGACGCTGGAAGAGGTCCTCGATATCCGGTTGGGCGCCATCGAATACGTGTGGCGCGGGCTGGCCGCCGACGCCGACGAACCGACTCGGCGACTGATGTTCGAGCATGCGTTGCCGCTGTCGCGCTACAACGCGATCGTGTCCAGCCGGATCGCCGTTGCCGGTGCCGCCTTCACCGCCGCTCCGCGCTGGGAGCAACTGGAAGCGCGCCACGATCTCGCCGATGCCCTGCTCACCGGCCGGTCGGTCGCCGACATGCATGCCGATCCGCGAATTCGGCTCGCCGAGAACTACTTGGTCGTCGTCGCCCGCGCCGACGATCCAGCGCCTCGAACCGTCGGCAATCTGCGGATGCGTTTCCCGCACGCGGCGAACGAGCTGGTGCGCGCCGATGCGGGTGGTTGGTCGGCGCTGGTGCCGCTCGACGGCGAGGTGAGCGCCGCTATCGCCGATCTGGAGCAGCGAGTGCGTCCGGTCGGCGACGCGCTACCGCGGTTCTGGCTCGGCGTCGCGGCAGGCTCGGTGCCCGGTCTGCCCGCGGCGTTCGCCGAAGCCCGTACTCTCGCCGAGCTCGGTCGCGCGCTCGATACCGGCGAAATCATCTGCCGCCGTGAGCGGTTCATGCTCGAATACGCGATCGCCGTCGATGCGCAGACCCGGGAACGACTCGCGCGCGTGCTCGATCCGCTCGATGATCAGCCGATCCTGACGGAGACCTACACCGCGTTCACGCGCAACAACTACGCCCTCAACCCCACGGCCGACGCGCTGCACATTCATCGCAACACCGTCACCTACCGGTTGTCGCGGATCGCCGAACTGACAGGCTACGACCCCCAAAATCCCACCGAGGCAATGACATTGACCGCCGCTCACACCGCACGACTGCTGCTGCGCTCAGACAAGCATTTTCGCTCGGAGGGCGGCGATGTCGGCATCGGTGAGCCGTAGCCCTTCGTGGATGTAGTTGTCGAAGCTGCCGTAGCTCTGGTTCACCTGATCGAAGGCGGCGTCGAGGGCGGAGACCACCACGCCATTGGCGATGTCGCCCGGGGCCGCATCTCGGTAATAGTTCGACAGCAGGTAGTCGAAAGTGACGGTGTCGCGGTCCACGCCGAGGATGGTCAGCAGGACGGCCGTGGTCCAGCCGGTGCGGTCCTTGCCCGAGCTGCAGTGGTAGAGCACCGTGCCGTCGGTGGTGTCGATGATGTCGCGCAGGACCGCGGCGAACCCCTCGTTCGCGCCGGGCGTGGTGATGAAGGCCCGGTACAGCTCGGGGCCAGCGGCATAGGCGGACTGGATGACCTCCGGCGAAGCCTGGCGCACGACATCGATATTCCGGTAGGTCGCCCCCGGCGCGACACGGTCGGGTGCCGCGGCGATCTCGAAGCCCAAGCGCAGATCGTCGTCCAGCTTCAGACGGTGGATCGCCAGATAGGCCAGGGCCAGGTCGCTCGCCTTGGACAATTCGCCGGAGCGATACACCAGACCGGTCCGCACCTGCCTGCCGTCGACAGTGCGGTAACCGCCTATGTCACGGGCATTTTCGACACCAAGCAGGGGCAGCGCCCGCTCCTCGACGCCCGCGACCACCGCCGCGGTCGGCGCGGGCGGTTCGACCGCGGCCGCGATTCCGGCCACCCCGGCGCTCACCGCGACAACCGCCGTGCACGCCAGCATCAGAGGCAATCCCCGAGAACGCATGCTCCGTCTCCTTTGTCAGCCCACAGAATGGTTCGCCCGACCGTCTCGCAACCGGTATGCAATGCACCATTGGCAATCTAACGGAAATTGCGCCTTACATTTCTACAATTTGACAAACGGCAACAAAATGACGCGCTGACCTGCCGATCAGCAGTGCGAAACGCTGCCATATTTCAAATTCCTACCACTCGTGATGTTCGACACCGAAACAATTCCGACCATTGTCCATATTCTGATTTGCATGACAATCACCGAAAAGCCAGGCCCGGCGCCGCCCTGATCGTGGCCGGTGTCCTGTTCGGCATCTGCCTGCTGGTATCCGGTGTGCTGCAACTAATCTCGGCGGCCGCCTTGCCCGTCAGCAGTTGGATGCGGGTGCGATCGGCATCACCTGGACCTTCCGACTCGGGCACCGGGCCGAAGACGTCCCGGCGAATGTTTGACCCATTTGGCAAGGAATTACAGTGGGGAGACCGGGTCATCCGGGGCACCTCCCATAGATACAACCCTGACGGCGACATCAATCCTGGAAGAGGTTAATCATGGCGAAGGCGTATTTGGTTGGTAGTGGCATCGCTGCACTGTCTGCGGCGACATTTCTGATCCGCGACGGCGGCTTCAAGGGCTCCGACATCGTGATTTTCGAAGAGCAGGGACGCCAGGGTGGCAGCCTCGACGCTGCCGGGTCCCCGGAGACCGGCTACACCATGCGCGGTGGGCGCATGTTCGAGATTCACTTCGAGTGCACCTACGACATGCTGCGCTCGATCCCCTCACTGGATAATCCGGCCGTCTCGGTCACCGACGACACCTTCTCCTTCCACGAGGACTTCGCGTGGGACGACCATGCCCGGCTGATCGACGCCAGCGGTCATCCGATCGACGCGCATTCGATGGGCTTCACCGAACGCGACCGACTCGAACTGGTCCGATGCTTCGCCACCCCCGAGCAGCTGCTCGACGGCAAGCGCATCACCGACTGCTTCAGCCCGGCGTTCTTCACCACCAACTTCTGGTGGATGTGGTGCACCACCTTCGCCTTCGAGCCCTGGCATTCCGCGATCGAGTTCCGCCGCTACCTCAATCGATTCGTCCACCTGTTCAAGACCTTCGACAACATGTCCGGGATCTACCGGACCCGCTACAACCAGTACGACTCGATCGTGCGGCCGATGTTGAGCTGGCTCACCGATCAGGGCGTCAGCATCCGCCTCGACTCGCGGATCACCGATGTCCGGCTGGCCGACGGCGACAAGCTCACCGCGACGGGCTTGACCTGCGTCAGCGGCGGGAAGACCGAGGAGATCACGGTCGGGCCCGACGACCTCGTCATGATCACCAACGGATCCATGACGGCGAACTCGACCCTCGCGTCCACCGACACCGTCCCGGACCTGGACACCTCCGGCTCGTCGGGCTCCTGGCAGCTGTGGCGCGATCTCGCGGCCAAACGTCCCGGCCTGGGCAATCCCGCGGTCTTCGATTCCTCGATCAAGGATTCCACCTGGGAGTCCTTCACCGTCACCACCAAGGACCCCACCTTCTTCGAGGAGATGGAGAAGTTCAGCGGCAGCGAGGCCGGCAAGGGCGGTCTGATCACCATGAAGGATTCCAGCTGGTTGCTGACCGTCGTGCTCAACCATCAGCCGCACTTCCGTGAGCAGCCCGCCGACACCTTCGTCTGGTGGGGCTATGCCCTGTTCCCGGACAAGGTCGGCGACCATGTCGCCAAGCCCATGTCGGCCTGCACCGGCCGCGAGATCCTGCAGGAAGCGTTGGCGCACTTGGCCATCGACAACCGCGAGCAGATCGTGGCCAACTCGATCGTGCTGCCCACGATCATGCCCTACATCACCAGCCAGTTCCTGGTGCGCTCGCACGGCGACCGCCCCGACGTCGTGCCCGCCGGTTCCACCAACCTGGCCTTCATCGGCCAGTACGCCGAAGTCCCCGACGACGTCGTGTTCACCGTCGAATACTCCGTCCGCACAGCACAAGTCGCGGTCGCCACCCTCCTCGGCCTCGACACCAAGCCCAAACCGGTCTACAAGGGCCAATACAACCCGAAGGTGCTCGTCGAAGCCCTGGAGACCATGCACCGCCACGGCACCAAGCCGAAGGCCCGCGCCGGGTCGTAACCGCGCGATCCGTATCTTCACACCCGGTCCGGGTGTGAAGATACGGATCCGATCCTGATCGACAGCGTCAGGAATGTCGGTTTGCACGATTGTGTCCAGCGATCGCTACTGCATAGCGTGGTGCTCGCGCACGCCCTCTGCCGGTAGACGCTGCACGGTGGCGGATGAACCTCGACACGATGGGAATTGGCACTTGAGCGAGCCGACGTATTACGCACCCCAGGGCGGCTTGCCGTCGCAGACCACACTGCTGACCGACCGCGCCATCGTGAAAGAGGCGTACACCGTCATTCCCCGGGGTGTGCTGCGCGACATCGTGACCAGCAACCTGCCCGGGTGGAACAACACTCGCGCGTGGATCATCGCCAAGCCGATCGCCGGGTTCGCGACCACGTTCGCGCAGTACATCATCGAGGTGTCGCCCGGTGGCGGCAGTACCGAGCCCGAGCCCGAGGCGGGCGTCGAGTCGGTGCTGTTCCTGTTGAACGGGACGCTGAACCTCGAAATCGATGGCGAGAAGCATGTTCTCACGCCGGGCGGATACGCCTATCTTCCGGCGGGCGAAAGTTGGTCGGTGGCCAATGATTCCGCCGAGGCAGCGACCTTCCAGTGGGTTCGCAAGGCCTACGAACCGTTGGCGGGCTACACGCCGCATGCCTTCGTGGTGCAGGAGCAGGACGTCGAGCCGACGCCGATGCCCGACACCGACAATGCCTGGGCCACCACCCGATTCGTCGACCCCAACGATCTCGCCCACGACATGCACGTCAACATCGTGACCTTCGAGCCCGGCGCGGTGATCCCCTTCGCCGAGACGCACGTGATGGAGCACGGCATCTACGTCCTCGAAGGCAAGGCGGTCTATCGCCTCAACGACGATTGGGTCGAGGTCGAGGCGGGGGATTTCATGTGGCTGCGCGCCTTCTGCCCGCAAGCCTGCTACGCGGGCGGCCCCGGCAAGTTCCGCTACCTGCTGTACAAGGACGTCAACCGCCAGATCAAGCTCACCTGACCCCATCTCTCCTGTTCACCGGCGTGGCGGCGGCGGGGAAGATGTTCGGCCCGGCATAGTGGGCGCATGCTGCGGATGCCGGAATTGTCCAAGTCTCGGGGGCTCGTCGTGTTGATCGCCGTCGCACTGGCGACGGCAACACCGGTTTTCGCGGCGCAGGCGCAGGCCCGGCCTTCCTCGGTCACCGCGGAGGACTGCAATGCCTCCCGTGGCGGGAAGGTCAAGTACGAAGACGGGCGGCGGGTATGCCGCAGCAATGATTCGCGCGTCGACGGGCTCCCGATCAGGGGGTGAACCAGTCATCGACTGCCGTTGGTTCGCGCTTCAGGTGCGCCACGCAGCACCTGAAAACCCGCGCGGGTCACCATGACCGGGAGACGCCTGGCCGCCTGCAGGTGGCGGACCCGGGCGGCGTCGGGCAACTCGTCCCAGGGCAGTGGCAGGGCGTCGTCGGGCGGGCACGGTGAATCCGATTGCCGCGCAGCGATCTTCTCCTCCATCCAGCGGTTGTATTCCAGCCGGGCCAGCGAGCGCACCTCGGCGTCGTCGAGGGTCAATTCCAGGGCCGGTTCGAAGCGCGGCACCATGAAACAGCCGATGGCGGCGAGGTTTTCGCCGATGCGGCGCGCCTGGATCCGATTTCGTTCCCGGGCCTGATGCGGCAATTCCTCCCAGCCGCGCAGCCGGTCGGCGTCGACGGGGGCGGTGCCGGTGGTCATCGCCTCGTGCACGCGAACCTGATGCGCCACTCGCTCGTTGGTGTCGTGCATCGCCAGGGCCAGTTGTTCGATGACCTGTCCGGTCACGTACCCGGTGAGACTGTCGAGGACCCGATCCTGCGCGGTGAGCCGCACTTTCATGCGCAGACACTCGTGCAGGACCGCTTGCGCGTCGAGGAAGGTCTGTTCGGACCGGCGGTCACCGGCCCGGCCCAGCACATCCTGGCCGACCATGATCACGATCATGAACACCAGCTGCGCCAGCGAGGACAGGAAGGACATGAACAGGAACGGGTAGGGGTCGAAGTGTTGAATCCCGGCCACCGCCAACAGAATCCACGCCACCTGGGTGGCGGCGGCCAGATAGAACGCCCAGACACTGCCCAGTTTGGTGGTCAGCCAGGCCGCGATCCGGTCGTTGAGCGTGACCGCCTGATCGGCCGCCTGCGGCGGATCCTGCACCCGGTGCTGCTCGATCCACGGATGCGGACTGGTCTCCAGCAGGCTCAATCCCCGACTGAGCACCCGATCCTGCCGGTCCAGATGCTGCTGCAGATCCGCCACCTGTCGGAATATCGCCTCGGTGTTCTCATACGTCTGCACCGATCGTCGGTCGGCCGCCGCACTCAACACCCGCTGCCCGACCAGAATGATCAGGCACAACACCAACTGCGCGACGTTGTTCAAAAACAGCAGGAACGGAAACGGATACGGATCCAGCCGATGCAGCGGCCCCCACCAGGTCCCCAGCGCCATATACCCGGTGAACACCACCAGCACCAGATACAGGGCAGGCATCGACCCCACCGACCGGGTCACCGCCGCGGCAACCGCATCGTTCACCCCGACCCGTTCGTCGGCCAGCGTCACCGGGCTCTGCGCGTCGGTCGCGTGACTACCGCTGAACAATCGTGACCCTCCCTACTCGTCCGACATCATTACCCGCTGCGCTTCGACCGCAACGACTACCTTGTGGGCCACCGTACGCAAGTCAACAGACACCGCATGAATTTGCCTCGTGCACTGTGCATCTCGTGTCGACGCGGCGGTTCGCCGGCCTCGCATCTCGGGGCGTCCGGGCCCGGCATTCCTGTGTAGTATCTGCGAGCATGGAGCCTGTTGGGTTCGGTCGATGTTCGAGTCGGTTCGACCGCGTGTGAACTACCCCGTTCCAGCTCTGGAGTCCCGTCGTTGACAACGCCCATCCCGATCTTCACACCCGAGTTCGCCGCCGACCCGCACACGTTCTATGCCGGGATGCGTAGGCAGTTCGGTTCGTTTGCGCCCGTGGAGCTTTCACCCGGCATTCGCGCCACCCTGGTGATCGGCTATCGCGCCGCGGTGCAGATCAACAACGACCCGGACCGGTTTCCGGCCGATCCGCGCGGCTGGGAACAGGACATTCCGGCAGATTGCCCCATCCTGCCGACGCTGCGGTATCGGCCCAGTCCGCTGCGCAGCGCGGGCGCGGAGCACGCGCGGTACCGCAAGGCCACCGTCGACAGCATTGCCGCGGTCGATCTGTATCAGGTGAATGCCACCATCGACGAGATCGCGACCGCGCAGATCAATACCTTCTGCTTCGACGGTGAGGCAGATCTGGTGAGCCAGTACGCATTTCCGGTCGCCGTCGGCTATCTGAACCATCTGGTCGGCTGCCCGGACGATATCGGTCACCGGATCGCGGCGGGCCTGGCCATGATGTTCGAGGGCGACTCCGCCGTGGCGGGCCGGGCGGTCCTCGAGTCCACGCTCGGCGAGCTGGTGAACCGCAAGCAGCAGGCCCCGGGCGACGATGCCACCTCCCGATTGGTCACGCACACAGCGGATCTGAGCGCCGAGGAGCTCGTCCAACAGCTGCTGACCTACTATGACGCGGCGATCGAACCGCTGACCGATCTGATCGCCAACACGCTGCTGCTGATGCTCACCGACGAGCGATACGCGGGTGCGGTGGCGCTGACCACCCGCGACGCCCTGAACGAGTCGCTGTCCGCCGATCCCCCATTGGCCAACTGCGCCATCACCTTTCCGGCGCAGCCGATCGTGGTCGGCAAGGTGTGGCTGCCCGCCGACCAGCCGGTGGTGACCAGCGTGGCGGCCTGCAACAACGACCCCGCGATCGTGGCCCGCCACACCGGCGACAATCCACACCTGGCCTGGGGTACCGGTCCGCATGCCTGTCCCGCGCAGGATGTGGCGTACTCGGTCGCCGAGCACGCCATCGACCAGCTCTTCGACCTGTTGCCCGAGCTGCGACTGGGTTGCCCGGCCGACCGACTCACGTGGCGGCCAGGCCCTTTCCATCGAGCGCTGACGAACCTCCCGGTGGCCTTCCCGCCCGCGCGCACCACCTTTTGAGGATCGGCCGACGGCCCGGCGTAGCGCAGATCGGTCAGCGTATCGGTCATGCCCTGGCGCGACTCGCCCTCCGCTGCAACAACACTGAGTAACGTGCCAGTCGGTTTGAAACTTGTTACAGCAGAACATGTTTGACGTGCGACCTGCCGTCCGGGTTGCTACGCTCACCACGCCCGCATCCGGGTAGCAACACAGATGCTCACGTTCCACCGGCTCATCGGAGTTGCACGTTGAAAATGTTCGCGCCCGAGTTCGCCGCCGACCCGCGCGGCGCCCTCGACGAGCTACGCCGACTGCACGGGCCGGTGGCGCCGGTCGAGTTGGCCGCGGGGGTGCCCGCGACGCTGGTGCTGGGGTATCGGGAGGCGCTGCGGATTCTCGGCGATCCCGAGCATTTTCCGGCCGACCCGCAGGCGTGGCAGGCCGGCGTTCCCGAGCAGTGTCCGGTGCTGCCGCTGATGGAATGGGGGCCGACGGGGGCCGAAACCGACCATCGCGCCGCCTATGTCGCGGCCATTGCGAGCATCGATCAATATCGGCTGCGCGGTGCGGTGGAGGCGGCCGCGGTGCCGCTGATCAATCGCTTCTGCGAGGCGGGGCAGGCCGATCTGCTCGCCCAGTACGCGCGTCCGCTCACCCTCGCCGTGCTCGACGAGCTCATCGGACTGCCCGCCGCCCTGGCCGCCGAAGCCGCTGCCGCACTGGCCGAGCTGACCGAGACCGCCGATGCCGCCACCTCCGATCTCGCCGATCGGCGCTTCCAGGCGGTGCTGGCCCAGGCCGTCGCGACCGCCCGCGCGCAGCCGGGCCGCCACGTGATCTCCGCGCTCATCGATCACCCCGCGCATTTCGAGGACGCCGTGATCGTGGAGCAGGTCGCCAAGCTCTACGCCATGGGCGCCGAGCCGACCTGGAATCTCATCGTCAACGCGCTGGTGCTGATGGCCTCCGACAACTACTTTCACGAGGGCCTGCTCACCGGCTCACTGCAATTGCGCGATGCGATCGACGAGGTGCTCTTCAGCGATCCGCCGATGGCCAACGGCTGCCCCCGGTACCCGCAGCACCCGCAGGTGATCGCCAACGGCTGGCTCCCGGCCGATCAGCCGGTACTGATCGCGATCACGGCGTGCAACAACGATCCCGCGGTCGGCGGCGACCGCACCGGCAATCGCTCGCACCTGGCGTGGGGCGTCGGCGCGCACGCCTGCCCGGCGCAGTCGGTCGCGGCGATCATCGTCCGCGAAGCCCTCGAACAGCTGCTCGACGCCCTGCCCGACATCAAACTGTCGGTCCCGCTGGCCGAATTGGCTTGGCAGCCCAGCGCTTTCCACCGGGCCCCGGTCACGGTCCCGGTGACCTTCCCGGTCTCGCCGCCGCTGTGAGGCCGGGTGATCAGGCGGTGTAGCCGCCGTCGATGTCGAGGGCTTGGCCGGAGATGAATCCGGCGCGATCGGAGGCCAGGAAGGCAACGGCCTCGGCGATGTCGGTCGCGGTTCCGAAGCGGCGCAACGGAATATTGCGCCGCGCCACCGCGAGGGCGGACTCGTCCAGCTCGCCGGAGCTGATCAGGCGGTCGGCCATGCCGTCGGTCAGCATGCCCGGGCCCACGCAATTCACGCGGATGCCGAAGCGGCCCTCTTCGACGGCGAGCGCGCGGGCCACGGCCTCGACGGCACCCTTGGTACCCGAGGACAGACCGTCACGGACCGGGAAGCGGCGGGTGGCCGCGGTGGTCACCGCGACCACGCAACCGCGAGAGCGCCGCAATGCGGGCAGGCTCGCGTGCATGAGGTTGAAGAACGCCGCGGCATCGGCGTTCAGCTGGTCGCGGTACTGCTGCGGCGACACGTTGCTGAGGTGGACCATCGGAACGTGCGGTCCGGCGGCGTAGACGACGGTGTGCAGGCCGCCGAAGCGCTGCTCGAATCCGGCGACGACCTCGGCGACCGCGTCCGCGTCCGTAAGGTCCAAGGCCTGGGAGTCGCAGGAACGCCCCTGCTGCACAACCTCTTTCGTCAGCGCCTCGGCCGCGTCCCGGCTCGCCCGATACGTGAAGGCAATCTCGCTGCCGCGCTGCGCCAGCAGGCGCACGATGGCGGCTCCGATTCCGCCGGTGCCGCCCACGACCAGTGCGGCGCCGTCCCGTTCCCGGAAGTCATCGATCACAGCATCTCCCAACCAAACCAAGCAATTGCTTGGTAATGGTACTCGCTGCCTTTATTCACCGCCTGCGGCGGTAGCGGACACGGCACGGCTGCTCCAGCTGCACCACCATCTTCGAGTGGTCGTTGCGATAGCTGTCCGAGGGCTGCGCGAGCTCGAACTCCCAGTCCCGCAACAGGATCGAAAAGATCGCCTTGAGCTGCATGAGCGCGAACGCCGCACCGACACAGCGATGCCGGCCCGCACCGAACGGGATCCACGTCCAGCGGTTGGCCAGATCCTCCTGCCGCGGGTCCAGGTAACGGCCCGGATCGAAGGCGTCCGGGTCCGGGAAGTCGTCGGGCAGGCGGTTGGAGACCGCCGGGGTCGCGGCCACCATGTCGCCGGGTGCGATGCGATGCCCGCACACCTCGAACTCGTCGCGGGCGATGCGCATCAGGATGATCAACGGCGGATGCAGCCGCAGCGCCTCCTTCAGCACGGCCTCCAGCTCCGGAATCTGCCGCAGGGCATTGTGACTGACTTCCGAACCGTCGGAATACAATTCGTCGAGCTCGGTGACCACCGAGGCCAGCACGTCGGGATGCCGCAGCAACTCGATGATCGACCACGCCGCGGTGCCCGAGGTGGTGTGATGCCCGGCGAACATCATCGAGATGAAGATGCCGGTGATCTCGCTCGCCGAGAACCGGGATACCCCGCGCTCATCCTTGATGGAGATCAGCACGTCAAGCATGTCGCGGTCGTCCTTGCCCGACGGCGGATTCGCCTCGCGCCCATCCATGATCGACTGCACCAGCTCGACCAGTTGCACCCGCGCCTCGTCGCGGCGACGGAAACTCTCGATCGGCGCGTACGGGTCGACATAGGCCAGCGCGTCGGTGCCCTGCTCGAGTTCGTGGTACAGGTGCGCGAACCGTCCGTCGAGCTCCTCGCGGAACTTGCGGCCGATCAGACAGGCCGAGGACGTGTAAATGGTGAGTTCCGCGAAGAATTCGAGCAGATCGATCTCGCCGGAGTCCGCCCACCCGGCCAGCATCCGATCCACCTCGTGCGCGATGGTCGACGCGTGCCCGCGCATGTGATCCGCGCGCAGCGCCTGATTGTGCAGCATCTCCTTGCGCCGTTCAGGCGGGGCGTCGAACACCACGCCCTCGCCGAAGATCGGCTTCATGAACGGATATGCCGCGGCCTGATCGAGCTCCTCGTCGGCGGCCCGGAAGAAGAACTCGTTGGCCTCGGCCCCGGTCAGCAGAATGACATTGCGACCGGCCAGTTCGAAGGACCCGACATCCCCGCACTCCTCGCGCACCCGCCGCATGAGTGCGATCGGATCCCGGCGGAACTCCTCGAGATGCCCGTGCTCATCCGCTCCCCCGGACACCCGCCGCGGCTTGACCAGCGTCATTGAAAGATCCTCTCCGCACCTGCGCCCAGACCTCCATGGACACGTGTCCGGACATTACTGCGGATCGAAGTCCGGGACAAGGGTGGAGGCGATCAAACCTCGCCGTCAGACACGGAAAGAGCCTGCGTCGGGCAGTACTTCACGGCCTCCAGCACGGCGGCGCGCACCGCCGGACCCGGATCCGAATCGAGGATCTCGACCTGGCCACGCTTGGGGACGGCGAACACCGCGGGCGCCTCGGCCTGGCAGACCGCATGCCCCTGACACAGATCCAGATCGACCCGAATCTTCATGCGGCACACACCTTTAGAGACACATAGCTGGACATATGTCTGGACGTTATCACCGACGCTGGTCCACCACAATCAGAGCCGCCGCCGAACCCGGGGTTCGGCGGCGGCTTCCGGGAGCGGGTCTCAGGCTCCGGCGGCCAAGCGCAGGACCAATACTCCGGCGATGATCGAGCCGAAGGCGAACACCTTGGGCAGGGTGATCTTCTCCTTGTAGATCAGCGCGCCGAGCACGACGGTGCCGATGGAGCCGATGCCGGTCCAGATGGTGTATCCGACACCGACATCCAGCGTGCGCAGCGCGAGGCTCAGGGTGAAGATCCCGCCCGCGGCGGCCAGCAGGGTGAAGACCGAGGGCCACAGGCGGGTGAAACCCTGTGTGGCATTGGTGCCCAGCGCGAAGGCGATCTCGAAGACGACGGCGATGAGCAGGTAGACCCAGGGCATGGATATCAGTCCCTCAGTAGTTGTATGTATGTGCAAATACTTCTACGGACAAGAGCATGCATGTACATGTAAGCTTGTGTCAAGGCCGGTCGCACAACACCGAGGACCGGTCCGCCCGGGTCTAGGAGTGAACCGATGTCATCGCAGATCGAAGCCACGAACGTCAGCGCCGACGCCACCGCGTGGAATCGCATGCTGCTCGTGCACGCCCACGTCGAGAACCGGCTCTCGAGCGCACTGCAGCGTCGGCACGGGCTCGGGCTCTCGGAGTATCGGGCGCTGAGCTTCCTCGATCAGGCCGAGAACGATGAGCTGCGCATGCAGGAACTTGCCGACAAGCTGGGGCTCAATCAGAGCTCGGTCACGCGGCTGGTCGGTCGGCTCAATGCTGCCGAGTTCACCTATCGCGATCTGTGCCCGGATGACAAGCGCGGGGTGTACACCGTGATCACCGGGGCGGGCCGTGACCGCTATCAGCAGGCGCGCGCCACCTACGACGAAACACTCACCGCCGCACTGGATGAGATCGCGGCCACGGATCCGGCCATCGCCGCGGTTCTGGCTACACTCCGCGAAACCGCCTGAGCCGCAACTACATCAACGGCGCGGCCACCCCCGGGACCGCGGCTACCGCGGAACCGCCGCGAGGATGTGCCCGAAGATCACGTCGACCGCACCGGAGCCGTCGACCGTGGTGACGAGGTCACGTTCCCGGTAGCGCGCGATGATCGGCGGAATGTTGGTGCGGTACAGCGCTAATCGCGACCGCACCACCTCCGGATCGTCGTCCGGCCGATGCTCGACCGCGAATCGGGCGGCGCACCGTTCGAGGATCACCTCGTCCGCGACCGCCAGCTCGATCACCTGATCCAGCGCGCGTTCGGTCGCGAGCAGCGTGTCGAGCGCCTCGGCCTGGGCGAGCGTGCGCGGATACCCGTCGAGCAGGAAGCCCCGGGCCGTATCGGGTTCCGCGAGCCGCGCATCGAGCATCTTCAGCACCAGATCGTCCGGGACCAGGGCACCGGCGGCCAGCAGCGGTTCGGCCTCCCGTCCCAGCGGGGTTCCGGCTGCGACCGCGGCCCGCAGCATCTCCCCGGTGGAGATGTGCGCGATGCCCAACTCCTTCTTCAGCAGCTCCGCCTGGGTGCCCTTACCCGAGCCATTGGGTCCTACGATCACCAAACGCATTGCGACGCCTCCCATTCCGTCGAGCTTCGAGGGTAGCGGGTCAGACTCCGCCGGTGCCGAGCGAGAACAGGATGTCCGCGGCGCGGTCGACGAACAGCAGGTGGCCCGCGCCCGCCACGATGTGCGTGCTGCTGCGCGGCAGCGCCGCCGCGAGGCTGAGGGCGTCGTCGGCAGGCACATTGCCGTCGGCGTCGCCGTGCCAGATCTGCACGGGTGCGCGCACTTCGGCCAGGCTGAAACCCCAGTCGCGGGTGAACACCAGCCGGATGTCGGTGGCGAAGCCGCGACTGCCCTGTTCGAAACTGCTGCGCAGGTTGGCCTCCAGTTTCGCGGTCAGTTCGGCGTCGCCTTCGACGCGGTCGCGGTCGACGGCCGCCATTTGCGCGACCAACCCGGCCACGCCCTTGTTGCGGCGGATCACCATCGACATCTCGACCGCCATGGGATGCACCAGGAACGGCACGCGGCGCAGCACGTTCAATCCGCGCCGGCGCTTGCGGGCCACCGGGTCCAGGTCCGCCGCATCGGCTTGCACCTCCACCGGGGCGGGCGCGGACACCAGCGCCACACCCGATACTCGATCCGGCAGGCCCGCGGCGATGGCCAGCGCGTACGGTCCGCCGCCGCTCACCCCGATGACGGAAAAACGCTCCAACTCCAGCCGGTCGGCCAGGGCGGCGACCGTGGTCACCCAGTCGGCCACCCGCTCCCCCGCCGGTAGCGAGGATTGCGCCATTCCCGGCCGATCCACCGCGATGACCCGCACCCCGGCGGCCAGCCCGGCTTCGTCGAAAGCCTCTCCCTCCAAATGGGTTCCGGGGACGCCGTGGCAGTACAGCACCGGCATTCCGTCCTGCGCACCGTACTCGGCGTAACTCACCCGGCAGTGCGGCAAAGCAATCGTTCGCGACGCGGCAGCACTCACGTCGGTCAGCCTAGGCGAAACCGGCCGCCGACAGGTCAACCAGCCGCGTTCCAGACGCGATCGCGTCGCCACGGCCGCGCCCGGGATGCGAGCGACCTCTCGGCAATGCCTGCCGCGGCCCGCTGACCAGCATCGTTGCCAGGTGCCCTGAATGTCTGGAGTATCGAAGGGGATCGACTCGGATCGGTCGAGAAGTGTTGGGGCAACGTGGCCGACGCTGCCCATGTGGTGAAACTCAATGCGCCGCCCAGTGTGTCGCACTTGCGCCGCCGCCGTGGGCGGACACACAGTGACAAGGTCGCACCATACCGGTAGCGAATACATGGCAACCGTCACGGAGCGGGCAGACCTCACGGTTCGCTGCGCGCCCGGCACCGATCCCGTTGGATTTCGGCACGAAAGGATCGAAGGCGATGACAGACCTCATGATCGACCCCGCCGCCGCCCGCACCCAGTTCGCGCGCGACGCCACCCCGGCACCGGTACCCCGCCGGCACACGGGCCCGGCCGCGGTGTGGCAGGAGGCGAAAACGGTGCTGGTGACCCGGGCCATCGGACCACGCCAACTCGTGACCGTGCCGCGGCTGGTGGTTCCGATCGGAGAAAACGGCCTGGCCTTCCGTACCTCGTCCTACTCCGCGGAGGCCGAACAGCTCGCCCAGGACGGGCGGGTGCTGGTGCAGCCCGGCGACTGGCGGGGCACCCCGGCCATGGGCTCGCGGCAACTGCAGGGGCAGGCGCGACTGGTCAGCGAGGGCACCTTCGTGCCGCGCGTGCAGGCCGAACTCGAGGCCAAATATCGGTGGCGCACGTCCTTCGCGCGCATGGCGCATCGCCTGGCCAACGGCTCGGCTCCCTACGGCAATCTGATCGTGCTGGTCACCGTCTTCGAACCCGGGCCGCTCGCGCTGCCACCGGTCTAATCGTCGGTCGTCGTATCAGCCTGCGCCGCAGCCGGTTTCACCACAGACCACTGGGTGACCGGTAGATGCGGACGCCAGGCGGTGAAGCCGCCGAGTGGCTCGGCGCGATAAATCTGCATGCGGCGCAACGCGCCACCGTGCTGCCCAGCCAATTGCAGCAGCAGCGCATCGGATTCGGCGGTCACCGCGGCGGCCACCAGGCGGCCGCCCGGGCGCAGGCGTTCCCAGCACGCGTCGAACATGCTGTCCTGGGTGAGCCCGCCGCCGATGAAGATCGCATCCGGCACCGCCGTCGCCTCCTCGAACGAAGCGGGAGCAGCGCCTTGGACCTGGACACCGGGTACGCCCAGTGCCGCCGCGTTGGCGGCAATCTGCTTGCGGCGGCTGTCCATGCGCTCGAAAGTGACGGCCCGGCACGCCGGATGGGTGCGGCACCATTCGATGGCGATGGTGCCCGAACCGCCGCCGACATCCCACAGCAGTTCGCCGGGGGCGGGCGCGAGCGCCGACACAGTGAGCGCCCGGACCTCGGCCTTGGTCAGCTGCCCGTCGCCGCCGTACACCTCATCGGGTAGCCCGGGGATTCGGGTCAGGCGCGGCGCGGCCGGGTCGGCGACACAGTCCACGGCCACCACGTTGAGGGCATCCCCGATGGGCCGATCCCACTCTGCCGCGGTGCCCCCGAAGATCCGTTCGGAGAGTCCGCCCAGTTGTTCCAGCACGGTAACCGCGGATCGGCCGAAACCGTTGCGCACCAGGAGATCCACCACCTGGCGCGGGGTGTACTCATCCGAGCTGAGCACCAGCACCCGGCGGCCGTCGGACAATTCCGGCAGCACCGTCTCCACCGGCCGCCCCACGGCGCTCACCACCGGCGTCTCCTGCAACGCCCAGCCCAGGCGTGCACAGGCCAGCGACACCGACGACGGTTGCGGGAACACCCGCAGCGATTGCGCGCCGAGCAGTCTGGTCAAGGTCACGCCGATGCCGAAGAACATCGGATCACCACTGGCCAGTACGGCCACCCGCTGGCCCGCATAGCGTTCCAGCAATCCCGGCAGCGCGGGCACCAGCGGCGAGGGCCACTCGACCCGCTCGCCGCGCGCCCGCGACGTCGGGAGCAACGCCAATTGTCGTGCGGAACCGAGCAATACCTTGCATGCCGCCAGCTCACGCTGCGCCGGACCGCCCAGGCCGTCCCAGCCGTCGGCCCCGATCCCGATGACGACCAAGGGCCAATTCGGACCGAACCCGATGCCCGGGCCCTCGCTCATCGGCGTGCCCGCCGCCACAGCGCGTACGGCGTGAAACGCATGGCGGTGAACAGCAGCCGAATCCGGCGCGGCACATCCACTTTCCGGGCCCGCCGATACAGCCCGGACACCACCGCGTCGGCGACCGAATCGGGGGTGCTGGACATGATCGCCGGTTTCATGCCCGCCGTCATGCGGCCGATCACGAAGCCCGAGCGCACCATCAGCAGGTGAACCCCGGTGTCGGACAAGGCCATCTGCAGGCCGGAGGCGAACCCGTCCAGGCCGGCCTTGGCCGAGCCGTACACGTAGTTGGCGCGGCGCACCCGCACCCCGGCGATCGAGCTGAACACCACGATCTGGCCGTCGCCCTGCTCGCGCAGCAGATTGGCCAGGCTGGTCAGCACGCTGACCTGCGCCACGAAGTCGGTGGTCACGATCTCCACCGCGTGCGCCGGATCCTGTTCGGCGCGAGCCTGATCGCCCAGAATCCCGAACGCCACCACGGCCACGCCGATGCGTCCGTGCTCGGAGATCACCTTCTCCAGCAGCGCCTGATGGCCGTCCATATCGTCGGCGTCGAACTCGACACAGTGCACCGCCGTCGCCTCGGCGATCAGCAACTCCTTGGCCTGCTGCTGTAGCTGGTCGCTGCGGCGCGCCGCCAGCACCACCTCGCGGCCCGGCGAGAGCCGCCGCGCCACTTCCAAGCCGATCTCACTGCGCCCACCCAGCACCAGCACGACGCCCTTGTCGACGTCCCGCGATCCGAAACCCATGGCCCACAGTGTGCCACCCGGCCCCCGCCTACCGGCACGCCCGATCCGCGATTGCTAGCGTCGGAGCATGACCAGCACCGCCGCACGCCCCGAACTGTCCCCCGCCGCCGCCGACTTCGTCACCGAGCGACACCTGGCCACCCTCACCACCCTGCGCGCCGACGGCACCCCCCACGTGGTCGCGGTCGGATTCACCTGGGACGCCGAGGCCGGGATCGCCCGAATCATCACCAACGACGGCTCCGTCAAGGTCAACAACGTGCGCCGCTCCGGCTACGCCGCGGTCAGCCAGGTCGACGGCCCGCGCTGGATCACCCTCGAAGGCCCGGCCACCGTCCTCGACGATCCTGAATCCGTCGCCGACGCGGTCGAGCGCTACGCCGGCCGCTACCGCCAGCCCCGGGTGAACCCCACCCGCGTGGTGATCGCCATCCAAGTGCGGCGCATCTTGTCCAGCAGCGTCTTCAAGACCGACGCCCCGGCCACCGATCACTGACCCGCACCACCGAACTGGTAGTAGCCGCAAGGATCGGATCAGGCAAAGGCAGACGATCCCGCAGGCCGCGAGAAACGCCCGGATACAGCCTGTCGGCGTGATCGACGAACAGGGCCGGGGTGCACATGGCGGCGATGACCATGCCCCGCCGCGCAGCTCGAGTGCCGATACGTCGGGACCAGGGTCGACCGATTATTTTTCGGGGCCCGGAACGTCACTTCTCCCGAGTGCACGCGAGGGAAGGTAGAGCGATGTCCACACTTCGAGAAGTGTTGCAGGCCCGCGTCGATGACGGTGGGGTGCCCGGAGCGGTGGGTCTGGTGGCTCGCGGCGACCACGTCGAAATGGCTGCGGTCGGGCTGGCTCATGCGGGCGGCACCGTGCCGATGGCCGCGGACTCGGTATTTCGGTGGGCATCGATCACCAAACCCATTACCGCCGCTGCGGTTCTGATGCTCGTCGAGGACGGGGTGCTGGGACTGCACGATCCGATCGGGCCGTGGCTGCCCGAGCTCGCGCACCCGATGGTGGTGCGCAGGCCGGATGCGCCGCTCGACGAGGTGGTGCCCGCGCATCGGCCGATCACGGTGTTCGACCTGCTGAGCTCGCAGGCCGGGTACGGGTGGGCGTCGGATTTCGGGCTGCCCGCCATCGAGGCGCTGTTTCCGGTGCAGCGTGACGGGCGTGAGGTGCAGAGCTATCCGGCCATGGACGAGTGGCTGGCCGAACTTGCCGCGGTGCCGATGGTTGCGCAGCCGGGCACGGCGTGGCTCTACGACACCTGCTCGGCGCTGCAGGGCGCGTTGATCGTGCGTGCGTCCGGTCGGAGCCTGCCGGAATTCCTGGCCGAGCGGGTCTTCGAGTCACTCGGCATGTCCGACACCGGTTTCACCGTGCCGGAGTCCGCGCGGGACCGCTTCACCAGCTACTACCGCCGCTCCGAGACCGGTCTCGAACTCGCCGACGCCCCGGACGGTCAATGGAGCACTATGCCCGCCTTCCCGCTCGGCAACGGCGGCCTCGCGGGCACGGCGGGCGACTGGCTGCGGTTCGCGCGCCTGCTGCTCGCCGACGGCGTCACCCCGGACGGGCGAAAGCTGCTGTCCGCCAGCTCCGTCCGGCTCATGACCACCGATCACACCACGCCCGCCCAGCGCGCGTTCGGCGACCTGTTTCTGGAAGGCCAGGGCTGGGGCTTCGGCGCGTCGGTCGATATCGCCCGGCTCGAGCCGTGGAACATTCCCGGCCGCTACGGCTGGGTCGGCGGCGCGGGCACCTCCGCGCACATCGTGCCCGCGACCGGGACCATCGCCATCCTGCTCACCCAGGTCGGCATGGACAGCCCGATTCCGGACTCGACCATGCGCGACTTCTGGCGCTACACCGCCGAATTCGACGCGACCGCCTGACGGCCGCGCGAATCGGACCGGGCGGATCAGCCCAGGCGTGTGAGACCGTGCGGGCGGGTGTTCATCGACTCGCAACCGTCCTCGGTGACGACCACGATGTCCTCGATGCGGGCGCCCCAGTTCCCCGGGAAGTAGATGCCCGGCTCGATGCTGAAGGCCATGCCCGGCTGCAACACCAGGTCATTGCCCGCGACGATGTAGGGCTCCTCGTGCACCGACAGGCCGATACCGTGGCCGGTACGGTGCACGAAATAGTCGCCCAACCCGGCGGCGATCAGCACGTCGCGGGCGGCGGCATCGATGGATTCGGCAGTGGCACCCGGCTTCACCGCGGCGACCGCGGCGGCCTGGGCGCGCTCGAGTTCGGCGAACTGGGCGGCGACCTCCTCGTCCGGCTCACCGAGCACATAGGTGCGGGTGGAGTCGGAGAAGTAGCCGGGTTCGACCGGCCCGCCGATATCGATGACCACCACGTCACCGGCCTCGATCACCCGTTCCGACACCATGTGGTGCGGGTCCGCGCCGTGCGGGCCGCTGCCGACGATCACGAAATCGGCCTCGGTGTGGCCCTCCTCGACAATGGCCGCCGCGATATCCGCGCCCACCTCGGCCTCCGTGCGGCCCGGCCGCAGGAACTCACCCATCCGGGCATGCACCCGGTCGATGGCCGCGCCCGCGCGCCGCAGCGCCTCGATCTCGCTGGGGTCCTTCACCATTCGCAGTTCCCGCAGCAGCGGGGTCGCCGAAACCGGCAGGGAGCCGAACTGATCGGCGATGGGCAGCAGGTGCAGGGCGGGCATCACATCGGTGACCGCCACGCGCGCACCGGCATTGAGCACGCCGCGCACAAGACGGTACGGATCCACGCCGTCCACCCAGTCCACGATCGGCAACCCGAGCTCCCCGGCCGCGGACGCCCGCAGAGAGGCCAGTTCCATCTTCGGGATCACCACCGACGGAGTCTCCCCGCTGGCCGGAATCACCAGGCAGGTCAGCCGCTCGAACGACTGTGCCCGGGATCCGAGTAAGAACTGCAGGTCAGGCCCGGGAGTAATCAGCAGCGCATCCAGATGGGCGTTCCGCGTCAACTCCGCCGCCCGCTCCAACCGCGCCCCGTAGACCTCCGCCGCGAACCGTGACTCGTCATGAGAGCTCATGCCATCCGACGCTACTCCCCGACCCCCGCCACCCTCCAGCCACCGATCAACTTCGCACCCCCACCGGTGACTCACCCCGGCCACCGCCACCCCCTACCCCACTGCGCCCCATCACCTTTCACACCGCCCCGTGCCGGCTGTGGCCTGCGCCGCATCGCCGCCGCACCGCCGCGCCGGCACCGGCGCAACCCGTGGGCGCGCACCCGGCATGCACCGCGATGTCGGTCGGTGCCGGTAGGGTCGGGCGCTATGAGCAACCCTGGTGCCGGTCCGCTGTTGCTGCTCGATGGGGCGAGTCTGTGGTTCCGGGCGTTCTATGCCATCCCGGAGAAGATCACCGCGCCCGACGGGCAGCCGGTCAATGCGCTACGCGGGTTCACCGATATGGTTGCGGCGCTGGTCAAGCAGCATGCGCCGAGCCGGTTGGTGGTGTGTCTGGATTTGGATTGGCGGCCGCAGTTCCGGGTGGATCTGCTGCCCTCCTACAAGGCGCATCGGGTGGCCGAGAGTGGGGCGGTGGTCGACGGGGTCGAGGCCGAGGAAGTGCCGGATACGCTCACGCCCCAGGTTGACCTGATCATGCAGGTGCTCGAGGCGGCGGGGATCGCTACCGCGGGGGCCGAGGGGCTCGAGGCCGATGATGTGATCGGGACGCTCGCTACCCGGGAGGCCGACGACGAGGTGATCGTGGTCAGCGGGGATCGGGATCTGCTGCAGCTGGTGCGCGATACCCCGGCTCCCCCGTGCCGCGTGTTCTATGTGGGTCGCGGACTGTCCAAGGCCGAGCTGTGGGGGCCTGCCGAGGTGTCGGCGAAATACGGTGTGCCGGTGGAGAATGCGGGTCCGGCGTACGCCGATATGGCCACGCTGCGCGGCGATGCCTCCGACGGGCTGCCCGGGGTGGCGGGCATCGGCGACAAGTCCGCGGCGCAGCTCATCTCGAAGTGGGGTTCGGTGGAGGCGCTGCGGGCCGCGGCCGCGGATCCGGATTCCGATCTGGCCAAGGGTGTGCGCGCGAAACTCGTTGCCGCCGAGGACTATCTGAAGGCCGCCGCCCCGGTGGTCCGGGTGGTGCAGGACGCCACGGTCGAGTTCTCCCGGCCCGATCTGCTACCGACCACCCCGGCGGATCCGGATCGCCTGGCGCAGTTGGCCGTTGCCTACAACGCCGAAAGCCCGGTCAAACGCCTGATCACCGCGATGGCCAAGCGCTGAACCGCCTGGCCCGAGTGCCGGTCAGTGCGTCAGCGGCCCGACCGGCCAGGTTTCGGGTTGGCCGTTGAGATCGGTGATGACGGCCTCGGTGAAATAGCCGTCCCGCGGGTTGCGCAGGGTGATGTGCGTGGCCGCGGTGGCCTCGTGCCCCGACGCGCAACTCGGCTGGCAGACGACCCGGTACTCGGTGCCGTCACCTTCGGCGGTATCCGGTCCCCAACTGCTCCAATTGATATCGCGGACGGTCAGATTGCCGTCACCGCAGGCGAGCAGGA
Organism: Nocardia heshunensis; assembly: GCF_054782115.1. Classification (NCBI taxonomy): domain Bacteria; kingdom Bacillati; phylum Actinomycetota; class Actinomycetes; order Mycobacteriales; family Nocardiaceae; genus Nocardia; species Nocardia heshunensis. The sequence goes on along the minus strand of NZ_BAAGTC010000007.1, from coordinate 125,442 downwards.
TCCTGGCGGGCTCGGCGGTGGATCGACCGGTGGTGCAGTCGTTGACCAGCGGGGATGCGTCATCGGCCGCGGCGAACGGGGCGGACGCCAGTCCGACGCTCGCGACCGTCAGCGCGGTCGCGCTCCAACCCAGAGACCGGACAATCAGCTTCATAACGCCCCCACGGCGGTCGGAAGAGAATTTCCGCCCACTGTACTCGCATCCCCGCCCCAGCGAACCACCGGCAATCAGAAGGGCCCGGCCGCGATTCTCGAATCGCGGCCGGGCCCAAGACTTTTGCCCCGAAATCGGGTCCCAGCGAAACTAGCTGGGGCGACCGACCTCGTAGGTGCCGTCATCCTTGGTGATCTTGATGGTGACCTTCTTGTTCTCGCCACCCACCTTGAGGGTGCAGTCGAAGGTCTTGTCCACCTGAACCTTCTGCCCCGACGGGCAGCTCACGTTCTGGACGTCGTCGATGCCGTAGGAATCCTTGAGCACCTTCTGCACCCCGGACTGCACGGCACTGTTGTCGAGCTGATCCTTGCTCAGCAGGTAGGTCAGGCCACCGCCGACGCCACCGAGCACCACCAGCGCACCGACCACGAGGCCGATGATCAAGCCGGTCTTCTTTTTCTTGACCGGGGTCAACTGCGGCTGCGGCCACTGCTGCCCGGGCTGCTGCTGGTTCCAGTCCTGCTGACCGGGCTGACCCTGCTGCGGCCACTGCGGCTGACTCTGCCCCCACTGCTGCACCGGCTGCTGTGGCTGGCTCTGCCCCCACGGCTGTTGCACCGGTTGCTGCGGCTGTGACTGCCCCCACGGCTGCTGCACGGGCTGCTGCGGCTGGCTCTGCCCCCACGGCTGCTGAGCAGGCTGCTGCTGCGACGGGTCATTCCACTGCGTGGTCGGCTGTGCGGGCTGCTGGCCACCCCATTGCTGAGTCGGTCCGGCGCCGGGGACCGGCTGCTGGCCGCCCCACTGCTGCGTCGGATCGTTGCCTCCCCCTTGGCCAGGGGCGTCATTCGGTCCGTACGGGCCGCTCATTTGCTTGCCTCCACTCGCAATCCGTTGTCCTCACGCTAGCCCCCCGAGCGGGAACGCGCTCGCGTGCCCACTGCGGTCGGTACACCCTTGAATCAAAGCACAGTCACATCTACTACGCCGCGTCCACGGCCACGACACCCCGGCGGATGGCCCGCACCGCCTTGCTCGCGGTGGCCGCCACCTCGACATCGTCGGCGGTGTTGTGGATTTGGTCGAGCAGATCGATGACCTGACGGCACCAGCGCACGAAATCGCCCGCGGAGAGCGGGTTTCCACGATCACCGCTGGCGAGCAGCGCATCCGCGAGGTCGTCGCCGCGCGCCCAGGTGTAGACGCCCGTGACGAAACCGAGGTCGGGTTCGCGGGTGGGCGCCAGGCGATGGCGGGACTCGTCGGACCGCAACTGCGACCAGACGCCGATGGTGGCGTCCACGGCCCGGCGAATGGGCGCGGTGGGCCCGGAAGCACCCAGGTAGCCGCCCTCCTGCCGAGATTCGTAAACCAGGATCGACACCACCGCCGCCAGCTCGGCCGGCCCCAGTCCACGCCACAGACCCTGCCGAAGGCTTTCGGCCACAACCAGATCCGCTTCGGCATAGATGCGGGCCAGACGGCGACCGTCCTGGGTGACCTCACCGTCGGCGACGTAGCCGCGTTCCTCGAGCAGCCCGAGGATACGGTCGAAGGTGCGCGCCAGCGAGTTCGTGGTGGCCGCCACCTGCTGGCGCAGATGCTCGGTCTCGCGCTCAACCCGGTTGTAGCGCTCGCCGATCCGCGCCAGTTGCTCGCGATCCGGCCGCGCGTGTGCCGGATGGTTGCGCAGCGCCCGGCGCAGGGTCTGCAGGTCGCGGTCGTCGGCGGCCTTGGCCTTGCCACCCGTGCGGGCGCGACGCGGCATGGTGATCCCGGTGCTGCGCAGCGCCGAGGCCAGGTCGCGGCGCACCCGCGCGGTGCGGTGATCGACATGCTTGGGCAGCCGCAGCCGGCCCAGCGATTCGGCCGGGGTCGGGAAGTCCGCGGCCGAGATGCGCCCGGCCCACTTGTCCTCGGTGAGCACCAGCGGACGCGGATCCCCCGGTGTCGCATCGGGTTCCAGGATCACCGCGAGACCCTGGCGACGGCCCGACGGGATCGCCACCACATCGCCGCGCCGCAGCGCGCCGAGCGAATTCACCGCGGCCTGACGGCGATCGGTGCGGCTCTGCCGTTCCAGATCGCGTTCGCGTTCCCGGATGCGTTCGCGCAGTTGGATGTATTCGAAGAAGCTCTCGTCGCCGAGCTGGGAGCGCAGCTTGCGCAGCTGGGCGTCGTTGCGTTCGATGCCACGCACCAGACCCACGACCGACCGGTCGGCCTGGAACTGGGCGAAGGAACGTTCCAGCAGCGCCCGCGATTCCGTCGCGCCCATCCGATCGACCAGGTTGATCGACATGTTGTAGCCGGGCCGGAACGACGACCGCAGCGGATAGGTCCGCGTCGAGGCCAGACCCGCCACCGCGCTGGTGTCGACCTCCGGCTGCCACAGCACCACCGCGTGGCCTTCGACATCGATGCCGCGTCGTCCCGCACGCCCGGTGAGCTGCGTGTACTCCCCCGGCGTCAGCTCGGCGTGGCTCTCACCGTTGAACTTCACGAGCCGCTCGAGCACCACCGTGCGCGCGGGCATATTGATGCCCAGAGCCAGTGTCTCCGTGGCGAATACCGCGCGCACCAGCCCGCGCACGAACAGTTCCTCGACGGTGTGCCGGAAGGCGGGCAGCATGCCCGCGTGGTGCGAGGCGAACCCGCGGTGCAGGCCCTCGCGCCACTCCCAGTACCCGAGCACCTCGAGATCGCTGCGCGGCAGATCCCCGGTGTGCTTCTCGATGATCGCGTCGACCACCTCGCGGTCCTCGTCGCGCGAGAGATCCAGCCGCGAGCGCACGCACTGCGCCAGCGCACCGTCGCACCCCGCACGGCTGAAGATGAAGGTGATCGCGGGCAGCAGCCCCTCGTCGTCGAGCTTGGCGATGACCTCCGGCCTCGGCATGGGCCGGAACGAGCGCCGCGGCCCACCCCGCCCGCGCCCCGGCACCGCCCAATTGTCCATGCGGTCAGTGGATTCGCGGTGCTTGATGTAGCGCACCAGATCCTCGTCCACGATCACCTTGGCATCGCTGGACTTGTCGTCGAACAGGTCGAACATGCGCCGGCCGACCATGACGTGCTGCCACAGCGGCACCGGGCGGGTCTCGTCCACGATGACCGCGGTGTCGCCGCGCACGGTCTCCATCCACGCGCCGAACTCCTCGGCATTGGAGACCGTCGCCGACAGGCTGACCAGGCGCACCTCGGGCGGCAGGTGCAGGATGACCTCTTCCCAGACCGCGCCGCGGAAGCGGTCGGCCAGGTAGTGCACCTCGTCCATGACGACATACGAAAGCCCGCGCAGCGCATCCGAACTCGCGTAGAGCATGTTGCGCAGCACCTCGGTGGTCATCACCACCACCGAGGCGTCCGGGTTGATGGACTGGTCACCGGTCAGCAAGCCGACCTCGTCGCGACCATAACGTTCGGTGAGATCGGCGAACTTCTGATTCGAGAGCGCCTTGATCGGCGTCGTGTAGAAGCACTTGCCACCCGCGGCCAACGCCATGTGGACGGCGAATTCGCCCACCACGGTCTTGCCCGCACCGGTGGGCGCGCAGACGAGCACACTGTGCCCGCCCTCGAGCGCCTCACACGACTGCCGCTGGAACGGATCGAGCTCGAATTTCAGTTCGGCGGCGAATGCCGCCAGTTCGCCAGTAAGCGACCTTGATGTCACTTTTCAGAGAGTATCGGAGTAATCCGACACGGCTCCTGTTGTTTTCTCGACCGGTGTGGCGGCGACCGGTTCCGCGGTCGGCACCGGGGTCGGTGCGTCGACGCCGCCGGGGGCGGTGTCCAGCGGAGATGCCTGATCGTCGGCCAGGTTCTCCCACGCCTCGGCATTGCGGGCGCGACGCTTGTCGTTGAGGCGCGCGACCTGCACCGCGATCTCGAACAGCAACGTCAGCGCAAGCGCCAGCGACAGCATCGAGATCGGGTCCTGCGGTGTCACGATGGCCGCGAACACGAACAACCCGAAGATGAGCCCGCGCCGCCATTTGGTGAGCCGCGCGTAGGTCAGCACCCCGAGGAAGTTCAAACCCACGATGAGCAAAGGGGTTTCGAAGCTCACACCGAAGATCACCAGCAGCTTGATGATGAAGCTGAAGTACTGCACACCCGACAGGGCGGTGATCTGCACGTTGTTGCCGATGGTCATCAGGAAGCTCAGCGCATGGGCGACAACCCAATACGCCAGCACCGCGCCGGTGATGAACAGCGCCGTACCCGCGGCCACGAAGCAGATCGCGTACTTGCGTTCCTTGGCGTAGAGGCCCGGCGTGATGAACGCCCACAGCTGATACAGCCAGAACGGGCTGGCCGCCACGATGCCCGCGGTGGCACCCACCTTCAAGCGCAGGGTGAATTGCTCGAACGGGGCGGTCGCCAGCAGTCGGCAGGCGCCGTCGGCACTGAGATTGGCCCGCGAGGAGGCGGGCAGATCACAGTAGGGCCCGCGCAGGATCTCACCGAGACTGTCGATCCCGAGGAAGGAGTGCGAGTACCAGAAGAACCCGAAGAGGGTTCCGAGGGCGATCCAGGCCAGGGCGACGAGCAATCTCCTGCGAAGTTCCTGCAGGTGATCCACCAAGGACATGGTGCCGTCGGGGTTCGTGCGGCGCTTGCTGCGCCGGGGATCGAACGGGATGCGCATGTGTGTGTGACTGCCTCCGCCTTGCGGCCAACCAAGACCCGGACAACGACTTACCCGGGATGAGATTCACTCATCCCGGACAAAACGTGGCCTCAGGCCTTCTGCTGGTCGTTCGGCTGCGGCGTGGGCTGCTGCACCGGCTGGGCCGGGGGCAGCTGGGCCGGCGGCTGCACCGGCTGGGCCTGTGCCTCGGGAGCGGCCTCGCCCGTCTTGCCCTCGTTCTGCATCTGGCTGACCTCGGTCTTGAAGATCCGCATCGAGCGACCCAGGCTACGGGCCGCGTCGGGCATGCGCTTCGAACCGAAGAACAGCAAGAAGATCAGCACAACGATCAGCAAGTGCCACGGGCTGATGGCGCCTGTCATTCCATTACCTCCAAAGACTTGGTGAGTCCGATGCTACCGGACCCGCATACCGCGAACCTTGTTGTCAACCCTCGTTCGCCGCGCCGTCACGCGCCGCGCTCGAGAGCTGTTCCAGCAATTCCGGGCCCGACCAGGTGCGCCGGTCACCGTTCTCCGCCGCTGTCACGAGTTCGATCAGCTTCTGGTTCACCGGTGTGGGTATTCCTACCATGGCCCCGAGACTGACGATTTCACCGCACAGCCAAGGGATTTCGGTTTTGCGTCCGGCGGCGAGGTCGTCGGCCATGGAGGAGCGGGCCACCGGATCGACGGCCAGCACCTTTCCGGCAACCCTGCGGAACACGGTATCGGGCATCGTGAGCAGCCGGGCCATCGCCTCCGGCGGCAGCGGGGTGAGCCGGGCCGGGCGGATACGGGCGGCGGCCATGGCCGCGAGGGCCTCGCGCTGGGCGAGCGACAGGCAGCGGCGGTAGTCGCGGGTGCCGAGCTCCTCGCGCAGCGGGCGACCCGAGAGCGCATTGATCGGGTTGTTGAGGTTGAGCAGCAGCTTGGCCCACTGGATGGGCAGCAGGTCGGGGTAGCGCTTGAAGCCGAGACCGGACTTGCCGAAGATCGGCGCGAACCGGTTGAGCACCGGGTCGTCGGCGATGTCCACGGTGCCCGCGGTGCCGCGATGGAAGTGGCCTTGGCCGTGATGGACCACGTTGAACATGACCATCCCGGCGAGCACCACGCAGGCGGGCAGGATCTCGCGAATGACCGCGTCGTTGCCGATGCCGTTCTGCAGGCTCACGACCACCGTGCCGGGCTTCACCAGACCGGCCAGTTCGGCGGCGGCGGTCGCGGTGCCCGCGGACTTCACCGCGATCAGCACCAGATCGGTGTCCTCGGTGGGTTCGGTGGCGGTGTGGAAGGCGTCCGGCGCCACCCGCACGCTGTCACCGTCGAGATCGGTGAGATGCAGTCCGAAGGTGCGCAATTCGTCGAGCACGCGCGGGCGGCCCACGAAGGTGACCTCCGCCCCCGCCGCCGCCAGCCGTCCCCCGACATAGCATCCGATGCTGCCCGCCCCGAGCACCGTCACGCGGAAACTCAAGCGGGACCGACCTCCTCGAACCCGGCGGCAAAGGACGCGTCCGCGGCGGCGGTCGCGTAGGCCGACAGCGCGGTGCTGGAACGCTCCCGCACGGCCGTCACCAGTTCCACGGGACCGAGCACGGTCACGCCCGCGCCGAAGCCCAGCAGCAGCCGGGCCATCCAGTCCAGGGTGGCGAAGCGCATGGTGGCCTCGATGCTGCCGTCGGGATGCGCGGTGACCCGGTGCATCGGGTACTGCTCGAGCACCCAGGCGTAGTCGGGGCGAATCAGCAAGCGCGCCAGCGGAACCGCGGGGTCGTCGACGAACAGGTCCAGGGCCGCGGTCTCGTCGGCGGCGGCCTCGGCGGGCGGCAGCGCCGGTTCGTCGAGTTCGGTCGCCTCCTCGATGCGGTCGAGGCGGAAGAGCCGGACGCCCTCGGCTTGCCGGCACCACGCCTGCAGATAGCTGTTGTTGTCCACCAGCACGATTCGGATCGGATCCACGACACGCTCGGACACCACATCGCGGCTCGCCGAGTAGTAGACCAGGCGCAGCGCGTGCGCGTGCTCGAGGGCGGCGCGCACGGTCGCCACGGCGGGGGCCTCCACCGGGGCCGGCTGGGTCGGGCCGGTGAATTCCCGTCCGGAGATGGCGGATTCGATCTTCGCGGTGGCCGCGTGGGCCGCACTCGGATCGACCATGCCGGGGAGGTCCGTGATGGAACGCAAGGCGACGAGCAGAGCGGTGGCCTCGAGCGAGGTCAGCCGCAGCGGGCGGTCGATGCCCGCGGAGAAGGTGACCTCGATGCTCTCCTCGGAGAAGGACAGGTCGATGAGATCGCCAGGACCGTAACCCGGTAGGCCGCACATCCACAGCTGATTCAGGTCGGTCATCAGCTGTTTGGTGGACACCCCGAGCTCGGCGGCCGCCTCGGCGGCGCTGATTCCGGGATTGGCCTGGAAGTACGGGACCATGTTCAGCAGTCGCGCCAGGCGGGTCGAGAGTCGGCTGGTGGCCGCCGCATTGGCGCGCCGCTCCTTCGCCCCGTCGGAGGCCCGGGTGCCGAGGGCGCCCTTGCGCGCATTGTTCGCGTCACTCACGCCTCCACCTCGCTGCGCTCGGCTCCGGCGTAAGTGACACACGCTGTGCCCATTGTTCGCTCGCTGCGCTCGCTCACGCGGTGACCTCCGTCCGTTCCAGCACCGACTTCAGGCGGGCGATCACATTGTCGCGCAAGTCTTCCGGCGCGAGTACCAGGGCGTCCGCGCCGAGACCGGTGATCAGGCGGGCCAGCCAGTCACGCGAACGGATGGGCACCTCCACGATGGCGCCGTGGCGGCCGCCGAGTTCGCGCTCCTCCATGACCGGGCCGAGGCGGCGGATCTCCTGGCCGCGGCCGTCGGCCACCCAGACCGTGGCCGAGCCGGTGATCGGGGTCTGCGCGGTGACCTCGGCGACGACGGCACGCAGGTCCAGGTCCTCGGGCTTGTGCACGACATTGGCCGGGCCGTATTCGGTGACGTCCTCGTCGATGCGTGAGATGCGGAAAACGCGCTGCGCGTCGCGGGCATTGTCGTGCCCGACCAGATACCAGCGGCCGTGATGGGTGACCACACCCCACGGCTGCACATCGCGTTCGACCGGATCCCCGTGCGACTGACGGTGTTTGAAGGTGACCGCCCGCCCGGCGTCGATGGCCGCGAGCAGCTTGCCCAGTACCGGCTCGGAGCCACGCGTGCGCGCCGGGACCGCGGGCACCGCCGACACCCCGGCGTCGGGCTCCACGTGAATTCCGGCGGCCCGCAGCTTGAGCAGTCCGCTCTCGGCCGCGGCGGCCAGCTCCGGCGACTCCCACAGCTGTACGGCCACCGCGACCGCGGCGGCCTCCTCGCTGGTGAGGTCGATATCGGGTAGTTCGTACGCGTCCCGGTTGATGCGGTATCCCTCGACCCCCGAATACCGGCTCACCGGACCGATTTCCAGCGGTATGCCCAGATCGCGCAGCTCGTTCTTGTCCCGCTCGAACATCCGGCTGAAGGCCTCGTCGCTCGCGGACTCCTCGTACCCGGCCACGCTGTCCCGGATGCGCTCCGCGGTCAGGAATTGGCGGGTGGACAGCAGCGCGATAACCAGATTCATCAACCGCTCGACCTTGGATATCGCCACCCCGTAGAGAGTAGTAGGCGTGTCGCGAGTGTGGAGCATGGGCGGTCGCGTTTTCCCCCAGTCGTCCCCTATCGACCCCGCCTGACGGAAACGGGCAAAGCGGTCAGGACGCGGAACGGGCCGCGAACCAGCAGGTTCGCGGCCCGTTCGAGCGATGGCCTTACATGGAGGCGATCAGCCGGTCGACGCGCTCGTCGACCGAACGGAACGGGTCCTTGCAGAGCACGGTCCGCTGCGCCTGATCGTTGAGCTTGAGGTGAACCCAGTCGACGGTGAAGTCGCGGCCCGCCTCCTGCGCGGCGGTGATGAAGTCACCGCGCAGCTTGGCCCGGGTGGTCTGCGGCGGGGTGGTGACCGCCGCGTCGACCGCCTCGTCCTCGGTGATCCGCTTGGCCAGACCCTTGCGGGCGAGCAGGTCGAAGACGCCACGGCCGCGCTTGATGTCGTGGTAGGCCAGATCCAGCTGGGCGATCTTGGGATCGGACAGCTCCATGTTGTAGCGGTCCTGGTAGCGCTGGAACAGCTTGCGCTTGATCACCCAGTCGATTTCGGTGTCGACCTTGGCGAAATCCTGCGCCTCGACGGCATCCAGCGTGCGACCCCACAGATCCACCACCGCATCCACCTGCGGATCGCGATCACGGTTGCGCAGATGCTCGACCGCACGGGCGTAGTACTCGCGCTGGATCTCGAGCGCACTGGCCTGCCGCCCGCCCGCCAGCCGCACGGGCCGACGACCGGTGAGATCGTGCGACACCTCGCGAATGGCGCGAATCGGGTTGTCCAGAGCGAAGTCTCGGAACGCGACCCCCGCCTCGATCATCTCCAACACCAGCGACGCCGTGCCCACCTTCAGCATGGTCGTCGGCTCGGCCATATTGGAGTCGCCCACGATCACATGCAACCGGCGGTACTTTTCAGCATCGGCATGCGGCTCATCACGCGTGTTGATGATCGGCCGCGACCGAGTGGTCGCCGAGGAGACGCCTTCCCAGATGTGCTCGGCCCGCTGCGACAGACAGAACGTCGCCGCCTTGGGCGTCTGCAACACCTTCCCGGCCCCGCAGATCAACTGCCGGGTAACCAGGAAGGGCAACAGCACATCCGAGATCCGGGAGAACTCGCCCGCGCGCACCACGAGGAAGTTCTCGTGGCAGCCATAGGAGTTGCCCGCGGAGTCGGTGTTGTTCTTGAACAGGTAGATGTCACCGCCGATGCCCTCTTCGGCGAGCCGCTGCTCGGCGTCTATGAGCAAATCCTCGAGGACTCGCTCGCCGGCGCGGTCGTGAGTGACCAACTGCACCAAGCTGTCACATTCGGCCGTAGCGTACTCCGGATGGGAACCGACATCGAGGTAGAGCCGGGCACCATTACGAAGGAACACGTTCGAACTACGGCCCCAAGAAACTACCCGGCGGAACAAGTACCGGGCCACCTCGTCAGGACTCAACCGACGGTGACCGTGGAACGTGCACGTCACCCCGAATTCGGTCTCGATCCCCATGATTCGTCGCTGCACCCTATCGACATTACAGCGCTGAAGTCCCCGGTAACGGGCTTGTCGGACAGCTTGTGCAAACGTATTCACAACGATTTAGCACGCGGTGCAACGCTGCACGCGGTTCAGCCTGCGAAAAAGCAAGGCTCCTTTGCACTCTGCTATTGAGAGTGCAAAGGAGCCTTATCCCGAATAGCGGGATTTGCTGGCGCCGTCGCGGGGCTAGGAAGGGTCTCCGCTGGACGGCTTCTCGGCCTCGGCCGCGGCCTTGGCGGTCGGGGTCTTGCCGGTCACCAGTTCCTGCAGTGCGGCGCCCTGGATGCGGCGGAAGGCGCGGCGTTGCCGGGACTGCTCGAGGGTTGCCACCTCGAGCGAGCCGGAGGCGATGGTGCGGGCCTTGTCCTTGTCCCCCTCGGGGACGGCCTTCTGCAGCGCGGCCACCGCCGTGGTGACGGCCGAATGCAGATCCAGGCCCGGCTTGTAGGAAGCCTTGAGGGCGGTGGTGATCGGGTCGGTGTTGCCACCCATCACCACGAATTCCCGTTCGTCGACAATGGATCCGTCGAAGTTGATGCGGTAGAGCACCGAGTTCGTCGACTGCTCCGGGTATCCCACCTCCGCGACGCAGATCTCCACCTCGTAGGGCTTGAGCTGGTCGGTGAAGATGGTGCCGAGGCTCTGGGCGTAGAGATTGGCCAGGAAGCGGCCGGTCACGTCGCGCCGATCGAACTGGTAGCCACGCAGATCCGCCTGCAGGATGCCGCCGCGGCGCAGCGCCTCGAACTCGTTGTACTTACCGACCGCGGCGAAACCGACACGGTCATAGAGCTCGCTGATCTTGTGGAGCGTGGCCGAGGGGTTCTCGGCCACGAACACCACGCCCTTGTCGTACACCAGCACGACGACGGACCGGCCGCGTGCGATGCCCTTGCGCGCAAGTTCGGTCTTGTCGCGCATGATCTGTTCGGCCGACGCGTAATACGGCAGAGTCATGCTTCACCGATCCCCTCTACGGCCTCCGCCGCCCGATCCTCCACCATGGACCGGGTGATCTCCTTGAGCCGCGCTTCGCTGACGATCTCGGAGCCCTCGGCGTCGATCACGATCGCGGTCGGGTAGATGTTGCGCATGGTGTCCGGACCACCGGTGGCGGTGTCGTCGTCGGCGGCGTCGAAGAGCGATTCGATCGCGATCCGCAGCGCCCGTTCCTGACCGATGCCGCGCGCGTACGTCTTCTTCAGCGACGACTTGGCGAACAGTGAACCCGACCCCACCGCGGTGTACCCGAAGCGCTCCTCGCTGCGTCCGCCGACCACGTCGTAGGACACGATGCGCCCGGCCTTGTCCGGGTCCAGTGCGTCCGGGTCGTAGCCGACCAGCAGCGGTACCACCGCCAGCCCCTGCAGGGCGGCGGGGAGGTTGTCGCGCACCATCTTCGACAGCTTGTTGGACTTGCCGTCGAAGGTGAGGGGAACGCCCTCGATCTTCTCGTAGTACTCGAGCTCCACCGCGAACAGGCGGATCATCTCGATCGCCATGCCCGCGGTACCGGCGATGCCGGCCGCGGAGAAGGTATCGGTGATGTACACCTTCTCGATGTCACGCTGGGCCAGCAGGTTGCCCTGGGTGGCACGCCGGTCGCCGGCGATCAGCACCCCGCCGCGGTAGCTGACCGCAACGATGGTGGTGCCGTGCGGGGCGATATCGGACGGCACGCCCGGATTGGGGTGCGTGCCGTTGGATCCGATCGCGTTGCTGGGCAACAATTCCGGCGCGTGCAAGCGCAGGTACTCGGAGAAAGAGGATTGGGCGAACCCCAACTGGAGCCGCAGGGGGTCACCTTGGGTCACTGGCCGCCCTTCTGGACATAGGCGCGGACGAAGTCTTCCGCGTTCTCCTCGAGGACGTCGTCGATCTCGTCGAGCAGGTCGTCGGTTTCCTCCGCCAGCTTCTCGCGACGCTCCTGTCCCGCCCCGCCGTCGCCGGCCGGGCCCTCGTCCTCGTCGCCGCCACCGGCGCGCTTGGTCTGCTCTTGTGCCATAGCAGCCGACCTCCTCTGTGATCATCGGCGAGCACCGGAGAAGATCCGATGCTCGTCCCCCAACACTACCCACCAGCGGCGGGAACATGCCGGATTAAACGTCATTGTGCTGTTGCCGCGATCTCTCCGGAGCCTCCCGGGCGACACCCCCGGACCCCCGGTAGTTAACTCGGGGGCAAGCCCCCGAACCCCCGCGTTGCGAGGTCCGGCGAGTGATCAACGCGACCTGCACGCGAAACGGCGGTGAGTCCCGGAGCATCCTCCGGAACCCACCGCCGCAGTTCGCTATCCGCGAAACCGTCAGTGCGTCAGCTGCTGCACCAGTTCCGAGGCGGTGCGCACGCCGTCGAGAAGTTTGCCGACGTGGGACTTGGTGCCGCGCCGGGGTTCCAGGGTCGGGATGCGGACCAGGGAGTCGCCGCCCAGGTCGAAGATCACCGAATCCCAGCTCGCCGCCGCGATATCCGCGCCGAAGCGGCGCAGGCACTCGCCGCGGAAGTAGGCGCGGGTGTCGGTGGGCGGGTTGGTCATGGCGTCGGTGATCTGCTGCTCGGTGACCAGGCGTTGCATGGAACCGCGGGCCACCAGGCGGTTGTAGAGGCCCTTGTCCAGGCGCACATCCGAGTACTGCAGGTCGACCAGGTGCAGTTTGGGTGCGGCCCAGGTCAGGCCCTCGCGGTTGCGCATGCCTTCCAGCAGGCGCAGTTTCGCGGTCCAGTCCAGCAGGTCGGCGGTTTCGAGGGGGTCGCGCTCGAGCAGATCGAGGACGTGGGCCCACTTCTCGATGACGTCCTTGGTGCGGGCGTCGTCGACTCCGGTGCGGTCCATGAACTTTTCGACCCGGTCGAGGTAGATGCGTTGCAGCGCAAGGCCGGTCAGCTCACGCCCGTCCGAAAGGGCAACGGTGGCACGCAGAGTCGGGTCGTGGCTGATGGTGTGCACGGCCGTGACCGGGCGGGCCAGCTGCAGATCCGAGAGATCTTCGCCCGCTTCGATCAGGTCCAGCACCAGGGCGGTGGTGCCGACTTTCAGATACGTCGACCACTCCGCGAGATTGGCGTCACCGATGATGACGTGCAGACGCCGGTACTTGTCGGCGTCGGCGTGCGGTTCGTCACGGGTGTTGATGATGCCGCGCTTGAGCGTGGTCTCCAGGCCGACCTCGACCTCGATGTAGTCGGCGCGCTGCGAGAGCTGGAAGCCGGGCGTATCACCGGACTGGCCGATGCCGACGCGACCGGATCCACACACCACCTGACGGGAGACGAAGAACGGTGTCAGCCCGAGAATGATCTGGTTGAACGGAGTTTCACGGCTCATCAGATAGTTCTCGTGGGTGCCGTAGGAGGCGCCCTTGCCGTCGACATTGTTCTTGTAGAGCTGCATGCGCGGGGCGCCGGGCACGCTGGAGGCGAAGCGGGCGGCGGCCTCCATCACCCGCTCACCGGCCTTGTCCCAGATGACGGCGTCCAGCGGATCGGTGACCTCGGGCGCGGAGTATTCGGGGTGGGCGTGATCGACGTAGAGGCGAGCCCCGTTGGTGAGGATCATGTTCGCCGCCCCGACCTCGTCGGCGTCGATCACCGGAGCGGGCCCGTTGAGCCTGCCGAGATCGAAACCGCGCGCGTCCCGCAACGGCGATTCCACCTCATAGTCCCAGCGTGTGCGCTTGGCGCGCGGCACGCCCTCGGCCGCGGCGTAGGCGAGCACCGCCTGGGTGGATGTGAGAATCGGGTTGGCGGACGGCTCGGTAGGCGTCGAAATGCCGTACTCGACCTCGATTCCGATGATGCGCTGCATGCCTCGAGCCTAGGCGAAAGGCACACCCGGGCGCGGGTGGACTGTCCGGGTTCGAGTCATTCGCGAGTCGGATGCCGGGTCGTTCTCGCGGCCGATCCGCGCCGAGCGGGTGCGACGGCACAATGACCGACATGGTCGAACCGGCTGCTGCCCCACGTCTCCCCCACCCGGAGACCTCCGTCGCCGGCGACCCCGAATCCGTTCCCGCCCAGCCCGGTTCGTCCCGGCTGGGGGCGCTGGACGTGCTGCGCGGCATCGCCATCCTGGGCACGCTGGGCACCAATATCTGGATCTTCACCAACTCCGAAGGGCTGCTCGGCTACATCGCGCGCAGTGACGAACCGCAGGGCGCGTGGCTGTGGGTGGAACGATTCCTGCAGCAGCTGGCGCAGGGCAAGTTCCTCGGGCTGCTGACCATCATGTTCGGCATCGGGCTGGCTATTCAGCAGCGATCGGCGGTGCGGGCCGGGCGCGCGTGGCCGGGCGGGTACCCGGTACGGGCGGGACTGCTGCTGCTCGACGGGCTGGTGAATTTCTTCTTCGTCGCCGAATTCGACGTGCTGATGGGGTACGCGATCACCGGCCTGGTAGTGGCGTTCATCCTGGCGACGAGCCCGAAGGCGCAGCGGCGTTGGCTGATCACCATGGCGAGCATCCACCTCACCGTGATGTCGCTGATCGCGGTGGTGGTCCTGTTCGGTCCCGATGGCGGCTCCGGCGAGCATCGGCCCCTGGACCCGAATCCCTATGCGGACGGCTCGTTCTGGGATCTGGTGGCGTTCCGTTGGGAACACCTGCTGGTGTTCCGGCTGGAACCGCTGTTCATCTTCCCGATGTCCATCGCGCTGTTCCTGCTCGGCGCGCGTCTGTTCCGGGCCGGAATCTTCGAATCCGGCGGCGCACGAATCCGCAAGCGCCTCATGGTGATCGGCCTCGGCGTCGCCGCCCCGATCGATCTGGTACTCGGCCTCGTCGGCGGCGACCTGATCCTGGTGGCCCGCTACGGCACCGCCCCGATCGTGTCGCTGGGCCTGCTCGCCCTGGTCGCGGAGGTCTACGCGCACCGGCCCGGACCGGGCTGGGTGGGCCGCCGCTTCAGCGAGGTCGGCCGAATGGCGTTGAGCTGCTACATCCTTCAGAACCTGGTGTCGGGATGGCTTTGCTACGGCTGGGGTCTCGGGCTGGCGGGTCTGGTGTCGGCGAATGCGCGGGTGCCGTTCACCGTCGGGATCTATGTGCTGGTGTGCGCGCTCATGCTGAGCTTCGCGCACGTCTGGTTGCGCAACATCGAGCGCGGGCCGGTGGAATGGCTGTGGAATCGCAGCTATCGGGCGCTCACCGGGGCCTGAGGGTTATTCGACCTCGTCGATGGAACGCAGGTACGGGGACTGGCCGTCGATGCAGCCCTGCAAACGGTATTGCGTATGCGCCGGAACCACATCGGTGAACTGCTCGCTACCCGAGGAACCACCACCGTCGGTATCGCTGTACTCGCACTGCATGTAGCCGGAGACCACGTAGTCCCGGTCGGTGTCGTTGCGGCAGTCCAGCACATCGCAGTGCAGACCGTCCGGGAGCGCGACGTCGGCAGCCGCCGGGGCGGCGGGAGCCAGTGCGGCGGCGGCGATTGCGGCGAACACGACCGACCTGGCGTGCGAACGGAAGGCCATCGAGATCCTCTGGTGGTGAATGCGGGTCACGCGCGGGCCGCCGCGGTGCGCGAGAGCAGGTCGGCGACGACGGTGTCGCGGGTCAGCGGCAGGTCCAGACTACGGGCATTGCCCTCGAGCAGCGACAGCACCGACTCGGTGAGGATGCCCTCGACATGTTCGCTGGTCAGAGTGGGTGCGGCCCGCCAGCTGTTGACCACGCCGTCGACGAAGCCGACGGTGCCGAAGGCCATGGGGCGGGCCCGATTCCGGTCGATGCCGAACCGCTCCAGGGTCTCGGCGAACAGGTCGGCGAGGTGGCCGCCGATGCGGTCACGGGCCCCGGCCAGGGCGGTGGAGGTTTCGCCGTGCGGGTCGGCGGCGGCGAGGAAGCGGTGCAGTTGCGGGTGGCGTTCCACCCAGCCGACGTAGGTGCCGATCGCGCCGCGGACCAGATCACGCACGGTGCCCTCGGGGTGCAGGCGCGGAAGCAGTTCGGCCAGCAGGGAATCCAGGATGTGGCGGCGGATGGCCTCGTCGAGATCGGCGCGGCCGTCGAAGTGGCGGTAGACGACCGGGCGCGGCACCTGCAGGCGATCGGCGATCTGCTGCACCGAGATCTCGGTGCCGTTCTCCTCGATGACGGTGAGGGCGGCGTCGAGCATGTCGGTGCGGCGGCGGGCCTTGTGGCCGGTCCAGCGGGTGCTGCGGCCGTCGGCGGCCGGTTCTCGATCCCGTGCGGAGGGTTGCGCGGGTCTACGTCGGGTGCCGGTCACTCGGCTCACGATACTCACTCCAACATTGACCGTGACAGCATGTACCACTAATCTGAGTGTAACAGCTTGTATCAGTAACGAGTCGGGAGCTGTCATGGGCGACAACGCCGTCACCACCCGCGAATCCTTTGCCGCACGCCTGCTAGCCGGGTCAGCGAAGAAGTCCTACGACCCGGTGGTCGACCTGGACTGGAACGCACCGCTGGATCCGGACAAACTCTTCCTGCCACCCGAAGTCGTCTCGCTCTACGGCACGCCGCTGTGGGAGGCGATGACCCCCGCGCAGCGCCGCGACCTGTCGCGCGAGGAACTCGCGAACGTGCTGTCGGTGGGCATCTGGTTCGAGAACCTGCTCAACCGGCTGCTGCTGCGCGAGCTCATGGCCGGTGATCCCACCTCGCGACACTCGCACTACACGCTCACCGAGATGGGCGACGAATGCCGGCACATGATGATGTTCGGCAAACTCATCGACCGCATCGAGGCACGGCCCTACTGGCCCAACCGTTTCGAACGCGCCACCATCGCCTCGCTGCAGCTGTTCCTGCGCGGTTCCATGGTGTGGGTGGGCGCGCTGGTGGGCGAGGAGATCTTCGACGCGCTGCAGCGGCGCACCCTCGACGATCCACAGTTGCAGCCACTCGTGGCGCGCGCCATGCGGATTCACGTCACCGAGGAGGCGCGGCACATCGGCTTCGCGCGAGATGCGTTGGCGCACCGGGTCCCGACCATGTCGAAGGCCGAATTGCGGTACACGCGACTGTGTGTCGCGGTGGCCGCGCCACTGTTCGTGCATCTCATGACCAACTGGCACATGTACGCCCGCGCGGGCGTCGAGGACGGGCGGGCGGCGCGGCGGATGGCGCGGGCCAATCCGCATTCGCGCCGCGCGCTCGGGCTGGGGGCCGCGAATCTCGGTGCGTTCCTGGATCAGCAGGGGCTGATCGGGCCGGTCGGCAAGCGGATCTGGCGGCGCCGGGGACTGCCGTGAGGTGGCGGCGGGACCGTCGCCACTCCCCCGTGGCGGCGGAGCCGCACGCCGCGATCACCGAACCCGAACCGGCACCGGACTATTGCGGGCCGGCACTGCTCGACGCGCCAGGCGCGGAGCTGGCGGTGCAGGTGGCGCTGAGCGGGCATTTGGACCCGACAGACGGCCAATTTCACTGGTATGGAAGGATTTCCGCGGCCGAAGGGGTTGAATTGCCCGATCCGGGGCGCGGGCAGGTCTTTCTCACCGTGCCCGGCAGCGCGCCCTCGCCCGGGGTTCTGCAGGAGCGCGATCCGTGGGGCAATCTGCGTATTGCCGGGGTGGGCACACCACCGTTCCCGCTGTAGCCGGTCGGTATTCGACTCCCCTACTGCGACAGCCCGATGTAGTCGGCCATGGCCGCCACCGAATGCTCGAAGAAGGGACCGGCCGGGTCCATGCTGTTGTCGAGCTGGCCGAACAGTTCGAAGGTCACCATGCCGAACAGCTGGGTGAGCGCGATGAACGACCGCGTCACCGCCGATTCCGGCATTCCCGGAGCGATCATGGCGGCGATGTTCGCGGACTGCGCCGCGAGGTCCGGCTCGAGCTCGTCCCCTGAAATGGTCAGCGTGCCTGCTTCCCAGGCCCGGTAGACGATGGAGAGCATCGCGATCGGGCCGCGCGAGGCCGGGCCGACCGTGGTCTGCGGAGCCTGATAGCCCGGCACCGGCGACCCGTACACCAGCGCGTATTCGTGCGGGTGCGCAATGGCCCAGTCCCGCACGGCATTCGAGGCCGCCCGCAACTGCTCGCGCGGTGTACCTGCGCTCGCGACCGCGGCCTCCACGGTGTCGCCGAGCGAGTTGTACGCATCGATGATCAGCGTGGTCAGCAGGTCGTCGCGGCTCGGGAAGTACCGGTACAGCGCGGAACTCACCATGCCGAGCTCGCGGGCGATGGCCCGCAGCGACAGGGCGGGCGCACCCGATTCGGCGAGCTGGCGCCGGGCGGCATCGGTGATCTCGCGGGTGATCTCGGCGCGGGCCCGTTCTCGGGCAGTCCTGGGGACGCTCATGCGGACAGTCTGCCACGAATCAGAACACTGCCAAATTTCGAGAGCACTGCTCTTGACATGTCGCGGCGGCGGCGCGCACACTGATCCCAACAGAGAGCACCGCTCTCCAAAACCGAAGGAACTTGCCATGGACGCCCAGCACGCCGCCACCCGCTACATCGGCCCGACCGGCCTGGACCCGATCATGAACCGCATCTTCAACGCCCTGCCCAAGCTCGGCATCAACGTCGCCGGCGGTCGTCTGCTGGCCGTCCGCGGCCGCAAATCCGGCGAATGGCGCACCACCCTGGTCAACGTTCTCGACACCGACACCGGCCGCTACCTGGTCGCCCCGCGCGGCCACACCCAGTGGGTCAAGAACCTCCGCGTCTCCGGCACCGGCGAACTCCGCCTGGGCCGCAAGACCGAAACCTTCACCGCCACCGAACTCCCCGACGCCGACAAGATCCCGGTCCTGCGCGCCTACCTCGACCGCTGGGGCTGGGAGGTCGGCCGCTTCTTCGAGGGCATCACCAAGAACGCCACCGACGCCGAATTGGCCGACATCGCACCGGGTTTCCCCGTCTTCGCCCTGTCCTAGTCCCGCAGTTCGTTCAGGGATTCGTCGTCGCGGGCCACGAAAGCGCGGCCGTCGGCGGTGAAGACGATGGGGCGCTGGATGAGGCGGGGGTGGGTGGCGAGGGCTTCGATCCAGCGGTCGCGGTCGGCGGGGGTCTTGCCCCATTGGGAGACGCCCAGGTCCTTGGCCTCGGGTTCGGCGGTGCGGGTGATCTGCCAGGGTTCGAGGCCGAGTTTGGTCAGTGCCGAGCGGATTTCGGCGGCGGAGGGCGGGTTGTCGAGGTAGCGGCGCTCGGTGTATTCGGTGCCGCCCTCGTCCAGCACGGCCTTGGCCGTGCGGCTCTTCGAGCACTTCGGGTTATGCCAGATCTCCGTCGCTGCCATGCGGCCAGCCTAGGCGGCGGCCGTCACACCCAGTCGACGACCCAGCGGTAGGGGCGCATCCAATACAGGCCCGCCTCGGGAATCGGGTGGCCCCAGCGCTGTTCGGCCTGGGTGAGGTGCCACCGGTATTCGGGGCCGGGTTCACCGCTGTGGATCTCGTAGAGGTGGCGGCGCCAGGAGTTGATCATGGCGGGCACGACCTGCGGGTCGTTCTCGTAGGCCCACTCCACGTTTCGGGTCATGAGCGAGTCGACCGCGTGGTTGGCGGCATTCGGGTCGCCGGTGCTCAACGAATGCAGGAAGGCCGCGACCAGGTTGTAGGCGATGGCGTCGTGCACCGAGGTCTGGCCGTTCTCCAGCGACCAGATGCCCAGGTAGGTGGGCCCGTGTTCGTCGACCCAGATGCCGTGCGCCTCGCCCACCCGATTGTCGAAGATGAGGGCGGTGAGCAGGCCGAGGGTGGCCTTGCCCATGATCAGCGGATCGGGTTTGCCGGTGCCGAGGGCGTCGTCGATGAGGGCGCGGTAGGCGGCCGCGGCGATGCCGGGGCGGTTGGCTTCCATGAGCGCGTCGGCGGTTTCGCCGCCCGCGATCTGCTCGGCGGGCGGTTGCGAGGGCCCGGTGACCATATGCGGCGCACCGTCGCCCAGACGCAGGTACTGGGTCTGCATGGCATCCGGCGCGAGCGGCGGATCGGAGGCCGGTCCGCTATTACCCAGCGGGCCACCGATACCGGGCGCGACACCGTTCGGTACGCCATTGCCCAGCGGTGCACCGTTGTTCGGCGGGAGGCCGTTGTTCGGGGGGATGCCACCCAAGGGTTCCGACAGCGGCACCCCGTTGCCGAGCGGATCGGCGAGATCCAGGTTCACCGCGAGCGGTTCGCGCAGGACAGGCGCGGTTTCCAGGTATTCCAGTGCCACCCGGGCGAATTCGTTGTCCTGGCTCTCGAGCCATTCCCGCCCGGCGCGCAGGGTGTCGATGAGATGGGTGCCCACGCCCGATTCGATGGCCGCGCACAGCGCGTAGTACCCGTATCCGCGGTAGTCGTCGTGGCCGACGCCCTCGGTGATCAGCAGTTGCGCGTATCTGCTTGCCAGGTCGTGTCTTTCGATATCGCCGAGCAGGGTGCAGGCGGTCATGGCCGCCATCAGCACCTCGGCGTGCTCGCCGTGCGCGCGCCGCAGTTCGATGCAGCGGTCGGCCATGGTGACGGCACTGTCGGGCAGATCCTGCTGGGTGGCGGCCTCGACGGCCATCGAGTACATGGTGGCCAGCGTGGCGGGCGGGATATCGGCCGGGTAGCGGGCCGGTCCGCGCTCGGCAATGTGCAGAGCCTGCGCGTAATCCCCAGCGGCGAAGGCGGAACGGAAGCGGTAGGACACGATCCAGCCGTAGTCCTTGGGCTCGGGCGCCGCGTCCAGGCCGTCGTCGAACGCCGTCAACCGTGCCAGCGCTTCTTCCGCCAGCCCGGCTTCCAGCATGCCGCTCGCCTCGTTCATCACTTCGACGAACGCATTTCGATCCATGGCTTACTCGCCTTCCCGCATCTGTCAGCCCCGGATCGTATGACCGCACCACCACCCCGCGCGGCCAGTGAGGTAAAGGTCATAGTTTCAACCCACCCCACATGACCACGCAGCGCCTTTACGCGTGGCACGTTGTGTCACAACGGTATTCCCGCACCCCGCCACGAACCCGCCTCCCTGCGGGCAAATCTCGCGACACGGCCGATCCGTTCGCCCCAATCTAACGACAACGCGCCCGTCCGTCCCACATCCGCCCCTCGGAGTGTCGAGTGGCGATTCGCGCGCGAACTCCCACCGACCCCCACAACAGGGATATACTCGAGAGAGAATTTGTATATCTCCAGGGAGGTGGCGATGACGAAGACCCTGATCGATATCCCGGACGACCTCATGGAGCAGGCCCGCAAGGTTACCGGCGGTGCGACCAAGACCGAGACGGTCCGGACCGCTCTGCGTCTGCTGGTTCAGCAACGTCAGCAGCACGACGCCATCGCCTGGTTCGCCGACACCGCGCCCTTCCTAACCGAGTCGGAGCCGACCGAGGAGGCCGAGTCGCCGGAGCCGCGATGACGGCCGGAGGCGGCCTCGCGCTGTACCTTGCCGATCACAGCGCAGTCTCGCGAATTCAAAGCTCCCCGGCCGTGCGCGCGGCCTTCGACCGGCTCAACGCCGCGGTCGGAGTCCTCTGCTCGAATGCCGTAACCCTCGACGAGGCCTGCTACAGCGCTCGGAACCTCGAAGAGCTCGAACGCATCATCACCATCTATACCGGTGTGTTCCGCTTTCTCCCGATGGATCCCGCGATCGACCTGTTGGTCCGCACCATCCGGCGACAGCTCTGGGCTCAGGGCTACGGCCGTTCCGCGCAGGCGACGGATGTTCTGATCGCCGCGACCGCGGTGCACTACGACGCCACGGTTCTGCACTACGACAAGCATTTCGAGCTGATCGCCCAGGTCTTCCCGACACTGCGGCACCAGTGGGTCGTACCGCGCGGGACAGCGGACTGAGGACCGCACCTACAGGGTTGGGAGGGTGGTGCCGGGGTCGGGGGTGAAGGTGACGATGCGCTGGCGGGGGTCGCCGGGGAGTTCGAGGTTTTCGTAGGAGAAGTTCAGGGTGCCGGAGTGGGGGTGGTGGATGAGTTTGGCGCCGTGGGTACGCAGTTGCACGTCGCCCGCGCTCCAGAGGGTGGCGAATTCGGTACTGCCGGTGGCGAGTTCGTCGATGAGGGCGCCGGTGGCCGGATCGCCCGGGTAGATGCCGGCGACGCGGCGCAGTTGGGCGACCGTGGCGGCGGCGACGGCGTCCCACTCGCCGTAGAACTTTCGCGCGGCGGGGTCGGTGAACAGTGCGCGGGCCATGTTTTCGGCGGCCATGGGTCCGAAGACGTAGCTGGCCAACGGGTTTGCGGCCAGCACGTCGAAGAGGTCGGTGATGACGACGGCGGGGGCCTTGTCGATCAGGTCGAGCATGCGCAGCAGTTCGGGGCGCGGGGTGACCGCGCCGGTTTCGGTGGTGCGCGGCGGGTGCGCGAGGGTGTGCAGGTGCGCGGTCTCGATCTCGTTGAGGCGCAGGGCGGTCGCGAGGGCGTCGAGGACGTCGATGGAGGGGTTGGCGGCGCGGCGTTGTTCGAGGCGCTGGTAGTACTCGGCGCTGATGCCCGCCAGGTGGGCGAGTTCGGAGCGGCGCAGGCCGGGGACGCGGCGCAGGCCGGAGGGCGGCAGGCCCGTGTCTTGCGGATCGACCCGGGCGCGTCGAGACTTCAGGAATTCCGCCAGGTTCTCACGTACCGCCATGACGGCAGTCTGGCACAGGGCGGTCCTGGGTGGCCCTGGGAGTACGAGGCACGGCGTGCGCTGGTTACCGACTTCCGCGCCGAGCAAGCTCGGATTCATGAACGAGAGATTCCAGCGGGGAGCCGCCCGGCAGGCCGAACTCGGTGGGGCGGGCGGGGTTCGGGGGCGCGTCTACGACGAGCTGGCCGATATCGCTCCCGATCTGCATCGGTTCGCGGTCGAATTCGCCTACGGCGACATCCATTCCCGGCCGGGGCTGGATGCGGGTCGGCGCGAGCTGGTGATCCTGGGTGTGCTCGTCGCGCTCGGTGACACCCGCCCGCAGCTGGAGGCGCATATCGGGTCGGCGCTGAATGTCGGTGTCGCGCCGGGCGAGATCGTCGAGTCGATCCTGCAAGCCCTCCCCTACGCGGGTTTTCCCCGTGTGCTCTCGGCCATGTCGGTCGCGCGCGGCGTGCTGGCCGCCCGCGATCTGTTGCCCGTCACCGATTCCATTGCACAGTAGGAGAATTGCCATGACCACCGCCGTTTCCGCCACCGCCACCGCCCAGCAGCGCGCCGACATCATCGAGGCCGTCACCCGCCTGTTCTGGTACATCGACATCAGCGACTGGGATACCTTCCCGAGCGTGTTCGCCGACGAGGTCACCCTCGATTACTCGAGCGTGTGGGGCGGCGGTCCCGCGACCGTCGCCCCGGCACAGATCCGCGCCGACTGGGAGAAGCTGATCGGTAGCTTCGATGCCACCCAACACCTGCTCGGCAACCACCTGGTGACCGTGGACGGCGACCGTGCCGAGTTGACCGCGGTGTTCCAGGCGGTGCACATTCTCGCCAACCCGCTCGGCTCTCCGCGCTGGACCTTGGGCGGCACCTACCGCATCGGGGTGGTGCTCGTGGACGGTGTGTGGAAGGTCGCATCCATGGTGATGACGGCACAGTGGGCCGACGGCAACAAGGACATCATGAACATCGCGTCGGGCGGCCAGCGCCCCGAGGCGGCGTGAAAAGAGGGGAAACAAGAATGGGAAGGTTCCTTCCTTCCCATTCAACCTTATAACACAGTGGGGGGCTTGCCACAAGACCCCGGTGATGGCGCACTATTGCTGACCTAAGGCCGCAACCTGCGTAAACGGCGGGGCGCGGCGGCGGGGATCGCTAGTCGGGAAGGTGAGGTGCCGGTGCCGGATCAGGGGTATGAGACCGAACTGCGGTCGGAGCAGGAGTATGTGGCCGGGCTGTACGCGCGGCTGGACGCCGAGCGCGCGCGGGTGCAGGGCCGCTACCGCGAGACGTTGACGGTGCGCGGCAATGCGACTGCGCTGGTGGAGCGCGACGCCGAGGTGCGCTCGCTGTCCAAGGAGATCCAGCGGCTGGGCGTGGCCGACAACGGGCTGTGCTTCGGCCGCCTCGACAGTGTGGACGGGGAACCGTCCTATATCGGCCGGATCGGGATCTTCGACGAGGCCAACGAGTTCGAACCGCTGCTGCTGGATTGGCGAGCGCCCGCCGCGCGGGCGTTCTATGTCGCGACCGCCGCGAGCCCGGAGCAGATGCGGCGACGTCGCCAATTCCTCACACGCGGGCGCGAAGTGGTGGATTTCACCGATGAGGTGTTCGGCCGTCCGGGCGACGGCGAGCGCGGCGACGCGGCCCTGCTCGCGGCGGTCAATGCGCCGCGCGGCGAGGGCATGCGCGACATTGTGGCAACCATTCAGGCCGAGCAGGATCGGATCATCCGCCTGGAACATCCGGGCGTGCTGGTGATCGAGGGTGGCCCGGGCACCGGCAAGACGGTGGTGGCGCTGCACCGGGTCGCGTATCTGCTGTACACGCAGCGCGAGCAGATGGAACGCAACGGCGTGCTGGTGCTGGGCCCGAACCGGGCCTTCCTCAAGCACATCGGGCGGGTGCTGCCGTCGCTGGGCGAGACGAACGTGGTCTTCACCACCACGGGCGAGCTACTGCCCGGTCTGCACGCGACCGCCGAGGACACTCCCGAGGCGGCGCGGCTGAAGGGGTCACTGAAGATCCTGGAGGTGTTGAAGGCCGCGGTCGCGGATCGCCAGCAGGTTCCACGGGAACCGATCACGATCGACTTGACCGATGTCACCGTGCGCATCGACGCCGATATCGCGGGCTGGGCGCGGGAGGAGGCCCGCGAGAGCGGTCGTTCGCACAACGAGGCCCGCGCGGTGTTCCTCGAGGTGCTCACCTGGGCGCTGACCGAGCGTGCGATCGCGCGGATCGGCAAGGGCTGGCTCACCCGCGAGGATCGCGACGCGTGGGAGAACATGCGCACCGATCTGCGCACCGAACTCGCCGAGCACGAGGGGTTCTCGGCGGCGGTCGAGGGGCTCTGGCCGACGCTGGAGCCGCAAGACCTGCTGGCGGAACTGCTTTCGTCCGACGAGCGACTGCGCAACGCCGGTGCCGGGCAAGCTCTCTACCGTGCCGACGGCGCGGCGTGGACGGTGTCGGATGTGCCGCTGCTCGACGAACTGGTCGATCTGTTGGGCCGTGACACCAGCGCCGAGGAGGCCGCCGCCGAACGGGAACGCAAGGCGCAGGCCGCTTATGCCGAGGGCGTCCTGGATCTGCTGGTCAACCGTGCCGACCATATGGACGACGAGGACCACCTCTTCGCCACCGATCTCCTCTACGGCGAGGACTTGGCCGAGCGTTTCCTCGAGCGCGACACCCGTGAGCTCGCCGAACGCGCTGCCGCCGACCGGGATTGGACCTACCGCCACATCGTGGTCGACGAGGCACAGGAGCTGTCGGAGATGGACTGGCGGGTGCTCATGCGCCGCTGTCCGAGCCATTCCTTCACCGTCGTCGGCGATCTCGCGCAGCGCAGCTCCCCGGCGGGCGCGACCTCGTGGGACACCATGCTGGAACCGTATGTCCCGGGCCGCTGGCAGTACCGGTCGTTGACGGTGAACTACCGCACCCCGGCGGAGATCATGGCGGTCGCGGCCGCGGTCCTCGCCGATTTCGCACCCGACGTGGTGCCGCCGGAGTCGGTGCGCGCGTGCGGGGTCCAGCCGTGGGCCCGTCAGCTCCAGGTCGACGAGATGGCCTCGGCCATCGCGGAATTCGAGCGCGACGAGGCCGGCCGCGAGGGCACCAGCATCGTGATCGGCCCGCCCGGCATGCCGGGCACGGTCCCCGCCTGGGAGACCAAGGGCCTCGAATTCGACGCGGTCCTGGTGGTGCAACCCGATGAGATCCTCGCCGAGAGCCCGCGCGGCGCGGCCGAGCTGTATGTCGCGCTCACCCGCGCCACGCAACGCCTGGGCGTCCTGCACTCCCGCCCGCTGCCGGAGTATCTGTCGGGCCTCGAGCCGGTCGAGCTCTACACGTCGAAGTAGAGCTCGAATTCGTAGGGGTGCGGGCGGACGTTGATCTCGGCGATCTCGGATTCGCGCTTGATGCGGATCCAGGTGTCGATCAGGTCCTCGGTGAAAACGCCGCCCTGCGTGAGGTATTCGTGGTCGGCCTCGAGGCGGTTGATGACCTCCTCGAGGCTTCCGGGCGTCTGGGTGACCTCGGAGCTCTCCTCGGGGGTGAGCTCGTAGAGGTCCTTGTCGACGGGCAGCGGGGGTTCCATCTTGTTGGTGATGCCGTCGAGCCCGGCCATCATCATGGCCGCGAAGGACAGGTACGGGTTGCCCGAGGAGTCGGGGCAGCGGAATTCCAGGCGTTTGGCGGCGGCGGAGGTGCCGGTGACCGGAATGCGCACGGCCGCAGAGCGATTGCGCTGGCTGTAGACCAGGTTCACCGGCGCTTCGTAGCCGGGCACCAGGCGCTTGTAGGAGTTCACGGTCGGGTTGGTGAACGCCAGCAGCGACGACGCGTGGTGCAGCAGACCGCCGATGTAATGCCGCGCCAGGTCCGACAGCCCGGCGTACCCGGCCTCGTCGTAGAACAGCGGTGAGCCGTCCTTCCACAGGGATTGGTGCACGTGCATGCCGGATCCGTTGTCGCCGAAGAGCGGTTTCGGCATGAAGGTGACGGTCTTGCCGCCCTCCCAGGCGGTGTTCTTGATGATGTACTTGTAGAGCATCAGATCGTCGGCGGCGGCCAGCAGCGTATTGAACCGGTAGTTGATCTCGGCCTGCCCGGCGGTGCCGACCTCGTGGTGCCCCTTCTCCAGGTCGAAGCCCGCGATCTGCAGGTTGGTGCACATGCGGTCGCGCAGATCGACATCCGCGTCATAGGGCGCGACGGGGAAATAGCCGCCCTTGGGCCGCACCTTGTAGCCGCGGTTGGGGGTGCCGTCGGGATTGAACTTCTCGCCGGTGTTCCAGTCCGCCGACGCCGAATCCACCTCGTAGAAGGCGCGATTCATGCTGGTGTCGTAGCGCACCGAGTCGAAGATGTAGAACTCGGCCTCGGGCCCGAAGTAGGCGGTGTCGGCGATCCCGGTGGAGCGCAGGTATTCCTCGGCCTTGCGGGCCACATTGCGGGGGTCACGGCTGTAGGCGGCGCGGGTGTGCGGGTCGTGCACGAAGCAGCTGATATTGAGGGTCTTGGCGGCGCGGAACGAATCCAGTTGCGCGGTGCGCAGATCCGGCAGTAGCAGCATGTCGGATTCGTGGATGGCCTGGAAGCCGCGCACCGAGGACCCGTCGAAGGCGATGCCGCCCTCGACCAGCTCGGCGTCGAACATCTTCGCCGGGATGGAGAAATGCTGCTGGATGCCGGGGACGTCGCAGAATCGGATGTCGACGTACTCGACTTCCTCGGCATTGATGTAGTCCTGTACTCCGCTGGTGGTAGGGGTGATCACCGCTCGCTCCTCGTGGCCGCGCACGCCCACCCGATCGGACGTCCCGGTCGGGGTCCGGCGGTCCTGTTCGTGCTAACACGATACGTCGCGAGCCCCTATACCGGACTCGAATCAGGTTGCGCAACAAGATCATTGGTAAATTCATGTAAACCTCGATCACCGGGCCAACGGACCCCGCTGCCACGGCTCGGACCACGGGCCCCCACCTTTGTCACTATGCACAAGTACGCGTCGGTAGATCTTCGCCATTGCCAGTGGACCCGCCCATCCTTTGTGCGGTCTGCTGTGTTCGTGAGTTCAACACCGGCTGCGGGAACGGCCCCGCGCACGATGGTCGAGGCGTTCCAGGCCAATGTGGCCCGCTATCCGCAGGAGGTGGCGCTGCGCACGCTCGGTGGCGGAGTCACCGTCACGTGGCGCGAGTACGGGGATCGGGTGCGCACGATCGCGACCGGGCTGGCGGCGCTCGGCGTCGGGCGCGGCGACACGGTCGCGCTGATGATGACCAACCGCCCCGAATTCCACCTGTGCGACACCGCGATTCTGCACACGGGCGCGACCCCGTTCTCGGTGTACAACACCAATCCGGTGGATCTGCTGGCCTATCAGTTCGGCAATGCGGGCAACAAGGTGATCATCTGCGAGCGGCAGTTCGCGCCGCAGGTGCTGGCGGCAGTGGAAAAGGCCGCCACCCAGGGCGTCACGGTCGAGCACGTGATCTGTGTGGACGAGGCACCGGAGGGGTGCGTCTCGCTCACCGACGTCGAAGCGACCGAGAACGCCGGGTTCGATTTCGAATCCGCTTGGCGCGCGGTCGATCCCGCGGATCTGCTGACCATCGTCTACACCTCCGGCACCACCGGCCCGCCCAAGGGCGTGGAGCTCACCCACACCAATTTCCTCGAGAACGCCCGCGTGGTGGACGAATTCGGCACCGGCGGACCCGCCGACAAGGTGGTCTCCTACCTGCCGGACGCGCATGCGGCCAATCGCTGGTTCGCGCACTACTTGTCGTTGCTCACCGGCGCGCAGATCACCACGTCCCCGGATCTCAAGCAGGTGGCCGCCGCGCTCACGGAGGTGCATCCGTCGGTGTTCCTGGGTGTGCCCCGCGTATGGGTGAAGGTCAAAGCGGCACTGGAGGACCGCTTCGCGGCCGAGCCGAGCCCGCTCAAGCGGCGGCTCATCGACTGGGCGATCGCTGTCGGCCGGGCCCGCGCCCGCGCGAACTCCGACGGGCGCAGCCAGAACATCGTCGATACCATCCAGTATCGGCTCGCGGATCGCCTGGTGCTCAACACCATTCGCACCCAGCTCGGCATGGACAACATCCGCATCGCCGTCACCGGGTCCGCCCCGATCCCGAAGGACACCCACGAGTTCTTCCTCGGCCTGGGCCTGCCGCTGTGCGAGGGATACGGCATGACCGAGTGCACCGCGGGCGCGACCGTGGATCGCCCCGAACGCATCAAAATCGGCACGGTGGGCCGCCCGCTGCCCGGCGCGGAGGTCCGCATCGCCGCGGACGGTGAGGTGCTGGTGCGCGGCAAGATGGTGATGCGCGGCTACCGCAACGCCCCCGACAAGACCGCCGAGACCATCGACACCGACGGCTGGCTGCACACCGGCGATATCGGCGAGATCGACGCCGAGGGCTTCCTCAAGATCGTCGACCGCAAGAAGGAACTGATCATCAACGCGGCCGGCAAGAACATGTCGCCGACCAATATCGAGAACACCGTCACCGAGAGCACGCCGCTGGCGGGCACGGTGGTCGCGATCGGTGAGGGCCGCGCCTACAACACCGCCCTCATCTGCCTGGACCCGGATCTGGCCGCCGCCTTCGCCGAGCGTCACCAGCTAACCGACCGGAGCATTGCGGCGCTGGCCCGGGATCCCCGGGTGCTGGAGTCGCTGCAGGAGGGCATCGACACCGCCAATACCAAGCTCTCCCGGGTGGAACAGATCAAGAAGTTCGCGGTGCTGCCGGATGTGTGGACGCCGGGCAGCGATAACCTCACGGCAACCGGAAAACTGAGGCGCAAACCGATAGCTACCAACTACGCCGCTACTATCGAGTCGCTGTACGGGTAGTAGGAGAGTTATGCACGCGCGATTGCGGGACCGAGCGCTCGAAGAGCTGTACCGGCGCGCCGTCGTGGCGCGCGAGCAGATCCCCGGTGCCGTCGGGCCCTACCGCACCCTGCCGGAACCGCTGGTGGCCAGCGGTTTCGAGCGCGGCACCAAGCTGAATGTGGACCTGTTCTTCGACTTCGTGCGCTCGGGGCGGATGCCCGCGGCCGAGGACACCCACGAATTGGTGGAGATCGCGCTGAGCCGGGTGCGGGACGGCGAATCGCTCGAGGATGTGCTGGGCCGCTACAGCCTGGGCGCGGAGTACCTGTGGTCGCGGTTGAAGGAGACCGCGACCGAGCCGGAACGCGAACTGCTCAATGACGCGGCGGTGTCGCTGCTGCAATACGTCACGCTGCTCACCACCCGCATCGCGACCGCGTGCGTGCAGCGGGCGCACGATCCGCGCTGGGAGTTGCTCGAACGCCGGCGGGCCATCGCCGACGCCCTGCTGACCGGTCACGATCCGATCGAGTGGGCCGAGGAACCGGCCATCGCGGTGCCGGACGCGTTCCTGGTGGCCGTGTTTCGGCTGGGCAGCACTCGGGGCAGCGACACCAGCGAACTGCGCCATCGCATCGAGGCGATTCCGGGGGTCTTCCTGCGCCTGGACAGTGGCGGCTGGACCGCGCTGCTGCCGCTGCAACCCGGCGACGACGGCACCGCGACCCTGGCCGCACTCTCGGGCCGGTTGCCCGCGCACGGTCAACTCCCCCGGCCGGCGCTCGGCCAGGCCGCGCCAGCCACCGACGTGCCGCCGCGTTCCGTACCACCCGCGCCCTACTGGGTCGGGGTGGCGACCGCGACTTCGCGGTCCGCAGTCCCGACGGTGTTCGCCGAGGCCCGCATGCTCGCCGAACTCGGCCGCTGCCTGGATCGCCCGCACGCGGTGTGCCGTCGCCCGGACCTGATGTTCGAATACACCGTCGCCGCAGGCGGTCCCGCCCGCACGGGTCTGGCAGCCGTCCTCGCACCCCTGGACACGCAGCCGCTGCTCGCGGAAACCCTGGAAGTCTTCGTGGACACCGGTTTCAACCAACTGGCCACCGCCCGCCTGCTCACCATCCACCGCAACACCGTCACCTACCGCCTGGCCCGAGTCCACGAACTCACCGGCCTGGACCCCCACCGCCCCACCGACGCCATGACCCTCTCCGCCGCCCGCATCGCCCGCCGCCTCGAATCCGCGTCGTTCGCACCGTAATCCGACCCGCCCCGTCATTCCGGCGCGTTCTTGGCCGGAATCCACAGCCACCGGTCATGTACAGCCGGTGTGGATCCCGGCCAAAAGCATGCCGGGATGACGGGGGCTGCTTTGGTCGAGCGCACAGGCCTGTGGGCCGGAGTCGTGGCGATTGCAGGTAGCGGCGCGCCGAGGCTGTGCGGTGTGCTCAGTTCCGACGACGAGGTCCGAGCCGTTCGCCACCGCAGCGGCGCGCGCAGCGACCTCCCGACCCCGCAGAGGTAGATCGTTGAGTAGCACATTCCGGCTCCGTCGCTGCCGTTTGGCACCGTGGGCCGTGGCCGGTTTCTCTGTCTTGGCCATGACTGTTTCGTCCACTACCGCGCAGGGGGCGCCGGTTTTCGGGCCGGTGCCGGATGCGCCTGCGAATTTCGGGTTGCCGTCGGATTATCTGCCGACGCCGGAACAGTACGGGGTGGGATATCAACTGGGACAGGTTGTTCCGCTCTCGGATGGCAATCAGTTGCAGGCCGAGGTGCGGTATCCGACCGATCCGGCGACGGGGCAGCGGGCCGCAGGCGAGTTCCCGGTGATCGTCAACTTCACCACCTACGGCGCGGTGACCAGTGCGCTCACGGCCGCGATCACCGGGGTGATCGACGATCTGCATATCCAGCTGCCGGATCAGCTGAAGGATGCGCGGCGCATCATCAATCAGGCGACGTCCATGCAGGACATGCTGGTTCGGCACGGCTATATCGAGGTGACCGCGGATGTGCGCGGGACCGGCGGGTCGACCGGGGCGTGGAGTCCGGCGTCCAAGCAGGACGGTGTGGATGGTTCCGAGCTGGTGGATTGGGCGGCGAAGCTGCCGGGGTCCAACGGCAAGGTCGGCATGTACGGCTATTCGTTCCCGGGCCTGTCGGCCATGCGAACCGCCGAAACCGTCGGCCCGGGTTCGCCGTTGAAGGCGATCGTGCCGTTCGCGGTGCCCAACAACATCTTCGACGAGGTGCTCAACCACGACGGCATGATGAGCCCGCTGCTGTTGACGGTCATCTCGCTGATGGTCCCGTACCTGAGCCTGATCGGGCCGTTCCTCACCGCGGTCGTCTCGCCGCAGCAGTTCCTGCGCTCGCTCGGCGATCATCTGATGGCGCTGGTCGGCCCGGATACCAGCACGGTGAAGCTGCTCTTCGACGCCTACACCGGTGGGGCCACCGCCTACGACAACACCTGGTGGCAGGACCGGCGTTTCGAGACCGACCTGCACAATCTGGTCGACAACGGCATCGCCATGTACCAGGTCGACGGCTGGTGGGATCTGTATCAGGAGGGCGCGGTGCGCAATTACGCGCAGCTGCAGAACCTCTCGGCGGGGCGGGACCAGTTCGCGCCCATGGCCGCCGATCAGCACGCCGACGGACGCTACCAATTGCTTATGGGCCCTTGGTATCACGTCGGACTGGGTCTGGGCCCGGGCTCACGTATGGACACCGACACGATCACCCTGGCCTGGTTCGACCGGTGGCTCAAGGACATTCACAACGGCGTCGACGAGACCGCCAACCCGTTGCATGTTATCGACGCGAACAACAATGCCGCCGATACCGCCCGCTACCCGTTCGAGCAGGCCGCGGTCCAACAGCGCTACTTCGACGGCGACCGACTCGTCGCCGACCGGCCCACGGCCACCGACGCTGCGGATCGCCTGACCTACACCGGGATCGACAACATCTGCAATCGCGAGACGCTGGGCCAGTACACGGCGGGCCTGCTCGATTTCGTGTTCCGGGTGTTCACCGTCTCCAACCCGTGCACCGAGTGGGTGCAGAGTCCGACGGCGGGGCCGCGCTACACCATGGATCCGGTGACCGAGCCGACCGTGCTGGCCGGACCGTCGAGTGTCACCCTGTATGCCTCCTCCACCGGCACCGATGCCGCGTTCCAGGTGTGGCTCGACGATGTCGCGCCGGACGGGACGGCCGTGAACATCACGGGCGGTTCGCAATTGGCGAGTCAGCGCACCCTCGACCCGGACAAGACGTGGTCGGCCGACGGTGCCGTCTACGCGCCCGAGCACACCGTGCTGAAGGAGAACGAGCAGCTGCTGGCCCCGGGTGACGTGGTCAAGATGGAGATCAAGATCCGGCCCGCGTTCCATCGTCTCGAGCCCGGTCACGCGTTGCGCCTGCGGATCACCTCGGGCACGTTCCCGTCGACGATTCCGAATCCGGCGGATCTGGGCCGGTTGCTGGGGACCTCGCAGCAGATCCAGCGCACTGCGGTGTACCCGTCGGCGTTGGTC
Organism: Nocardia heshunensis; assembly: GCF_054782115.1. Lineage (NCBI taxonomy): Bacteria > Bacillati > Actinomycetota > Actinomycetes > Mycobacteriales > Nocardiaceae > Nocardia > Nocardia heshunensis. Next base: position 92,521 of record NZ_BAAGTC010000007.1, on the reverse strand, counting down.
GTGCCGCTCGCTCCGGCGGATTCGTTCTCACACAAGTAATTGTCTGAGTCTGTATTTTCTGCTCTTACATAGGTATTTCGCACGCCATTGACTCCTCGTCTCGAACGGTTCAGGCTGGTTTGTGACAACTGTCCGAGACAGAGGAGAGCCGCAATGGCGCTGCGAACCGACGCCGAACCCCGCCACCGCATCGTCCGCAACGGCGAGATCGACCTCGCCGTCTACGAGCAGGGCGTACCCGACGGGCCGACCATCGTGCTGGTGCACGGCTGGCCGGACTCACACCACCTGTGGGACAGCGTGATTCCGCATCTGGTGGAGCGCTTCCACGTGGTGAGCTACGACTCGCGCGGGCACGGCCGCTCGACAGACCCGGACGACTTCCACGCCTTCGCGATCGCCGAGCTGGCGACCGATTTCTTTGCGGTCGCCGACGCGGTGAGCCCGCACGAGCCGGTGCACGTGCTGGCCCACGACTGGGGTTCGGTGACGGTGTGGGACGCGGTGTGCGAGCCCGACGCCGAGCTCCGGATCGCCTCCTTCACGTCGGTTTCGGGGCCCAATCTCGATCACGCGGGGGCCTGGGCGCGGCGGCGGTTCGCCCGCCCGACACCGCGCAATCTGGTCGGCCCGCTGGCCCAATTGGCCTCGGTCGCGTATCAATTCGCGTTCATGGCCCCGATCACCCCGGCGCTGGTGCGGCGCGGGCTGACGCAGCGGGCGTCCCGGCTGGGGCTGCGGCTGGCGCAGGGCACGCCGCCCGAACAAGTCACCCTCGGCGAGACCTTCACCGCGGACGCCGCCAACGGGTTGAAGATCTATCGCGCGAATCTGGTTGTCGGCAAGGTGTTCTCGTCACGCGAGCGGCGCACCAAGGTGCCCGTGCAGCTCATCGTCGCCGACCGTGACCCGGCGGTGCGGCCCGCCGTGTTCGACGACGAGGCCGAGTACACCGAGCAGCTGTGGCGGCGTGATCTCGAGGCCGGTCACTGGGTGCCGTATTCGCATCCGCAGGTGCTGGCACGCGCAGCCGTGCAGCTCATCGACGCGGTTTCCGGGCAGGAGCCGTCGCGGGAGCTGCGGCGTGCGGAGGTCGGCCGCGCGGCGGGTCGTCCGTTCGACGATCATCTCGTGGTGGTGACCGGGGCGGGGTCGGGCATCGGCCGCGAGACCGCGCTGGCCTTCGCGCGCCAGGGCGCGGAGGTGGTGGTCTCCGATATCGACCGCGACGCCGCCCGCGAGACTGCCACGCTGATCGCCGAATCCGGCGGCACCGCATACCCGTTCGTCCTGGACGTCTCCGACGCGGCGGCCGTCGAGGCGCACGCCGACGAGGTGGCGGAGGTCCACGGCGTCCCCGACGTGATCGTGAACAATGCCGGAATCGGCCAGGCCGCACCATTCCTGCGCACGCCCGCCGAGAGCTTCCAGCGCGTGCTCGACATCAACCTGTTCGGTGTGGTCCACGGTTCCCGCGCATTCGGCCGGTTGATGGCCGAACGCGGCCTCGGCGGCCACATCGTCAATGTCTCGAGCATGGCGGCCTACACCCCGCAGCAGGGCTTCAGCGCCTACTCCACCAGCAAGGCGGCGGTTTTCACCTTCTCCGACTGCCTGCGCGCCGAACTGGCCGCCGACGGCATCGGCGTCACCACTGTTTGTCCTGGCATCGTGCACACGAATATCGTTCGCACCACCGAGTTCTCGGGTGTATCCGCGGAGAAGGAGCAGGCCAGGCAGCAGCTGTTCGACACCCTCTACCGACTGCGCCGCTATCCGCCGTCCAAGGTCGCCACGGCCATAGTCCGTGCGGTCCAGCACAATCGGGCCGTCGTGCCGGTCACCCCGGAGGCGTGGGTGGCCTACTACGGTTCGCGGTTGACTCCGCCGAGTCTGATGCGCTTCGGCATCGCGCGGGCGAGCCTGGCCCGCTGACCGGGCTCAGCGGGCACGTTTCGGCGGGTCGAACTCGGTGTGTGAGACCTCGTGCAGTTCACCGTCGATCCAGTCGTAGGTCGTCTCGGATTGGATGTAGGCGTGCACGACCTTGGGGCGGCCACGCCACTGGGATCGGTCGAGATCGGGTGCGGCAGGGGCCTGCTGCAGGCCGAAGTGGGTGTCGGTGACCTGCCGTGGCTGCTCCGTCGCGCTGGCGCTGTAGTGCAGGTCGCGTAGTGATTTCACGTCCGCTCCCCCGATGGCGTCCATGACCGATGCGGCGACTTCGACGCCACTGGGGTAGCCCGGTGCGAGACGGTGCGATTGGGTCCGGCCGTGGATGGTCGTCTCCACCGCGCACCCGTCGAACGAGAACTGGCCGCGGGCAAGGAAACCGGGCTCACCCCAGATGCCGATGCTCCAAGCGATGTCGGAGGTGTACCGATGCAGGAGGGGCACATCGGCTGCGAGCGAGCCGAATACGGCGCCGAGCGTCCGGTAGAGCTGCCCCGGGTCGTCGGCGTTGCGGCCCGGGGAGAACGCGCGGCCCGCCAGCGCCGGACCGGAGTACTGCCTGTCGGGCACCGCACGCCACAGTATCTCCGGCTCGAGTTCGGGCTCCGGCCGGGGCTCGTTCTGCCGATGGCGTTCGGAGGGTTGGGTGGGTTCCCGCGTCAGCTGAAGCCGACACTCCGAACCCTGCAGGCGCGCCAATTCGATGGTGTCGTCCTCGAATCGCCAGAGCGCGAAGGCATTCGGCCCGCCCACCAGATGCGGGTCACCGAGCCGCTCGACACACAGTTGTAGCGCCCGCCGATAGGCCGGGTCGGCAACCTCGGGCGGCACGATCTGCACCAGCCGCAGCTCACTGAACTCGCCGTAGCCGTACGGCTGTCGAACGTCATCGGTCTTGAACGCGATCAGACCCGCGCCGCCGGGGTGGACGTGCATCAGATTGCCGTCGGCCGTCTCCTCCGGCTCACCACGGAAAGCCTTGAAGATGCCGTCGATATCGCGCCGGGACCAGCTCTCGGGCCCGGAACGCCGACCGCGTTTCAGCACGCCGCGCAGCGCGGACCGCGAGCCCGCCGCCCCCGGATTCGATCCGACGACGGTGAGTAGATGCTCGAGGAACCCCGCGCCCTCGCCGTTCCGCCTTGCCCCTGGCATGTCCCCGCGCGCACTCACTACGCCAGACTAACGACCTCGCCGAACCCTCCCGGCCGCGACGTCCCCGCCGACGCCGCGGCCGGTTCCCCGTTCCCCCGGCCGCGCGAGCCCCCAGCGCCCGCGCGGCAAGTCTTGTTGTGCCGTAACCGAATCCAGGTCGAGCACCAACGGATGCCCCGGTTCGGCCCGGGAAACGCACAGCAGCATGTCGCCCTGGGCGCGCTGGGCGTCATTGAGGACGGTGTCGCGGTGCTCGACCGTGCCCGACAACACCCGCACCTTGCAGGTCGTGCAGAACCCCTGCCGACACGAGTAGGACACCGACGGCCGCGCCTGCACCACCACCGACAGCGCAGTCCGATCGGCGAGGACGTCGAGAATGGGCCCGCCCCGGCCCAATTGGACGCGGAAGGCCCGGCCGTCGTGAATCGGCGGCGGCGAGAAGCGCTCCCAGTGCAGTTCCACACCCGGCGCGTCCGCCACCCGCGCACCCACCACCTCCAGCATGGCGGGCGGACCGCACACATAGACGGCCAGCCCGGGATCCAGCGTCGGCACCAGATCCCTGCCCGGGGGCAGGCCGTCGACATCGTCGGTGCGCACCCGGACCCGGTGGCCGTAGCGGGTCAACTCGTCGAGGAACGGCAGCGAATCCCGATGCCGCCCCGTGTACATCAGCGACCAGTCCATCCCCGCGCGGTCGGCGGCGCGCAGCATGCCCAGGATCGGCGTGATCCCGATGCCGCCCGCGACGAACCGCACCCGGCGGCCCGCACCCGGCCCGGTCAGGGTCAGCGGGAACGCGTTGCGCGGTCCCCGGATCTCGACGCGGTCGCCGATCCGCAACCGGTCGTGCAGTTCCACCGACCCGCCGCCGTCCGGGATGCGCCGCACCGCGATTCGATAGTGGAACGGGTCGTCGGGGTCCCCGCATAGCGAGTACTGCCGCAAGAGCCCCGATGGCAGCACCACATCCAGGTGCGCGCCGGGCCGCCACGGTCGCAGTACCGCGCCGCGCGGATGGGCGAACACGAAACTCACCACGTCCGCGTCGGCGGCGACCACCTCGCGATCCACCAGCACCAGTTGCGCGGTCCGCGCGACGGGTGGCCGGATAGTCCGGCCCTGCGGCGACATCCACGCCAGCACCCGCGCGCCCGGCGCGATCAGCTTGTCCGCCACCCGCAGCAGCGGATCATGCCGCAGCGGCGCCCAGAACGCGGGTGGCACACCCCGCCTGCGCATTTCGGCGATACGACCCTCGATGGTCTGCAGTTCCGGGGCACGGCTCATGAGGCGTGCGCCCGCTTCGCCGCCGGGGACTTCGCCAGATAACTGACCGCCTGCGCGGTGTCGCCGGTGTCCGCCGGGTCGTAGTCGGCGCGCACGAACGACGCGAAGCCACGTCCGATCAGCCGCCAGGGCGGCAACGTACCCCGGCGGATCGCCCCGTTGATCTCCCGGAAAACCTTGACCGGCCCCATGTTCGGCAGGGTCGGGTCCTGGCGGATCAGCCACCAGGCCACCCCGATCAGCCCGACCGGCAGTCCGACACTGCTGCCCAGATAGAAGGTGACCAGTCGCGGGCGTCGGGCCCCGAAGTAGCGGGCCACAGTCCAGGCCACGCTGCGGTGCTCGACTTCCTCCGCGCCGTGCCAGCGGAACAGGTCGGTCAGCGCCGGGTCCGCGTCCAGGGCCTCGAAGTCCTGATTCAGCAGCCAGTCCCCGGCGACCGCGGTGAAGTGCTCGATCCCGGCGATACCGGCCAGCATCTGCACGACGACCCGGTGGCGCAGGTGTTCGGGCAGCGTGTCGAGCCGGGTGATGGCCCGGTCGAAGAGGTATTCGGCCTCGGTCAGGATCGGTTCGGGGTCGATGCCGTGGCGCTGCAGGAATTCCCAGGTGGCCCGATTGTGGGATTCCGCGTGCTGGGCTTCCTGGCCCATGAAGCCGATCATCTGCTCGCGCAGGTCCGCATCCTCCACGTACGGCAGTGCGCGCCGGAACATTTCGACGAAGCCGCGTTCGCCCAGTGGCAGGATCAGGTTGAGACCGGAGATGGCATGCGAGGCCACGGGTTCGCCCGGGATCCAGTGCAGTGGCGAGCGGGAGAAGTCGAAGTGCACCGCGCGGGGGCGCAGCACTACCGCACCCACATGCTCGTTCATGGCTGTCGCTCCTTTGCGTCACCAACAGTCTGAGACAGTTGTAGCGCATTGTCCATGCTCGCCACGGGCCGGAATAGCAAATCAGCGGACAAATTCGACCTACCCACGAAGATCGGGCCCGTGACACACTGAGACACCCGAGAGTTTCGGAGGTTCTCCATGCTCGAACCGCGCCAGGGTGGATTCCGGCGACCGCGCCGCCGCACGGCCGAAGCGGACGATCCGCTGCCGACCCGCACGGTCGTCCGCAATGCCAAGATCACCACCCTGCCGGTGGCGTACGCGGCCCGCCGCGTGGGCGGCGTGGGGCGTCGCGCGATGGGCACCCCGGCGCGCGAGGTCGAACTCGACATCCAGGCGCGCACCGCCCAGCACATGTTCGAGGTACTCGGCGAACTCAAGGGCTGCGCGGCCAAATTCGGGCAGCTGCTCGCCCTCTACGAGCTGGCGCTGCCCCCGGAACTCGGCGAACCGTACCGGGAAGCACTCACACAACTGCAGGACACGGTCCCTGCCATGCTGCCGCACGCGGTCGAGGCGGCCATGGCGGCATCACTGGGCGCGAAGTGGCGAGATCGCTTCGCCCAGTTCGATCTTCGTGCGGCAGCGGCCGCATCGGTGGGACAGGTACACCGGGCGTTGTGGCCGGACGGACGGGCAGTCGCGGTCAAGCTCATGTATCCCGGCGCACGGGCGGCGGTCGCCTCGGATCTCGCGCAGATTCGCCGACTCGCGCCGCTGGCAACGGTTTTCGTCCCGGACGCCGATGTCCAGTCGCTGGCCGAGGCCTTCGCGGACTGCATCAGCGAGGAACTCGACTACGTGAAAGAGGCTGCGAATCAGCGGATTTTCGCCGCCGCCTTCGCCGACGACCCGGATTTCGTGGTCCCCGAAGTCCTGGATCAATGCGAGGACGTGCTGATCAGCGAATGGCTGGACGGCATTCCGCTGCACCGGGTCATCGCCGCCGGTGATCCGGCCGAGCGCGATCGGGTCGGTCTGCTGGTGGCCCGCTTCATCATCTCCGGCTGTGCCCGCACCGGCCTGCTGTACACCGATCCGCATCCCGGCAATTTCCGGATCCTGCCCGACGGCCGCCTGGGCGTGGTCGATTTCGGCGCGTGCACCCCGTTCCTGTCCCACCTGCCCGCCCTCGCGGGCGACATCGGCGATGCCGCGCTCAACGGCACCGACGCGGATCTGGCGGCGACGTTGCGCCGCCACGGATTCGTGCGCCCCGACCGCGACATCGACATCACCGCCCTGGCCGAGATGGCCGCCCCGATCCGGGATCTGTTCACCCACCACGAGGTGCACCTGACGACGGAATGGTTGCGCAGCCAGGTGCTGCGCATCACCGAACCGAGGCTGTCGAATGTGACCCGCCACCTGATCAGCCCGCCCGAGTACACCCCTGTCGGCCGGACCATCCTGGCCGTCGCCGGAGTGCTGTGCCAGCTCGGCGTCCGCGGTCCGCTGCGCGCCGAATTGACCGCGCTCCTACCGGAACTCGCCGCCGCGATCGAACGCTTCCACCTCGGCGAGGGCCTCGCCCGCCCGCAGCCGTCGACGGTCGTGCCGCTGCGGCCTACAGGTGCATCCAGGTCGGCCAGACCTGCGACCACGGCTTCTTGGGGCCCGAGCACTTCCAGATGGTGACGTCCTGGGTGTTGCCCTTGAACCCCAGCCGGGTGTCGACCTTGCCAACGGGTTCGACATGGGTGAATTGGCTGCGCAGCACCGCTTCGTAGCCGCCGACGGCCAGCACCACCGAGGCGTCGTCGGGTGGCGTGCCGAAGTAACCGAAGCCCCGGCTGGGGCTGTAGAGCGGGGGAAGTTGTTTGCGGCCGAGTTCATCGAGAGCGCTGGCCTGCCAATAGGTGTCGGTGATGATGACAGCGTGATCCCGTTCGGCCGGGGGCAGTGCGTCATAAACGCGCAACACCTCGTCGGTGAGCTCGTGCCAGCCGAAGGATCCGTACACGCCGATGCGAACGGCCGCCTCGGCGTCGTCGCGGGGCGGGGTGACCTGATCGGCGGGCCGCCAGGGGGTGGAGTAAAGCGTGAAAGCCGTTGCTCCCAGGGCCAATACGGCAACAAATGCGGTCAGCACCCGCCCCCACGGCGGCCGGATCCGTTCGGCCGTGCCGACCACCCCGACCGCGCCCGCGGCGATGACGACGCCGTACATGCCTGCGGCGTAGTAGATCCGGCCGCCGGTGACCAGGAACGCCGCGAACAACAGCAGCAGGGTGACGCCGATGAATCGGTAGGGCCGCAACGTATCCCAGCGCAGCAGCACCCACAGTCCCCACAGCAGCAGCAACGCACCGAGGTATCCGGCCAGGCTCACCGACATCGGCACGAACAGCAGCCGCCCGCCCAGGATCCCCTGCTCGGCCCCGATCACGCCGCCCATCTTCAATTGCGGCCAGGAATGGTGGGCCTGCCACAGCAGTTCGGGCACCGTCGCGACCACCACGATCGCCCCGCCCACCCACAGCAGCGGCCGCCGCACCAGTTCGAGTGGGCCGCACAGCAGAGCGCTCACCCCGAGCGCGAGCCAGAAGAACGGGATCAGCCATTTCACCTGCATATCGACGGCGGTGATCAGAGCCGCGATCAGTAGCAGCCAGTCGGAGCGGGTGCGCACCCAGCGCACCACCAGCCAAGTGATGATCACCCACAGCGCGGTGTCGACCGCGTTGGTGGTGAGCATGGTGCCCTGCAACAACAGGAACGGTGAGCTCGCGTATCCGAGCGCGGCCAGCAACTGTGCTCGGCGACCGCCCTCGAATTCGCGGGCCAGCATGGCGCACAGCACGATCGCGGTGACCGTCAACGCCACCGACGGCAGCCGCAGCACCAGGAACGACCCGGGCGCGAGGGTGTCCATCAGCCGCGACAGCAGCGGCAGGACCGGTCCCTGGTCGGCGTAGCCGAAGGCAGGGCGCCGCCCGGCCGCCAGGAAGTACAGCTCGTCGCCGAAATACCCGTAGCGCGAGGCCGACAACACCAGCACCAGGGCCGCAGGTCCGGCCACCGCCGCGACCGTCCACCAGGCCATGGGCGGGCGTTCGTCGGCCTTGGCATGCCGTCCCGAACCGCTGGGCCGGGCCGGGCGATCCACCACATCGGTCAACGCGCACTCCTCGACGGCGGGGTCACGCTCGGACTGCTCGATATCTCTCGGACTGCTTGAAATCTACCGCGCCCGGCCGGTGAAACGGGTACTCCGCGCAGGTCGCCGCGTCGCGCGGGCCGGCGGCCTATACTCGATTCCGGTGTTACTGCCGCGCAACGCGTTTGAGCGAAGGAGGCCCGGCATGACCGAACAGACCCCGGACGCCAACCCCTATGGCACCCCGACGACGAGCGGGCCACAACCGATCCGCCCGACCCAGAATCTGCTCAACACCTTCATCCGCAGCCTGCTCGAGGTGCCGTTGCTGGCGCCCCAGGTCGGCAAGCGGCTCTGCGTTCTGCACGTGGTCGGGCGCAAGTCCGGCAAGGTCTACGACGTCCCGGTCGCCTACACCCGCCACGACGGCGAGATCCTGATCGGCACCGGCAAGCATCCCTGGGTGAGCAATATCCGCAAGGGCACGCCGATCGCGGTGTCCTTCGGCGGGCCCAAACACAGCGCCGACGCCGAGGTGCTCACCGACGCCGAATCGGTGGTGCGGCTCTCGGAAATCATCGCCCGCGACAACAAACAGTGGGCGAAGTTCAACGGCATGAGCATCGACGCGCAGGGCAACCCGAACCTGGCCGACGCGTATCAGAGCTGGCAGCAGGGCAGCGTCATCATCCGCCTCACCGTGCACTGACCCACCGGGTACCGACGGCGGCTCAGTCGACGAGCCGGGCCTGGACGTAGTCCTCGGCGTTCAGGCCCACCAGTGCCTGCCGGACCAGCGGCGGGGCCCAGGATGCCGATGCGTCGTGCCCGACGACCGGTTCGGTGAGGGTCACGGTGCGGCCGCGGGTCTCGAATTCGAAGGTGCCCGCGGCGCGGATGTTCTTGAGCCAGTCCACGTCCCGCCCGTAGGTCAGGGCGATGCGGTAGCCGCCGTCGCGCTGGAAGGCCATGACCGGCGCCCGATACTCCCGCCCCGATTTGCGGCCCCGGTGGATGACGATCCCGAAGAAGGGCAGGACCCGCGCGGGCACCCCCAGCACCGGATTGCTGATCTTGCGGTTGATCCTCGCGAGGGCCCGGGGCAGCGGCATGATCTCGTCCTCCCTGACGAAAACGGTTGCGCCCCTGAGGCTACGCCGCCGCCGATCATGGTGCGTGACATCGACGCCGCGCGGTGTCGCCGCCCCCGAGCGGGCTCGCTAGGGTGCTGTACAGGGCGCCCGATTCCCGCGGCGCGGCAGCAAGAAGGAGAGCCCGGCCATGTCGGAGATGATCGCGGTGTACGACGCCGCCGGCCGGGAGATCGGCGCCGAGGAACGTGCCGTGGTCTACGCCGAGGGCATCTGGCACGCCAGTGCGGGCGTGCTGGTCCGCTCCCGCGACGGCTCGAAGGTCTACGTGCACAAGCGAACCGACACCAAGGCGGTCTTCGCGGGCATGCACGACTGTCTCGCGGGCGGCGTCCTGGGCCCCGGTGAGGATCCGGCCGAGGCTGCGGTCCGCGAACTCGGCGAGGAACTCGGCATCGAACTGGGACCGCACGACGACCAGCCGCTCCCCTTGGCCAGTGCTTCCTGGGACGGCGTCTGGGCGGGCCGCCCGATGCGCTGCCACCTCTTCGCCTACGAACTGCGCTACGACGGCCCCATCCGCCACCAACCCGAGGAGATCGTCGACGGCTGGTGGTGGACCGACGAGGAATTGCGCTCCCACCTGGAGGACCCGAACTGGTCCTTCGTCCCCGACACCCGCACCCTCATCCCGGACCTGCTGCGCTGAACCCGACCCCGGACATGACGAAGGCCCATCGAGATCCCGCGCGAATTCGATGGGCCTTCGTTGCTACTTCGGTTCAGGCCGTGGGGGCCGAACCACTCGAGCTGCCGGTGAACAGACCCTGAATGGTCTTGATCAGAACCGACGCCAGGAAATCCGAAGCAGATCCGGACACGTGGTACTCCTCATCTTCAAACGACATGTCGGGCATGTGAATCATGCACGCTTCACATTCTTGGGGAAGCCGATTTCGCGAGAGAGTTTCCTCGGGCCCGACCGGAGTTACACCATAGAACGCGTTCCACCTGCGTTTATATCGGTTCGATAAACATGTGACTTACGTCACACTGCTAACCGGACGAAGTACTCGAACCAGCCCAGGCGGCGAACGCGCCGGGGTTGCGCGTCTGCAGCAGCACCCGGCCGGGGCCGATGAAATCGAAGACGAGACCCTCACCGGATTTCAGCGATTGCAGCGAGCGACCCGAGACCGCGCGGCGGATGGTGAAGTTCATGGCCAGGTCGTAGGCCACCACATGACCGGTGTCGATGGTGACCGGTTCGCCCGGACCCAGATCCACCACGTCGATGGCCCCGAACACGCCCAGCACCACCTCGCCCTGCCCGTGCGCGCGCAAGCCGAAACCGCCCTCGCCGCCGAACAGGTTCGCGAGCCCGCCCCATTTCGCCTCGACGGTCACCCCGTGGGAGTTGGCGATCCAGCCGCCGCGGCTAATGAAGAACGGACGGTCGGTGGCGATCGGTAGCGACAGCATGTCGCCGGGTAGCGCCGGGGCGACATCCACCCAGCCGCCTTCGGGCGGGGCGGTGAAGGTGGACACGAAGAACGACTCCCCCGCCAGCACCGAGCGCTTGAGCCCGGCCAGGATGCCGCCTTCGGCCTTGGCGGCCAAGGCGACTCCCGCCGAGTGGGCCACCATCGCGCCGCTCTCCACCCGCATGAGTTCACCCCCGGCCAGGAAGCAGCGGGCAATGGTCGAGGACGGATTGTGCCGCAATTCCACCTTCATGCCCGCGACCCTAACAGCGCGTGACCGGCCGGGGGTGAACCTCACGAATGCGTTATTTGCCGCCCTCGGTAAGCGTGACCGGCTGTGCCGCATAACCACTTCCGACCACGTCGACATTCTGCGATTTGAGCAGATCCAAGGCCTTGGTGACGTATTCGACGGTGTAGGCCGAGGCGTCGGGGTCCTTGGTGAGGACGGTCTTGCCCTCCTGATTCTTGGTGGTGCGCGCGATGGCGACGGTCCGGTCCCAGGCGGTCTTGTCGATCATCCCGATTCCGTTGGGGGACGGCCAGATCAGCTTGTTGACCTCGGTGATCTGCCACTGCTGGTGGCTGGCGCCGAGCGTGGATCCGGCGGCGACGGTGAGGTCGCGGCACTTGTCGACATTGTCGCGACAGAACGCCCACCCCTGCAGCGAGGCGGCGATGAATTTCACCGTCTGGTCGGCGTATTTCGAATCCTTCAGTTTTTCGGTATTGGCCCAGATGGCGTCCTGCAGCATGGCCACACCCTGGTCGTTCCAGTCGATGGTGGCGAAATCCTCAGGCGTGTACAGCTTTCCGGTGGCCGGGTTCTTCACCTCGAGCAGCTGCGCGTATTCGTTGTAGGACATGGCCTGCGCGGCATCGATATCGTGGGCGAGGAAGGCGTTCATATCGAACTGCTGCTGCACCAGGGTGACATCCTTGGCCGGGTCCAGTCCCGCCTTGGTCATGCCCGCGAAGAGTTCGAATTCATTGCCGTATCCCCAGTTTCCGACCTTCTTGCCCTTCAGGTCGGCCGGGCCGTTGATGCCGGCGCTCTTGAACGACACCTGCTTGGTGCCCGAGCGCTGGAAGATCTGGGCGACGTCGGTGATGCCCGCACCGGCCTCGCGCGAGGCGAGGGCCTTGGGCACCCAGGCGATCGCGTAGTCGGCCTGCCCCTGGGCCAGGACGGTCTGCGGGACGATATCGGTGCCGCCGTCGAGGATTTCGACGTCGAGGCCCTGCGCCTTGTAGAAGCCCTGTGCGGCCGCGGCGAGATAGCCCGCGAACTGGCCCTGCTTGAACCACTGCAGCTGCAGTTTGACCTTGGTGAGTCCGTCGGAGGTGGTGGAGTTGTCGGAGGTGCTGCATCCGGACAGTGCCGCCACTGCCAGCGTGACGGCGGCCAGCACGGCCCGGACGCGGTATCTTCTTGCGGTACTTCTCATTTCGATCTCCCAGGGATGGTGCGGGGTCTGCGGGTGAGCTGCTCGAGCAGCAACACGGCGGCCAGGAACACCAGGCCGAGGATCATGGCGGCCACCACGTACGCCCAGGCGCGCGGGTAGGCGGTATTGGCGGCTGCGGAGGTGATGCGGCTGCCCAGGCCGTGCTGCAGGCCGCCGAAGTATTCGGCGATGATGGCGGCGATCACCGCGCCGGGTGCGGCGATGCGCAGGCCGGTGAACAGGTGCGGCAATGCGGCGGGCAGCCGCACGGTGCGGGTGATCTGCCAGCCGGTGGCGGCGTAGGCGGTCATCAGATCGGCCTGGACACGCGGGACTTGCCGCAATCCCCGTGCGGCGCTGACGAAGACGGGAAAGAACACCACGATGGTGGCGACCAGGCGACGCGGCAGGTCGGTGGTGGTGGAGAACATGGAGTTGAGCAGCGGCGCGAGGGCCACGATCGGGACCGCGGCCGCGCCCGCCGCGAGCGCGCCCAGCACGCCGTCGACCACCCGGAAGCGGACCGCGACAATGGCCGCGGCGATCCCGAGCACCGAGCCCGCCAGCAGGCCGACGAAGGCGTTCTTCCCGGTGGCGACCGCCGCTTCGAGAATGGCGTGATGGTTGTCGGCGAAGGCTTTTCCGATGGCGCTGGGCGAGGGCAGCAGGAAGGACGGCACACCCGCGGCGACCGTGAGCACCTGCCACAGCACGAGCAGGACAACGCCGAAAAGCACTGGCGGCAACCAGGTTTTGAGGATACGGGTCATCGCATGTCCCGTCCTGCGGTGCTTTTCGGCGTGCCTGCGTCGCCATGCCCCTCATGCAGGGCGGCGCGGACCGCGGCCACGGCGGCGAAGAAATCCTCGCCCGAGCGCACGTCGTCGTCGCTGTCGCGGTCCCAGCCACCGGTCGCCAGCACCTCGGTGATGCGGCCCGGGCGCGGGGACATGACCACCACCCGATCGGAGAGGAATACCGCTTCCGGGATCGAGTGGGTGACGAAAAGTACTGCGGCCCCGGTCTCTTCGGCAATGCGCAGCAGTTCGCCCTGCATGCGCTCGCGGGTCATCTCGTCCAGCGCCCCGAAGGGTTCGTCCATCAGCAGCAACGGTGGTTTGCGGGCCAGGGCCCGGGCGATGGCGACGCGCTGCTGCATGCCGCCCGACAGCTCGGCGGGGAATCGCCGCGCGAAATCGGTGAGCCCGGTGATCTCGAGCAGTTCCGCACTACGCGCGCGGCGTTCCTTCTTCCCCACCCCGTGCAATTGCAGTGGCAGCTCGACGTTCTCCTGCACGCTGCGCCAATCCAGCAGTCCGGCCTGCTGAAACGCGATGCCATAGTCCTGGTCCAGCCGCGCCTGCCGGGCGGTCTTGCCGTGCACGACAACGGTTCCCGAACTCGGTTGCTCCAGGTCGGCGACGATCCGCAGCAGCGTGGACTTGCCGCAGCCGGAAGGGCCGATGAGGGAGACGAACTCACCTGCCGCGACGGTCAGGTCGATGTCCTGCAATGCGGTGACCGCACCGGCACCGAAGATCTTGCCGACGCCGCGCAGTTCCACGGCGGGCACGGCCTCGGCCGTCGCCGAATCCGGCAGGGACGCGGATGTCTCCACGGTCACGGGGTACCTCCGAAAGAACAACCGCTCTCGCCACGGCGTGACGCGGTCTCGACACGGTGATTGCGGACTTGATTCGACACTGGCTGGAATCGGTTGGGCACGGGACAGACTCGGACGGCCACGGCTGGACATCGGGGCGACGTCGGCAATGCACAAGGCTGCGCTGGTAGAGCTCGAGTCAAGGCCGCGCTCCCGAGGTGTATCCCGGGCGGGCGTAGCGGCGCAGCAGCACCTCGAGCGCCGAGACCAGTCCGGTCAGCACCACCCCCAGCAGCGCTGCCGCGATGACTGCCGCGTACAAGCGGGCCGCATTGCCGGTGGACTGCTGCGAGAACACGATGATCTGCCGCCCGATGCCACCCGCGGTGCCGGTCGAGATCTCGGCCACCACACTACCGATCACGGCGGCGGCCGCGCCCAGCCGCAGGGCGGGCAGCAGATGCGGCACCGCGGCGGGGAACCGCAGATGCACCAAGGTGGCCCACCATCCGGCCGCGCAGCTGTGCAACAGCTCCACGGAAGCAGTTGCCGGAGACTGCAACCCGCGCAGGGTACCGATGGCGACCGGGAAGAACACCAGGTAGGAAGCGATCACCACGATGCTCATCCACGGCTGCCAAGGCTGCCCGGCAATGTGGATCTTGCCGCCCCAACCGGCCACCAGCGGGGCCAGGGCGATCAGCGGAATGGTTTGCGAGACAATGATGTACGGCAGTAGTCCGCGTTCCACGAACGAGAACCGCTGCATCAGCATCGCCAGCGCGATGCCGACCACCGTGCCCGCGACCAGCGCCAGCAATGCGAGTTCGAGGGTGAATCCGGCCGTGCGCAGCAGGGTCGTGCCAACGGTGGTCTTGCCGTCCCGCTCCCCCAGCACCGTGAGCACCGCCCACGAGTGCGGCAACGCGGCATCGGTGGTGCGCGGCAGCACCCGCTGACCGCCGACGCTGACCCCGTTCGCCGGGACCAGCGCCTTCACCAGCTCCCACACGCCGATCACCAGCACGAACGCGGCGACCGGGTACACCAGCCGCCACACGCTCCGACCGGCGACGCCGAACCCGCGTTTGACTTGATTATCCTGCACCGCAACGGGATTCGTGACCACGGCCACGGTCGTCGCGGTCATAGCTCGTCCGCTCTCACGATTCGGTCACCGTCGCCTCGATCGGGTGGGCCAGGCGCAGCAGCACGGATTCGCCGTAGGCCTCGAGGGTCGAGGCCTTGGCGTCGTGTTGCAGGTAGACCGCGAACTGGTCGACGCCCATGTCTTCCAGTTCCCGCAGCCGGGTCAGGTGCTCGTCGGGGCTACCGAGAATGCAGAAGCGGTCCACGATCTCGTCGGGGACGAATTCGGCGTGGGTGTTCCCGGCGCGGCCATGTTCGTTGTAGTCGTAGCCCTGACGTCCGGCGATGTAGTCGGTCAACGCCTTCGGCACATCGGAGTCCGCGCCGTAGCGCCCGACGATATCGGCGACGTGATTGCCGACCATGCCGCCGAACCAACGGCATTGCTCCCGTGCGTGTTTGAGCCCCGCTTCGCTGCCGTCGGTGATGTAGGCGGGCGCGGCCACGCAGATGGTCACCGCGGCGGGATCGCGGCCCGCCCGCTCGGCGGCGGCCCGCACCCGCGCGATGGTCCAGGCGGTGATGTCCGGGTCGGCGAGTTGCAGGATGAAGCCGTCGGCCACCTCGCCGGTGAGATCCAGTGCGCGCGGCCCGTACCCGGCCACCCAGACCGGCAGCCGCGAGCCGGTCGCCCACGGGAACCGGACGGTGGTGTCGCCGATCTTCGCGCTGCGGCCGTTACCCAATTCCTGGATGACACCGATGGATTCGCGCAGCGTCGCCAGGTTGGCGGGCCGCCCGCCCAGCGTGCGCACCGCCGAATCACCGCGTCCGATACCGCAGATGGTGCGGTTGCCGAACATGTCGTTGAGGGTCGCGAAGGTGGAGGCGGTGACCGTCCAGTCCCGGGTGGACGGGTTGGTCACCATCGGTCCCACCACGACTTTGCGGGTCGCGGCGAGGATTTGGCTGTAGATGACATACGGTTCCTGCCACAGCAGGTGCGAGTCGAAGGTCCACACGTGCGAAAACCCGTGTGTCTCCGCGATTCTCGCCAGCTCCACCACCCGCGAGGCGGGCGGCGTGCACTGCAGCACCACACCGATATCCATGCGGCAGTTCTCCCCTCGTTGTCCGGTGGTGTCAGATGAGGTTCTGGGACAGCCCGCGCTTGACGAACCGGCCGTGGCCCGCGCTGCCCAGGTAGTCCCCGTTGTGGACGAGGATCCGCCCGCGCGAGAGCACGGTGTCGACGTGGCCGTCGATCTCGAAGCCCTCGTAGGCGGAGTAGTCCATGTTCATGTGGTGGGTCTTGCCCAGCCCAATGCTGGTGTGCCCGTTCGGGTCGTAGATCACCACGTCGGCGTCCGCGCCCGGACTGATCACACCCTTGCGCGGATACAGCCCGAAGGTGCGGGCGGGCGCGGTGCAGCACACCTCCACCCACTTCTCGAGCGAGATGCGGCCGTCCTTGACGCCCTGGAACATCAGGTCCATGCGGTGTTCGACGCCGCCGATGCCATTGGGGATCTTGCTGAAATCCCCGATGCCCATCTCCTTCTGGTCCTTCATACAGAACGGGCAGTGGTCGGTGGCCACGGTGGTGACGTCGCCGGTGCGGATGAAGCGCCACAGCTCGTCCTGATGCCCTTCGGCGCGGGCGCGCAGCGGGGTCGAGCACACCCATTTCGCGCCCTCGAAGCCCGGTGCGCCCAGGTTCTCCTCGAGCGAGAGGTACAGGTACTGCGGGCAGGTCTCGCCGAAAACGTTCTGGCCCTTGCCACGCGCCTCGGCAATCTGCTCGAGGGCCTGCTTGGCGGAAACGTGCACCACGTACAGCGGCGCGCCGGTCACCTGCGCGAGCATGATCGCGCGGTGGGTGGCTTCCTCTTCCATCTGCCAGGGCCGCGTGACGCCGTGGTAGTAGGGCGCGGTCTCGCCGCGCGACACCGCCTGCTCGACCAGCACGTCGATGGCGATTCCGTTCTCGGCGTGCATCATCAGCAAAGCCCCGAGATCACCGGCGGTCTGCATGGCGCGCAGGATCTGGCCGTCGTCGGAGTAGAAGACGCCCGGATAAGCCATGAACAGTTTGAAGCTGGAAACGCCCTCGGACACCAATTCGCTCATGCCCTTGAGGGATTCGGCGTCCACCGAGCCGACGATCTGATGGAAGCCGTAGTCGATCGCGCACTTCCCGGACGCCTTGTCGTGCCATAGCGCGAGACTGTCCTGCACCCGCTCGCCCGGCTTCTGGATGGCGAAGTCGATGATGGTGGTGGTGCCGCCGAAAGCGGCTGCCCGCGTACCTGTTTCGAATGTGTCCGAAGCTTCGGTGCCGCCGAAGGGCATCTGCATGTGGGTGTGGCCGTCGACGCCACCGGGAATCACGTACTTGCCCGTGGCATCGATGACGAGGTCGGAGGTGGCGGCGAGGTCACTGCCCAGCGCGGTAGACCCCGGCTGGATGACCGCGGCGATGGTCTCACCGTCGATCAACACATCCAGTTTCTGAGACCCGGTGGCGGACACCACGATTCCGCCGTGGATGAAGGTGCGGCTCACGGCTCCACCAGCTTTCCGTAGGCATCCGGCCGCCGATCCCGATAGAAAGCCCAGCGGTCGCGCACCACCTTGATCAGATCCATGTCCAGATCCCGCACCACCAATTCCGGCGCGGTATCGGAGGCGACCTCACCCACGAACTTGCCCTCCGGATCCACGAAGTAGCTGGTCCCGTAGAAATCGTCGTCCCCGTACTCCTCGATCCCGACCCGGTTGATCGCCCCGATGTAGTACTCGTTGGCTACCGCCGACGCGGGCTGCTCCAACTTCCACAGGTAACTCGACAGCCCGCGCGAGGTGGCCGACGGGTTGAACACAATCTCCGCGCCCGCCAGACCCAGCGCCCGCCAGCCCTCCGGGAAGTGCCGGTCGTAGCAGATGTACACGCCGACCTTGCCGACAGCGGTATCGAACACCGGCCAGCCGAGATTGCCCGGCCGGAAGTAGAACTTCTCCCAGAACCCGTTGACGTGCGGAATGTGGTGTTTCCGATACTTCCCGAGGTACGTCCCGTCGGCATCGATCACCGCCGCCGTGTTGTAGAGCAACCCCGGCTGCTCCTGCTCGTACACCGGCAGCACCATCACCATGCCCAGCTCGCGCGCCAGCGCCGCGAACCGCTCGGTGGTGGGTCCGGGCACCGACTCGGCATAGTCATAGAACTTGGTGTCCTGCAGCTGACAGAAGTAGGGCCCATAGAAGAGCTCCTGAAAGCAGATCACCTTGGCCCCGGCCGCAGCCGCCTGCCGCGCATAGTCCTCATGCGCCTTGATCATCGACTCTTTATCGCCGGTCCAATTGGTCTGCACCAGCGCCGCTCGAACAATCGCCATGCCTTGTGATACTGCACCTGAAACGAATCCACTTGTGTTACAAGTTGATGGAAACGATTTCGTGACCGTAAATCCTCCGACCCGGTGCTCGGAGCTCCCCGACCGGGCACGCAGAATGACGCTGTGACAACCGAACTCGGACCACCACACGCGGCCGGGGACGATGCCATCTCGACAGACACCGCCACCCCCCAGGACACCGCCGCCACCCGCGACACGCCGAACGACAGCGCGGCGTCGCTCGCGGCGGCCGCCCACGACCGCACCGCCACCGGCATCGCCGCGGCCGTCAGCCATCGCATCCGCTCCGGCGCGCTACCACCCGGCACCCGGCTGCCCACGGTCCGTGAGATGGCCCGTGAACTGCGGGTCTCCCCCGCCACCGTCAACCAGGCCTGGCGGGCGCTCGCGGCGGCCGGGGCGATCGTGGCCCGGGGCCGGGCGGGCACCTTCGTCGAGGACCGCCCACACCCGCGCCCCGCCCCGGCCGTCGGCCGCTATCAACGGTTACACCCGCAGTCGGACAACGCTTTTCGCATCGACCTCTCGCGCGGCACCCCCGACCCCACGTTGCTGCCCGATCTGACGGCCGCCTTGCGCGCGCTCGGCGGCACGGACGCGACCGGGGACGACCGCCTCGACGACCTGTCGGCCACCTACCTGGGCGAGGCCGTCCTCCCCGCGCTCGAGGCCACCATCCGCGCCGACTGGCCCGCCCGCGCCGAACGCTTCACCGTGCTCGACGGCGCCCTCGACGCCATCGACCGGCTGCTGTCCGCCCACGTGCACCTCGGTGACGCCGTGATCGTGGAGGACCCCTGCTTCCCGCCGTTCCTGGACATGCTCGCCCGCCTCGCCGGAAGACCGGTGCCGGTGGCGGTGGACCGCTCCGGCATGCGACCCGACCGCCTGGCAGCGGCGCTGGCCGCACACACTCCGGTCGCCGTGCTGCTGCAACCACGCGCCCAGAACCCGACCGGGGCCTCCCTGACTGCGCAGCGCGTCCGCGAACTCGCCGACGTGCTGGCCGACGCCGCCGTGGTCGCCGGAGCCGCCCCGCTGATCATCGAGGATGATCACAGCGCCGGAATCACCCACTCCCCCTTGCGTTCCCTGACCACGCGCCTGCCGACCCGCACGGTCCACATCCGCTCGTACTCCAAATCCCATGGCGCAGACCTGCGTCTGGCGGCGGTGGGCGGCCCCGCCGCCCACCTCGACCCGCTCATCGAACGCCGCATGCTCGGCCCCGGCTGGTCCTCCCGCCTCCTACAGCGTGTCCTGCTGCACATGCTCACCGACGACACCGCCCGCGCCACCGTCACCGACGCCCGCACCGTCTACCGCAACCGCTCCGAAGCACTCCGAAAAGCGCTCTCCCGCCACGACATCGACCTACCCCGTGGCGACGGCATCAACGTGTGGTTCCCCGTGGCCGACGAGAACGCCGCGCTGATCTCCTTGGCCGCCGCGGGCATCAAGGCCGCGCCGGGCGGCCCGTTCGAGGTCACCGACAATCCGCATACCGACCACCTGCGGCTGACGATCGCAGCCCTGCAGACTCACGAAATCCCGGACGTGGCACGCCATCTCGCCACCGCGGCGGCGGCCGTGCCGACCTACCGCCGCATCCGCAGGGCGTAGCACCGTCAATTACTCGGCGGGAACTGGCCCTTCGCGACCACCTTGCCGCCCGAGAGGGTGAAGGTCACGACGCTGGGGCCGCCGGTCGGGCAGCACAGGGCGTCGTTGGGTTTGGCCCACTTGTATTGCACGGAGACGGTATTCGCGGTCTTGCCGACGACCTCGGTGTAGCCGTACGGGCTGGATGTCGCGGTGCCCAGGTAGGTGCCGTTGGTGAAGAACAGGACGTGGACGTACGGGTGAATGTTGCCCGATTCCACCGTCATCCACGACAGCACGCCATCGCAGCCCGCCGAGATCGGGTCGTTGCTCGCGTACGGATTACTCCACCCGCCGTTGCCGGTCGGCGCGAGGCTCTTGATCGCCTGGTTGGCGAGCCCGGAATTGAGGTCGAAACACAGCCCGTGGCCGCTGCCGTTGGGGGCCGGATTCGTGGTCACCGGCACGACCGTGGGCTGCGGGGCGTCGGTCGCACCACCGGTGCCCGGTACCGGCTGCGGCGAATTCCCGTCCCCCGCACCCGGATTGCCGCCCTGCGTGCCCGGCGCCTGGGTGGGGGCCGGTGCCGACTGGTTGCCCTGCGTAGGCACTGCCGTCCCTTGGGTCGCGGCAACCGTCGTACTCGACGACCCGGCCTGAGTTGACGAACTGCCCGAGCATCCGCTCACTCCCACCACGAGAACACTGGCCAACACGCCGAACAGCACAGATCTGGCCTTCATTTCTCTCCTCGCATCGAAACCCATCCCCGACTTCCGTCCAAACGGAAGGACAAACTGGTCATCGTGTCAATACAGGTGGGCGTTAACCGGACTTTGCGGAGGCGTTGCCCCAAACATCAGGGGCGCGAACATAATTCACCCGGCTACGGCAGACCGACGGGCGACCTCACCAATGTGATCACCGTCACGCCTGGCGCGTGGTTCGTTACGGCCGCCGCACGCCCGCCGATGCACCTATCGATGATCGACATCAAAGGACGTTCCAAGGAGAGGTACATGCGCACCATCACCCGAAGCGTCACCCATGCGGCCACCGCCGCCGCTGTCGTCACCGCCGCCCTCGCCGCCGGCACGGGCACAGCCAGCGCGGACGACTGGCCGGTGCTGCAGCCCAACAGCCCGATCGCCGTCTTCGAGGCCCACGATTTCCTCACCCCGTCGGACCTCGACTACTGGAACCCGTTGGTGGACAAGGCCCGCCTGACCTCGCCCTACGGCAACAGCACCCGCATCGTCTGCACCGCCTTCCATGGCGTCACCACCAGCTGCTTCCAAGCCGACGCCGACGGCAACCCGCATCAGCTCAAGGCGCTGCCGATGAACTTCCCGAACTTCACCGGCTACCTGGCCCCCGGCGGCGGCGTCAAACACTGGGTCTACCCGGGCTTCGTCCCCGGAAGCTGATCCGCAACACCAGGATTCACAGTGGCGACGGTTGCCACCAGCGGTCGATGAGCTCCTGTCCGGTCGCGCCGCCCGCGACTGTCAGTTCGCAGAAGTTGCGGGCGGGATCGTCGAACTGGATGTGCAGCGCGCCCTCACGTCCTCCGGTTCCGTTGGCGACCTCGCCCCATTGCATATGCCCCTGTCCCGAGGAGCGTTGCCACTGCTGGTTGCCGATCTGGGTGTAGGAGGTATCCGGTTCCAGTCGTGCGGGCGAGCGATCGGGAGTGCAGGTAACCACCAGCAGATCCATCGGATCGCTATTGCCCCGGCAGGTCAGGGTGGTGACCTCGGCCGACGGCGTGGTGGTCGGCGTCGTCGGAGCTATGGAATCGGTACTGCATTGCATCCCCGCGTATCCGGATGACAGTGGCGAGGCAGGCAGGAAACCGGGGAACGCTGCGATCACGGGCTGATATTGCTTATCCCAACCGCGAGGACCCGGCGACACCGCAGCACTGGAACTGGTCGCGGCCGCATCGACGCGCCCCGTGTCATCGTGGCCGAACACACTGGCGCCGAACGCGATTCCGGCCACCACCGCGGATCCCAGTCCGGCTGCCAGTACACCGCGCATACCGCGCGGCCAGCGACGTAGCCGCCCTCGCACCGACGGGGGCGCATCCACGAGGTCGGCCGACGGCGGACGCGCCGTCAGGGCCGTGGCCGCGGCGTCGGCCAACTCCCCGCACGACGAGTACCGCTGGGTCGGATCCTTGGCCAGAGCGCGGGCGACAACCGCATCCAGCGCCCACGGTAGGCCTGGCACCCGATCGGTGACCCTGGGTGGCGGCGCGTGCAGATGCGCGGTCATCATCTCGACACTGCTGCCCGCCGGAAACGGGTGCGCGCCGGTCAACAATTCGTACAGCGTGCAGCCGAGAGCGTAGACGTCGATGCGATGGTCGACCATCTCGTTGGTGAGCCGCTCCGGCGCGGCGTACGCCAGGGTGGCGAGCAGCTCGCCCGGATTGGTCAAGGCCACCGAGTCGGCGACGGCCTTGGCGATTCCGAAATCCGAGACGTACACCCCGGCGAACGGATCACCGCCCGTCGATCGCAGGCCGGGCCCATCCTCGAGCAGGATATTCGCGGGTTTCACATCCCGGTGCAGCATGCCCGCCCGGTGTGCGGCGTCGAGCCCGCGCCCGGCCTCACGCACGATACGCAACGCGACATCGGGATCCAGCCCGGCGGGGAAGTTCCGCCGCAGGGTATCGGCGTCGATGCCCGCGACGAACTGCATGGCAATCCACAGGTATCCGCGCTCGACGCCACGATCCCAGACCGCCACGATGTTCGGATGGTCCAGCCGCGCGGCCAATTCCGCCTCACGGAGAAATCTGGCCCGGCCCTCCGGATCGGCACTCAGTGTGTGCGGCAGTACTTTCAGCGCGTCATAACGGGGCAGTCGCGGATGCCGTGCCAGATAAACAACGCCCATACCACCGCGGCCGAGCACACGTTCGATCCGATAGCCGGCGAATATCGTTCCCGGGGGAAAGTCCTGTGACACGGGCTTATCCGGCGTTCACCAGCAGCGCATACTGGGCCGCCGCCTTCTGGCGGATGGTCTTCTCATCCCGCGAGAGCAGGGTCGCGATATAGCGCCCATAGAGCACTCGACACGAATAGTTGCTGCCCTTCTGCACGGGGGCAGCACATTCCACGTCGGGCAACCCTGGCGGGCCGTCGATCTTGTGCACGTTGGACCTGACGCCGTCACGGCGCGCCGCATCGGTGAAGGCGGCCCGCGCCTGCGTCGGACTGGCGTATCGCGTCAAGATGTGCAAATAATTCCGGGTCAGCATGTCGGCTCCGCGCAGGATCGCAGCGTCCAGGATCCACAGCGAGACACCACGTTCCCGGAACACCATGCCCATGCCCACCGCTCGCGTGTTCCAGACCGCATCACCACTGGTCGTGGACGTCACCGTGGTCGGATAGGTCCATCGCCCCGGAGCTGCGGGCAACAGGCGACGAACCATTCCGTCCTGATCCAGGGGCAGGTGCGCCAATTGGTCGATCGGGGTGGCGCCGAATCCGCGCAATCGATTGAGCTGCACATCGAATGCCTTCGCCGCCATGCCCACCATGGCCGCCGAATCGGTTGAGGCATAGCCGATGAGCAGGCTCACCACGTAGTCGTCGTGGGCAACCGTGGCCGCCATCGTCGGCACCGCGGGGCGCCAGTGCGCGTGGGCGCCGGAGTAACCGGGGATGGTCAGGGACACATTGTCGGCATTGAGCCCGGCGTCGATGCTGTCGATCGCGGATGCGGCTCGGCCTGCCGAATCCGCGTCCGGAAAGCGCAGCACGATCGTGCTCAGTACCCGGCCCGCCCCGACCGGCAATTCCGCCCCGGTTTTGTTGACGTCGGTGGCGATGACCGCACATCCGGCCACCATTCCCTCCTTCGCGAGGGTATCGCGGACCGGGCCTGCCAGCAGCATGCGGGCGGTGGCCGGAGTCGGCAGCGGCAGCAGGCTGTAGGCGGTCACCGTGTATCGCAGCGTGGGGTCCACTTCGGCGGGATCCAGCATGACCTCGCCCATGCGCGCGGATTCCACCGCGCGGCCGTACGTTTCGTTTCCGGCGGGTTCGGCGAGCGGTTCGGTGCCGAATTCACCGACGTCGAGCGTCTTCGGATCGATGAATTGCGGAACCGAGTGCCCCGGAACGACACAACCGGTGACGACGCCGAGGACCAGAACCATCAGGAGCATCCATTGCCGCGATCGACGCGGGCGACTGAGTTCACAGCGGCGCATCGGCCCACCAAGTGTCGCGCAGTTGCGTCCCCGAAACGTCGAGGCCGCTCACGGTGAGCATGCAGAAGTTCCGGCTCGCATCGTTGAAGTACACATCGAGGAAGCCCACGGCCTTCCCGTCCACGAAGGACCCGAAGGCGGGAAACACCGCCTTCCCCCAGAACAGGTGGCCGCTGCTGGAACCGCGTGACCAGTCCTGGTCACCTTCGGGATTCCCGAGCGACACCCCGACCTTCATGGGCGATCGGTCCCTGTTGCAGGTGGCCGTCACGCCGTACACCGGATCGAGATCGCCCAGGCAGTTCAGCTGAGCCACCTGACCCTGATTATCGAACGACACCACCTCACCGGCCTTGGCGTCGTAAGCCGTGCAGGACGTCACATTGCGATAGCCGCCGTCGCCGGGTGTGGGCGGTAGCAGATCGGGAAACGCCTGCACGACAAAGGCATATCCGCCCCACTCGGCCGACATGGTGGTGCCGGTGACCGGTGGCCGGGTGTGCACCGCCGAGGCTTCCGGCCGGCCGCGCCCCGTCACGGCGAACACGGTCACCCCGACCACCAGCGCCAGCACCAACGCGACGCCCAATCCGAGGCGAACCAGCCTGCGCCCCAGTAGCTTCCGCACGGTCGAAGGTCGAACACCGGTGTCCGTCAACGCCGCCCGCGCAGCCGCGGCCAGCTCGCCGCAACCGACGTATCTGTCGCCGGGCTTCTTGGCCAGCGCGGTCGCTATCACCGCGTCGAAGGCCCGCGGCACCAACGGATTCCGTTCCGAGGGCCGAGGTGGCGGCTCGTACAGATGCGCGTGCATGACCGCTCCCGCCGAGTCCCGCACGAACGGCGCCGACCCGGTCAAGGCGTGGAACAGCGTACAGCCCAGGGCATACACGTCGGCCCGATGATCGACGCTCTCACCACGAATGCTCTCGGGTGCGGCATACGCCACCGTCCCGCGCATCCCGCCGTCTCCGTGCACCGTCGTGGTGTCCGAGATCGACCGTGCCACACCGAAGTCGGTGATCAATGCGCGATCCGGCTCACCGGGTCGCGTGGAGATGAGGATATTGGTCGGCTTCACATCTCGATGCAGCATCCCCGCCGCGTGTACGGCGTCCAGTCCGCATGCCGCCTCGGTCACGATGTGCACGACCCGGTCGGGCGGCAGCACCGTCGGGCCCTGGCGGATCAGCACACCCAGATCGACACCGTCGACGTACTGCATGGCGATCCAGAGTCGGCCGTTGTCCTCGCCACGATCGCGCACCGCCACCAGATTCGGATGCTGCAGTCGCGCGACGAGTTCGGCCTCACGCAGGAACAGAGCACGGAACGCCTGATCCCGTTGCCGCTCGTCCGACAGGATCTTCACCGCGTCCTGGCGCGGCAACCGCGGATGCGTCGCGAGATAGACCGTCCCCATCCCACCGGATCCGAGCCAGCGATCAATACGATATCCGGCGAATATCGACCCTTCGGCGAGTTCCACCGTCCCCCTCCCCACCGACACCACCCCCGGCAAACCGTACGGTGGTGCGAAACCTTCAGCGCGCGAGAATCATACCCACACACAAAAGAGCCGCACCCGCCGAAGCGGATGCGGCCCTTGGACTTTCCGGCTTACAGGTACTGGCCGGTGTTCGACTCGGTGTCGATGGCGCGGCTGGCGCTCGCGTTCTTACCAGTCACCAAGGTGCGGATGTAGACGATGCGCTCGCCCTTCTTGCCCGAGATACGAGCCCAGTCGTCCGGGTTCGTGGTGTTGGGCAGATCCTCGTTCTCGGCGAACTCGTCCACGATCGAATCGTAGAGGTGCTGGACGCTGAGGCCGGGGTTGCCGGTTTCCAGGACGGACTTGATGGCGTACTTCTTGGCCCGGTCCACGATGTTCTGGATCATGGCGCCGGAGTTGAAGTCCTTGAAGTACAGGACTTCCTTGTCACCGTTGGCGTAGGTGACCTCCAGGAAGCGGTTGTCCTCGCTCTCGGCGTACATGCGGTCCACCACGCGTTCGATGGTGGCCTGCACGCACTTGCTGCGATCGCCGTCGAACTCTTCGAGATCGTCGGCACGCAGCGGCAGCGTGTCGGTCAGGTACTTGGAGAAGATGTCCATGGCCGCTTCGGCGTCCGGACGCTCGATCTTGATCTTCACGTCCAGGCGGCCGGGCCGCAGGATCGCGGGATCGATCATGTCCTCACGGTTGGAGGCACCGATCACGATCACGTTCTCCAGGCCCTCGACGCCGTCGATCTCCGAGAGCAGCTGCGGCACAACGGTGGTCTCCACATCGGAGGAGACACCCGAACCGCGGGTGCGGAAGATCGAGTCCATCTCGTCGAAGAACACGATCACCGGAGTACCTTCGGACGCCTTCTCACGAGCCCGCTGGAAGATGACCCGAATGTGACGCTCGGTCTCACCCACGAACTTGTTGAGCAGCTCGGGACCCTTGATGTTCAGGAAGAACGACTTGGCTTCCTTGGCATCCTCACCGCGCGCCTCGGCGATCTTCTTGGCGAGCGAGTTGGCAACGGCCTTGGCGATCAACGTCTTACCGCAACCGGGCGGACCGTAGAGCAGCACACCCTTGGGCGGGCGCAGCGAGTACTCGCGGAACAGATCCTTGTGCAGGAACGGCAATTCGACCGCGTCGCGGATCTGCTCGATCTGACGCGAGAGACCGCCGATATCGTGGTAATCGACGTCCGGCACCTCTTCGAGCACCAGATCCTCGACCTCGGCCTTGGGAATCCGCTCGAAAGCGAACCCGGCCTTGGTGTCGACCAGCAGCGAATCACCCGGGCGCAGTTTGCGAATGGGGCGATCCGGATCCTCGAGGTCGTCCATGTCGACCAGCGCGGACAGCGGCCCGGACAACCAGACCACCCGCTCCTCGTCGGCATGCCCGACCACCAGGGCACGGCGGCCGTCGTCGAGAATCTCACGCAGCGTGCCGATCTCGCCGATGGCGTCGAAATTGCCGGCCTCGACCACCGTCAGCGCTTCGTTGAGACGCACGGTCTGACCGTAGGTGAGGGTGGTGGTGTCGATATTCGGCGAACACGTCAGCCGCATCTTGCGTCCGGAAGTGAACACGTCGACCGTCTGATCGTCATACGAGCCGATGAGAACACCGTAGCCCGAGGGTGGCTGGCCGAGGCGATCCACTTCCTCGCGGAGAGCGACCAGTTGCTGGCGCGCTTCCTTCAGGGTGTCCATCAGTTTGGTATTGCGAATCGTGAGCGAATCGACGCGCGCTTCCAATTCCCGTGTGCGATCCGGCGTGTCGGCGAGTTGCCTCCGGAGTGCAGCGGCCTCGGCGCGTACTGCCTCGAGTTCCCTCCAGGCCGCCGAGTCCGAATGTTCGATGGGGCTCATGATGCTGCTCCTCCCAGTCCCGGTCTATCAACGCTACCGGGCTCTAACCGTTCTCGCTTTCCGACATGGTTTCGTCGTGATCACATCTAGGCTGCGGCCAGCGGGCCGGACGGACATGTTAGCCTGCCCTAACCTGTTTGTGGTGAGTTGATCACCTGCCGAGCCGAAAGGTGCCGTTGATGCTCCTTCCCACCAGTCGTACTCCTGGTATGCGCAACGTCACGCGGACGCTCCGTGTTTCCTCCAGGACGCTTCGTGTTTCCGTGGCTACCGTCGCGGCCCTCGCCGCCGTTACGGCCACTCTGACCGGCTGCAGCTCGGACGACAAGGGATCTTCGTCCTCGAAAACGTCCTCATCGGTCGCCGCCGCCGCGCCCGCGCCGACCGCGGAAGCCCTGCAGGGCGTCCTCACGGCCTTCGCCGACCCGGCAAAACCGGCTGCCGACAAGGCCAAACTAGTCGTCGACGGCGACAAGCGTCTCGGAAACATCGACACCATGAATCAGGGGCTTGCGCATTACCAGGTCGGGTTCACCGTCGGCGAAATCAAGCAGGACGGCACCAAGGCCGACGCCAAGGTGTCGGTGACCTCCCCGCACGGCACCATGCCCGACGTCCCGATGACCTTCCAGTACAGCGACGGCGCATGGAAGCTCTCCGACGCCGGCGCCTGCACCATCCTCGGCATGGCCCGCGCGGCCTGCCAGTAATTCCCACTCGATGATCGAAAGGCTCGTCCGTTCATGCTCGCTCGTTCCGTTCGCCTGACCCTTGCCCTCGCCGCGGCCACCGCCGCGCTCACCTCGGGCGCGGGCCTCGCCGCCGCCGACACGGCCGCACCGTCCGCCGATGATCTGCAGTCGGTGCTCGTCCGCTTCACCGACCCGTCGATCCCGGCCGCCGACAAGACGCAGCTCATGGTCAACGGCGCCGCCCGCAGCGCGAACATCGACAAGATGAACCAGGGCCTGGCCAACTACGGCACCATCGGCTGGACCGTCTCGGGCGTGCAGGCCAACGGCGACAACGCCGATGCCTCGGTCGCCATCTCCTCGCCGCACGGCACCATGCCCGGCGTCCCGATGAGCTGGCAGCACACCGATGCCGGCTGGCAGCTCTCCGAGAACACCGCCTGCACCATCCTGGCCATGGGCAAGGCGCCCTGCTGAGGCGAAAACACCTGGTCACCAATTGAATTCAGTCGACACCCCCGCCCACCTCGGGCGGGGGTGTCGTCGTTTCCACAGCACCTCGGCGAAGCAACTTTGGTTGACTAATTTCGATTTAGTCAACTAGAGTTGCTCCCATGCCCGATCTGGAGATCCCCGATTCCACCGATCCCGCCGGACGGCTCGCCGCGGTGGTCGCCTTGCGGCGCTTGGCCGATCGGCTCGAGGACATCGCCGTCGAAGAAGCCATGCGGGCGGGCTGGGGCTGGCCGCAGGTCGCCGAGGCGCTCGGGGTCACCCGCCAAGCCGTGCACAAGAAACACGTCAAGCGGCTCATCGCCGCGGGCGTCAATTTGAGGAGGCGCTGACCGTGTCGATATTCGCCACCAAGGACTTCGACATATATTTTCGCGGGGTCTACGAGCGGGCCGTGCACGAGGCGCGGGAAGACGGTTCGGCCACGGTCGAGGCGCAGCATCTGCTACTGGGCATCGCCGCGCAGCACGGCACCGAACCGCAGCGCATGCTGGCGGCCGCCGGGCTCGATCACGACACCCTGCACGCGGCACTGGATCGGGAATTCGAGGCCAGCCTCGCGGTCGCGGGCGTCACGTTGCGCGTCGCGGACCTGCCCCGTCCCACGCCCTCGGGCCGCACCCCGACTATGGGCGCCACCGGCAAACTCGCGCTCGAGCGCATGACCACCACGTCTTCGAAAAACGAACTGCGCCCGGCACATCTGTTGCTGGCCGTTCTCCGCGCCGAGGTCGGCACGGTGCCCCGCGCCCTGACCGTCGCGGGCATCGACCGCGCGACACTGCTCGCCGACGTGCGGGCCTCGATCACCGAATGACCGCAAACGCGGTGGAACCGGCCAGCTGAGGAACCTCATGCCAGATATCCACACCGCGCGCGAACACGTGCGTGAACTACTGACCGAATACGGCATCCCGAGTGCCGCCGTCGGGATTCTGCACCGGAGGCGGATGACCGAATTCGCCCTCGGTGTCGCCGACATCACGACCAGCTCGGCAGCCACCGTCGACACCATCTATCAATGCGGGTCCATGACGAAAACCTGGACCGCGCTGGCTTTTCTGCAACTCGTCGACGAGGGCAGGGTCGATCTGGATCAGCCGGTCCGCGCGTATCTGCCGGAGTTCCGCGTCGCCGACACCGACGTCACCGCCCGGGTGACGCCACGTCAGCTGCTCGACCACACCAACGGTATCGAGGAGCTCTACGGCGACCCGGGTGACGGCGACGACATCCACGCGCGCATGGTCGCCGGGATCGCCGCCGCCCCACAGGTTTTCCCGCTCGGCCACACGCACGGCTACAGCGCGGCCCTGGGCTACGCGATTCTCGCTCGCATCCTCGAAGTGGCCGACCGGATGCCGTGGCACCAGGTGATGCGCAAGCGGGTGTTCGGCCCACTGCGGCAAGACGACACCACCTGCCGCCCCGAGGATGCGGACCCGGCCCGCACCGCCACCGGCCACCTGTTGCGTTCCCGGGACGAGGGCCCGATCGTGACCCCGGTCCCCTATCTGCCCCGAGCCTTCGGTCCCGGCGGGAGCGTCAATTCGACCGTGCGGGACGTGCTCTCGCTGGCCCACGTGTTCCTCGACGAGGGCCGCGGCCCCGACGGCACCCGGATCCTCTCGGTGGACACCCTCCGCGAAATGATGAATTCCCGCGTCCCACTGCCCGATCCGTACCTGTTCGGTCCGGCCTGGGCGCTGGGGCTCATCGTCTGCGACTGGCAGGGTGAAACCGTCTACGCCACCGACGGCAGCACCATCGGCCAGAATGCCCGTTTGCGCATCGTGCCCGAGCACGATCTGGCGGTGGCGGTCCTCACCAACGGCGGACCCCGGGAATCCTTCGCGGCGAAGGTCTTCGACGCGATCCTGCCCGCCTTCGGCGCGCCCGGACCACCGGCGCTGCCCCGGCCCGACCCGGCGCTGCGGCTGGACCTGTCCCGGTACGAGGGCGTCTACGCCAGGCCCGGAACCGAATTCGAGGTCACCGCACGCGACGACGCGTTGCGGCTGAGCTTCGCCATCGACCCGATGCATGCCCGCTTCCTCGGCAAGTCCGAGCGCCAGGACTACGATCTGCTCCCGATCAGCGACACCCACTTCCTGATGCCACCGACCGATCCCCTCGAAGACCCACAGACCGTAGCCCTCTACGAGTTCACCGACGGCCGAGCCCGCTACCTCCACACCAACGCCCGCGTCTTCCCCCGCCGCTGAACAAGGGGCAGGGGTACGCGGGCGTGTGCGTCAGCCCTTGGAGGGGCGGCGCTGCGGCTTGGGGGCGGTAACACCGTCGGCGAGGCGGCGAGCCTTGACCAGGAAGGCGGTGTGGCCCTGCATGCGGTGCTCGGGGCGGACGGCGAGACCGACCACGTGCCACGGGCGGACCATGGATTCCCAGGCGGTGGGCTCGGTCCAGCAGCCCTGCCGACGCAGCGCTTCCACCACTTCGGAGAGCTGGGTGGTGGTGGCCACGTAGGCGAGGAAGACGCCGCCGGGGATGAGGATCTTGGCGACGGTCTCGAGGGGTTCCCACGGCTTGAGCATGTCGAGCACGACCCGGTCGACCTGTTCACCGGCGTATTCGGCGACGTCGCCGAGGGTGAGTTCCCAGTTGGCGGGACGCTCGCCGAAGAAGCGTTCGACGTTCTTGACGGCGTGCTCGGCGTGGTCCTCGCGGATCTCCCAGGAGATGACCTTGCCCTCGGGGCCGACCGCGCGCAGCAGCGAGCAGGTCAGCGCGCCCGAACCGGCACCGGCTTCCAGCACCTTCGCGCCGGGGAACATGTCGCCCTCGTGCACGATCTGGGCGGAGTCCTTGGGGTAGATGACCGCCGCGCCGCGCGGCATGGACAGCACGTAGTCGGTGAGCAGCGGGCG
This sequence comes from Nocardia heshunensis, assembly GCF_054782115.1. Lineage (NCBI taxonomy): Bacteria > Bacillati > Actinomycetota > Actinomycetes > Mycobacteriales > Nocardiaceae > Nocardia > Nocardia heshunensis. The sequence goes on along the minus strand of NZ_BAAGTC010000007.1, from coordinate 60,677 downwards.
CAACGCCAGGTAGGGGGTGCCCTTGGCGGAGTTCACCACGCTGCCCTCGTCGGCGCCGATCAGGTCGTCGTGCTTGATGTGCCCGGCGTGGGTGTGGAACTCCTTACCCTCGTCGAGGATCACCGTGAACTTGCGTCCCTTGGCGTCGGTCAGCTGTACCCGGTCACCGATCTCGAAAGGGCCGGTCCGTCTGGCCGTCATGAAACTCCGTTCTGCGTGTTGGATTCGTGCGCACCTTGTCGGTGCCTGCGTTTAGCCTGCCAGGTATGTCGGTTGACGTGATCAGTACCCCGGAGACGGAGCGGTTCGCACCGCGCGGCCCGGCGCTCTCCCCTTCGCGCGCAATCGATTTCAAACAGTGCCCGCTGAAGTACCGGTTGCGGGTCATCGATCAGATACCGGAGCCGCCCTCGCGGGCGGCGGTGCGCGGCACCGTGGTGCACGCCGTGCTGGAGGCCCTGTTCGGGCTCCCGGCCGCCGAGCGTGATGTCGAGGCCGCCGCCGCGCTCATCGACCCCGCGTGGGCCGAGGTGCGCGGATCCCGGCCCGGGATCGAGGAGTTGATCCCGCCCGAAGAGCTGGACACCTTCCTCGCGGAGGTCCGCAAGCTGGTGGACGTCTACTTCCGGCTCGAGGATCCGACCGGTTTCGATCCGGAATCCTGCGAGACCTTCATCGAGACCGAGCTGCCCGACGGCACCCCGCTGCGCGGGATCGTGGACCGCATCGACCGCTCGGCCGCCGGTGACGTGCATGTCATCGACTACAAGACCGGTCGTGCGCCGGGCCTCGCGTACGAGACCCGAGCGCTGTTCCAGCTGAAGTTCTATGCCCTGGTCCTGCTGCGCACACAGGGCCGGGCGCCCTCCGAGCTGAAGCTCATGTACCTGGCCGACGGCATCACCCTGACCTACGCACCGGATCCGGAGGAGCTGCTGCGTTTCGAGCGGATCCTCTCGGCCCTGTGGGCGGCCATCGTGACCGCCGCCGAGACCGGTGAGTTCCCGCCCAGTCCCGGCTGGATGTGCCAGTACTGCGATTTCAAGCGACTATGCCCCGAATTCGGTGGCACCCCACCGCCTTTCCCGTCCGGCCCGGTGAATACCGAGCCGGAGGGAACCGATCGTCCGGACGAGGACTGATCAGAAGGCGCGGCAGGAGCGGATATCGGTGGCCAGGATCGCCTTGGCACCGAGATCCGCCAGCTGGTCCATGAGCTCGTTGCCGTTCTTGCGCGGCACCAGCGCGCGCACCGCGACCCATTCGGGATCGGTGAGCGGGGCGATGGTCGGCGACTCCAGACCCGGGGTGATCTTGACGGCGGCGTCGAGCAGCGACTTGGGGCAGTCGTAATCCAGCATCAGGTACTGCTGGGCGAAGACCACGCCCTGGATGCGGGCGACGAGTTGGTTGCGGGCCTTGTCGCGCTGATCGGCGCCCTCGGCCTCGATCAGCACGCCCTCGGAGTCGCACAGGGTCTCGCCGAAGGCGACCAGGTTGTGCTGGCGCAGGGTGCGACCGGAGCCCACCACGTCGGCGATGGCGTCGGCAACACCGAGCTGGATGGAGATCTCGACCGCGCCGTCGAGGCGGATGACCTCGGCCTGAATGCCGCGCGCGGCCAGATCCTTCAGCACCAGGTTCGGGTAGGAGGTGGCGATGCGCTTGTCGTAGAGGTCCTCGACCTTCCAGTCCCGCCCGGCCGGGGCGGCGTAGCGGAAGGTGGAGCGGCCGAAGCCGAGCGCGAGCCGTTCCTGCACGCGCGCACCGGAATCCAGGGCCAGGTCGCGGCCGGTGATGCCGAGATCCAGCTCACCGGAGCCGACGTAGATGGCGATGTCCTTGGGGCGCAGGAAGTAAAACTCGACCTGGTTGACCGGGTCGATGACGCTCAGATCGCGGGAGTCACCGCGCTTGCGGTAGCCCGCCTCGGACAGGATGGCGACGGCGGATTCGGAGAGGGCGCCCTTGTTGGGTACTGCGACGCGAAGCATGGGGTGGTCCTTTCGGAACGGGGATGAGGTGGAGTGACGACGGGGGGACGAACGACGGGCCGCCCGCACGGTGTGTGCGGGCGGCCCGGCGCGTCACAGATGTCGGTACACGTCCTCGAGCCGCAGGCCGCGGCCCACCATCAGCACCTGCACCCAGTAGAGCAGCTGCGAGATCTCCTCGGAGAGTTCCTCATCGCTCTGGTACTCGGCGGCGATCCAGACCTCACCGGCTTCTTCGAGTACCTTCTTGCCCTGCGCATGCACGCCGGCGTCCAAGGCGGCGACGGTGCCCGACCCCTCGGGGCGGTTGGCGGCACGATCCTGCAGCTCGGCGAACAGGGCTTCGAAAGATTTCACGGGGAGTGATTCTCGCAGACGAGCGCACACTCCCCGCAATCGGTTATACGGTGAGCAGTTCGGTGAGTTCGGCCACGGCCTCGCGCAGGTGCCCGGCGAAGTCGTGCATCTGCTGCGCCACGTGCTTGGGCGTGGCCAGATAGAGGTTCCAGCGGTCGGGCAGCAGCACGTAGGCGATGCCGATGCAGGTGGGGCTGGTGGAGCCGAAACCGAAGTACTGGATGTTCACCGACGGCGCCGAACTGGTGGACAGGAAGTCGTCACGACTGATGGTCCAGCCCGGGCTGTCGTAGAACGCCATCGGCGCGGTCGCGCCCAGCTGCTCACCGCGGCGGCGCTGGATCCACTGCAGCTCCCACAGGTGCTGTTCGGGGGCCTCGCCGCGCTGGCATTCCTGGGCGCGGCGTACGTGCGCCTCGGCGGCGGTGCGGGCGGCGACCAGTTTGCGGTCCCGGTCCACGGACGGATCCTCCATGGCCGCAATGAAGTCCAGCATTTCCGGGGTGATGACACGCATGGCCTCGGTGCGGCCGTTGCGGAACTGCCGGGTGGCGATGGATTCGTAGGTCGCGCCGTTGAATCCCTTGCTGCGCTTGTGCGCGAGCTGATAGCTCAGCTGCGCCAGCGCGTCCGGGGACATGCCGAGGCTCTTGGCGCGGGCGGTGCCGAAGTCGAACGACACCGTGCTGGTGGCGTTCTCGGCGGCGTACTGCGCGAAAGAGGCGGCGGCCGAGGCGATCTCGGTCTTGGCCTCGGGGCCCAGCACGAACTCGACCGGTTCGGCGGCGGGCAGGCCCTGTGGTTGCGCGCCGGACTCCTCGGCGTGCGCACTCACCGGGGCTTCGAGCAACGTGTCGACGAAGGACAGGATGGTGGTGCCATCCAGGCCACAGTGCTCGACATTGATTCCGGCCGCGCCGTCGGCGAAGACGATGAACGACACGGCCTTGTCGAACCAGCGGTTGCCGCTGTCACCGTGCAGCAGTTGATCACACGCGTGCAGGGTGTCGCGGGGCGCGAAGTCCTCGAGGCAGATGCAGAACAGCGCGGTCTCGATGGTGTCGAATGCGGCGGCATTGGTGGGCCGCAGCGCCGCGTAGACGGGCGCCCAGTCGGCGCGGGCCAGGGTGGTGAGGTGTCCGGGCGAGGCATTGGTCGCGGCACGCCGTGCACCGGCCTTCATGACCGAGCGCAGGCCCGCGGCGAGATCTTCGGGCGTGTAGGGCGCGCCGCCGGGGCCGACCACGTCCATCCGGAACATGTTGCCGCGGTAGAAGACCAGGATGTGCCGAGCCTCGGAGTGGCCCGGCCAGGCGTCGCTGTAGGGCACCCGCACGGTGTCCTGGGGCGCGCCCGGAATGCGGGTCTCAGAGAACAGGAACTTGTTCTGCGCCATATTGAGTCGCGTGCCGCGCTGGGTGGCGGGCGGGATCTCCTCGCGATCCAGCCGCAGCTTGTAGTCGACGGCCGCGCTGATCAGCGCCGCGGCCCGTTCGCTCTGGTCGGCGCTCGTCGATCTGGCCAGCACGGTGTCGTCGCGGAAGAGGAAGAAGAAGTTGGCGTTCAACGCGATTCGATCGCGACGGCCCAGGTAGCGCGAGGGCCAGAACTCGTCGAGCCAACTCCCGACGCCGGGTGTGTTGTCGAAGCGTTCCAGGTCGGCGTGCAGGGTGCGGGCGGGGCTGTCGGGCCGCAGCAGGTCCTCGACGCTGGCCGCGGTGGCGGCGTACTGGTCGGAGGTGAGCAGCGGCGCGCACCAGTGCAGGAACCGGGTGCAGCTCTCCTCCAGCGTGGGCAGCGGCACGCGGGGCAGCTGCTCGTCGAAGGCGAAGGTGCTCTCGCTCAAGGGTTGTCCTCGGGTTCGATGGGTCAGGGGCAGCCTGGCTTTTTGCACACGTGTGACCGTCCCCCGACCGGCCACCGCCCCATTCTGGTCAACGAACCGGTCTGTGCGCCAGGATTCGGGCGAATCCCGGCCGACTTCGAAGGGGTGTTGTTTTACTGCGCTACAACAGTTTTCATGCGAGCCAGTTGCCGCGCGTCTCCGGCTGGCACAGCTTCTCGAGCCGCAGCTCCACCTCACCGGGTGAGAGATAGCAGCCGGTCTGCTCGAATCCGCCGATGGTGTGGGTGGCGTAATCGCCATAGCCGATGCGCAGGAAGTCGTCGCCGCTGAGGCCGTGCACCGCCCAGTCGAAGGCGACGCGGGCCCGCGCGACGACCGTGCGCAGCGCGCCCAGGTGATAGCTGCGGGTCACGAATTGCGCGGGGACGCCGCGCAATCCGATCTTCAGCGGCCGCGCGAGCGCGTCCTTCCCGCCGAGGTCGACCACCAGGCCGAGGTCCGGGTGCCGGTAGGGCTTGACCTGCCCGCCGCGCAGCGTGGCGAGGATGTTCTTGGCCATGTGCTTGCCCTGGCGCATGGCGTGCTGGGCGGTGGGCGGGCACGTCTTGCCCACTCCCCCGGCCAGATCCGGTACCGCGGCCGCGTCGCCGAGCGCCCAGACGCCCTGCAGCCCCGGCACGCTGAAATCGGCCTGCACGACGATGCGGCCCTTGTCGGTGTCCGCGCCCAGGTGCCCGGCCAGCGGGCTGGCCGCGACCCCGGCCGTCCACAGCACGGTCCGCGACGGGATGAACCGCCCATTGGTGAGGGTGACGCCGCGCGCGGTGACCTCCTTGGCCGATGCGCCCGAAATGAGCTCGATGCCGCGTTCGGCCAGCACCTTTTTCGCGTCCGCGCCGAGGCGCTCGCCGAGCTCCGGCATGATCTTGTCGCCGTGGGTGACCAGATGCCAGCGCACCATGCCCGATTCGGCGGCCGGGAAGTAGCGCTTCGCGGCGGCCTGGCAGACCTTGTTGAGCACCGCGGTGGTCTCGGTGCCCGCGTAGCCCGCGCCGATGGTGACGAAGTTGAGCCGCTCCCGGTCGACATCCTCCTCGCCGGTGACCGCGGCCACGTCGAGCTGGCGCAGCACGTGGTCGCGTAAATACATGGCCTCCGACAGCGTCTTCATGCCGAAGCCGTGTTCGTGCAGGCCGGGCACGTCCTGGATGCGGGTGATGCTGCCGGGGGCCAGCACCAGCTGATCGAACTCGTAGGCGCACTCCTCTCCGGAGTGCCGGCGCACGATGACCTGCCGGGTCGGCGCGTCGACACCGACGGCCATGCCGGGGATGATCTCGGTGCGCCGCAGCACCCGCCGCAGCGACACCGAGACCGACCGCGGATTGAGCGTCCCGGAGGCGACCTGCGGCAGCAGCGGCAGATACAACAGTCCGGCGTCGGGCGTGATGAGCTGAATGCACGCTTCGTCGGGTTTGACTCGGCGCTCCAGATAGCGGGCGCATTCCACGCCCGCGAAACCACCGCCGACAATTACGATTTTCGCTGGTGCCACCGGTTCACCGTAACAATCCGGCGATGGTTTCAGGTGAATCCCGCGTGTCTTTTCGATCCGGCACGGTTTTTCCGGTCCCCACGCAATTCAGTGTTTTTCGGCGGTGAACCCGCTCTTGGGCCGGGACAGATGGAGTTGCGCGTAGAGCCAGCCGTCGGATTCGAGGTCGCTCGCATCGATTCCACTGGCCGCCAACGTGTCCAGGACGCGGGCCTGTTCGTCCGGGGAGGCGAAGCGGCGCTGCCGGTAGACGCCCGGCAGCAGTTCGGTCTCGTAGCCGAGCGTGCCCAGGTGGGTGGCGATGGGTTCGAAGGAGAACATGCGCAGCACGAAATGTGCCATCCAGGGCAGTTTTCCGCCGTGTGCGCGGGCCACCCGCAGCAGGGTGCGCTCGGAGATGTAGCCGACGCAGCCGGTGGAGATGACCAGGTCGGCGGCGGCCAGGGTGGCGCGTTGGGCCTCGGTGGGGTCGGCGGCTTCCAGGTCGGCGTGCACGATGTCGTCGAGGAATCCGGCGGCGCGGGCGTAGTCGAGGGCCGGGCGCGAGGCGTCCATGCCGACGAATCGGACTCCGGGTAGCCGATCGTCGGAGGCGAGCAGTTCGCGGTCGCGGGTGAGGAGTTTCTCGGTGTCGCCGCCGGCCCGATAATGCTCGGCGAGATCGGCCATGGTGGCGTCCAGGCGCAGCAGGGCGGCGTTCACGCCGTAGGAGCAACCGATGTCCAGCACGGTGGGCGCGGCGATTCCGGTGGCGGCCCGATATTCGGTGAGCAGTCGCTGGAAGTGTGGTTTCGCCAATTCCGGTATCTGGTAATCCAATTCGGCCATGCGGGCGTAGTACTGGCGTGGATCGGGCCGATCGTAGATATCGTCGAAGGAGGCTTTTCCGGTGGAAGTGTGCAACGAAACCGGCACGCGCTGGTCCCCTCTCAGTCGAGCAGTCGATCGCCGCGGACCTCGCCGGCGTTCAGATGGTCGGGCAGCACCCGGCCGAAAAGTTGCCGGGTGCGTTCGGCGGTGCCGATCAATCCCGGTGTGTCGCTGTAGGCGAAGATCGCCGAATGCCGTTGCACGGTCCCGCCGACCGGCGCGACCCGGTGCAGTGAGAATCTCCCCTGGAACAGCTGTAGATCCCCCGGCCGCAACTCCAGCCGCCGGATGAACTCCTCCCCTTTCCCGGTCAGCACCGCCCGCACGGAGTCCAGGTTCTCGGCCTCCCGCGACCGGATGTTCGGGCAATACTCGAACACCCCACCGGATTCCGGCTCCTGGGTGAGCATGCTGACGGTGAACTCGTTGGTGTCGAAATGCCACGGATGCGACATCCCCGGCCCAACCACGTTGAGGCACAACCCCGCCAGCGGATCGGTGTACTCGTGCAGTTGCGGTAGATCGAAGCACTCGGCCACGAACCGCTGAAACCGCTCATCGGTGTACAGCTGGTGAATCAACGCGTCGCGAGGAATGAGATCCCTTGCCACAAAGGCGTTCTCACGCCGCAGCACGATCCGTCCCGGATGTTCCGCGGGCAACGGCGAGTCCAACGGAATGTTGTACGCGTTGACGTCCTGCACGTCGTAGTACGCGTGCGGAGCCAACTGGCCGCCCTCATCGCGCAAGGTGCCCAACGACTCCGGCCGAATGAACCCCCGCAGCACACAGCACCCGTCGGCGGCAAGCTCGTCCCGCGCGGCCGCTACCGCGGCATCCCACCGCGCACTTCCCGGCTCGTCCAACGGGTATCGACCGACAGCCACCCCCGGCACCGACCGCTCGGCCACCTCACCGGTCTCCCCCGCGTCCACCCGACCCCCAACCGCAACCATGCCGCATATTCTTGCCGCCCCGACCGCCGACACGCCCGGGATGTCGCCCAATTGTGAATACTCACTTTTCCTGTGCCCCACAGCGTTTGATACTTCACGCCACGACCGCCCGCGCCGATCCGATGTCCGTATTTCAACTCCGCTACAACTCGATCCAGGGGCTTTGACAAGCCCTTTCGGGCGGGTACACCGGTAGTGGGAGGACCGGGCGTATGGGTACTCAGGGATCGTGGGAGACCATCAACCGGGCGCTGTATCGGGTGTCCGGGCCAGGAAAACGCGGGGCCGAGTGGACCACGTATTTGTGCCCCGTCCACGAGGGTGATGGGCGGCGGCATCGGGCGTCACTAGGGGTGGTCTACAACTCGGCGCGGCAGCGAACCGTGGTGCGGTGCTTCGCCGGTTGTTCGGATGAGGACGTGCTCGAGCGGCTCGGGCTGCGGGTGCGGGACCTGTTCGATGGGCCGCCACCGGAGCGGCGGCCGGGCCGGGTGGAGACAGTCCCGGCATTGGCGGATCAGGCGATTCTTGCCGCGGGACTGCCACTTTCGGTGGTCAAACGCGATTACGGGCCGCCGATCAGGAAGCCGCAGAATGTCGCTTCCTATCTGTATCGGGGGCCGGATGGACGTTCCGCGGGGTGCGTGGTGCGGGTGCGGACGTTGCACCGGCAGGGACACGTCAAGTCGTTCTATCAATTGCGGCGCACCGATACCGGTTGGGAGAACGGTGGATTCGCAGCTCTGCCGTTCCGGCTGCCCGATGTGATCGAGGCCGTAAAGGAGGGCCGCGACATCTACGTGTGCGAGGGCGAGGCCGATGTACTGACCGCCATTCACGCCGGAGTGACCGCGACCTGCAATGCGGGTGGGGCACAGGGTTGGCGGGCCGAGCACGCGCAATGGTTACGCGGGGCGCGACGCGTGTGGGTGGTCGCCGATCGGGATGCGCCCGGGTATCGGCACGCGGCGAAAGTGGCTGAATCGCTGCGTGATTCGGTGGGTGAGTTGCGGGTGGTGCAGGCGCGCGACGGTAAGGATCTGAGCGATCACTGCGATGCCGGGCATCAGGTATCGGAGCTCGATCCGGTGCCGGTGCTCGACGCGCACTACCGCAGTGCGCTCTGGTAGCGGTCGATCAGGGTGCGCAGGGCCGCGGCCATTTCCGGTGAGTCGACCAGCTCGAAGTCGGCGTCGAGCAGCCCCAAGTAGAGGGCGAGCATTTCGGGGTGATCGGAGCCGGGTTCGAAGGCGCAGCGGTCCGGCCCCAGTTCCTCGACGTCGATGGGGATCGGAATTCGTTGCCGCACATGGTCGGCGGAGGCGTGCACGATGACCCGGGCCCGGTAGCACCAAGTGGCCTCGCCCACTCCGCGTTCGACGCGGGCGGTGATCTCGGCGTCCGGTGGCAGCGCGCGGGGCGGGAAGCGCGGTCCGGTCGGGGTGCGCGGGTCCATGCGGTCGACGCGGAAGGTGCGCCAGTCGGCGCGGTCGAGGTCCCAGGCGAGCAGGTACCAGCGTTGGCGGTGGCTGACCAGTCGGTAGGGCTCGACCGAGCGGCGCGAGGCGTTGCCGGAGTGGGTGCGGTAGTCGAAACGCAGGCGTTCGTGGTCGCGGCAGGCGCCCGCGATGGCGGTGAGCGTGTCCGGACTGACGCGGGGCCCGCGCATCGGCACCGGCAACGCGTGCTCGAACGCGCTGACCCGGTGCCGCAGCCGCGACGGCAGGATCTGCTGCAGTTTGGTCAGGGCCCGCAGTGAGGTCTCCTCGATGCCGAGGATGGAACCGCTTGCGGCGGTGCGCAATCCGATCGCCACGGCCACGGCCTCGTCATCATCGAGCAACAGCGGCGGCAGCGCGCCGCCGACACCGAGGCGATAGCCGCCGTCCACACCCGGGCGGGCTTCGACGGGATATCCGAGTTCGCGCAACCGGTCCATGTCCTTGCGGATGGTGCGGCCGGTGACCTGAAGTCGGATGGCGAGTTCCGCGCCGGTCCAGTCGCGCCGGGACTGCAGCAGCGACAGCAGGCGCAGCAGCCGAGCCGAGGTTTCCAACATTCGTCGATCGTATCCGCGCATTGCGGAACGAACCGTTCCTCAATGGCTTCTACCGTAGGTTTATGAGCACCGAGATCCGCCCCTTCACCCTCGAAATCCCGCAGTCCGACCTGGATTACCTGCACGACCGCCTGGCCCGGGCCCGCTGGGCCGCCCAGCTGCCCGGCACCGGCTGGGAGCGCGGTATCCCGGAATCGGCGCTGCGCGAGCTGGCCGACTATTGGCGCACCGAATTCGATTGGCGTGCACAAGAAGCCAAGCTCAATGCCTTCCCGCAGTTCACCACCGAGATCGACGGCCAGCACATCCACTTCCTGCACGTGCGTTCGGAGCGTCCGGATGCGCAGCCGCTGCTCATCACGCACGGCTTCCCCAGTTCGGTCGCGGAGTTCCTGAATCTGATCCCCCAGCTCACCGATCCGGCCGATGGTCAGGCGTTCCATGTCATCGCCCCGTCGCTGCCCGGCTACACCCTCTCGACCCCGCTGGCGGCGACCGGCTGGACCATGGCCCGCACCGCCCGCGCCTGGATCGAGCTCATGGCCCGCCTCGGCTACGACCGCTACGGCGTGCACGGCGGCGATGTCGGCGGCGGCGTGTCGGGTCTGGTCGCGGGCCTGGACGGTGAGCATGTGACCGGCGTGCACGTGGTCACCGATCCGATGACGGCCGCCAATGTGGCCACCTTCCTGCCGGGCATGGCCGATGGCCTCGACCCCAATGACCCGATCGACAAGGTGATCCTCGATCGGATGGATTCCTTCCGTCGCGAGGGCTCGGGCTATCTGGCCATCCAGAACAGCCGCCCGCAGACCATCGGTTACGGCCTGGTGGACTCGCCGCTGCTGCAATTGGCGTGGATCGCCGAGAAGTTCGAGTCCTGGACCGATCTGCCGATCGATCGCGATCAATTGCTCACCACGGTCAGCCTGTTCTGGTTCACGGGCGCGGGTGCGTCCGCCGCCCACACCCTCTACGAGCAGTCGCATTCCTCCGAGTGGGGCGCGCCCGCCGCGGTACCCCAGGGCGTCGCCGTCTTCGGCGCGGACGAGACCGTCCGCCGCGTGGTTCCGGTCCCGGCCGACGCGCACTGGTCGGAATTCGAACGCGGCCTACACTTCCCGGCCATGGAGGATCCGGCAAATCTCGCCGGTGACCTGCGGAGCTTCTTCGGTCCGCTGCGCTGATCATCGAAAACCAGGTCCGGCCCGGCGATCTCGCCGGGTCGGACCTATGCGGTGCGCGAATCCAGCGCCGCCAGCAGCTTTTTCGTCGCCACCTCGCGGTAGGCGTCCTCGACGATCTCGGCGATCTCGTCCCAGTCCAGCGCCACATCCAGATACACGCCGAGCCAGCCGCGATGCCCCACGTACGGTGGCCGGAAGAACCGCTGCGGCTCCGTCTCGACCAGTTCCTGCTGCACTCCGGCCGGTGCGGCGCACCAGAATCCGCGCCGCTCGTCGTGGTGATGGTCGGCGAACATGACGAACATCTTCTTGCCGCCCGCGAACCAGGCGGGCTCACCGTGGCTGACCTTCTCGGTCACCTCCGGCAGCCCGGCGCACACCCCGCGCAATCGCTCCAGCTCACTGTCCATACCGGCAGGCTAGGCCACGGCCGGGCCCCGGCCTTGGACGAATGGGAACGAGGCGGTTCAGGAGGCGGCGTGCACCCGCAGCAGGTCTTCCAGATCCGCGACGGTCAGCCCGACGAGGCTCTCGCGGAAGGTGCGCCCCGGCGCGTCCGGCACCGGCACCTCGCACGGCACCACGAGCAGCGCACATCCGGCCGCCTGCGCGGCGGTCGCACCCGTCGGCGAATCCTCGATGGCCACAGCGCTTTCCGGGTCCACCCCGAGCAGCTCGGCCGCCCGCAGATACAGATCCGGCGCGGGCTTGCCGTGCGGCACCTCGTCGGCGCACACGGTGGCCCCGAAGAACTCGCGCCCGATGGTGTCGAGCCCCAACTCCGCCAGCGACCGCTTGGTATTGGTGACCAGCGCCATCGGAATCCCGGCCGCCCGCACCATCTCCAGGGCCTCCCGGGCGCCCGGCCGCCACGGCACCGGCCCACCGAACAGCTCGGTCACCCGCTGTTCCATCCACTCCGAGCCCTGCGCGACCGTCTCGGGCGTGTGCTCGATCCCCAACCCCTCGAACAGAATCCGGAAGGCATTGGGCCCCGACGCCCCGATCAGCGCATGCCGGACCTCCTCGGTCAGCTCGCGCCCGTACTCCGCCGCCAGTTCCCGCAATGCCAGATCCCAGAGCTTCTCCGAGTCCAGCAGCGTTCCGTCCATGTCCCACAACACCGCGTCCAACCGCGCCACCGACTCGCACTCCCTTCCACACTGGGCTTTCGAACGAGAAACGAAAACCGGCTCCACCTCGGGTGGAGCCGGTTCAGCCTATCGGGGTGGCGCGGGGTAACCCGCTACAGGCCCGATGCCGCGATCAGCAGTCGACCGGTGGAGGAATCCACTTGGATCCACCGGTTCTCGGTGCTGACCTGCCCGTTCTTCATGACATAGGTGAGCGCGACCACGGCCCGATTGTCACCGTTGGGGGTGACCGCGCCCACACTCACCGACGAGATGCTGCCCCAGAACGAGGCATAACTGTTGTATCCGCCCGTCGAGGACTGATAGCCGGGCGACAGCATGGACCATGCCCCGCTCACATTGCCCGGCAGCATGCCGTAGTAGCTCTGCACGAACGAGGCCACCGACGCGCCCGGCTGCGGACCGAAGGCCGCGCTCGACGGCGGCGGCGTCGTGGTCGGCTTGGCCGACGAACTCGGTGCCGGGGTCGATGACGGCGGAGTAGACGGGGCCGCGGTGGTGGTCGGCACGTGGGTCGCCCCGCCCGCCTGCCCTCCGCGGGTGGACTGTTGATTACCGCCGTCTGCGGGACCGATGTTCTCTGGCCCGGTGGTCACCGGCGCGGTGGCCGTCACCGTGGTGGTGCCGCCCGCCTGGGTAGTGGTGCTGCCGTTGCGGTTCACCGCGATCGCGATCACCGCGGCCACGACCAGCGCCCCGACCACTCCGGCCGCCACCAGTACCAGCTGACGCGGATTGCGTTGCCCGCCTGCCGATTTCCTGCCGCCCGCGCCGCCCGGCGGCACCGTACCGCGCGCCCCCTGGCTCATGTCGACGTGCACGGTGGCGTCGGCGGCATTGCTCGGCGCGCCCGTGCGGGAGGTGGACAGCACCGTGGTCGCGTCCGAACTACTTACGGCCGCAACGGCTGTCGCCGCGGGCAGCACCTTGGTCGGTTGGATCGGCGCGGCCGGGGCCCGCCCCTCCGCCACCGCGTGCAGTCGTTCCGCGGCCTGTTCCATGGTCGGGCGGTCACCGGCCTCGGCGGCCAGCAGATCCATCAGCACCGGCCCGAGCGCGGCGGCGTGACCGGGCTGCGGGACCTGGGCGCGGGCAACCGAGTGCAGCACCGCGAGGGGGTTGTCCCCCTCGCCGAAGGGCGGCTTGCCCTCGACCGCCGCGTACAGCGTCGAGCCCAAAGCGAAGACGTCCGAAGGGGATTCGGGATTCTCACCCCGCGCCACCTCGGGCGAGAGATAGGCGGGCGTGCCCGCCAGGAACCCGGTGGAGGTGACGGTGACGTCGCCGGTGGCCCGCGAGATACCGAAGTCGGTGATCTTCACCGTGCCGTCGTCGGCCACCAAGATATTGGCGGGCTTCACATCCCGGTGCACGATCCCGGCCTTGTGGGCCGCGGCCAGCGCCTCGGCCACCTTCGCTCCGATGCGGGCCACCTCGGTCGGTTCCATCCGACCCTTCTCCCGCATCAACGCCGCCAGGCTGGGGGCGTCCACGTATTCCATGACCAGCCACGGCTGGCCGTCCTCGTCCGCCACGTCGAACACCGTGACGGCATTGGGGTGATGCAGCCGCGCCGCGATGCGCCCCTCACGCATCGCCCGCATCCTGGCCTCCACGGCCTGCGACCGGGTCAGCCCCGGCGTCAACAGCAACTGTTTGACCGCGACCGTGCGTCGCAGCCGGACATCGGTCGCGCGCCACACGACCCCCATCGCACCGGTGCCGATCGGATCCGTTAGTCGGTACCGCCCCGCAATCAGCCGGTCTGAGCTCATGTGGTCGTGCCCCTCCTGCAAGGCTTCGCGCCGAGCACCCTGCAACTCTGCGCGAAGCCCGGAAACCTGGTGAAAATATTAAGCGTTGAAGTACTTGGCTTCCGGGTGCAGCAGCACGAACGCATCCGTCGACTGCTCCGGATGCAGTTGCAACTCCTCCGACAGCATCACGCCGATTCGACCGGCGTCCAGCAGGTCAACGAGTTTGGCCCGGTCCTCCAAGTTCGGGCAGGCGCCATAGCCGAATGAATACCGTGCGCCACGGTATCCGAGTTTGAAGTAATCCAGCACATCGGCGGGATCCTCGTCAGCGACCGAATGCCCTTCCAGTGTGAGCTCTTCGCGGACGCGGCGATGCCAAAACTCGGCCAGCGCTTCGGTGAGTTGCACGCCGATGCCGTGCACCTCGAGGTAGTCGCGGTAGTTGTTCTCCGCGAACAGCACATTCGCGAAGTCGGCAATGGGCTGACCCATGGTGACCAGCTGGAACGGCATCACATCAACCTGACCGGTCGCCACGGCCTGCTCGCGCGAGCGAATGAAATCCGCGATGCAGAGGAACCGGTCGCGTTGCTGACGCGGGAATGTGAAGCGGAAGCGTTCCGGCGCATCGGGTTTCGGCTCGGTGAGAACAATCACATCGTCGCCCTCGGAGACCGCCGGGAAGTAGCCGTACACCACCGCGGCATGCTGCAGCACGCCCTCGGCGATCAGCCGGTCCAGCCAATACCGCAGGCGCGGACGGCCTTCGGTCTCCACCAGCTCCTCGTAGGAGGGGCCCTCGCCGCCACGCTGGCCGCGCAAGCCCCACTGACCCAGGAACAGCGCGCGCTCGTCGAGCAGCCCGGAGTACTCGTTCACCGCCAGGCCCTTGATGATTCGCGTGCCCCAGAACGGCGGCGTCGGCACCGGCAGATCCGCGGCCACATCCGAGCGCGCGGGCACCTCGATCGGGGTCTCCTTGGCCTTGCGCTCGGCGGCGATCCGCTTGGAGCGCTCGTGGCGCGCCTTGCGCTCGGCGACCTTCGCGGCCTCGGCCAGGGCCTCGGGCGAGTTGGGGTCGAGACCGCCGCCGCGCTTGCGGGTCATGATCTCGTCCATCAGGTTCAGGCCCTCGAAAGCGTCACGCGCGTAGTGCACGTCACCCTCGTACACGTCGGTGAGGTCGTTCTCGACGTAACCACGGGTCAGCGCCGCACCACCCAGGAGCACCGGGAACTGCGCGGCGACGCCGCGGGTGTTCATCTCCTCGAGGTTCTCCTTCATGATCACCGTGGACTTCACCAACAGCCCGGACATGCCGATCACATCGGCCTTCTTGTCCACCGCGGCATCCAGGATCGCCGAAATCGGCTGCTTGATACCGAGATTCACGACCTCGTAGCCATTGTTGGACAGGATGATGTCCACCAGGTTCTTGCCGATGTCGTGCACGTCGCCCTTGACGGTGGCCAGCACGATGCGACCCTTGCCCGAGTCGTCGGTGGCCTCCATGTGCGGTTCCAGGTGCGCCACAGCGGTTTTCATCACCTCGGCCGACTGCAGCACGAACGGCAGCTGCATCTGCCCGGACCCGAACAGCTCACCGACGGTCTTCATGCCCGACAGCAGGGTCTCGTTGATGATCTGCAGCGGCGGAACCTCTTTCATGGCCTCGTCGAGGTCGGCCTCGAGGCCGTTGCGCTCGCCGTCCACAATGCGCCGCGCCAGCCGCTCGAACAGCGGCAGCGCCGCCAGCTCCTCGGCACGCGAGGCTTTGGACGAGGCCGTCGAGACGCCCTCGAACAGCGCCATCAGCTTCTGCAGCGGGTCGTAATCCTCGGTGCGCCGGTCGTAGACGAGATCCAGCGCAGTCTCGCGCTGCTCCTCGGGAATCCGGGCCATGGGCAGGATCTTCGACGCGTGCACGATCGCCGAATCCAGACCGGCCTGCACACATTCGTGCATGAACACCGAGTTGAGCACCTGCCGGGCGGCCGGATTCAGACCGAACGAGATGTTCGAAAGGCCCAGTGTGGTCTGCACATTCGGGTGCTTCTGCTTGAGTTGCCGGATGGCCTTGATGGTTTCGATGCCATCCTTGCGCGACTCCTCCTGCCCGGTGCCCAGGGTGAAGGTCAGCGTGTCGATGATGATGTCGGACTCTTCGAGCCCCCAGTTGCCGGTGATATCGGCGATGAGCCGCTCGGCGATGGCAACCTTGTGCTCGGCCGTGCGGGCCTGGCCCTCTTCGTCGATCGTCAAAGCCACCACGGCCGCACCGTGTTCGGCGACCAGTGCCATGGTCTGCTGGTAACGCGATTCGGGTCCATCACCGTCCTCGAAGTTCACCGAGTTGATGGCGCAACGGCCACCCAGGTGCTCCAAACCGGCCTTCAGCACCGGGGTTTCGGTGGAGTCCAGCATGATCGGCAAGGTGGACGCGGTGGCCAGCCGCGAGGCCAGCTCGGCCATATCCCGGGCCCCGTCGCGGCCCACGTAGTCGACACACAGGTCGAGCATGTGCGCGCCGTCGCGGATCTGATCCTTGGCGATGTCCAGGCACTTCTGCCAGTCGGCGGCCAGCATGGCCTCGCGGAAAGCCTTGGAGCCGTTGGCATTCGTGCGCTCACCGATCATCATGATCGAGGCGTCCTGCTCGAACGGCACCGAGCTGTAGATGGAGGACACGCTCGGCTCGTGCACGGGGTTGCGTCGCTCTTGAATTGGACGCAGCGCCTGCTCGGTCTCACGCACCGCCTCGGCCACCTGTCGGATGTGCTCCGGGGTGGTGCCACAGCAGCCGCCGACCAGCGACAGCCCGAACTCGGAGACGAACTGGCTCAACGCGATTGCCAATTCTTCAGGGGTGAGCGGGTATTCCGCACCCTTGGCCCCGAGGATCGGCAGACCGGCGTTCGGCATCACCGAGACCGGCAGCTGCGCGTGCTTGGACAGATGGCGCAGGTGCTCGCTCATCTCGTCCGGGCCGGTGGCGCAGTTCAATCCGATCATGTCGATGCCGAGCTTCTCGAGCGCGGTCAACGCCGCGCCGATCTCGGAACCGACCAGCATGGTGCCGGTGGTCTCCATCGTCACGTGCGTGATGATCGGAATCCGGCGACCGGCGATCTCCATGGCCCGGTGGCTACCGGTGATGGCGGACTTGACCTGCAGCAGGTCCTGGCAGGTCTCGATGAGGATGGCGTCCGCGCCACCGTCGAGCATGCCGAGCGCGGCCTCGGCGTAGGCGTCGCGCAGCGAGTCGTAGGGCGCGTGCCCCAGGGTCGGCAGCTTGGTGCCCGGACCCATGGACCCCAGCACATACCGCGGAGTCCCGTCCGCGGACTTGCCCATCTCGTCCGCGACCTCGCGCGCGAGGCGGGTGCCGCGATACGACAGATCCCGGATCCGATCGGCGATGTCGTAGTCGGCCAGGTTGGGCAGGTTGCACCCGAAGGTATTGGTCTCGACGGCGTCGGCCCCGGCCTCGAAATACGCCCGGTGAATGTGCTTGAGCACGTCGGGCCGGGTTTCGTTCAGGATCTCGTTGCAACCCTCGAGGCCACGGAAGTCATCCAACGTGAGATCCGCGGCCTGCAGCATCGTGCCCATAGCACCGTCCCCGATCACGACACGCCGCCTGAGCGTGTCCAAAAGGGTGGTGTCGAATTCGGCGCGGCTGCGTACAGACATGTACCCAAGAGTAGTAGGAGGCCCGGACAAACATGGCCCCGGTATCGTGCGGTTCTCCCGACTGATGTCTTCGGGACATCGGAAGCCGTGAACTCGCCCACGGCGACGCGGGGGGCAAATCGGATCCAGTGCGTCGCATGCACACTGTGTCTTGACACACCGTAGGCTGACCGGGTGAACGCCAGTGAATCCCCGGTGCCACCCGAATCGGACCTGCCTACGCTGCGGGATCCGGTGCTCGTGGCCGCCTTCGAAGGCTGGAACGATGCCGCCGACGCCGCCAGTGGCGCGGTCGAGCATCTGGAACTGATCTGGGACGCGCAGCCACTGGCCGAGCTCGACTCCGAGGACTACTACGACTATCAGGTCAACCGGCCGACGGTTCGGCAGGTTGACGGGGTGACCCGGGAGATCCAGTGGCCCTCGGCCATGTTGTCGGTCTGCTCGCCCCCGGGCAGTGATCGCGATGTCGTGCTGTTGCGCGGCGTCGAGCCGAATATGCGGTGGCGCAGCTTCTGCAACGACATTCTCGAATTCGTCGAGCAGTTGGGCGTGTCCACGGTGGTGATCCTCGGTGCTTTACTGGCCGATACCCCGCATACCCGCCCGGTTCCGGTCACCGGCACCGCGTACAGCAAAGAAGCAGCAGAGCGTTTCAACCTCGAGCAGACTCGTTACGAGGGACCGACCGGTATTACCGGGGTGCTGCAGGATGCGTGTGTGCGCGCGGGCGTCCCGGCCATCTCCTTCTGGGCGGCCGTGCCGCACTACGTATCTCAGCCGCCGAACCCGAAGGCCATTATCGCGCTGCTGCACCGGGTCGAGGATGTCCTGGATGTCGAAGTGCCGCTGGGCGGTTTGCCCGAACAGGCCGAGGAGTGGGAGGGCGCGGTCAACGAAATGACCGCGGGCGATGAGGAAATCGCCGAGTACGTGCGCTCGCTCGAGGAGCGCGGGGACGCCGAGGTGGACATCAACGACGCCATGGCCAAGATCGACGGCGATGCCATCGCCGCCGAGTTCGAGAAATACCTGCGCCGCCGCGGGCGCGGCGGATTCGGCCTCTGAGCCGGCCGCACCTTCTGCCCGTTTCGGGGTGAATGTCCCGACCTAGCCCGAAAACCATTGCCGCACCTGCGTTCTCGACGCAGGTGCGGCTGTGTACGGGGAGCTAGCGCTCGACGGTCCAGACTTGCGCGGAAGCCTCGTGCGCCAGCTTCGCGATCAGAATGTCACGCGGAATCGTCTGGCCCGCAAGGTGATCCAGCGACGGCACCACCACGTGGTGAGCATCGGCACGCTTGAGTTCGGCGGTCAGCTCCGCGAACGCGGTGCCGTCGCCGGGGGTCGATTCATGGAACGTTGCGGCGAAGCAGAGGCCGGCCGATTGAGCGAGGCCGCACATGGCGTCCTCCATCTCTTCACTGCGGCCGTCCGTCAGATCGTCACGCACGTACCCATAGATCAACGCTTCCACCCGAACCTCCGTTGGATTGGGGATCGCTGTCTGAAGTGTGCCCTGCCAACCAGCTTGACGTAATCACGAATGCAATTGCAGATGTCAACCCACTGACATCCAGATGCCCTATCCGGGTCCATCCGGCGTTAACTGGTGAGATACTACAGAGCGTGTCCGCCGGTGACGATCGACCTGTCTGGGCTGTCCGAATGCGTGCCGAACGTGATGCTCGGGGGTGGTCACAAGCGGATGCGGTACGGGCCATGCGGGCCAAGTCGAGTCACAATCTGCCAACCGACAGCACACTTCTGCGTAACTGGCGGCGCTGGGAGTCCGGGGAATCCCGGCCGGATGACTTCTACGCACCCATCATCGCGGCCGCATTCGACACGGTCACCGCGGCATTCTTCCCCAAGGCCCGGCCCAATCGGGACGACGAGATGCTCTCGGCGACCGGGATGGACACGCTGGAATTCATTGGGCGGCTGCGCATGTCCGATGTGTCCGGCTCCACGCTGGATGCCATTCGCATCACCGCCGATCGGCTGTGCTCGGAGTATCCGTGCGCGGATCCGCACGAACTGCATGCCGAGGGCACGGCCTGGCTGCGCCGCATCACGTCCCTGCTGGACGGTCGACTGACTCTGTCGCAGCACCGGGAAGTGCTGGTCCTGGCGGGATGGGTTGCCCTACTGGTCGGTTGCGTTGATTACGACCTGGGCTGGCGCACCGCCGCCGAGGCCACCCGGCGCGCGGCGCTGTCCCTGGGCCAGGAGGCCGAGCACGCCGAAATCATCGGCTGGGGAGCCGAAATGGCCGCTTGGTTCGCATTGACGCAGGCCAACTACCGTGGCGCCATCGAAACCGCCGAAGCCGCACACGCCGCCACCGGACGCCTGGGCGTCGGCGTCCAGCTGGCCGCCCAGCGCGCCAAGGCCTGGGCGCGCCTGGGCGATCGCCGCGAGGTGGAAAAGGCCCTGTCGCAGGGCCGTTCGATCTTGGACGCGCTGGAGCACCCGTCGAATCTGGACAACCATTTCGTGGTGGATCCGCAGAAGTTCGACTTCTACGCCATGGACTGCTGCCGGGTAGCCGGGGACGACCGGCTCGCGGAAAGCTATGCCCGCCAGGTGATCCAGACCGCGACACGCCCCGACGGAAGTATTAGAAAACCTATGCGCGTGTCGGAGGCGCATCTGACCCTCGCGGTGGTCGCGGTGCGCGATCGCAATCTTGAGCTTGCACTGGACGAGGGCCTGCAAGCCTTCGCGGGCAAACGTCGATCGCTGCCGTCGCTCATGTGGATCGCGGGTGAGACCGCGCGCGAAATGATCGAGCGCTTCCCCGGAGATCCGCGCACCCGAACGTATTTGGAGCAGCTGCGCGCGCTCGCGGCGGGCTGATCGATCACACCCCGAGCGCGTTGCGCACGGAATCGATGGCGGCGTGGGTGATTCCGGGCACGGCCAGATTGCCGCTGCGCCGCCACCACAGCGACAGGAACATGCCGACCGGGATCTGGAAGGCGAGCACCCCGGCCACCACGCCGCCGGTGATCGGCACCCCCGCGACGGGGAGATGCCACAGGCCCCACAGCGCCGAGACGAACGCCGCGGACCACAGGCCGCCGGGCTCGCCGGGCCGATGTAGATAGGAATCCAGCGCGCCGCGGAAGAAGACTTCCTCCAGCACGAAGACCAGCGGCAGATACATCAGCAGCGATTCCAGTCCGAGTCCCAAGCTGGCCCACGGCACCGGACCCGGCGCGCTCTGCCCGCTGACCAGGAATCCGCCGACGACGGTGGTCATGCCGATCAGTCCCGCCGTCGCCAGACACGCGGCCAGCCTTCGCAATCCGGCCCGGCCGAGTCCGCGCAACGCCCACGCCACCGGGAAGACGCCGACGAGGGCCGCGGCGGAGTACACCACCTCCGACCAGTGCCCGGTACCGCGCCGACCGGTCAGTACCTCGAGCAAGCCGTGGAGCGGGACCACCGCCAGGACGAGGACCATCGCCCACACCCAGCGGTCCACCGGCGGGGGCGCGCCACGCACCCACAGTTCCCGGATCGGCCGCCGGTGCAGGACCAGCGGGAACACCAGGGTGAACGGAATGCCCAGCAGCAGATAGGTATTCGCGTCCAGCCCCAGCGCGAATCCGAGCGCGGCGTAGGTTCCGACCACCGCGCACGCCACGGCGGCGCGCAGCGCCCGGTCCCGGCGTCCGGTGTCGGCTCGTCGACCGGTCTCCTGCGTGGTGATGCTCTCCGCCTGCGACATTCCCGCCTTTCCGTCGGTCCTGCCTCTGCAGTATCCAGACCGTTCCTAAGAGATCGTTGGCTGCGGGATCGTTGGGTACGCTCCAGCGCATGGACTTCAGTCTGTGGACCTGCGCTGCCCGAGGGCACGAGACCTACGCCCCCACCGAGCCCGAGCTCGCGGTACGCCTCCACGTCGCCACCCCGGCGGGTGAATCCTGGCGCTGCCTGCGCTGTGGTGATTTCGTGCCCGGTGAGCCGCGCCGCAAGGGCCCCGCCGACGATGCGCCCGAGGTGCCGCGCGGGCACCTGCTGCGCGACCGGATCATCATGCGGCTGCTGGCGACCGAACGCATCATCCGGGCGCTGGTGCTGATCCTGCTGGGCGCGGGGGTACTGAAGCTGCGTGGGTCGCGCGAGCATTGGAAGTCCAACTGGGACAAGGATCTTCCGCTCATCCGGCAGCTGGCAGATCAGATCGGGTTCAACCCGGACCATTCGAAGATCATCAAGGGCATCGACAAGGCCTTCACCTTCTCCCCCAACGTGCTGACCTGGGTCGCGGTGGCGCTGTTCGCCTATGCCGCAATCCAACTGGTCGAGGCGACCGGGCTGTGGCTGGTCAAGCGGTGGGGTGAGTATTTCGCCGTCATCGCGACCAGTATCTTCCTGCCGCTCGAGATCTACGAACTCACCGAGAAGGTGACCGTGCTGCGTGCGGGCGCCCTGCTGATCAACCTGGCCGCGGTGATCTGGCTGCTGTGGAGCAAGTCCCTGTTCGGCCTCAACGGCGGCGCGGCGAAGTACTTCGCCGAACACCACTCCGAGAGCCTGATGACCGTCGAGCGCGCCGCGGTCGCCGCGCAGTCCGAGCAGCGCACCGAACGCATCGTCACCCAGCGCCCGATCTGAGCTCGCTCGGCGTGCCGGACCGTCAGGCCGGTACGCCGAGCCCCTGGGCCAGCACCGGCCAGGACTTGATCAGCTCGTCACGGAAGACGCCCCAGGAGTGGACGCCGTTGGGCGGCAGGTCCACGGTCGCCGGGATGCCGAGTTCGGCGAGGTGGGCGACGAGGTTGCGAGTGCAGTAGCCGGTCGCCGCCTCGATGGTGCCGTCGTAGATCAGGTGCACCAGGTAGCCCGCGACGCCGGGGTAGATGACGAAGCGTCCGTCGACGATGTCGTACATGCCGGGAATGCCGTTGCCGCTGGAGATGTAGAGCGGCAGCCCGCGCAGCTTCTCGGCGTGCAGGTAGGGATCGTTGTCCGCCCACATCGGGTCGCCGGGCGGGCCGTACATATTGTCGGCGTCGCCGCCCTCGCTGGCCACCACGATGCGGGCGAAGGACTGGCCGACCGGGTCACTGGCCTGCACACAACCGCTGTAGGTCGCCGCGGCCCGGAAAAGTCCGGGCTTGGTGATGGCCAGATTCAGGGCCGGGGTCGCCGACATCGATACCGCTGCAATGGCATTCACGCCGTTGGTGCCCAGGCCCGCGTCGATCAACGGCGGCAGTTCCTCGGTGAAGAAGGTCTTCCACTTGTTGACGCCGAGCACGGGATCCGGTGCGCGCCAATCGGTGTAGTAGCTCGCCAGCCCGCCGGTGGGGACGATGACGTTGATGTCCTTCTGCCCCAGGAAGTCGAACACCTCCGGCACCTGGTAGTGCCAGTTCTTGTTGGTGATGCCCGCGTCGGTGCCGTTGAACAGGTACAGGGTGGGCCGCGGGCGGGAGGTGTCGGCGGGCCGCAGCACATCCAGGTGCACCGTCTTGTCCATGGCCGCCGAGTACACCTCGAGCGCGATATTGCGGTCGTCGACGACCTGGACGCTGGCCACGTGCGAGCCGTCGGCGCTCACCGGGTCCGTCAGCAGCGCACCGGATTCGACGATCGGGTCGGCGGAATCCGCGTGCGCGGCCGCCGGGGTCGTCAGGGCAGCGGCGACCAATCCTCCTGCCACCACGGCGTTCCAGAGTCGATACCGCACGGTCGTCCGTTCCCTCGATCTTGATGGTGAGGACGACTTTGCCATACGCGGGGGCTTGTAACCCCCGCATCTATCCATAAAGGTCGCGGCGTGACGCCCCGGTAACTCCGTCACGCCGCGACCACCCCGATTACGGGGTGACGATATTGAAGTTCGGGTCCGGCTTGTCCATGACGTCCTTGAGCTGCTTGAGCTTGGTCGGATCGCCGCTGACCTTGATCGCGCCGGACTGGATCTCCTTGACGATGTCCTTGGCTCCGGTCATGGTGGCAATCAGCTCGAGCCGCGACAGGGTGAAGGTGGCGTCGGGTGCCGGGCCCTTGAAGCCCGCGGGCACCACGTAGTGGATGAGCACGCCGTTGCGGAGTTCGGTGCGGTAGGTCTGATTCTGGTCGGAGATGACCCAGTCGTTGACCAGGTGCAGGTCCCACGCCTTCGGCCCGTTGATCAGGAACGCGGCCGAGTCGAAGACCTGATCCACGCTCAGGGCGCTGATCATGCTGGCGGAGTTGGCCTTCGTCGGGGTGCCGAAGCCGCCGTTGCGCAGCTCGTACGCGCCGGAGAGGTAGAAGTTGCGCCAGGTGCCGTTCTCGGAGCCGTAGCCCAGCTGCTCGAAGGCGCTGGCCTGCAACATCTTCGCCTTCTCATTGTTGGGATCGGCGAAGATCAGGTAGTTGAGTACCTGGACGCACCAACGGTAATCGCCGTCGGAGTAGGCCTTGCGAGCCACCTTCAGCACGCCACTCGCGCCGCCCATGGCATCCACGTGGCGCTTGCCGGAATCGACCGGCGGATGCTCCCACAGGTGGGCGGGATTGCCGTCGAACCAGCCCATGTAGCGCTGGTAGATGGCCTTCACGTCGTGGCTGACCGAACCGTAGTAGCCGTGGGTGTACCACTTGTTCTCCAGCGCGGGCGGCATCTGGATCATCTCGGCGATCTCGGTGCCGACGTAGCCCTGGTTGAGCATGCGCAGCGTCTGGTCGTGCAGGTAGGCGTAGGTATCGCGTTGCAGCGACAGCCATTCGGTGACCTTGTCGGCCTCCCACATGGGCCAGTGGTGCGAGGCGAAGGCGACCTCGTACTCGCCGGAGAACATATTGATGGTCTCGGTCAGGTACTGCGACCACACGTGCGCGTCGCGCACCAGCGCGCCGCGCAGGGTCAGCAGGTTGTGCAGGGTGTGAGTGGCGTTCTCCGCCATGCACATCGCGCGGAAGTCGGGGAAGTAGAAGTTCATCTCCGACGGCGCCTCGGTGCCCGGCGTGATCTGGAAGACGACCTTGATGCCGTCGACCGTCTCTTCCTGACCGGTGTGGGTGACGTCCTTGTTCGGCGGGATGAGGCTCACGGTGCCGACCGAGGTGGTCATGCCCAGGCCCGCGCCGACCTGACCCTTCTCGCCCCGCGGCAGCGCCGCGCCGTACATGTAGGCCGAGCGGCGGGCCATGGCGGTGCCCGCGTAGATGTTCTCCTCGACCGCGTGCTCCATGAAGCCCTGCGGCGCGATCACCGGAATGCGCCCGGAGGCAGCGTCTTCCAGGGTGATGACGCCCATCGCGCCGCCGAAGTGGTCGACGTGCGAATGCGTGTAGATCATGCCGGTGACCGGCTTCTGCCCGCGATGGGCGAAGTACAGGTCCATGCCCGCCTTGGCTGTCTCCGTCGAGATCAGCGGGTCGATGACGATGACGCCGGTCTTGCCCTCGATGATCGTCATGTTCGACAGGTCCAGGCCGCGGATCTGGTAGATGCCCGGAACCACCTCGTAGAGGCCCTGTTTCACCACCAGCTGGCCCTGCCGCCACAGCGACGGGTGCACCGAGTTGGGACAGGAGCCCTGCAGGAAACCGTAGGACTCGTTGTCCCACACCACCTTTCCGTTGGCATCCTTGACCACGTCGGGCTCGAGCTTGGCGATGAAGCCGCGATCGGTGTCGGCGAAGTCCTGGGTGTCGGAGAAGGGCAGCGAGGACTGCGCCTGCTTCTGTGCGTCGACGATGTGACCGCTGGGGTCGACCGCGTTCTTCGTGGTCTGCTCGGCGGCCGAGCCGCTGTCGCTATTGCTGTCGCATCCGGCCACGGCCGCGCCGACCCCGACGGCCGCCAGCGCGGCGGCGCCGACACCGAATACCCCGCGCCGCGACACCGTGAACCCGCCGGGCTTGCGGTCGTCCGCGTTGTTCGTGAGGTCCTCGTCGGTCATCAGCGCTCTCCTGTCTCCATGCGGTTGACGTGCGTGGCAGAACGGGTAGCCGATCATTCGCTGCCATTCTGCCCTGTGGGCCACAGTACACCACTATTGCAGCCTCGCTGCAATAGAGTGGAGTCATGGCACCACTCAGAACCCCCCGAACCCGCCGCCGGACCTGCGCGCACGGTCCGGGGCCGGATGTGATCGGATTCTCGCTATGAGCGAGGGCAAGGGCAGCGGCAAAGGCAACGACGTCCCGCGGCGGCGGCGCAATCCGGAACAGACCCGCCGGGCGATCATCGAGGGCCTGCTCTCGGCGGTCCACGACGGCGAGTTCGACCCGACCACCCGCAGCATCGCCGAACGCGCCGGTGTCTCCGAACGCAGCATCTTCGTGCACTTCCCGACCCGGACGGCGCTCATCACCGCCGCGGTGGACCAGCAGTCCGAGCAGGTGGAGGCGCTGATCGTCGGGGCCGATCCGGCGCAACCGCTGGCCGAGCGCATCGACGCGGTGGTCCGCCAGGGCGAGGCCATCTTCGCCCTGCAACGCGAACCGCGCGTGCTCGGACTCATCGAGTCGCTGCGTACGCCGGAGGTCGACGCGCGGATGCGCTTGACCGACAACCGGATTCGCGACGCGCTGGCCGAGCTGTTCGCCCCCGAACTGGCCGCCCACGAGGGCGAGCAACTGCTGGACCTGGTCGACGCCACCGTCGGCTGGCCGTACCGCCACCACCTGATGGATCGGCGGGGCCTGTCCACCCGAGCGGCCTCGGACGCGGTGCGCCGGGCGCTCACCGCGATGCTCGTCCGGACGGACTGAGCGCCCAGGGGGCGGCAAATACGGACAACAGGGACATCCTCTCCGAGCACGACCAGTGCGACGGCGACTCTGCCGTGCCCGAATCCGGTCCACCTCACCCGTTCCGGGTGACTCGGCCGTCCGAAATTTCCCATCCACCCTTTGATTGCCACTACGTTGCTGATCACGGCGACACGGCGCCGGGTCAGTGTTCGAAGCAGGAGGCACGATGAGTACCGCGGGGCAGCACCACCTCTCGTTCGACGACCGACATCCCCACCCGGCCGCCCCGAACCTCGCCTTCCCAGTCCTCCCCCGCCCCCACCTGCTCCACCAACTCGACGCCGCCGCCGACACCCACCGCACCATCCTCCTCAGCGCCCCCGCCGGAACCGGCAAAACCATCCTGCTGCGCACCTGGCTCGACCACCGCCGCACGCAAGACCCCGCCACCCGCACGGCCTGGATCACCGCCGACGCCCGCACGAACGGATTGTGGGACGAGTTGCGGCACAACCTCATAGGCCCGAACGCCGCAACTCCCCCGAAGAAGACCGGACGCATCCACCCCGGACTCCCGGCGGGGCCCACGCCGGCACCCGTGACCGACCTCACCGCCCGAATGAGCGAGCGCGGCACAGGATTCGGCTCGAACGCACCCATCGCCCCACACCCGGCCACCGTGAACTCCGCGCCGGTCGTGGTGGTGATCGACGATGCGCACGACATCGTGGACCCAGGGGCGTTGGCGGAGCTCGAGCACTTCTTGGAGGCCGCACCCGCGAACGTCAGCGTGGTGGTGGCCGGGCGGTTCGACCCGGCGGTGCGGTGGCATGCGCTCGAAATGCGGGGTGCACTGGCGCGATTCGGAATGCGGGAGTTGGGGCTGGCGGCGGCGGAGGTCGAGGAGTTGTGTGCTCAGCACGGGTGCGTGGTCGAAGGGGTGGTGCTCGAGCGGGTCATGGATTTGACCGGTGGGTGGGCGGCGTTGGCGCGGTTGGCGGCGGTGCATTTGGCGACGCGGCCGCGGGATCGGGAGACGGCCTTGACGACGCTGGCGCGGTCGCCGCAGCTGATCTCGGAATTCTTTGCGCGCGAGGTGATCACGCCGCTGCCCACGGGCGTGCGTGAATTCCTCACCCGGACCGCGATTCCTGACTCCTTCACCGAGGAGCTGGCTGAACAGCTCGGCGGGCGACCGGCTCGGGCGGTGCTCGACGAGTTGGATCGCGTCAATTTCCCGCTCCGGCAGGAGCATCGCGACGGCGTGCTGTGGTTCAGCTATCCCCCGCTGCTGCGGGCGCGGCTGCTGGTCGAGGCGCGCGGGCTCGACGCGGCCACCCTCACCGGGCTGCGGCGTGCCACTGCACACGCGTATATCAGTGCCGGGCAGCCGCTTTCGGCCATCGAGCAGCTCACCGCGCTCACCGACCCCGAACCGAGCCGCGAGTTCCTGCGGGACCTGGGGTTGGGCGTGGTGATGGACGGCGACGGCCCACGGCTGTTCCGCCACCTCGAACACTGCACCCCGGCACTCGCCACCGACCCGTACGTCCACCTCCTGCGTGCCGTGGATGCCCTTGCCGAGGGCGAAACAAGCACCGCCACTGCCTATCTCGAGCTGGCGACCGCGCCGCTGCGCACAGCCACCGAACCTGGGGCGGACTCGGAGACACAGTCGACATGTGTCGCGGCGGGCTGGCTGACGGTGCTGCGGCGAGCCGTGGAGATCGAGATCGCGGCGGCCACGGGTCGGCCGTTGGGGCAACGCACCGCCGGGACCACCGCCGAGCCGACCGGCAATCAGGACATCGATGCCTATGTGGCAGTACAGGATGCGACGGTGCTGCTGGTCCGCGGGGAGGTCCGGGCGGGAGAGGATCGGTTGCGGCGGGCCTTGGCGTTGGCCCGGTATGCGCGGCTGGCATTGCGGTCGACGAATCGGCTCGCGGTGGCGTCGGGGGTCGAGGGGTCGATCGCCGGAATGCGGGAGCGGGCCCAGCGGGCCCTCGAGATCGCGAGCGCGCACCGGCTGATGGATTCGCACGATGCCCTGCAGGCGGTCGTGATGACCGCGCTCGCGGCGCATGTGCAGGGCGATGAGCAGGGCAGCCGATATTTCGCGGGGCTGCTCGCCGATTACGGGCGTCGGGGCGTGTTCGGGCCCGGCAGCCATGAGCATGTGGTGGCGCAGGTGCTGGCCTTCGACGCCGCCACGGATCGTTATCGGGCGGCACAGTCATTGCGGCACAGCATGTCCCTGCTACTGCATCGTTCGCTGCCGCCGTTCACGCTCGGGCTGCTGGTCCAGTCCGTGTGGACGCTGCTGCGGGTGCCCGACGGCCGCGCCGCGCAACAACTGGTAGCCGAGGCGCGGCGCGCGGTGGGTGAGCATCCGGCGGTGCTGCTGTGTGAGGCGGGGCTGGCGTACGCCGCCAACCGGCCGCGTTCGGTGCTCGCGCTGACCACGCCGCTGTTGGCCGCCGACGGCGTGAATCCGCTCATGGCGGTGCTGGCGCGGCTGCTCGACGCGACCGCCCATGCGGAACTGAGCAATTCACTCAAGGCCTACGAGAGCGTGGCGGACGCGTTGCGCTGTGCGGAGCCCGAGCATCTGGTGCGCCCCTTCCTGGAGGTGCCCGGCGTTCTCGAGCTGCTCGATTCCTTCGGCAGCCGTTTCGGGCACGGCGATGCCTTCGCCGCCCGCATCCGGCATCATCCGGCGGCCGCGCGCGGACCGGTCTCCCATCCGGCGCTCACGACCACGGAGTTGACGGTGCTCAAACAACTTCCGTCGGGACGGACGACGCAGCAGATCGCGGACGATCTCGGGGTTTCCATCAATACCGTGAAAACGCATATGCGGGGCATCTACGGGAAATTGGGGACGAGTTCGCGCACCGACGCGCTCGATCAGGCGCGGCGCACCGGATTGCTCTGAAGGGCGTACCCGGATTGCCTTGAAGGGAAAGGGGCCGGTGCGGCGTGATGAGGGGTGCGCCGCACCGGCCCGCCCGCTCGAAACCTGTCGGCCAGGAGGGGTATTTCGAGCGGGAAGCTCGGTCGAGAACCAGGTGGCTGAGAACCATGTGGCGATTTCCAAGCTAACCCCAAGCTTGCACAGGAGACTCACCCGAAACGGGTGAAAGGCTGGCGCACCAGCCGAAAGACAGCTATCCGCTGGCTATGCTTCGGTGGGGTCATACCCGTACAACCGGAGGTAGAGCTCGTGGCGATGGATCAGAGCAACGATTTCGACGTGGTCATCATCGGCTCCGGATTCGGCGGGAGTGTGACGGCGCTGCGGCTGGTGGAAAAGGGCTACCGGGTCGCTGTTCTGGAGGCGGGACGCCGCTATGCGGACGCCGATTTCGCCAAGACCAGTTGGCATCTGCGCGAATTCCTGTGGGCTCCGGCGCTGGGCTGCTTCGGAATTCAGCGCATTCACCCGCTCAGCAATTGCGTCGTGCTGGCCGGCGCGGGCGTGGGCGGCGGGTCGTTGAATTACGCCAATACCCTCTACGTCCCGCACGACGGATTCTTCGGCAATCGGCAGTGGGCGCACATCACCGACTGGAAGAGCGAACTCGCGCCGCACTACGAGCAGGCGCGCAAGATGCTCGGCGTGGTGACGCACCCGTATTGGACGCCCGCCGACGAGGTCGTCCGATCCGTCGCCGAGGAGATGGGGGTGGGCGACACCTTCATTCAGACACCGGTAGGCGTGTACTTCGGGGAACCCGGCAAGACGGTGAAGGATCCGTTCTTCGGCGGCGTCGGGCCCGATCGCACCGGCTGCATCGAATGCGGCGAGTGCACCACCGGCTGCCGTCACGGGGCCAAGAACACGCTGCTGAAGAACTATCTCGGGCTGGCCGAACGCGGTGGGGCGCAGATCATTCCGCTCACCACGGTGACGGCGGTGAAGCCGCGCTCGGACGGCAGTTGGACGATCGACACCAAGCGCACCGGCAAGCTGCCCGGTGTCGGGACGCGCACCTTCACCGCGCGGCACGTGGTGCTGGCGGCGGGTACCCGCGGCACCCAGAAACTCCTGTTCAAGATGCGCGACCGCAAGGTCCTGCCGCGCCTGTCACGGCGGCTGGGCGAACTGACCCGCACCAATTCCGAGGCCATTCTCGGCTCGTGCAAGCCGGAGGTGGATCCGGGCTACGACGGCACCCGCGGGGTGGCCATCACGTGCTCGTTCTATCCCACCCCGGACACCCATATCGAACCGGTGCGCTACGGCAAGGGCTCTAATGCCATGGGTCTGTTGCAGACCCTGATGGTCGACGGCGAGGATCCTGCCGATCCGTCCTCGCGCATCGTGCGGCTGGCCAAGCTGGCTGCCCGGCACCCGGGCCGGTTCCTGCGAGAACTGAACGTGCGCAACTGGTCCGAGCGCACGATGCTGCTGCTGGTCATGCAGAACCTCGACAACTCGATCACCACTTACACCCGGCGCGGGCTGTTCGGCCGCCGCTACGTGAGCCGTCAGGGCGAAGGCGACCCCAGCCCGACCTGGATTCCGGCGGGCTACGAGGCGGCGAAGCGGATCGCCAAGCGGATGAAAGCCGAGCCGGGCACCTCGTGGGCCGACATCATCAAAACGCCGATGACAGCGCACTTCCTGGGCGGATGCGTGATCGGCGCGAACGCCGGGACCGGGGTGATCGATCCGTATCACCGGGTGCACGGCTATCCGTCGCTGTATGTCGTCGACGGTGCGGCGGTGTCGGCGAACCCGGGAGTCAATCCGTCCCTGACGATTTCGGCGCAGGCCGAGCGGGCGGCCTCCTTCTGGCCGAACCTCGGTGACGCCGATCCCCGTCCGGCGCAGGGTAATCCGTATCGCCGCGTCGACGCCGTCGCACCGCACTCCCCGATCGTTCCGGCCGGGGCCCCGGCCGCACTGGTCCTGCCCATCGTCGGCGTGAGCAGCGGCTCACGTCCGGCGGATTCGTAACGCCCCATCCATGTCGACACCACGCCAGGAGAATTCATGCACCATGCGTCCGGGCAGATACTCAGCCATGCCGTCGGTGTGGCCATCAGTCCGCTGGCTCTGATCGCCATCATCCTGATCCTGGCCTCCCCGCGCGGCAGAACGAACGCGCTCGCCTTCGTGGCGGGGTGGGTGGCCACGGTGACGGTGGTGCTGTTGGCGGTGGTGACGCTCGGTGAGGCGGCGGGTGCACACCAGCGCGACGGCGGACCGGCGACCTGGGTGTCGTGGTTCCGGCTCGTATTCGGTCTACTCCTGCTGCTGATGGCCTTGCGGCAGTTGAAGATCCACAATGCCTGGGAGTCCGGCGGCGAGCTGCCGCCGCAGCTGCGCCGCCTCGACGAGTTCCGGCCCGGCCGCTGTGCCGCGCTGGGCGCCATTCTGGTGCTGAGCAATCCGAAGAATGTCATCCAGATGGCGGTCGGCGGCGTGACCGTGGCCGAAGGTGACACGTCCGCCCTGGCCAGCACGGTCGCGGTGGTGGCGTTCATCGTGATCGCGTCGCTGGGTGTGCTGGTGCCGTTGGGTGTGCACTATTTCGGCGGCGGCACCGCGCACGCCACCCTGGACCGCTGGCGGCAGTGGACGGTCCGCAATCACGCGGGCATCATGTCCGTGCTGTTCCTGGTGCTGGGTGCAAAATCCCTCGGCGACGGCATCAGCGGCCTGTTCTAGGCGCTGTCCACCGATGAAAAGCGTTGGGCCCCGGTCGATATTCGACCGGGGCCCAACCCTTATCCACTTAACGCGGGGTCATGGGGTGACAATGTTGAACGCCGGATCCGGAGTGTCGAACAATCCGACCAGCTTGCCGAAGGACTGGACATCGCCGTCGATCTTCAGGGCTCCGGACTTCACCGTCTCCTGCATGTCCTGCCCGGCCAGCAGCAGCCCGATCAGGGTCTGCCGGGTCAGGGTGAACGTGACGTCGGGGGCGGGCAGCTTGTCGCCGTCGTGCCGATCCCAGTGCAGCAGTACGCCATTGCGCAGTTGCAGGCGCACCGTACGGTTCTCGTCGGTGAAAACCCAGTCGCTGGCGGCCTTCTCGTGCCACGCCTTGGGACCGTCGACACGCAATGCCATACCGTCGAGGACCATGTCGATGGTCATGGCCGCCAGCATGGTCGCCGGGAGTTCCTTGGTGGGCGTGCCGAAGTTGCCATTGCGCAGTTCGTAAGCGCCCGAGAGGAAGAAGTTGCGCCACGGGCCGTTCTCCGCGCCGTAGGCCAGCTGTTCGAAGGCTTCGGCCTGCAGCTGTTTGGCGGCCGCGTTGGTGTCGTCGGCGAAGATGACGTAGTTGACCGCCTGCACCACCCAGCGGTAGTCGCCCTCGTCGAAGGACTTGCGGGCCTTGGTCAGCACCGCGTCCGCGCCGCCCATGAATTCCACGTGCCGCTTGGCGCTTTCGACCGGCGGGTGCTCCCACAGGTGCGCCGGGTTGCCGTCGAACCAGCCCATGTAGCGCTGGTAGATGGCCTTCACGTTGTGGCTGACCGAGCCGTAGTAGCCATGCGCGGCCCACGAATCCACCAGGGCCGGCGGCATTTCGATCATTTCGGCGATCTCGCCGCCGACATAACCCTGGTTGAGGCGGCGCAGGGTCTGGTCGTGCAGGTAGGCGTAGAGGTCGCGCTGCAACTCCATGTACTCGACGAGGGTCTCGGTGCCCCAGGTCGGCCAGTGGTGCGAGGCGAACACGACATCGGAGTCGCGGCCGTAGAGGTTGATCGACTCGGTGAGGTACTGGGCCCACACGTGCGGGTCGCGCACCAGCGCGCCGCGGAGGGTCAGCAGGTTGTGCAGGGTGTGAGTGGCGTTCTCGGCCATGCACAATGCGCGGAAGTCGGGGAAGTAGAAGTTCATCTCCGACGGCGCTTCGGTGCCCGGCGTGATCTGGAAGACGATGCGGACCCCGTCGATCGTCATCTCCTGCCCGGTGGCGGTGATGTCGTGTGTCGGGGCGATGAGGGTCACGGTGCCCGTCGAGGTGGTCTGGCCCAGACCCGCACCGACCTGGCCCTTTTCACCACGCGGCAGGGCAGCGCCGTACATGTAGGCGGCGCGCCGGGCCATGGCGACGCCCGCGTAGACGTTCTCGGCGACAGCGTGCTCGAGGAATCCGGCGGGCGCGATCACCGGGATGCGGCCCGATTCCGCGTCCTCGACGGTCATCACGCCCATGACGCCGCCGAAGTGGTCGACGTGCGAGTGGGTGTAGATCATGCCGGTGACCGGCTTCTGGCCGCGATGTGCGCAGTACAGCTCCAGACCGGCCTTGGCGGTCTCGGTCGAGATCAGCGGGTCGATGATGACCACGCCGGTCTTGCCCTCGATGATCGTCATGTTCGACAGGTCGAGGCCGCGGATCTGGTAGATGCCCGGAACCACCTCGTAGAGGCCCTGTTTCACCACCAGGCCCGACTGCCGCCACAGCGAGGGGTGCACCGAATTCGGGCAGGAACCCTGCAGGAAGCCGTAGGAGTCGTCGTCCCAGACGACATCGCCCTTGTCGTTCTTGACGATTCCGGGTTCCAGCTTGGCGATGAAGCCGCGGTCGGCGTCCTGCTGATCGACGGTGTTGTCGAACGGGAGTTCCTTCAGTGCGCGTTGGTTCTGTTCGATGATGAACTTGCTCGGTTCGGTTCCCGCACTCACTGTCTGCCTCCTGTAACTGCCGGGATCTCCGACATGGATTGGATCGATACGGCTGGTTTCTTGCCCGGATAGGTGAGTCCGATAACGAGCGCGATACCGCACACCACCAGCACCGCGACCGTGGCGATGGCGATGACCTGCGGACCGTGGTGCCAATGCCCGTGGTGGAGTGAGTTGTTGCGGGCGAAGCTCAGTCCCGCGAGGAAAACCAGGACCACCGCGCCCATGACGGGCGCGATGGCGGCCGGATGCCAGCCGCTCGTCGCGGCGTGATTGACGAACAGGACCGCGGTGCCCATCGCCGCGATGGCGGTGCGCCGCCAGGCCAGGGCTGTGCGCTCGCCGGGATAGGTGGGCGGCGCCGTCTGCGTGGCCGTCACGACCACACCGTCGCGATGGCGGCGAAGACCGAGACGATCGCGATGCCTGCCGCGAGGAGCGGGACCAGCAGGGAGTTGCGCAGCGACTCACCGCGTTCCATCCTGGCCTGCACGTCACGCCAGTGCGTGTAGGCCCCGACCGCGAGCGCCACCGCGAGCACGATGCAGCTCAGCGAGAGCGCGCGGCGCATGCCTACTTGACGGAACGGCTGCACCAGCGTGTGCACGGCGACACCGGCGGCCAGCAGGCCCAGCGCGGTGCGGATCCACGCCAGGAAGGTGCGTTCGTTCGCGAGGGTGAAGCGGTAGTCGAGGGGTGCCCGGTCTGGCTCGCCGGGGTCCTGGCCTGGGTTGTCCACTGTCACCACCTGTCCGGTGTCGCGGTCGCGGTCCGAGTGCAGCAAATGATCAGCAATGGCGATCATTCCATGAATTCGAGGACGACGCCCAAGGCTCGATGAGGGACAGGGTCGACAAGTGACGCATGCCCGCAGTCTGACCGGCAGCCGTCGGCGGGGCCTCGCCCATTTCGGGTGAAGTCCTGGCAATCCGATCTCGGCGGGTCGATGACAGGTTCGGAACGATGGTTGCGGCTACAACTGCGGGCGTTCGCCCGCAATTCACGGCCACCGTGCGGTCCGGTCCCGTACCATCCCGGTTTACCTGCCGAACAACGGATTCCACGCCGGAGGCGCGCCATGCAGTATCGGCCCACGGCACCGGAGTTGCTGACCGCGCTCGCGGAACTGTTGGAGACCACCCTGCTCCCCGCGCTGCCGCCGGAATTGCGACATCAGGCCAGAGTCGGGGCGCATCTCGCCCGGGTACTCCAGCGCGAACTCACCCTCCACCCCGCCGACGGGCTTCCGGACGACCCGGTCGCCGACGATGAGCGGCGTTGGGCGGCGCTCGTGCCGGTCGTGCGCGCTGATTTGGCTGTGGCCAAGCCCGGGTACGACGCTTGGGAGGGGGAATGAGCGAGCTCGCGGACGGGTTGGCCCGCTTTCTGTCGGAGGACATCGGGCGCGCGGTGACAGTATCGGCGGTCGAGCCGCTGTCGGCGGGGGCGAGGCGGCGCAATATCGCCTTCGACGCGGATCTCGGCGGGTGTGTGCTGCGTTTGGTCGCGACGCTGGTGCCGGGCAGCATTCAGTTGCTGCCGGTCGAGGTCGAGGCGGACGTGCGGGAATTGGCGCGCGAACACGGAGTGCCGGTCCCCCAGGTGCTGGCGGTGTGCGGCGATATCGGTTATGCCGGTGAGCCGTTCATGCTGTCGGAGCGGCTGGAGGGTGAGACCGTGCCGCGGCGCGTGCTGCGGCTGGTACAGGACGGCGAGCTCGGTGGCGTCGTCGGCGAGCAGCTGGGCCGGGCGATGGCGCTGTTGCACGCCATCGACCCCGAGCAGGGTTCACCCGAGCTGCCCGGTGTCGCGCAGGACAATCCCGCCGCGGCATTTCTCGCCGACGCGGCGGCCGCTGTCGCCCGATTCCTGCCCGACCGGCCCGTCTTCGAGTTGGCGCTGCGCTGGCTGGCCCGCCACCTGCCCGCCGCACCGGACCGGATCACCCTGGTGCACACCGATATTCGCAACGGCAACCTGATCGTCGGACCCGATGGCCTGCGCGCCGTACTGGATTGGGAGGGCACCCAGCGTTTCGGCGACCCGATGCGCGATGCGGCCTGGTCGGCGCTGCGCATGTGGCGCTTCGGCATCGACGCTCGCGAGTTCGGCGGCTTCGCCGACCGCGATACCTTCATGCGCGGATACACCGGCGCCGGAGGCGAATTCGACACCGACCGCTTCCGCTGGTGGAAGACCGCCTGCACGCTGGCCTGGGGCACCATGCTGGCCGGGCAGGCCGCCGCGTTCCTGGACGGGACCGTCCCCAGCATCGTGATGGCCGCCAGCGGGCGGCGCATCCCGGAGATCGAATGGGATCTGCTCATGCAGATCCGACCCACCGGATCGAGGTGACCGCCATGGATTTCGAGCTGCCCGACCATCTGCGCAAGTATCTGACCGAACTGGACGAGTTCATCGACCGCGAGATCGTCCCGCTGGAGCAGGCCGAGGACAATATCCGCTTCTTCGACCATCGCCGCGAGGACGCCCGCACCGACTGGCACCGCGACGGCCTGCCCAACGGCGAGTGGGAGGACCTGCTGGAGGAGACCCGCCGACGCGCCGACGCCGCCGGTCACCTGCGCTACGCCTACCCCGCCGAATACGGTGGCCGCGACGGCTCCAACCTCGACATGGCCGTCATCCGTGAGCATCTCGCCCGCCGCGGCCTGGGCCTGCACTGCGATCTGCAGACCGAGCACGCCATCGTCGCCAACAATGTCGGCCTGCTGCTCATGCACGAATACGGTTCGCCCGCACAGAAATCCGAGTGGATCACCGATCTGGCGACCGGGGAGAAGTTCTTCGGCTTCGGCATCACCGAACCCGCGCACGGCTCCGACGCCACCTTCATGGAAACCACCGCCGTCCGCGACGGCGATGACTGGATCCTCAACGGCGAGAAGACCTTCAACACCGGCATGCACCGCGCCGACGCCGACCTGATCTTCGCCCGCACCTCGGGCAGCCCCGGCGACGGCGTCGGCATCACCGCGTTCCTCGTACCGGTCGGCACCCCTGGCTTCACCATCGCCGAGTTCCTGTGGACCTTCAACATGCCCACCGACCACGCCCACGTGGTGCTCGAGAACGTCCGCGTGCCGTCCACCACCATCTTCGGCAAGGAAGGCCGCGGCCTGGCCGTGGTCCAGCACTTTTTCAACGAGAACCGCCTCCGCCAGGCAGCATCCAGCCTCGGAGCGGCCCAATACTGCATCGACCGTTCGATCGCCTACGCCAAGCAGCGCAAGACCTTCGGCGCTCCCCTGGCCACCAACCAGGCCATCCAATTCCCCCTCGTCGAGCTCACCACCCAGTGCGAAATGCTCCGCACCTTCATCCACAAAACCGCCTGGTCCATGGACCGCTACGGCCCCTTCACCCAATCCGCCCAGGTCTCCATGGCCAACTACTGGTCCAACCGCCTCTGCTGCGAGGCCGCCGACCGAGCCATGCAAATTCACGGCGCCCTCGGCTACTCCCGCCACACCCCCTTCGAACACATCTACCGCCACCACCGCCGCTACCGCATCACCGAAGGCAGCGAAGAAATCCAAATCCGCCGAGTAGCCGGCTACCTCTTCGGCTTCATGCAACAACGAGCCCCCAAGGGCGTGTAACCAACCCGCACCCGGGTCAGGGCATGTCCGCCGTCGCCCGCCGGTGCTCATACCAAATTCCCGGGACGACCGCTCCGTTCGGCAATGGCTGTGCTCGCCGATCCACTTCCGTCGCGCCGATCCGGTCGCAGATGCGCTGTACTGCGAGATTCGATTCGGCCGTACCGATCTCGACGGTGGTGAAACCGGCGTCGTGGATCGCCTCGACCAGCGCCGCCACCGCTTCGCTCGCGTAGCCGACGCGCCGGTACCGGGGTCCGATCCACCAGCCGAGGGTTCGCGACGATGCGTCGCCACTACTCGGGTGCACGCTCGCGCAACCCACCAGGGATCCATCCGACCATGACTCGAACACGAGCAGCCCGGGAGTCGGGTGCCCCGATGCGACGGCTTTCACCAATACCCGAGCAGTGCGCTTCGTCCACCCGTTCCTGGCCAGCATCTCCGCATCGATCGTGGCGGCGACCCCGACCGCGTCCTGTGGGACCGGCGGGCGAATCAGCAGTCGTGCGGACTCGATCTTTCGCAGCACGCCATAACGCGCCCTGATTTCCTTATCGACGTGCTCACTGACCCTCCACACCCAGAGCGCGCCCGCGGCAAGCACCACGCAGATCACGAGTACGCCCCACAGGGCGATAACGAGTCCTCTTGCAGCAGAACCCGATACGGCCGTCAACGCGACCCCGACAACCACCGCCGGGACCCCGACCGTCACGAGCCAACTCGCCAGCCCACGAGCGGCGGTAGGCCAGGCCCCTTGCCGAAGGGCCGCTCCGGCATACGTGATTCGCCACATCGGAAACATACGCGAACCATATTCGATACTGTTGAGCCGCCGCAGATCCCGGCCCAAGCCGCAGGCCGATGACCGCCCGCTCAGCGTTCTAGTATTTGCGCTCGATCTGGGCGCGAAGCTCCTGCAGATGGCTCGGACCGTCCGAAGCGAGCGTGCCGCTCCAAACCAGTCGCCCGAAACTGTCGGTGTCGATCCATTCACAGATCGACACTGCCGCACCCTGGCTGGTACCCGTGCCACACACGGCTTTTCCACCCAATGGGCCAGCATCCACCGGACCCATCGTCACTCCGGTCATCGCACGCTGCCTGTCGATATCGCCCGCGATGTCCAGATCCGGATGAATCGCCTGCGCGGCCAACGCCTCCACGATCACGACGTCATTCGACCCGCCGGGCCCGAACACGCCAGCCACATGCTTGTGAACTCCATCCCCGTCTCGGGTTTGCGCGAGGATCTGGTGAACCGCGGCCACAGCGTCAGCATCGGTCTGCTGCGGATACCCCTCGACCGCCACGGGCAACACCACCGTGGCCCGGATATCGGCGTCGACATGCCCGGACGGCCACAAATGCCACCCATTGGCTGCCGTCACCCCGATGACAGCCCCGACCAACGGCCCCACAAACCGAGCCCATCGCCCCCAGCTACGCCACCCTCGCCGCTTACCCGCCCCATGAGTCAGCGCACCCGCGCCACCGACGACTTGTTCTTCACTCAACGCTTTCGAAATCCCTCACCCGAACGTATCGCGCCAATCCACGATCGCCGCACGAAGCTACAGCAACCCGATAATCCGTCTCGCCCTTGCCCCATTTCATGCAAACAATCCCCCGCTCGGGACATCGACCAATGCCCCATCAACGACAACTCCGCCATCGCCAATGAAGAGTTGTGTCCGCCACCCCAATTATCGAATTGCGCGCTCCGTGGATCGCCCACCCTCACGAGTCGGGACCGGTCAGAGCTGGACGAGCGCAGCTCAGGCCGCGTGGCCGTATCGGGTGGTGAGACTCGCCAGGACCTCGGCGACCGCGTCGGAGATCATGCGGCGGACTTCCTCGAGCGGAACCATCTCCGGCTCGGTGCCGTAGGCGAGACGTAGATCCTGCTCGATCAACCGGCGAATGTATGCCGACTTACTGACACCGAGCTCGCCCGCACGCATGCCACACATCATGTCGAGATCGTCGGGCAATTTCACCGAGCGCGCGACCATGCCGGGGGCGCTGTCAGCGGCCGACTCGGGGGCCATCTCGTCACCGAGGTTGAGCGGCTCACCGGTGGGCCGCAGCCGAGCCGTCAGCGCCTCGATCTCCTCCGGCGTGTTCGGAAATCCGTTGTTCATCGCCGCGACTCCCATTCCTCGAACTCTGAAACCCGGCCATGTACCGCCACGGCTCGACCATCGTCCAGCCGTGACCAGATCATCACGGTATGGATGCCGGTAGCCGGGTCGACCTGCGGCCTGAGCCAACGCGGCCGAAATTCGAGAAACCACGCGTTCACCAGCCGCCGCAGATCCGAGGACGTGATCCCCTCGCCCGCACGGGCCAGGATCTCGTCCAGCCACTCGTTATATTCGAAACCCACGGCCGCGAGACTACCCAGCCATACCGACAGACTACCGACGTTCCGCGCAGCATGCCAGCTATGACCGGTTCCGTTGCGACCTTCGTAGAGGAGCCCCCTCACGCCACAATGATCGACCGGCCAGTCGATCAGGCCGAAGACATTCTGTCGACGGTTACCGGCTCGAGGACCTCGGCCTCGACCCGCGGCCAAGACCAAAGAGACACCCCGCCTGGCGGCCGTGCTACTTGTTGTCGGAGCCGAACTGCTCGCGCCATGACGCCACCTGGTCGTCCGAAATTTTTGTGAACAGCAACGGCGGCACGGTGAATTCGGTTCCCGCGCGCAGCCAGGCGAGGGATTCGACATCGGCACGGTCCGGCCAGTCGATTCCGGCGAGGTTGGGTTCGCTTTGCTGCCACCGGCCCCGGAGCGTCGCGGCCGTGGTCGGAATAATCGGTGCGGAGATCATCGCGAACAGGAAGATGAGGTTTGCGGCCGTGCGCAGTGTGAGTGCTGCGGCGTCGGGGTCGGTCTTGATCTGGATCCACGGTGCACGGTCGTTGATGTATTCGTTGGCCAGGCTCCACATGCTTCGAAGGGTCGCGGTCGCCTTGCGGAGTTCGATCGTCTCGAGGTGGCTTTCGTAATCGGCGAGCAGCCGTGAGAGCCGTTGGCCCAGTTCACGTTCGGCGTCGCCCGCGGGTGAGCCCTCGGGCAGCTGCGCGCCGAATCGCTTGGCACAGAACGTCAGCACGCGGTTGACGAAGTTTCCCAGCACATCCGCGAGGTCCTTGTTCGTTTGCGCCGCGAACAGCTCCCACGTGAAGCTGACATCGTCGGACTCGGGAGCGTTGGCGATCATGAAGTAACGCCAGTAGTCCGCGGGCAGCATGGCCAGTGCGTCGTCGGTGAAGATGCCGCGATGCTCAGAGGTGGAGAACTTCCCGCCGTAGTAGTTCAGCCAGGAGAACGACTTGATGTAGTCGACCATCTTCCACGGCTCACGCACGCCAAGTTCGGTGGCGGGGAACATGACCGTGTGAAACGGGACATTGTCCTTGCCCATGAACTCGGTGTAGCGCACGTCGTGCGCGTTGAACCACCAGTCTTTCCAGTCCCGCCCACCCGGATCGGCATCGGACCATTCCTTGGTGGCGGCCAGATATCCGATCGGGGCGTCGAACCAGACGTAGAAGACCTTCCCGGCCGCCGCAAGATCCGGCCAGGTATCGGCAGGAACGGGCACACCCCAGTCCAGATCGCGGGTGATCGCGCGATCTCTCAGGCCCTCGCTGAGCCACTTGCGCGCGATCGACGTGGCCAAGTGCGGCCACCTGCCACTCACCCGGTCGATCCAGTCCGCTACCTCGGGTTGCAGTTTGGATTGCAGCAGAAACAGATGATCGGTTTCGCGGACCTCGAGATCGGTCGAGCCGCTGATCGCCGAGCGTGGATCCACCAGGTCGGTCGGATCGAGCAGGCGCGTGCAGTTCTCGCACTGGTCGCCGCGCGCCCTCTCGTAGCCGCAGTGCGGACAGGTGCCGGTGACGTAGCGGTCGGGCAGGAACCGCCCATCGGTGGGCGAGTACACCTGGGTGACCGGTCGCTGTTCGATGAACCCGTTCTCCACCAGCTTGCGGGCGAAATGCTGGGTGATCTCGAGGTTCTGCGGTGAGGAAGTCCGGCCGAACACATCGAACGACAGTCCGAAGTCGTCGTAGATCGCCTTCTGCGTGGCGTGCGCCTGGGCGCAGAACTCCGAGACGCTCAATCCTGCAGTTGCGGCGGCCAATTCGGCTGGCGTGCCGTGTTCGTCGGTGGCGCAGACAAAAAGCACCTCATGCCCGCGGGCCCTGAGGTAGCGGGCATACACGTCCGCGGGCAGCATCGACCCCACCAGATTGCCCAGGTGTTTGACTCCATTGATGTAGGGCAGGGCGCTGGTGATGAGATGTCTTGTCATGACGGCGTTTCCCCCTCGATCCGCTGTGCGACGCCGGGACGATGAGGCCGCCGACCGCTTGACGGATGCTACCCATGCGCCATTACCTGCGAAAATTCTTTAGCACTGGATGCGCGCGAATCCCACAGACTCGAACTCCGGGCCACCCGCACTGACGTCAGATCGAATGACCGAGACCGGTGGAGCCTTCCAGTAAGCGTCTGAAATTAGCGGTATCGGCGTTGGCGATCTCTGTGGCGGCGCTGACATATGCAGCGAACTCGACTGGATAGCACGATGATTCGAGGGGGAACGCAGTCTGGATGCGGCGCCTGGTATCCAGGTCTTCGCAGGCCACGAAGATCCGCATACAGGCTCGCCAG
Organism: Nocardia heshunensis; assembly: GCF_054782115.1. Classification (NCBI taxonomy): domain Bacteria; kingdom Bacillati; phylum Actinomycetota; class Actinomycetes; order Mycobacteriales; family Nocardiaceae; genus Nocardia; species Nocardia heshunensis. Next base: position 18,558 of record NZ_BAAGTC010000007.1, on the reverse strand, counting down.
AATCGGGGCCATAGGTCGCCTACAGGAGTCGTCGCAAGTTCTGGTTCCCGGTGCGCGCGGAGGTAACTCTGGACCTCCGAAGCCGTACGCGCGCCTGCGGCAACCGCGGCGCGCCGAAGCCTGCGCAGCTCGGCCGGTTCCCAGCAGCGCACCCAATACGCCGCTTGCGCAGCGTTTTCGAGAACCTGGAGGTTTTGGCGCTCGTCCTCGAGGGTCGCGATCAGCCTCTGCAGGACCGCGCGACGCCCAATAGCGGCGATGAGCGGGTGGACAAGCTGACTCGTCATCCCGTCATCGAGCAGCAGTACTGCGAAGATCTCCTCAGATCTCGCCGCTGTCCACTCGGGCCGTTCAGTGAGCGTGACACCGAGCTGTAGCCGCGTGCTTTCGATCAGCTGATACCGCCGTGAGGCCTCGCTGCCATCGGCCCGGTCCACCACGAGCGGCCGCCGCCAATCCGAGTGCGCCGCAGCGAGCAAACGATCAATTCGGCCCAGCAGATCATCCTCGATCACCCCATCCTCCTACGCCGTTCCGACTCTGCCTCCACCGTGTGCCACTCGACCTTCGGGTGGGCGCGGTCAGGTCAGGAGGCGGCGTTCGGTGGCGGTGGCTACGGCGGCGGCTCGGGTGTCTACGCCGAGTTTGTCGTAGATGCGGCCTAGGTGGGTTTTGACGGTGGCTTCGCTGATGTGGAGGGCTCGGGCGATTTCGCGATTGCCCAGACCCTGGGCGAGTTGGGCCAGGATGTCGAGTTCGCGAGTGGTCAAGGTGGGCTGGGGGTTTCGCATGCGGTTCATGACGCGGTCGGCGATGGGTGGGGAGAGCGCCGTACGGCCTTGGGCGGCGGCGTGGATGGCGGTGAAGAGTTCTTCGGGGCGTTCGGCTTTGAGGAGGTAGCCGGTGGCGCCGGCGGCGATGGCTCGGGTGATGTCGGCGTCGGTGTCGTAGGTGGTGAGGACCAGGACGTGGGGGGTTGGGGCGGGGGCTGAGGTGATTTGGCGGGTGGCTTCGATGCCGTCCATGTCGCCGCCCAGTTGGAGGTCCATGAGGACAACGTCGGGGTGGAGTCGGGTTGCGAGGGTGACGATTTCGGGGCCGCTGCCTGCCTCGCCGATCACCTCGATGTCGGGTGCGCTGTCGAGCAGAGCGCGCAGGCCCGCGCGGACCACCGCGTGGTCGTCGCAGATCACCAGCCGGACAGGGGAATTCGTGGCGGTCACGGGCACTCCAGGGAATTCGTGGCGGTCACGGGCACTCCAGGGGATTCGCGGTGGTCATGGCCGGTCCAGCGGGATTTCGGCGGAGATGACGGTGCCGTCGCCGGGGGCCGATTCGACGGTGAGGGTGCCGCCGAGTTGGCGGAGGCGGGCGCGCATGGCGGGGAGGCCGTGGCCGCGGTCGGGGGTGGCGGGGACGGTGGCGGGGTCGAAACCTGCTCCGTTGTCGGCGATGTCGAGGACGAGGCGGTCGCCGAGGTCGGTGAGGGTGAGGGTGACCGTGGTCGCATCGGCGTGCTCGCGGGCATTCGCCAAGGCGCCCTGTGCGATTCGCAACAGCGCGGCCTCGACTCCGGGAGGTAGCCCGGTCGGTGCGCCCTCCACGTGGATGCGCACGGTGAGGGTGTCACCGGCCTCGCGTGCGGCCATCGACTCGAGCGCGGGCACGAGGGAGCCGCCTGCCAGGTCGGTCGGGGTGAGGTCGTGGACGAAGCGGCGGGCCTCGGCCAGGTTGTGTTCGGCGACCGATGCCGCGCCGCGCACGTGCTCGCGAGCGCGAGCGGGCTCGCTGTCCCAGATTCGGTCGGCGGCCTGCAGCAGCATGCTTTGGCTCGACAGACCCTGCGCGAGGGTGTCGTGGATTTCCATGGCCAGGCGCTCGCGTTCGGCGAGAGCGCCTTCGCGGCGTTCGGTGGCGGCCAGTTCGCGGCGGGTCGCGCGTAGATCGTCGATGAGGGCGGCCTGACGTTCGGTCTGGCGCCGCAGGCCGACGAACAGCGCGGTGGTCAGCGCGGCGACCGCGGGCGGAGCGAGCAGCAGGTTGGGGTCCACCCAGTCGGCGAGTTGCAACTGCGCGTAGATGACGAGCGTGGTCAGCCCCGCAACCAGGGCCAGCGCGATGCGCAGGGGCAGGATACGCAGGCCCGTGTACAGCAGCGGGACCGCGCACCACGCGAAACTCGGTGCCAGCACGACCAATACCGACCAAACGGTCACCAGCAGCGCGAACCACAGCACCCGCCGCGAGGCGCGTAGCTCGCTCACCACATAGAGCACGGCCAGCACGAGCGAGAGACCGATCACCCACGGCATGCGCGGGTTGTCGTGGTGGCGCAGCAGATATCGCAGCAGCGAGGCGGCCAGCAACACATAGAACGCGCTGTGCACGATGGTGACGAGCAGCCGGGCATCATCGCGAGGCGGTGTCGGCATCTGGTCGTGGGCGGGCATGCGGGCACCTCCTCGGCGGCAGTGACGTGGGTAAACATCCTCATTCTGCCGTGCCCGCACCCGGGTCGGGGTCAACCGATCGGCTGATACCGGTATCAGCCGGACCGCGTGCGGATTCCCAACCACTGCGCCGATGTGGCGCGGGCCGCGGGCCAGCAGGCTGGAAGTCGAACAGAGCGAACCGCTTTCACCCGAGTTCCATGGAGGATCCGAAATGTCCGAGCAGTCCACTTCCAAGCGCACCAAGTTGATCATCGGCGGCGCGACCGCGGCGGTCGTCGCGGCGGGTGTCATCGGCGTGGTGTCGGTGAACGCGCAGGATCCGGATCCGGGCAGCAAGACCCCGGTGGTCGCCGATGTCGCCAACGGCAATCTGCAGCAGAGCACGCATCTCACCATCGCCGCCGCCACCAAGGCCGCGCAGGCCGCCCTCGACGCCGCCGTCAAGGACAACCAGCATGTGACGGTCGCGGTGGTCGACCGCGACGGCAATACCGTGGTGACGCTGCGCGGTGACGGCGCCGGCCCGCAGTCCTACCAGTCCGCGCAGGAGAAGGCGTTCACCGCGGTCTCCTGGAATGCCCCGACCTCGGTGCTGGCCAAGCGTCTCGACGGCGCGCCGCACCTGGCCGACATCAAGGGCACCCTGTTCCTCGGGGGCGGCACGCCGGTGACCGCCAAGGGTGGCGCGCCGATCGCGGGCATCGGGGTCGCGGGTGCGCCCAGTGGTGATCAGGACGAGAAGTTCGCGCAGGCGGGTGTGGCCGCGCTCGGTTCCTGACGCGCTGCCGGGTAGCTGAGAGGCTGCCGCGACCATGGGAAACGGTTGCCGGGTGCGGTATCGGGCGCGCCGACACTCGGCACGATTCCGAACCGGTCGGCAGGGAGTACTAACCTTCTCCCGGTGACCGAGTCCGCTGACGGATTGCTGCCCGACCCGATGGGGGTCGGGTCCGACGCGTTTCCGCATGCCGACCGGCTGCGTTTGTTCTCCTTCGCCACCGCCGAGAAACGGGTCGATTACCTGTGGGTGTTGCGGGCGTTCGACACCGCGCGCGCCGCGTATGTGGTGCTGCTGCACGCCTCGGATGTCGCTGACACGCTCAATCGTTGCCCGGGCGCACCGGGATTGACTCCGACCGAGGTCGGGCCGCTGCTCGAGCAGTTGCATCAGTGGGGTGTGCTGGAACGCAGCTATGACGGGACGCGTGCGGCCACCCTGGCCGAGTATCGCAACCGGCACTTCGTCTATCAGTTCTCCCAAGCGGGATATCAGGCATATCGGGCGGTTTCGGATGTGCTCGACGCACGGCTCGACGAGGCCGCGCTCTCCCGCCTGGTGCTGCCGGAACTGCTCGCCGATCTGCACACGCTCTCGGAGGCCAACAAGAGCGCCGACGCGCCCCGCGTCTACCGGGTGCTCAACCGTCTCGACCGGGCGCTGTCGGATCTGGCCGAGCGGGCCGCGCATTTCTATCTGACCCTGGGCGATCTGGTCCGCACGACCGAGGCCACGCCGGAGGCGTTCCTCGCGCACAAGGACGCGCTGCTGGCGCACATGCGCGAATTCTCCATGGACCTGGCACGTTTCGCGCCGCGGCTGGCCGCCGCCATCCGCGAGGTGGAGGCGACCGGAGTAGAGGATCTCATCGAGCGGGCGGCGCGCTGCGACGAGCGGGTGCTGCTCAACAATGCTGAGCGCCAAGCCGATTGGCGCGCCCGCTGGCAGGGCCTGCGGGCCTGGTTCATCGGTGACGACGAGGGCGGGCTGACCGAGTGCGAGCGCCTGCGCGAGGCGACCATGAGCGCCATCGCCGCGGTGCTGTCGCTGCTGCGGCGGGTGACCGAGACTCGTAAGGGCGGTGTCAGCCGCGAATCGGCGCTGCGGCATCTGGCCGGTTGGTTCACCGCCGCCCCGTCCGCCGACGCCGCGCACGCCCTCTACGACGCGGTCTTCGGCCTGGGCCGTCCGCGTCACCTGGCCATGCAGCACCCGGACGCGGATGTCATTCCCGCCATCCGATCCTGGTGGGACGCACCGCCTTTGGAGATCGCTCGCACCCTCGCCGAGACCGGCCGCCCGCCCTCCCCCGGCGCGCCCGCCCGGCTACAGCGCAATGACGCGGGGATCCGCCGCCTGCGCCAGGTACAGCTGGACGCCCAGCGCGCCCGCGCCGAGGCCGCCCGCTCGCTGGCCTCCGCCGACCTCTATGACCGGGAACTCGACGAGGGCGAAACCGAGGTGCTACTCAAGCTTCTCGACGCCGCCTCCACCGCGTGGGTGCCGGTCAGCGGTCGGGTCCCGGGCACCTCGGGCTCCGACAACGGCGTGACCCTCACCGTATCCGAGCACCCCGGCTCCACCCTGGTCCGCACCTCCAAAGGCGTTCTGCACCTGAACAATCGCCGCCTGGAAGTACGCGAGACCACGTCGGTCCGCACCCGAAAAGCAGCTGCCACGAAGCCCGACGATGGGGAGGTGGGCTGATGCATGCGCGGAGTATCGATTCGCTGGCGCTGGACAGTTATCAGCGTGCTGCGCGGGTAATTCTGGCCAATCATCTGGTGACTCGTACCTATCCGGATCGGATTGCGCTGCCGCTGCTTCGGCGGTGGGCAACGGAGTTGCGGGAGGATCTGGCCGAGCTGTTCGGGTATCGCTTGGAGGTCACCGAGACCACGGCGCGGCTGTTCCCGGTACTCGACAAGCTGGAGTCCGGGCGGCCCGCCCGCACTACCGGGGACCGGCTGTTCGATCGTCGCCGCTACGCGTATCTGGCGTTGGGGCTGGCGGCACTGGGCCGGGCCGGTGATCAGATCACGTTGTCGGAGTTGGCCGATCAGGTGGCCGCCTATACCGAGCGGATCGACGGGCTCGAGCTGGCGCCCGACCGGGCCGCCGATCGTGACGCGTTCGTGGACGCGGTGGGCTGGCTGGCGGCGCGCGGCGCGGTCACCCTGGCCGATGGCGACGCGGGCGGCTGGGCCAGCGATCCCGAAGCGGGCGAGGCGCTCTACGACATCGACCGGTCGGTGGTGTTCGCCCTGTTCCGCCCGCCGCGGGCGCTGCAGCATCTGCAGAGTGTCACCGGCTTGCTGGGCGAGGAGGCGGGCGGCGCTGATACCCGTTCCCCCGCAATGACTCTCGCGGCGCGCAGGGTGCGTCGTGCGTTGGTTGAGCAGCCGGTGGTGTACGCCGACGAGCTCGACGAACCGGAGCGTTCGCTGCTGGCGCAGGAGAAGCTGGTCACCGAGGTCGAATATCTCACCGGCCTGCGGGCCGAGCGGCGCGCGGAAGGCGTTGCACTGATCGACAGTTCGGGCCGTCTCACGGATGTGCGTTTCCCGGGCACCGGCACGCTCGCCCAGGTCGCGCTGCTGCTGGCCGGTGAAATCGCGGATCTGGTCCTGGATATCGACAATCCGGTGGAGCGCAGGCCCCGGCCGGAACGCCCGTTCACCGATCTCGCCGAGCAGCTGGACAGCGCCATCCCGAGGACGACGGTGTTCGCGCCGCTGGCCGATCCGCTGGATGTCTTCGGTCTGCAGGACGATCCGGACATCGATGAGGATGAGCCGGAGATTCCGGAGTACCCGTTCCTCGAATCGTCGTGGATCCGCGACACCGTGCACATGCTCACCGCCCGCTACGGCAATACCTTCGCCGCGCAATGGCAGGCCGATGTCCCCGGTCTCACCGCCGAGGTGGTGTCGCTGCTGGAGCGCCTGCGCCTGGTCGAGCTGATCGACGGCGGTCTGCTCATCCTGCCCGCGCTGGCCCGCTACCGCGGCGCGATCGTCACCATCCGCACCCGCGCGGAGACCGAATTGTTCATCTCCCCCACGCAACTCGGCGCGGACGGCTCGACAGAGAAGGGATCCGGCGACTGATGGCCGACCACATTCACGGTGGAGTGCGCTTCGTCCCCACCCGCGCGGGCATCATCAACCTGTGGGACTACCGCGACCAGGAGTTCTGCTTTGCCGACGGCCGCCTGGTGCTGCGCGGGCCCAACGGCTCGGGCAAGACCAAGGCGCTAGAAGTCCTGTTCCCGTTCGTGCTGGACGGCCGCATCGAGCCGCGCCGCCTCAACCCGTTCGCGGGCGAAGAACGCACCATGAAGTCGAACCTGCTCTACCGCAAGCAGGAATCGGCGTACTCGTACGTGTGGATGGAGTTCGCGCGCGGCACCTGGGATGAGCCGGAGACGGTCACCATCGGCATCGGCATGCGCGCCACCCGCTCCAACGACAAGGTGACGCGCTGGTATTTCGTCGCCGACGGCCGGGTGGGCGTGGATTTCTCGCTGCTGGGCCCCGACGACCGGCCGTTGACCCGCAAGCAACTGGCCGAGCAGATCGGCTCCGACGCCATCGTGGATCGGCCGGTGGAGTACCGCAATGCCATCGACGGCCGCATGTTCGGGCTCGGCCAGCAGCGCTACGACCAGCTGATCAATCTGATTCTGACGCTGCGCCGTCCGCAGCTGGCCAAGAACCTGGACCCGCGTGGTCTGTCGCAGGCGCTGACCGACGGTCTGCGGCCGCTCGACGAGCAGCTGATCCTCGACGCCGCCCGCTCCTTCAGCGATATGGAGGAGGTGGGCCGCACCCTCGAGGGTCTCATCCAGGCTGATACCGCGACCCGCGATTTCGTCAAGGTGTACCGCAAATACCTTGCCGTGCAGGCAAAGTCGGATGTCGACCAGGTGCAGACCCGGTTGGACGCGGTCACCCACGCCGGTACCGCCCTGCACGCCGCCGCGGCCCTGCGCAAGCGCCGCGACACGGAGCGCACCGCCGCCGAGACCCGCGCCGAAGACGCCGATCGCGCCTACGAGCAGGCCCTCGCCGACCGCGAAACTCTGCAGCGCTCCAGCGCTTACGAGGGCAAACAGCAGCTCGACGATCTCGCCGACGCGGTACGCCGCCTGGAATCCTCGGCCGCCGTGCACAGCGACAAGGCGCTGAAGTCCCGGCAGACCGTGGATCAGCGCGCCGAGGAATCCGAACGCGCCCGCGCCGCCGTGGCGAACGCCTCCTCCGCCCTGGCCCGCGGTGAGGACGAATTGCGTTCCGTCGCAGAGGAAGCGGGCATCGCCTGGACGTCGCTGCCGGAATCGGCCCGTAGCGACCACCTCACCACTACGGTCCGCTCCCACGCCGAGGAACGCGACGCCGACGTCCGCGCCGTGCGACGCGCGCTGACCCTGGTAGACCAGGCCGTCACCGAACGCACCCGGGCCGAACGAGCGGGCCAGCGCGCGGTCGAACTGCGCGACGCCGCCACCGCCGAACTCGCCGAAGCCGAGGCCGAGGTAGCCTTGGCGCGCGCCGATGCCGCCACCGCGCTGCGTGATTGGTGGGACACCCATCGGGAGGTCTACTCCCCCATCCGCACCGGTCTGTTCGAAGCGATCAACGACGCCCTCGGGGCCGTTGGCACCGAGCAGGTTCCGCGGCCGAGCAAAGCGGTCGGCAAAGGCAAGAAGGGGCGCGGCGGCAGTGCCGCGACCGACAGCAGCATGGCCAACGGCAACGGTGCCAACACGCACGACGAAGTGGCCCGAGGCGACGGCGCTGTCACCCGCGACGACGCGGTGCGAGACACCGCACTCGGTGATGTGGCGGCCGGAACCCGCTCCACGACAACCGGATCCGGTGGTGCGGCGCTCGCTGCGGCCGAGTCGCGGGCGTCGATCGCGGCGGCTCTCGACGACGACACCGCACCCGCGACCCCGGCCGAGGCGCTCGCCGAGCGCACGGAGCCGCTGACCGATGAGATCCGCGCGCGACGGCAGGAGGCGCGCACCCGTGCCGCGCAGGCCACCGCGCGAGCGGGTGAGCTGCGGGCCGAGCGCGAGTCCGTGGCGGCCGAACGCGATGACGCGCCACCGGCTTTCGCGGCCCGCAGCGACGTTCGGCCCGATCGTCCGGGTGCCCCGCTGTGGCGCTTGGTCCGTTTCGCCGATCAGGTCGGGGCGGCGCAGGCGGCGGGTATCGAGGCGGCGTTGCAGGCCACCAACCTGCTCGACGCCTGGGTGTGTCCCACCGGCGAGCTGCCCGAGCACGCGTCCGACCAGTTCCTGGTGCCGCTGCCGGCGCAGGAGCGGCCGTCGGGGCGCACTCTCGCCGATGTCCTGGTGGTCGAGGACGACACCGATTCGCTGACCGTGCCGCGACAGACGGTGGCCGATGTCCTCGCCTCGATTGCGCTGCACGAGTTTTCCACGAGCGCGGCCGGTACCGACGCAGGCACCGGTCGCGACAAGTCAGGTCCCGACGTCGGCAAATCCGATACCCGCGCTCTCCAGGCGAGTGGCGACGCGCTCCGGTCCGGTGGCGGCGCTGGCGAGTCCGGTACCGGCCTGGCGCTCCGGGCATCCGGCGCGGCGGCGCAGCCGGTTTCGAGCACCGGCGGGGTCGCGGTCGCCACGGACGGCCGCTACCGCCAAGGGGTTCAGGTCGGCCGCCATTTCAAGGCCGATGCGGAATTCATCGGCACCACCGCGCGCGCACGGCGTCGCGAGGTGCGGCTGGCCGAGCTGGCCGCAGCGATCGAAGCGGCCATTGTCGAGGCGGATACGGCCAAGGCCGAGGAGCAGGCCGCCACCGAGGAGCTGGCGCGTATTTCCGCCGCCGCCAAGGCTCTTCCGCGCACCACCGGCGTGACCGCCGCGCTGCGCGGGGTCGCCGAGGCGGCGGGCATGTTGCGCTCGCGGTCGGAGGCGGCCGCGCAGGCCGAGAAGGATCTGGATCAGGCGGTCGCGGATTACACCGCCGCGGACAAGAAGGTGCGCGCCATCGCCGCCGATCACCGTGCGCCCCGCGATCCGGCGGAACTGGACGCTTTGGCCGCTGCCGTCAGGCATTTCGAGAACGCGGGCACCGCGCTACTGCGGTTGCGCGGCGACCATCAGCGCGAGCACGAACGCGCCCGGGAGGCCGGGGACCGGCTCGACGAGTCGAAGGATCTCGCGGAGGCGTTCGCGGAAGAGGCCGAGGCCGCGCGCTCCGGGTACGAGGAGCAGTCGCGCAAGCTCGAGATGCTGCGGGAGGCGCTCGGGGCCGGAGCCGCCGACATCGACCGGGATCTGGAGACCGCCCGCGCGAAGATCGATGCGGCACGCGCCGAGCAGAAGTCGGCCCGCAAGGCGGCCTCGGAAGCCATCGAGGCGGTCGGTACCGCCGAGGGCGCGCATCGGGCCGCACACGACACGCTCGGCACCGCGCTGGCCGAATTGCTCTCGGATGTCCGGCATCTGGCTCCGTACGCGCGGCCGGATCTGCTCAGCCTGCTGGGCGCGCCCGCCAAGACCCGGTGGCCCAGTAGTGATGCCGCCTGGTCGACGCCGGAGCAGTTGCTCTACCGGATCGAGAACGGCGATCCTGAGCAGGAGCTCACCGTGCTGCCGGTGGAGGTGACCGAGCTGTTCGAGAATCTCGCCGCCGCAACGGCTTCGGTGCGAGTGGGCGAGGCGGCACGCAAGTCGACCCGCAGTGCGGTCACCACCGCGTTGCAGGAGTTCGATGCCGCGCTCACCGCGGCCCGACAGGACTACCGCTTGCACTGGGATGCCGCCGACGGGCTCACCGTGGTGCAGGTGCACGACGATCACGGCCTTTCTGCTTTGGCCGATTTCGCCGAGCGGATCGGTTCCGCGCGCCGCGATCAGGAGCTGCTGCTCACCGACGCCGAGCGCCGCATCCTGGAGGACGCGCTGCTGACCGGACTGGCCCAGCAAATCCACGAACGCACCTGTGACGCACGCGAACTCATCTCCCGCATGGGTGCGGAGATGAAGCAGCGGCGCATGTCCTCGGGCAACACCATCGGCGTGCACTGGGTGCTGGCCGACAACCTGTCCGAGCCCGCTCGCGCGGTCTGCAAGCTCCTGGACCGCGACTCCTCCGACCTCACCCCGGAGGATCTGTCCACCATCCGCGCCTACTTCGCGGCCGAGATCCGCACCGCCCGCGCGGCGCACCCGGAGCGTTCCTTCCCTGAAATCCTCGCCGCCACCCTCGATTACCGCACCTGGCGGACCTTCGCCTTCACCATCCTCAACGCCGACGGCACCGAGGACCGCCTCACCGTGGCCCGCCACAGCGCCCTCTCCGGCGGCGAACAGTCGGTCTCCCTGCACCTTCCGCTCTTCGCCGCCGCCCACGTCATGCTCGACTCCGCCGACCCCCAGGCCCCCCGCCTGCTGGCCCTCGACGAAGCCTTCGCGGGTGTCGACGACAACGGCCGCAGCGAACTCCTCGGCCTCTCCGTCCAATTCGACCTCGACCTGTTCATGACCGGCTACGACCTCTGGATCACCTACCCCCACGTCCCCGGCTGCGCCCACTACGACCTCGCCCACTCGGCGGCCGAAAACACCGTCAGCGCCACCCTCCTGGTCTGGGACGCCGCCGACCTCCTCGCCGAACACGACGGCACCGACCTCACCACCGCCCTCGGCTCCCCCAACCGCCGCCGCCTCCCTCACGGCCTGGAAGGCGCCATCCCCCTCGACGAGGAACTCGAAACCGTCAGCTGACCTTTCACACCGATCGGGAGCCCGAGCCGAAGGCCCGGGCTTCCCACGTCATACGATCGGTCAGCACGCGGTGATCTCGGCCATGTCGATGCCGACGAAAACGATCTGCTCGCCGCCCATCGGAGCATAGGCACGTCGCGTTGCGGGGATGATGACTCCGTCGACGTCGCGGTAGTCGGCGGCGTGCAGCTGAGACTCGACGGTACGGCCGACGATGTCGATGCTGAAGTCGTGACGGCACAGCAACCCGTCCGGACCGAAGCAGAACACCTGTGTGCGGGTATGGCTCTTGATGTGGTCGGGGAAGGTAACCTTCAGCCGCCGCCACTCTTCGCCGTCGGCCTCGATCGAGGCGATCTCTTCGGTAACGAATCCTGGCCAGGTGAACAGGAACGGCGTAGTCAGGTATGTCCACAATGCTTCGCCGGTGAAGTAGGCGAGATGCAGGTCGTCCCAAGGCGTTTCGAACTGGTGGCCGTCGAATGACCGTTCCGGGTCGTCGCGCGTGGCGACCACCGTACCGACGGGTTGTTGCAGGACAACGCGGTCGGGCTCGAAGACCGACCGGCGGTCCTGGCCAAGGAAATCCATGGTCAGCCGTTCCCGCGTGGTGTCCGCCTCGACACGGATCTTCGTGAGCGCGTCGGTCTTGCCCTTGATCTGCCAGAAAGCCCCCGTGATGCTGGCATCAATGGTGATCGTGTGGATCCGGTTCCACCGGTCCAAGCCGCCGTGCGCGGCGATGGCGTGCCCGAGTAGATCATTCATGGTTGCACTCCTCAATTGACGGCGCCCCGACCACCGCTCAGACCGGGGCCGGTGAGCTGAGACACCCGGCAGTCGTCGTGGGTACCGGGGTCCTGACATGCGGTCATGCCAATCACCTCCTACTGATACAGAGGTGAGCCAGCGTCGAAAATCATCGGTGCCCGGTCCCCTCGGGCCGGATCCGGTGAGCGACAACAAGTCCGGAATGTGGCGGCGAACCCCGCCGCCGATCTCGGCCCGCAACGAAACAGGGAGCCCGGGCAAGACGCCCGGGCTCCCCCCATTCCGCACGATCCGTCAGGCCAGATCGAACCGTCCGGACTTCACGGCGGCATTGAATGCGGTCCACTGGTCGGCCGGGAACATCAACTCGGGGCCGCCAGGGTTCTTGGAGTCGCGGACACCTGTCGCCGACTCCAGGTGAGCGACTTCCACGCACGCGTCCTGGTTCGCCGAACGGCTGCTCTTGTACCACTGTGCACCCTGTCGGGCGGTGCTCATGCTTCGTACTCCTTCGCTGTGTGCGCCAACAGATCCCGTGTGTGCTGTTCATCCAACGCATGGCGATTGATTTCCACAAGACCACTGCGGTAACGGTCCACCTTGTCCGATTGGTCCAGGTAAAGCGCTCCGGTGAAGCCTTCGACGTAGACCACGGGCGGTTCGGTCCACTTCGTTTTGAGGTCCTGTGCGGCGCGGGTGGGGAATTCCATCAGGACGAAGTGGCCGGTCTGGAGGCCGATGTGGGAGCCGACCGTTTGCGGCACGACTCTGATGGACACATTGCGGCGCTGACCGATCTGGATCAGGTGCCGAAGCTGCTCCGCCATGACCGCGGGCCCGCCCACCTGATGATGAACGACCGCCTCCGACAAGAGCGCCACGATCGAGAAGGCCGGGTCTCGCAGCCGCTCTTGCCGTTTGGTTATCACTTCCACGTGCTGCTCCACGGCGGCAGTGGGCATACCCGGATACGCGGTCCACTGGACGGCGCGACGGTACTCGGCAGTCTGCAGCAAGCCCGGCAGCAGCGTCAGTTGCCACGTGGTCAGCCGTTTCGCCGCATCCTCGAGCCCGAGGTACAGATCGAAATGGGTCGGGACCGAGTCGCCGTACGAGTGCCACCAGCCCGTCTTCTGCGCTTCCTCGATCAGCCCCAGCAGGGCTTCCGTCTCGCGCTCCGGAGCCTCGTAAAGCTCGCACAGCGCCCGGATCTCGAGGTACTTCAGCTTCACGGCCTGCCCGCCCTCGAGTCTCCACATGGTTTGCGGAGAGCACTGAATCGCTTTGCACGCGGCCGCCGTGGTCACCTTCGCCGCTTCTCGCAGTCGCCGCAATTGGCGGCCGAGTATCCGGCGCGGAACGGTCGAACCAGACATCCCGTTAGCCTCACTATCGTCTATGCGCGGTTTTGGAATGGTTTTCCGAAAGTGATTGGAATATGGATGGATTGGGCGAGGAAACTGCCTTCTGGAATATTCCCCCATCAGGGCGACAGGTGTCTACTGAGACTGCCCCCGGATCGCCGCGAAACCCGCGGTTCCAATCGGTTCCGGCCTCCCGTGTGCTCCTTCGCAGGACCGGGAACTGCTCGGCAGGCTCGATTCCGGGGGCTCCGAAAGAGCAACGCCAACAGTCGGAGTCACCATGTTCGGAATTTCGATCGAAAATCATGAGGCGATAACCGCGATGTCCACTGGCTACGCCCGCGAGGTGTTGCGAGTCCATTCCGAATGCCCGGTTTCTGTATGCGGCAAGAAGCGTCAAGCCATTGCGGTCATTCGGGAATCCGATGAGCGAGTCGGAGGTAGGGCATGAGCTTCGTCTCGCATGATGCGCCGGACTATCCGGTCATGAATCTCGCGGCGGCGCAACGGGGGCGGGGGGTGCATCGCGGGTGCGGGGAGGAGTGTGATGCTCGGCGGTACTTCGAGGAGTTGGTGCCGCGGTTGGAGGTTGCGGCTCGGGAGGTGAGGGCGTTGCGGGGGACGTGGAATATCTGGGGTGGTCCGGGATGACCGATTCACCGACCGATTCGGGAACCGCGTGGTGGTCGGTGAGGTTGCTGACTCGGCGAAACCGGTGGGAGCAACCTCGCCGAACCGCAACGGGCACAGGCCCAGTCACTCGCCCTGTGGCTCATCGGTGCCGATCCGGAATCCCGGGACACCCACCGAATCGTCACAGGACGAACCGGAGCCACAGCTCGCGCAACACCAGCGACTCGGAAGCCGCCCCCGAATCCCTGTTCATCGCCGCCCCACCCCGAGCGCGGGCGCTGGTTGCCCCGCGACGCGGAAGCCCGTTTCCGCCTTGACCTCTGCCGATTTACCGACGTTCGCGCGCTATGTCCGACCGGTCCGGTTCGCAATCCGGTTGGGGGCGAGGCGGGATCGGCAACCCCACTGGACGGCGAGGTGGAGCGGGTCTTCGTACTGCCCTGACTCACACCCGAATCCGCGTGTCGCGGCGCGGCGCGCCGTAAGGATTGGACCATCGGCAAATCAACAGTTTCGCGGTTGGGCAAACATCGACTAGAAATGTTCTCCGTGCCCACCGGAATCACCTGTCAGCCATCGGGACTCCCTGGACGGGGGTCCAGATGACAATTGAAAATCCGCGCGAGGACGACGTCAGTCAGCTGGCGCAACGGGTCGAGAAGGCCCGGGGTCGGCTGGCCTACCAGTACGATCCCGCCCTCACCGATGCGCTGTCGGAGACCGAGCTGGTCGCCGAGCGTCAGCTAGCCGAGCGCATTCGCGAGCAGGAGCGGGCTCAACGCTGGAAGCAGGCCGAGGCCGCGGCCGGTCAGGCCGACCGTGCTCGGCAGACCACCGAGGAAATCGAGAAGGCCGACATTCGCGACTTGCTGCTCGCCCGCAAGGCGATCGCCGCACAGCGGCGAGAATCGAGCCCGCACGCCAAACTGGCGTCGCTGTACAAGCATCGGGCGTGGAGCCAGCGTGCGCTCGCCGGTGTGGTCGCGGCTGGCATGCTGTGGTCCGCGGTCAACGTGCAGCACAATATTGCGCCGGGCGGTGCGAGCGATCCGCTCTACTGGTTCAGCTATCTGCTCGAAGGCATGATCAGCGTCTGCCTCGTGATCATCATGATCGGCACCAACAAGGTGGCTGAGTGGGGTGTGATCGACAGCCGCCGCCAGGTGGTGGTGGCCGAGATGGCGCTGTTGAGCTTGACGGTCATCCTGAACACCTACCCGTACATCAAGACCGGCAGCTGGTACGACGTGGCCGTGCACGCCATCGCACCGGTCATGATCGGTGTGTCGCTGCTGATCCACAATGCCGCGGCCGGACGCTACGGCCTGGCCATCGTGCGGGCCACCGACCAGATCCGGGATCTACCCGACCCAGGCGAACAACTACGCCGTGCCGCGCCGACCGTAGTGTCCTGGCCGTCGCGCCCGCAGCCGACGCCGATGCCGACCCAGACCCCGGCGCTGACCGCGGCCCCCGCCGAGTCCGCGCGGACCGTCGAGGCCGACGCCCAGGTGATCGAGCCCGAGACCCGGGCCACCCGGTCCGAGTCCAACGGCAATGGCAACGGGTCCAACGGCAACGGCAAGTCCGAGAGTCATTCGGACAACGGCAAATCCGCCAACAAGGATCGCCGTTCCGCCACCGGCAAGCCCCGCAAGGCCGAGGAGGACGAGCGGTCCCCGCTCGCCGACCTGGCCGACCCGGTCCCCCCGCTGAATGTCTACGACACCGGTCAGTTCCGGATCGCCGAGACCCTGGAGCAGGAACTCGCCGAACTCCAGGCCGCCCGTCGTCGCGCTCGCGCCGCGTCGCGCTCCCGCAACGGCAGTGGCCTCGACGACGACTGAATCGTGTGAGCCGAATCGGCCGGTGCCCCAGTGACATCGGCCGGATACGCCAGCACCCCGGTGATCCGCAGCCAGCGGCCCACCGGGGTGGCGTCGTTCAGGGGCCTGAATCGCCTTCTCCGGGCCGAGATCATCTCGGCCGGACTCGGTTGGCCGCTCAACCGATCCCCCGTCATCTCGGCGCGTTCTCAGCCGGAATCCACACGCGTAGCACGGCTACCACCGGTGTGGGTCCCGCCAGCTACCGCCGGTGTCAATTCCGGCCGAAGCATGCGGAGATGACGGGGGTGGCTGCACACCAGATTTCCGACAGCCGAGATCGCTTCAGCGGGTGCGGGAATCGAGCGTGCCGCGCCGGGATCGGTTCGGGGGTTACCGGATCGGATCAGGGAGCAGGAGCGTCGGCCGGGACGACGACGGCCGACCGCGGCTGGGCCGGGGTGCCCGCGTGCTGGACGTACCCGAGCCAACCGGTGCCGACGAACACGGCGAGCAGCACCGCGGTGGGCAGTTCGAAGATGAACCACCCGGTGGCGCAGAGGACATCGCGCACGGAGTGGGCGGGGCGTGCAACGTGGGTGGCGCGAACGGGCGGGCGCTGATGCCGGAGTGTGCCGTGATTCGAACGGTACTGCCTGCCCTGCCTGCCCACCGTGCCTCCGTACCTAGAGAAGTGCCGAACCCAGCATGCCCAATCGAAGGTGCGCGCACAGCGGTGAACGACCGGACATTTCGATGTCCGCTCGAGGCGCGCATCAGGCAGTATGCCCAAATGCCCGGACATCCGGGGCACAATGACCGGACATACCGCCAGGTCTCGAAATCCGGTGTGTCGCGCGCGAAATCCGCTCGCCGCCCGGGGTGGTTTCAGCCGATGCTGCCGCGCAACCCCGAGAAGTCACGCAGCACAACATGATTGCGATCCACGAGGCTGCCGAGCGGGTGGTCGGGATGCAATCCCATGTATTGACTGCGAGTCCGGGTGCTCCAGCGCCGCGCCGCCTCCGAACGCGTCTTGTAGAAGTTGACCATGTATCCGCCCTCGTAGACGCGCACCAGCGTGTACCCGCCCGGGTACTCCTTGACCGCGCCCACCTCGAGGAATTCCACGCCGACCCCGGAGTCCGGGCGGCTCAGCCGATTCCGGTGTGTGTGCCCGCTGTGGTGCAGGAACACCCCCGGCGCGTGCGCATAAAGCGCGTGCAGCGTGGCCGCGCTGAAGCGGTCCAGCACGAACCCGGGTCCGCCCGGATTGCTCACCGCCGCATGCCTGGTCACCGGATGGTGGCCGAAAACCAGTGTTGGCCGGTCCGGTTCGCCGCGCAGCAGTTCCCGCAGGTGGGCGAGCTGGGACGGGTCGAGGGTGCCGCCCGCCCCGCGTGCCCGCGTGGTGTCGAGCCCGATCAGCCGCAGCCCGCCGACGAAGTATTCGACGAGCCGCTCGCGCGGGTGGAACACCTCACCCCAGTGGTCGGTCTCCTCCGGCGGCCGGATGTCGTGATTTCCTCTGCACACGAAGTAGTCCCGGCCCAGCGTGCCCCACTCGTCGAGGCGTTCGCGCACGCCGCGTGCCTGTTCGGCCGTCCCCGAATCGGTCATGTCGCCCGCCACCACCAGCTGGTCTACGCCCCGGTCCGGCACGCGCAGATCCTCGAGGACGGCCTGCAACATGAAGTCCGGGTACTCGTCGGTGCCGTGCCGCACCCCTTCGAACAGTCCCGCGAACAACCCGCTGGCAGGTTCCCCGTAGTGCAGGTCATTGGTCAGCGCGAGGGTGCGCAGCAGTCGCCCCGGCGGCGGTGTCAACGTGGTGAAAATGCCGGTGGATTCCGGCGTTCCGGACCGCCGGGTCACCAGCGTGCGGCCTGGCGTGGCCCGACGGCCGTCGGAGTACGCCTCGAAGCGATAGGCGCGCCCCGGTTCCAGATCCCGGATCTCCGCGTAGTGGTAGGCCGTCCGCCGCCCCTCGAAATGCCAGGTGCGCGGCGCTTCGCGGCCGTCGGCGGGCGCGATGCGCACCTCGGTGTCGGCGGGCACCGGCCGTAGTCGCCCGGTCCGGTTACGTGCCCGGGTGGTCCAGGTGATGACGGCCGAATGATCGGTCACCGTCACGACTTCCAGGTCCGAGGCCACCACGACCTCGCCCTGCGCTCGTCGTGTCTCGGTGGTGAACAGCGGGCGCTGGTTGGCGAACAGCGGGCGCGGGGCGCGCACGGCCACCGCCGCCCCCGCACTCGCCGCATTGGCCAGCCACATGGTTCGAAGTCGCGGTTCCAGCATCACATCTCCGTCCGCCGAAGCTCCTTGAAGGCGACGGTACGGTTACCAGATAAACCTCCAGGTGCCCGCACATGACCGATCAGCTTCCAATTTCGGACATTCAGGTCATCTCCGGGCTTTCCGGACGTCAGAACGGTTTGGTGGGCAAGTACTTTCCGTCCAGGGTGATGACCGCGCGCTCGCCGCCCTCGGGGTCGGCGACCTTCTTCACGTCGAGCTTGAAATTGATCGCGGAGATGATGCCGTCGCCGAACTGCTCGTGCACCAGGGCCTTCAGGGTGGTGCCGTAGACCTGCAGCATCTCGTAGAAGCGGTAGATGGTCGGGTCGGTGGGGACGCCGCCGGGGATCGAGCCGCGCAGCGGGATGGTCTGCAGCAGGCGGGCCGCCTCGTCGTCGAGGTCGAGCAACTCGGCGACCGCGAGCGCGGACTTCTCCGGCAGCGGGTGCTGGCCCAGGATGGCGGCGGTGACGAAGGCGGGCGAGAGCCCGGCCGCGTCCGCGATCTGCTGCCAGGTCAGGTCTTTGGCGATCTTGGCGGCGACGGCGATATCGGCCAGCGCCTCGCGGGCGGTCGGATCGAACTGTGCGTGCACCATATCGGTGGCTCCTTAAGTTCTTGTGTGTTCAGTACGTTGTGCTGGATACCCGGGCGGGTCGGGTGAGGC
>NZ_BAAGTC010000006.1:0-26584 GCF_054782115.1 Nocardia heshunensis | reverse complement strand
CCGCGT
Organism: Nocardia heshunensis; assembly: GCF_054782115.1. Lineage (NCBI taxonomy): Bacteria > Bacillati > Actinomycetota > Actinomycetes > Mycobacteriales > Nocardiaceae > Nocardia > Nocardia heshunensis. Next base: position 26,578 of record NZ_BAAGTC010000006.1, on the reverse strand, counting down.
CCGCCGGGTCGAGCCCGAATTCGGTGACCTTCCACAGCAACTGGTTCACGACCGCACCGTGCGGCAACGCCACACCCTTCGGGCGACCGGTCGAACCGGAGGTGAAGATGATGTACGCGGTGTTCGAATCGCGCAGTGGCGCTATGCGTTCCGAATCGGCGACAGGGTTTGCGCTGAGGCCGTCGAGGACCAGTTCGTCGAGTCGTACCATCGGCGTGATCGCGGTCTGGAAACCGGCATCGGCGTTCGTCAGGACGCAGACCGGGTCGGCTGATTCGAGAATGTGGCGAATGCGCTCCGCCGGCTGATCCGGATCCACCGGCACGTATGCTCCGCCTGCGACCGATACCGCATACATGGCGACGACCAGGTTCACCGAGCGACGCAATGCAAGTGCGACCGGCCGTTCGGGACCGACACCCAAGGAAATCAGGAATCGCGCGAGGCGGTTGACCCGTTTCTCCAGTTCCACGTAGCTAAGACGGGTAGCACCGGAGATCAGTGCTGTGGCATCAGGGTTTCGCGCGACGGCTGCGGCAAGGATCTCCGGCAGGGTTGCCACGTTGGGTGTTCGCCGGGCGGTGCAGTTCCAGTGGTCGACCACGTGGGCGCGTTCGTCGTCGTCGAGCAGTTCGACCTCGCCGACCGGTAGCTCGGGATCGGTGGCGACGGCGGTCAGCAGCCGGACGAACCGCGCGACGAAGCGTGCAGCGGTAGCCGGGTCGAACAATGCCGTCGCAAAGGTGAGCACCCCGTCGATTCCCGCCGGGGCGCCGTCCTCGCGGTAATGGTCGCTGAGGATCCAGTGCAAGTCGAACTGGGAGACTTCCAGATCGAAGTCGACGGCGGAGACGGCGAGTCCGGGAAGTGCGAGGCTGGTGCGAGCCAGATTCTGGAATGACAGACCGACCTGGAACAACGGGTGGTGAGCGGCCGAGCGCGGCGGATCGAGCACCTCGACGAGTCGTTCGAACGGCACGTCGGCGTTGGCGAATGCGGCGAGATCGGTCTCGCGTTGCCGCACGAGCAGTTCGGCGAAGGAGGCCCCTGTGTCGACCTGGGTTCGGAAGACCAGGGTGTTGACGAACATCCCGATCAAGCCGTCCAACTGGGCGTCGCCGCGTCCGGCCACCGGCGTGCCGATGGCGATGTCCGAAGCGTTCGCCAGCCGTGCCAGCACCACCCCCAGGGCGGTGTGAACCAGCATGAACAACGTCATGTTGTGCGCCCGTGCCAAAGCTGTCAGGCGGGTGTGCGTTTCGGCATCGACGCTGATCGCGACCTTGCCGCCGGCGAAGGATTGGACCGGCGGACGCGGGCGATCGGTGGGCAGCCCGAGTTGTTCGGGCAGCCCGGCCAGGGCGGACTTCCAGTGCGTAATCTGTCGTGCAGCAATGGAATCGGGATCGGATTCCGATCCGAGCAGGTTGTGCTGCCACAGCGTGTAGTCCGCGTACTGCACTGCCAGCGGCTCCCACTCGGGCGCGTGGCCGTGCGCGCGGGCGGTGTAGGCGATCATCAGGTCGTGGGTGAGCGGAGTGGTGGAGGAGCCGTCGCCGGAGATGTGGTGAATGACCAAGGCCAGCACGAACTCCGGGGTGTCGCCGTCGGTGATCTCGAACAGCGCGATCCGCAGCGGCACCTCCCGGGTGACGTCGAAACTCGTGCCGGTCATGAACGCGGACACCGCTGCGACAACGTCTGCCGCGGCGATCGCCTGGATGTCCATCCGCACGGTTGCCTGCTCGACCGGCAGAATCACCTGTGCCGGTAGCGCCGCCGTGTCCTGGGCTCGTGGATAGACGGTGCGCAGAATTTCGTGACGAGCGACGACGTCGGTGATCGCAGCTTGCAGTGCGTGGGTGTCGAGCGCACCGGACAGCCGCACCGCGAGGGGAATGTTGTAGGCGGTCGAGGCCGGATCGAACTGATTGAGCAGCCACATGCGCTGCTGCGCCGGGGAGAGCGGAATGTGTTGTGGCCGGGGGACGGTCGTCATCGGGCGACGGCGGTCGAGGTCGTGCTCGGGCAGTCGCGCGGCGAATCCGGCGACCGTGGATGCCTCGAACAGCAGAATCACGGGCACGTGCGATGAGATCGCCGCACCGACCCGAGCTGTCACCCGAGTGGCGATGAGGGAGTTGCCGCCCAGGTCGAAGAAGTCGTCGTCGGCGCCGATCGGATTCTCGCTGCCGAGCAGTTCGCCGAATATCCCCGCGACCAAGATCTCGAGGTCCCCGGTGGGAGCACGGAAGTCGGTAACCCGCAGGACAGGTTTCGGCAGGGCCCGGCGGTCCAGTTTTCCGGTCGGGGACAGTGGAATCGAGTCGAGGATGGTGATCGAACTCGGCACCATGTGTGCGGGCAAACGCTCGGCGGCGTAAGCATGCAGCGACTCGATGTTCAGCTGCGCGCCTGGTGCGGCGTGCACGTAGGCGGCCAGTATCGTCGCGTCGTTGTCGAGTCGATGGCCGACGGTCGCGGCGAAGTCCACCCCGTCATGAGCCGTGAGCAGTGCGTCGATTTCGCCGAGTTCGATGCGGAATCCGCGAATCTTGACCTGGAAATCGTTGCGTCCCAGGAATTCGATGTCGTCGCCGGACCAGCGAACCAGGTCGCCGGTGCGGTACATGCGTGCGCCCGGCTCGAACGGGTTGGCCACGAACCGCGTGGCGGTCAAGGCGGGACGGTCCACATAGCCGCGCGCGAGTTGCGCACCGGCGATGTACAACTCGCCCGCCACTCCGTCGGGGACGGGCGCGAGCCGGCTGTCGAGGATGTATTCGGCCACCGCGCGGATCGGCCCGCCGATGGTCACCGGGTTTCCCGGCGTCAGCGCCGCGCTGATATTGGTCGCGATCGTGGTTTCGGTCGGACCGTAGAGGTTGTAGAACTCCCGGGTACGCCGACCGGAAATCGGTGTCACCCAACGCCGCACGAGATCGGGCGGGCAGGATTCACCACCCACCACCACGACACGCAGCCGGTCCAGCCCGGCCGGGTCCAGCGACGCCAACGCCGCCGGGGTCACGAAGGCGTGGGTCACCTTCTCACGACGCAGCACCGCCGCCAACTCGTCGCCACCATAGACGTCGGAGGAGACCACCACCATGGTCGCCGCTGCGCCTACGGCCAGCAGCAGCTCCAGCATCGAGGCATCGAAGGACGGCGAGGCGAAATGCAGTGTGCGCGACGCATTGGTGACCCGAAAGCGTTCATGCTGCTCTGCACACAGGCTCGCGAGGCCCGCATGGCTGACCGCTACGCCCTTGGGGCGGCCGGTGGAACCGGAGGTGTAGATGAGGTAGGCGGGGTGAGCCGCGCGCAGCGGCCGTGCCCGGTCGGCGTCGGTGATCGGGTCACTCGGGTAGTCGTCGATTCGCCGGGCCAGTGCGGTGCTGTCGAGCACCAGCCAGTCCAGGGTGTCGGGCAGTTCGGCGTGCACGGCGTTCACGGTGAGACCCAGGGTCGCACCCGAATCGGTCAGCAAGTAGGCGATACGTTCGCTCGGATACCGCGGGTCCACCGGCACGGAGGCCGCACCGGTCTTGGCGATCGCCCAGAGCGCCACCACCGACTCGACGGACCGTGTGATGGCCAGCGCCACTCGATCCTCGGGGCCCACGCCACTGTCGATGAGCAGTCTCGCCAAGCGTGTCGAGCGTTCGTCGAGTTCGAAATACTCCATCGTGGCCCGGGTTTCGACGGCATCGGCGTGGACGAGTGCCAGACCGTCGGGATTTTGCTCGACGGCGGCCTCGAGCAGCTCCGGCAAGGTCGCGACGCGCGGTGCGGTCACCGAGGCCGCTGACGTGGCCGAGGTCGGCCCGGCGAGCACACGGGCGCGTTCACTCTCGTCGAGAATGTCGATGGCTCCCACGGTGATTCGGGAGTCGGCGGCGATGGCCGCCAGCACGCGTGCGAAGCGTCGGCCGAACGCGGCCACGGTCGGCTCGTCGAACAGGTCGGTCGCATAGACGAGCCCGATCGTGATGTCGCCGATCGCGTCGTCGGCATCGACCTGCGGCACGACCACGACCTGGAGGTCGAATTTGGCCGCGACCTCACCGGTTTCGAGTGCTGCCACGGTGAGCTCGGGCAGCTCCACCCTGGCCTGTTCGACATTTTCGAACGAGAGCATCACCTCGATCAGGGGCCGTCCCCCGGTGTTGCGGGTGGGTGCAGCGACCTCGACGACACGTTCGAACGCGATATCGGCGTGCGCGAAGGCCGACAGGTCGGTCTCGCGCACGCTGTCGATCAGGTCCGCGATAGTGGAGCTGCCGTCGACGCTGGTCCGCAGCGCCAGGGTGTTGACGAACATGCCGACCAGGTCGTCGAGAGCCTGCTCGCCGCGGCCCGCGATCGGGGTGCCGATGATGATGTCATCGCCACCCGAGAGCCGGGCCAGCAGCGCTGCCAGTGCGGCGTGGACCACCATGAACAACGACGAACGATGCTCGTGGGCCAGGGCATCCAGCGCGCGGTGCACGTCGAAAGGCATCGTGAATTCGATCGTGCCGGCCCGCCGCGAGGGTGTGTGGGGCCGCGGCCGATCGGTCGGCAGCTCCCGGTCGGTGAGGTCGCGAAGCTCCTCGCGCCAGTACCCCAATTGTGCGGCGGCTACGGAGTTCTCATCGTCATCGCTGCCGATCGTCGCTCGCTGCCACAACGTGAAGTCCGCGTATTGCACAGCGAGTGGAGTCCAGGACGGAGCGCTGCCATTGCTGCGTGCCAGGTACGCGGTCACCAGATCACGAGCCAGCGGAGCCAAGGAGGCTCCGTCGGCGATGATGTGGTGGATGACCAGCACCAGGATGTGTTCATCGGCCGCGACGTTGGTGAACAGGCGGGCGCGCAGGGGCACGGACGCGGTGACGTCGAAACCCGCGGTCATCATCGCCGCGACGCGGTCGGTGACCGCGGCACTGCCCGCGACTACCTCGAGCCCGTGCGGCAAGACCGCGTCGGCGGAGAGGATGTCCTGGAAGGGAAGAGCGTCGGCTGTCGGGAATCGGGTGCGCAATGCCTCGTGCCGCTCGAGCACATCGAGGACGGCCTGCTGTAGCGCGTCGACACGCAACGCGCCGGTCAGACGGATCGCGAAGGGCAGGTTGTACGAGGGGGAGGTCGGATCGATCTGATTGATCACCCAGATGCGTTGCTGCGCAAGCGACAATGGCACGTGATCGGGCCGGAGGATGGGCTGCAGGCGCGGGCGCTGCGATGGCTGTGAATCCGGTATCAGCCGTGCGGCGAGGGCCGCCACGGTCGAGGTGTCGAACAGGTCGCGTACCGCGATCCGGGTCCCGAGGGCTTCGCCCAGGCGTGCGGCAAGGCGGGTGGCCATCAGCGAGTTGCCGCCGAGGGCGAAGAAATCGTCGTCCGCGCCGATCTGCTCGAGGCCGAGGACATCGGCGAACACGCGGGCCACCGTGATCTCGGATTCGCTGGCGGGAGCACGGAATTCGCGGGTGCCGAAGATCGGTTCCGGCAGGGCCCTGCGATCCAGTTTGCCGCTGGTGTTCAACGGGAGAGCGTCGAGGGCCACCACGGTGGAGGGAATCATGTAGGCGGGCAGGTTGTCCGTGACAGCGGCCAGTAGCGACTGCGGGTCGATGACCGCGCCGGGTGTCGGTACCGCGTAGGCCACCAGGTGATCTCCGAGCGGGGTCGCCACCACCAACGCGACGGCCTGGGAGACCGTGGGCTGCGCCAGCAGCGCGGTCTCTATCTCGCCCAGCTCGATGCGCTGACCGCGGAACTTGACCTGGAAATCGGTGCGGCCGAGGTAGTCGAGTCGTGCCTGCTGATGCGCGTCCGCGGCCCGCCAGCGCACCAGGTCGCCGGTGCGGTACATGCGGGAACCCGTCGGCCCGAACGGATTCGCCAGAAAGCGGTCCGCGGTGAGGTCGGGGCGGCCCAGGTAGCCGCGGGCCAGTTGGTCACCGGCGAGATACAGTTCGCCCGGGACTCCGGCCGCGACCGGATGCAGGCGCGCGTCGAGCACGTATACCTGGCTGTTCCACTGCGGCAGCCCGATCGGCACGCTGGTTCGATCGGTTCCGTCCGCGAGCCAGGAGGTGATGGAGACGGCGGCCTCGGTCGGTCCGTAGAGGTTGTGGACCCGGATGCCCGTTCCCAAAGCGCGTGCGGCCGTGACGGTCTCCGGGGGCAGGGCTTCGCCGATGACGAAGATGTCACGCAATGACGGCATGCTGCCCGGACGGGTGTGGGCCGCGAACACGGTGAGCATGGACGGTACGAAATCGGTGACCGTAATATTCTGTGCGGCAATGATTTCGGCCACGTACTCGGGGTCGCGGTGGCCGTCGTGGTCGGCGATCACCAAGGTCGCACCGGCACGCAGAGGCATGAAAAAGCCCCAGAGTGACACATCGAAGGTGGTGGCGGTCTTCTGGAAGTAGGCATCGCCAGGACCCAGCGGGTACTCCCCCAGCATCCAGCTGATCTGGTTGTGGATGGCGCCGTGGCTGACCGTCACACCCTTGGGGCGACCGGTCGAGCCGGAGGTGAAGATGACATAGGCCGGATTGTCCGGCCGCACCGGCCGCCGCAATTCGGCTGCAGTGACAGGGGCGTTCGAGAAGGCTTGCAGTGCAACGGTATCCGTATACACGATGTCGATGCCGGCGGGCAAATCGATCGCGTCCGCGGTCGTGGACAGCACGCAGTCGGGGCGGGCGATGTCGAGAATATGCCTGATGCGCTCAGCGGGGTGATCGGGATCCAGCGGTACCCACGCGCCGCCTGCCGTGAGGATCGCGTACATGCCGACGACGAGATCCGCGGACCGACGAATCGCGAGACCTACCAGGGACTCCGACCCCACTCCGCGCGCGATCAGCAGTCGCGCCAATCGATTGACCCGCGCGTCGAACTCCGCATAGGTCAACGCCGTGCCCTCGAAGGTGATTGCGACCCGAGCCGGATGCTGGGCGACGGCTCGGCGGTAGCCGTCCAGGAGCAACTCGGGTGCGAGCGCATGCGCGGTATCGTTGCGGCCCACCACCATTGCCCGGCGTTCATCATCGCCGAGCATGTCGAGGTCGCCGATGGGGCGCAGTGGCTGCGCGGCCGCGGCGTCCAGGGTGCGCCGCAGTCGATCGGCCAGCGTCGCGACGGTGCCCTCGTCGAACATATCGGTGGCGTAGATGAAGGTCGCGGCCATTCCCGCGGGTGCACCGTCGGTGTCGTACGGCATCACGGTCAGATCGAGGTCGATCTTGGCCAGGTGCGTCTGCAGATCGACGCCGGAGATGGTGAGTTCCGGCAATTGCAGGGTGCCGGTGTCCATGTTGTGGAACGACAGCAACACCTGGAACAGCGGATTCCGCCCGGGCGAACGCGGCGGGTTGAGCACGTCCACCAGTCGTTCGAAGGGAACGTCGGAGTGACCGAAGGCGGCCGCGTCCGAGCGCCGGATCCGGTGCACGAGTTCGGTGAACGAAAGACTCGGATCGACGTCGGCCCGCAGCACCAGGGTATTGACGAACATTCCGATGAGATCGTCGAGCGCCGCTTCTCCGCGCCCGGCGATCGGTGTGCCGATGGCGATGTCGCGTGTGCCGCTCTGCCGGGCCAGCACTATCGCCAGCGCGGCGTGCATCACCATGAACAGCGTTGAATTATGTTGCTGTGCAAGGCGAGTCAAAGCGGCATGTGATTCCGCGTCGATCTGAAAGCTATAGGTGGCGCCGCGTCCGGACGCGGTCGCCGGCCGCGGCCGATCCGAAGGCAGGTCCAGCTGATCGGGCAGGTCGCCGAGCTGCTTACGCCAGTACGCGACCTGCTGGGCGATGACGGACTGCTCATCGTCCTCCGAGCCGAGGGCTTCGCGTTGCCACAGCGTGTAATCGGCGTATTGCACCGGCAGCGGGTCCCAGTCCGGCGCGGTCGCACGCCTACGAGCCAGGTAGGCGGTCATGAGATCACGGGTCAGCGGGCGAATCGACACTCCGTCGCCCGCGATGTGGTGAACCACGCAGACCACGACGTGTTCGGTGGCCTCGACTCGCAGCAATCGCACTCGAATCGGTGGTGCGGCGGTCAGATCGAACGGGGTCGTGGCGATCTCGGCGATGAGCGCGGGCAATTCGTCCTCGCTCGCATCGAGGACCGTGACCGTCGGCAGCGCACGTGAATCGGTGAGCGGCAATATCTCCTGGTGTCCGACGCCGTCGAGTTCGGGATAGCGGGTTCGCAATACTTCGTGTCGTTGTGCGAGGTCACCGACTGCCGCGGTGAGAGCGTCGACGTGTAAAGGGCCACTGAGACGCGCGACGAAGGGCATATTGTCCACCGCGTTCGTCGGATCGAAGCGATGGAGAAACCACATCCGCTGCTGTGCGTAGGACAGCGGGATCTGCGCCGGTCGCGGCATCGCCTGCAAAGGTGTAACGCCTCGACCACCCGAGTTTTGCGCGATCAGAACGGCGAGACCCGCCACCGACGAGTCCTCGAACAGCAACTGCACCGACACTCGGACGCCCAGAGCGTCTCCGATACGCGCGACCGCCTGCGCCGCCAGCAGTGAGTTGCCGCCCAACTCGAAGAAGTCGTCATCGAGTCCGATTCGGATGTCGCTGTCCGCGGGCAGCAGTAGCGCCCCGAACACCGTCGCAATCGTCTCCTCGGCCGGTGTGGAGGGGGCACGGAATTCCCGGGACGCGAACACCGGTTGCGGCAACGCATCGCGGTCGAGTTTGCCGACGGGCGTCAGTGGGACCTCGTCGATCACGACGAGCGCCGAGGGAATCATGTAGGCGGGCAACGACTCGGCCGCGAAACGCAGCAGCTCGACCGAGTCGAGAACGGCCCCCGGGTGGGGTACGGCATAGGCGACCAGCCCGGTGACGCCCGATGGCAGAGTGGTACCCAGGGTCACCGCGAAAGCGACGTCCGGGTGTGCGGTGAGGACGCTGTCGATCTCACCGAGTTCGATGCGCAGGCCGCGGATCTTGACCTGGAAATCGGACCGGCCCAGATATTCGATGAGGCCGTCCGGGCCGCGGCGGACAAGGTCACCGGTCCGATAGAGCCTGCTGCCGGGGATTCCGTCCGGGACGGAGAACGGGTTGGCCAGAAACCTTTCCGCGGTCAGGGCGGGCCGGTTCAGGTAGCCGCGACCCAGGCCCGCACCCGACAGGTACAGCTCACCGACGACGCCCTCGGGGACTGGTCGCAGCCGCGCATCCAGGATGAAGGCACCGACGCCGTCGATCTCCGAGCCCACGGTGATCGCTCGCTCCGGCAACATTTCCCCGGTGGTGACCATGACGGTGGCCTCGGTGGGGCCGTAGGCATTGAACAGTCTCCGACCGCCGGTAACCCACCGCGACACCAGATCCGGTCCCAGGCGGTCGCCGCCACACACCACGACACGCACACCGTCGAGGCCGGTCGGATCGACCGATTCCAGTGCGCCAGGGGTGATGAGTAGGTGTGAAACGTGTTGCCGACGTAGCAGATCTGCCAGTTCGGGGCCACCGAATATGGTGGGCGGGGTGATCACCAATGTCGCGCCGACCGCGAAGGTGAACAACATCTCCATGAGGGAGAAATCGAAGCTGGGCGAGCTCAGGTGTGACACCCGTGATTGGCTGGTCACCAGATAACGGGCTCCGACGAGCGCCAGGGTGGCGATGCCGGCGTGGGTGATCACCGCGCCTTTGGGTTTGCCGGTCGAACCCGAGGTGTAGATCACATAGGCCGCGTGGTCGGGCAGCGGGCGAATTTGGTCGAGATAGGAAATGGGGTGCGCGGCACGCGCATTCACGGCCTCTTGGATGAGTGGATGGTCGAGCTCGAGCCATTCGATGTGTGTACCGAGGGAATCTCGATGCGCGGTGGTGGTGAGACCGAGCGCGACACCGGAATCGGTGACGATGTGTTCGATACGGTCGGCGGGATACGCGGGATCGATGGGGACATACGCCGCGCCGGTCTTGGCCACCGCCCACACCGACAGTATCGATTCCACCGACCGCCGGATGCCGACGGCGACCATATCCCCCGGGCCTATCCCCCGCGCGATCAGTTCGCGAGCCAACCGTGTGGAGGTTTCGTCGAGCTCCCGGTAGGTCAGGGCGCGTTGATCCTCGGGTATTCCGGTCGGATCGAAGTGCACTGCGATGGAATCGGCGTGGGAGTCGACCGCCGCGGTCAGCACCTGTGCGAACGAGAGGAAGTGGGTGCGGCGGCGGGTGCCGCGTGCGGAACGACGCCCGGACTGCATACGAATCCTCAACCCTTCGACAGCGATTCACGTCCCAGCTCGCCCGGATCGAACGAGCGAGTTTGGAACCTCGACGAAAGTAGTGAATCTGCCGAATTCGACTATTCCCTCTGATGGGAAGTCGCCCCGGTGCTTGGTCGAATCCGCTATCGAAGGCGGGCCGACGCTGCGGCGAACGAGGAGCCGCTCCCGTGGGACCGGGGGAGGAGGGTCCCGACGGGAGCGGATGACGTCCGCGACACGGAGCGAGTCATGCGCGTCCCGCCCCGTGTTTCTGATCGAATCGACCGTGTCGGAAAGCGTTCGGACAGGATCGCATCCGGCGCGACGATGTCGATCCGCAGTGATCCGGGCTGTACGAGGGGAGCCGTTCAGGACCGGATCTGATGTCGAGGATACGTAGCTGGTGCCGCAGATTCACGGGGGTACTCCCATGTGCGGGAACAGCTTCCGCTCCGTCGGTCAAGCCGACAACCATCATGGGAATGCTTATCGTTCGGAGGGCGGCTGAGTAGCGAATAATCATTCAGGGCTGCGTCTTTCGACGTTATCTCGACCACTGGGTTAACGGAGCTCGCCGGCGTCCCGAACCTGCGGCATCTATCGCTGACTACGGCCATCCGGCCGGGTGGCCGAGTGTCGTGTGAGTCGCCGATTCGAGTTATCGCTACCAGCACAGATGGTCGCCATCCGCGGACAGCGGATCGCGCGGAGCCTGCGGGCTTGGGGATGATGGCGGGCTCCGGAGCGGCGATGTCACCGGTGGGCGAATCGGTTTGCGGCGCTGGGTTGGTCGCGCTCGTCTGAGCAGTGGTGATGCTGAGGGTTCCCGCGGCGAACACCGCCCACGCACGCTGCGGTCTTGGCTCAGGGAAACCGGCGCACGTAGTTCTCACGATGGCGGAAGAAGTTCGTTGGTGGACACTGAGGCGCTAGCCGACCCGATTGAGCACCTGTGGCACTTTCCATCTCGACGGTGGGAGGACCTCCCCCCTTTCTTTCGATAAGGCGTGAGGTCCTGAGATCCGATGCGCCTTCCCGGTGCTGGGAATAGAGCGGGGTGACCCGAGGTCACCGCGGGCTAGTGTTCAGTCCCGACGGCTATCAAGACGAAGCCCCATGCGTATGCGGATATCGCATGGGGCCGGCCGTCGTGGTGCGGCTCCGGATCTTTGCGGCGATGTCTTCGAGCAGAGGCCGGAGCCGCATCGAATAGTTCGTCGCGTCATCGCAGTGCGTGGTTTGCGCAACTATCGGAGTATGCCTCCGGCTGGTCGGAAATGTCGCCGGAATGAGCGCACACGGAGGGAGCACGCGAGGGAACTTCTCGTGGCGTACGTCACTTGGAGAGTCTCATATGGCAATTGGCGATGGTGAGGATCCTAAGGGCCGCATCATCATCACCTTCTTCCTCGCCATTCCCACAGGTGGGAATGGCGAGGAAGAAGGTGAATGAATGTGGCCATATGATCGTGCGCAGAATGGCTGTGGAATCTGGATCTGGCAGTGTGAGGGTAACGCGGTTTGAAATGGAATCATCTCGACTATTTGCCCTGACTAGCTGCTGGGACGCGATATCCGCGCGTCCCGATCCCCGGTGGACCTCGGGTACAGGTTCATGATCGATGTCCTGATCATGGGCGCGCGGTGGGCATCGAATCATCATGCCGTGCCCCGCAATTTCGCCGATGCACTGGACCGGACTCGCTTCAACCCGCGAATGTTGGCGTGCCTGGGAGGTCAATCTGTTGTCAAGGCCGCTCTCGTACGCGAAGTCAACCGCAGCACCCGACCCCTGATTCTCGCCGGCTATGCGCAAGGGGCCGCCGCGGCAGGCGATGTAGCCGCGGAATTGGGTGGAGCTGAGCCCTCGATCCTGGCGTGTGCGCTTATCGCGGACCCTTTTCGCCCGCGTGGACTAGTCATCGGGACCGATCCTGGCGGCCACGGAATATTGGGCGAGAGGGCGATTGTCGAGGTACCGACATTTTGGGCTGCTGCTCGCGGTGATCTGACTACCTCCCTGGCGGCCGACAGTTCGCTTCGAATGGTGCCCGAATTGTTCGAATACTTCGATCTGGCGACCGAGGACGCAGTGATCGATTGGAGGAGGCGGTTGATGGATGCGGCGATCAAAGCACAGCTCATGCGATACCCGATGGCCCGAAGATCTTGGCACAGCAGAAATGCCGAGCTCTCCCGGGTCAGCGCGAGCCTTCTCACGGGCACGCATGAGACGGACTACGTGCGTCGCGGGCACGCTGAACGATTGGCGCAGGCCATCAACAACGAGGTAACCGTTAGAAATTGACTCGAGCACCGCGGGAGCGCGGTCATCGAAAAATCTCGTGCTTGTTTATTTGGATCGACCACGAGAGTTCGAATGATCATCATGTCGGACTCGCGTGGGTGGTGGACATCGATGCGCGGTCGGAGAGCGTCGCGTCGAGCTGTCGGAAGTGAGGGTACCGATGGAGCAACTGGGTTTTGACGGGAACGGTGAGTCGGGGAAGCACTACTTCCCACTGTCTCCTGCGCAGATGGGCATCTGGTATGCCCAGCAGCTGGATCCCCAGGTACCCATCACAATCGCCCAATATGTCGACCTTCCGGGCGTGATCGATCGGGAGATCCTGCGGCAGGCGTGCATCGATGCCTCCGGGGAGTTCGGGTCCGGGTTCGTGCGCATCGTCGAGCGTGACGGTGAGCCCTGGCAGTATGTCGACCACACCCTCCCCGAGCATGACGACGTCACCTATCTCGACCTCCGCGATCGCGACGACCCGGAAGCCGCGGCACACGAGTGGATGCGCGCGGAGTACGGCCGCCCGATCGATATCGTCGCGGATCGGCTGGTCCGGGTTGCGGTGCTACACCTGTCGGCCGACCGCTGTTTCCTGTACCTGCGCGCCCATCACATCGTGCTCGACGGCTTCAGTGCGATGTCGTATCTGAATCGCACCGCGGAGATCTACACCGCTCGTGTACTGGGCACGCCACTCGAGCCGTTGCGGGTGCCGGATCTCGAAGGCCTGGTCGAATCCGAGTTCGCCTATCGCGAAAGCACAAGGTTCCAGGCCGACAAGCAGCACTGGGCGCAGCGCGTCTCGGGGCTCGAACAGGGCCTCAGCCTCGCCGGCCGAACAGCCGCTCCCGCATCGTCGAACAGGGTCGATACCGGTGCGTTGTCGGATTCCCAGTCGGCGGTGCTCGATGCTGTGGTGAAGGACTATGACGCCTCGCCCGCCACACTGGTGATCGCGGCCTTCGCCACTTATCTGGCGCAGTGGACCGGCAGCGAGGACGTGATCCTCAGCCTGCCGGTGACCGCTCGGACCACGGCGGTCATGCGCCGCGCGGGCGGCGTGAGTTCCAATATCGTGCCGCTACGCCTGCATGTCGGCCACGACGCCACCATCGCGGATCTGCTGCGGCAGGTGCGTGTCGAGGTGTCGGGCGCATTGCGCCACCAGCGCTACCGGCACGAGGACATTCGCCGAGACAGCGCGGGCGGCGGTGTGGTCACGACCGAGTTCTTCGGTCCATGGATCAACATCATGCTGTTTCACGACGAGATCGTCCTGGGTTCTGTGGCCGGCCGGATGCATGTGCTCTCGACCGGCGCGATCGAGGACCTGGCGGTCAACGTCTACCAGTCGATGGGTGGACGTCGAACCCACATCGACTTCGAGACGAACCCGAACATCTACTCCGATACCCAAGCGCACCAGCATCATTCGAGATTCCTGGACTTCTTCGATCGATTCGTCCGCACCGACGTGGGGCACCCGGCACGGAGCCTTCTGATCACCACCGCGCTGGAACTGGATCAGGCGCTGACGGCCGGGACCGACACCCATCATGACGTGGCCGACACCACGCTGTCGGCGCTATTGGATACCCAATCCGCACGCACCCCTGCGAATGTCGCACTCGAATTCGAGGGCGAAGCCCTCACCTATGCTGAATTCGAGGCGCGGGTCAATCGGCTCGCGCGCTTCCTGATCGCCGACGGTGTCGCTCCGGAATCACTGGTGGCGCTGGGGATGCGGCGCTCCGTCGAGCTGGTGGTCGGGATGCACGCGGTGGTGAAGGCGGGCGGTGTCTACGTTCCGATCGATCCTGACCACCCCGCGGAACGCACCGCCTACATTCTCGAATCCGCCGCTCCGGTATGCGTTCTCACGACCTCGGCGGACGCCTTGGCGTTGCCGGAAACGATGCACCGGGTGCAGATCGACACGCTCGACACCTCGGGGTTTTCCGCCCAGCCGATCACCGATGCCGATCGCCGGGCGCCGCTGAGCCCGGACAACACCGCCTATGTCATCTACACTTCAGGCTCGACCGGTCGGCCCAAGGGCGTCGCCGTCACCCATCGTGCCATCGTCAACCAGCAGCTGTGGATGGTCGACGAGTACCAGTTGACCAGTGCGGATATCTACCTGCAGAAGACCGCGACGACCTTCGACGTTTCGTTGTGGGGTTACTTCCTGCCCTTGCTCGTGGGCGCCAAACTGGTGGTGGCGAGTCCCGATGGGCACCGCGATCCGGCCTACATCGCCGAGATGATCGAGCGCCACCAGGTCACCGTCACCGACTTCGTCCCGTCGATGTTGACGGTGTTCGCCGGGCAGGCCACCGTCGCGCAATGTCTGTCGCTGCGGACGGTTTTCGTGATCGGTGAGGCGTTGCCGCCGGAGACCGTGGCCGGGTTCCTGTCGATCGCCAGTGCCGGTCTGCACAATCTGTACGGTCCTACCGAGGCCGCGGTCTCGGTGACCTCCTGGGAGGCCACCGCCGCCGATACCGTCACGGTGCCCATCGGCGTGCCGGAATGGAATGTCGGGGTCTTCGTGCTGGACGCGCGGCTGCGTCCGGTCGCGATCGGTATGACCGGTGAGCTGTATCTGGCAGGACGTCAGCTCGCGCGCGGCTACCTCGCTCGCCCGGACCTGACCGCTGATCGGTTCGTCGCCAACCCGTTCTCCGCCGCCGGGACGCGCATGTATCGCACGGGTGATCTGGTGCGATGGAACGAGTCCGGCGTGCTCGAGTATCTCGGCCGCACCGACTTCCAAGTCAAATTCCGTGGTCAGCGCATCGAGTTGGGCGAGATCGAGAGCGTGTTGCTGGCACACCCGACGGTGGGTCAGGCCGTCGTGGTGGTGGCCGACAGTGTGACCGGTCAGCAGCTGGTCGCGTACGTCGTTGCCGCACAGGGACACTCGGTCGATCCGATCGGGCTGGCGCGTTTCGCCGCGGCCGATGTGCCGGTCTACATGGTTCCGTCGTCGATCATGGTGTTGGACGCGTTGCCGCTCAACACCTCCGGCAAACTGGACCGAAAGGCGCTGCCGGAGCCGGTGTTCAGCGCGGATGCCCACGACTACCGGGCCCCGCGCACACAGACCGAACATATTGTCGCGGGCATCTTCGCCGATGTGCTGAGCCGGGAGCGGGTCGGCGTCGAGGACAGTTTCTTCGACCTGGGTGGCAACTCGCTGGTGGCGACCCAGGTGGTGTCACGTGTCTCGGCGGCGTTCGGTGTGCAGCTGGGTGTGCGGGCGCTGTTCGAGGCGCCGACCGCGGCGGGGCTCGCGGCACGCGCCGAATCGGCGAGCGCCCTCGACACATCCCGTCCACAGTTGGTCGTGCGACCCCGCCCGCAGCATGTGCCGTTGTCGCCGGCACAGCAGCGCATGTGGTTTCTCAACCAGTTCGATCCCACGCTGCCGGCCTACAACCTACCGTTCGTGGTGCGGATGAGCGGTCACGTCGACATCGACGCGCTGACCGCAGCATTGCTCGACGTCGTCGAGCGGCAGGAGTCGCTGCGGACGATCTTCCCCGAGTTCGGTGAAGGCGCCTACCAAATGGTGGTGCCGATGAACCAGGTCGCGATCACCGCCGCGGTCGAGGACATCGAGGAGGAGCGACTCGGAATTGTCCTGCGGGAGCTCGCCGGTCGCGGCTTCGATGTGACCCATGAGCTGCCGTTCCGTGTTCGGTTGTTCCGCCTCGCCGACAGCGTGACCGGGGTGCCGGAGCATGCCGTCGCGATGGTGGTGCACCACATCGCCGCGGACGGATACTCGTTCGCGCCTCTGGCCCGAGACATCATGGTCGCCTACCTGGCTCGGGCCGATGCGGATGCCCCGCAGTGGGCACCGTTGCCGGTGCAGTACCGGGACTTCAGCATCTGGCAGCGGGAGCTTCTGGGTTCGGAATCCGACGTCGACTCGATGTCCGCGCGCCAGATCGCTTACTGGCGTGGAGCTTTGGCGGGCCTGCCGGACCAGGTGGAGCTGCCGGCCGACCGTCCGCGCCCGCCGGTGCAGAGCTTCCGCGGCAGCCGTGTCACCTTCGACATTCCCGCCGAGCGGCATGCACAGCTGGCCGGATTGGCACGTGCCCACGGTGTTTCGCTGTTCATGGTCGTACATGCCACGTTGGCGGTGCTGCTGGCCCGGTTGTCGGGCACCTCCGACATCGCCATCGGTACCCCCGTCGCAGGTCGTGGTGAGCAGGCGCTCGACGACTTGATCGGTATGTTCGTCAATACACTGGTGCTGCGTTCGCACGTCGATGGTAGCGAACGGTTCAGCGACCTCCTTTCCCAGATCAGGGAAACCGACCTGGGCGCGTACGCCAACGCCGATGTCCCCTTCGAGCAATTGGTCGAGGTCATCAACCCGGTCCGCTCGCAGGCGCGGCATCCGCTGTTTCAGGTGATGTTGTCGTTCCAGGAAATGCCCTACGGGCAGTTGGAGCTCGCCGGATCCTCGGCGCCGACGGCGCTGTCGGTGCGTGCGCACGAACTCGACGTCGACATCGCCAAGTTCGACCTGTCGTGGACGCTGACCGAGCAGCGCAGTAGCGCCGGTGAGCCGGCGGGCGTGTCGGTGGTGGTCTCCTATGCCACCGATCTCTTCGACGCCGCTACCGTCGACGCGTTCGGCCGCCGGTACCTGTCGGTGCTGGAGAGGGCCGTCGGCCAGCCCGATGCCCTCGTGCGCGATATCGACATCCTGGACGCGGCGGAGCGGTCCAGCGTGCTCGGGCACTGGAATCGCACCGAGCACGCGGTGCCGACGATGACGACGGTGCTGGAGGGCTTCGCCGCTCAGGCGCGCCGGCGGCCGCACGCGGTCGCGCTGACCTACGATTCGAGCGGTGTCATCGAGCCGGGTTCGGCGACCGAGCTGACCTACGCCGAGTTCGCTTCTCGCGTGAATCGCCTGGCGCGCAAACTGATCGACTCCGGTGTCGGACCCGAGACACTGGTCGCGGTGGGTATCCGCCGCTCGATCGACACCCTGGTCGCGATCTACGCCGTTGTGACCGTGGGCGGCGGCTATGTGCCGATCGACCCGGATCATCCCAGCGACCGCATCGATTACGTGCTCCGCAGCTCGAATCCGGTGTGCATGCTGACCACACGGGTCGACGGCATCGAAACAGATTACTGCCCTTCGGTGTTCATCGATGACGCCGAGAGGGCCGGTTACTCCGACGCTCCGGTGGAAGCCACCGAATTGCTCGGCAGCATGCGTCCGGAGAATACCGCCTACGTGCTGTACACCTCCGGTTCGACCGGCCGCCCTAAGGGTGTCGCGGTCAGCCATGCCGCGCTGGTGAACCAGATGATGTGGAAGATCGCCGAATCGGGTCTGGACGACACCGATATCGCGCTCCACAAGACACCGTTCACCTTCGACGCCTCGGTCTGGGAGTTGTTCGCCCCCTTGATGGTCGGCGCGCGGACGATCATCGCCGAGCCCGACGGCCACCGCGACGCGCTCTACCAGTCGGAGGTCATCGGCCGGTATCGAGTCACGGTGACCTCGTTCGTACCGTCGCTGTTGTCGGTCTTCGCAACCAGTGCCTCGCCGGCGGAATGTGTCTCGCTGCGCGCGATTTTCGTCGGCGGCGAGGTGCTGTCGCCGGCCGTCGTCAACAGTTTCCGGCGGATCTCCACCGCGAGGGTGGTCAACCTCTACGGCCCGACCGAGTACACGGTCAACGCCACGTCGTGGCGGGTCGATCAGGCCTCCCCGACGATCGTTCCGATCGGCCGACCGGTCTGGAACGCACAAGCCTACGTCCTGGATCAGTGGTTGCGGCCGGTGCCGGCCGGGGTGCGCGGCGAGCTGTATCTGGCGGGTGCTCAGCTGTCGCGTGGCTATCAGGGCCGCGCGGATCTGACCGCGGATCGCTTCGTGGCCAATCCTTTCGGCGAGCCGGGCAGCCGGTTGTATCGCACCGGCGATCTGGTGCGTTGGATCGAGCACACCGACGGCGAGTCCGGGGTGCTCGACTACATCGGCCGCACCGACTTCCAGGTGAAGTTCCGCGGCCAGCGCATCGAGCTCGGTGAGATCGAGGCCGCGCTGCTCGCGCACGAGGCGGTACGTCAGGCCGTGGTGGCAGTCGTCGACTCCGTGGCTGGTGATCAGCTGGTGGGTTATGTGGTCACCAGCGGTCCGGCGGATACCGGCAGTATCAAGGCGTCACTGCAGTATCTGCTGCCGACATACATGGTGCCGTCCGCCTTGGTGGTGCTGGATACGTTGCCGCTCAACGCTTCTGGCAAGCTGGACCGTCAGGCGTTGCCCGCCCCGGTTTTCGAGGTGCGCGCATTTCGTGCTCCGGCAACGCCGATCGAGGAGATCGTCGCCCAGATCTTCGGCGAGGTGCTCCGCGTGGTCCGGGTCGGTGTGGACGACGACTTCTTCGAGCTCGGCGGCAACTCGCTGATCGCGACGCAGGTGGCCGCACGGCTCGGGGCCGCGCTCGACACCCGTGTCCCGGTCCGGATGCTCTTCGAGGCCGCGACTGTCGAGGCCTTGGCGGCCCGGATCGAATCGCATGTCGGTGAAGGCGCCCGAAGCGCGCTTGTGAGGCGCGAGCGGCCGAACGAGGTGCCGTTGTCGCTTGCGCAGCAGCGTATGTGGTTCCTCAACCGTTTCGATACCGCCTCGGCGGTGTACAACATCCCGGTGGCGATCCGCCTGTCGGGTGAGTTGGATATCGCAGCGCTGCAGGTCGCGGTCATCGATGTCATCGATCGTCACGAGTCGCTGCGCACGGTGTTCCCGGAAACCGCGCACGGTCCGGTGCAGCGGGTGCTGGACGCCGCGCAGATCGTGCCCGATCTGACGCCGGTGCCGGTCACCGAGTCCAACCTGATCGATCACCTGGTCGAGCTGGCCACCACGGCCTTCGACGTGACCGACGAAGTGCCGTTGCACGCGGCGCTTTTCGAGCTCAGCGAGACCGAGTACATCCTCGGCATGGTGGTCCACCACATCAGCGCCGACGGCTGGTCGATGGGCCCGCTGGCCCGCGATGTCATGGTCGCCTACGCCGCGCGCACCTCGTGGGAGGCTCCGGCGTGGGCGGAACTGCCGGTGCAGTACGCCGACTACGCGCTGTGGCAGCGCGAGGTCCTCGGCTCCGAAGAGGACCCGGAGTCGTTGATCGCCAAGCAGATCCGCTACTGGGCCGACGCCCTGGCCGATCTGCCCGACGAACTGGTGTTGCCCGCCGACCGGTCGCGTCCCGGGGTGGCCAGCTACCAGGGTGGCACCTACCCGTTCGCGATCTCGGCGCAGACCCAGCAGGCGCTGGTGGACCTGGGCCGCCGACACAATGCCTCGCTGTTCATGGTCATGCACTCCGCTTTGGCTGTGCTGCTGGCCCGGCTGTCGGGTACTTCCGATATCGCGATCGGTACTCCGGTGCACGGTCGTGGTGAGGCCGCGCTGGATGATCTGATCGGCATGTTCGTCAACACCCTGGTGTTGCGCACCGAGGTGGACGGCTCGGAGACCTTCGCGGATCTGCTGGCTCGTTCGCGTGACGCCGATCTGCATGCCTTCGCGCACGCGGATGTGCCGTTCGAGCGGCTGGTCGAGGTCATCAATCCGGCCCGTTCGCAGTCGCGGCATCCGTTGTTCCAGGTGATGTTGACCTTCCAGAACACCCGCCAGGCCAGCCTGGAGCTGCCCGGGCTGTCGGTCGACGGCATCGACTACGACGCGCGGCTGGCGAAGTTCGATCTGCAGCTGACGTTGCAGGAGGCGCAGGACGACCGCGGGGAGAACGCGGGCATGTCCGCGGAGATCTCCTACGCGCTGGATCTTTTCGACGAGTCGACCGTCGCCGCCTTCGCGCACCGGCTGGATCTGGTCCTGGCCGCCGTGGTGGCGAACCCGGAGCTGCCGCTCGGCGATATTGACCTGCTGGTGAGCGGTGAACATGCACAGGTCACCGGTGAGTGGACCTCGGCGGGACCTGATAGCGGGCGCGAGGCCACGCTGGTGGACCTGTTCGAGGCCGCCGTGCGGGCCCACCCGGAGCGAATCGCCGTAGTCTTCGACGGCGAGCGCCTCACCTATCGCGAACTCGACGAGCGTGCGAATCAATTGGCGCGGGCCCTGATCAGGGTCGGCGCGCGGCCGGACATGCTGGTCGCGGTGGCATTGCCCCGCTCCGCCGAACTGATTGTCGCCCTGGTGGCTGTGCTCAAAGCCGGCGCCGGGTATCTGCCGGTCGACCCGGCCTACCCGGCCGAGCGCATCGCGTTCATGCTCTCCGACGCAGATCCGATCTGCGTGGTCACCGCGGCCGACAGCGAAATGACCCTGCCCGCAGCGGTTTCCGTGCTCATCGTGGACGATCCTGCTCTGGTGGAACTGGATTCGTCCGCGCTCACCAGCGCGGACCGGCGCGGCACGCTGCATCCCGCCGATATCGCCTACGTCATCTACACCTCGGGCTCCACCGGCCGCCCCAAGGGCGTACTGGTACCGCACCGAAACGTGGTGCGGTTGTTCGACAACACCGACGCCTGGTTCCACTTCGACGAGAATGATGTGTGGACCCTGTTCCACTCCTACGCATTCGACTTCTCGGTGTGGGAGCTGTGGGGCCCGCTGCTGCACGGCGGCACCCTGGTCGTGGTCGACTACCTCACCTCGCGCTCGCCTGAGCAGTTCCTGGAACTGTTGCGTCGGGAGCGGGTGACCGTCCTCAACCAGACACCGTCCGCGTTCTACCAACTCGCCGAGGCAGACCGGCTCGCGGGCAAATCCGGTGAGCCCCTGGCGCTGCGCTATGTCGTCTACGGCGGTGAGGCGTTGGAGTTGCGTCGCCTCACCGAGTGGTACACGCGCCACACCGACGACGCCCCGCGCCTGATCAACATGTACGGCATCACCGAGACCACGGTGCACGTCACCTACCGCGCGCTCGACCACATCGCGGTCGCCGAGGCCCACGGCAGCATCATCGGACAAGCCATCCCGGGCCTGCGTGTCTTCCTGCTCGACCAGCGTCTGCGCCCCGTGCCGGTCGGCGTCCCCGGCGAGATCTACGTCACCGGTACGCAATTGGCGCGCGGCTACCTGGGCCGCCCGGATCTGTCCGCGGCCCGCTTCGTCGCCAGCCCGTTCGGCGAGCCCGGCGATCGCCTGTACCGCTCCGGCGACGTGGCCAAGTGGAACACCGACGGCGACCTGGTCTATCTGGGCCGCGCCGACGATCAGGTCAAGGTGCGCGGCTTCCGCATCGAGCTCGGTGAGATCGAGGCGGCCGTACTGGCTCAACCGCAGGTCAGTCAGGCCGCGGTCATCGTGCGCATCGACGATCATCTCGGCGATCAGATCGTCGCGTACCTGGTGCCTGCCAGCGCCGTGGTGGATCTGGAAGCTGTCAAGGCCGGTCTGCAACGCACTCTGCCGTCCTATATGGCGCCCTCGGCGTACGTGGTGGTGCGCGAGATCCCGTTGACCCCCAATGGCAAGCTGGATCGTAAGGCCCTGCCTGCGCCCGTGTTCGAGGCCAAGCGTTTCCGTGCCCCCGCGACCCCGATCGAGGAGATCATCGCGCAGATCTTCGCCGACCTGCTCGGCGTCGAACGTGTCGGCGGGGACGACGACTTCTTCGAGCTGGGTGGAAACTCGCTGGTCGCCACCCAGGTCGTGGCCCGGCTCTCGGCCGCGCTCAACGCCGCGATCGGCGTACGCGCCCTGTTCGAGGCCCCGACCGTGGCCGCACTGGCCGCCCGCGTCGAATCGCACGCGGGAACCGTTGTGCGCCAGCCACTCACGGTCCAAGCCCGCCCGCAGTACCCGCCGCTGTCGCTCGCGCAGCAGCGCATGTGGTTCCTCAACCGGTTCGATCCGGAGTCGGCCGCCAATAACATCCCCGCTGCCGTACGGCTCACCGGCGCACTGGATCTCGACGCCATGCGCGGCGCGATCACGGACGTGATCGCGCGCCACGAGTCGCTGCGCACCCTCTACCCGTCGCACGAGGGCATCGCCTACCAGCAGGTGCTGCCCACCGGCCCCGCCGTGCCCGAGCTCGAGGTCATGGACGTCACCGAGGGCGAATTGCCCGGCGTGGTAGCCGAGTTCGTCGGTCGTGGCTTCGACGTGACGAGCGAATTGCCGGTTCGGCTGCGCCTGCTCCGACTGGGTTCCTCCGAGCACGTGCTGGTGCTGGCGGCTCACCACATCGCCGTCGACGGCTTCTCGATCCGGCCGCTGGTGCGCGATCTGGTCGGCGGCTATGCCGCGGCTGTGATGGGTGTCGAGCCGGGTTGGGCGCCTCTCGAGGTGCAGTACGTCGATTACGCGTTGTGGCAGCGAGAGGTACTCGGATCGGAAAGCGATGAGCTTTCGCTGATTTCCCAGCAGCTCGACTACTGGCGTGATGCGCTGGCCGGAATCCCCGACGAGCTGCGGCTGTCGATGCGGCCGCGCCCAGCCGTTGCGTCCAATCGTGCGGGGCTGCTGCGGTTCCGTGTGCCCGGCGAGACGATCGATGCCCTGAACGAGGTCGCGCAGGCGCAGGGCGCGACCCTGTTCATGGTGGTGCAGACTGCTTTTGCGGTGCTGCTGTCACGGTTGAGTGGTACCACGGACATTGCGGTCGGCACGCCGATCGCCGGTCGTGGTGAGCAGGCTCTCGACGATCTGGTCGGCATGTTCGTCAACACGTTGGTGTTGCGCACGAGTGTCGATCTCGGGGAGCGGTTCACCGGTCTGCTGGCGCAAGTTCGTAGCCGGGATCTGGGTGCGTTCGCGCATGCCGACGTGCCGTTCGAGCGGGTGGTCGAGATGGTCAACCCGGTGCGATCGCAAGGACGCCATCCGCTGTTCCAGGTGATGCTGTCGTTCCAGAATTTGGGCCACACCGAGCTGACATTGCCTGATCTGACGGTCAGTGAAGTCGAGATCGACTATCAGACAGCGAAATTCGATCTTCAGCTGTCACTGATGGATGGCGACGGCGCAGGCCTATCTGCCGAATTGGTGTTCGCCACCGATCTTTTCGATAGTCGGTTCGCGGAGGTGTTCGCGCAGCGATTGCTGCGCCTGCTGACCGCGGTCGCTGTGGATCCGGCTGCGCGCGTCGGTGAACTGCCGCTGATGGATGATGTCGAGCAGGCGTTGGTACTCGACGTCTGGAACGAGACCAAGTACCCGATCGATGCGATCTTGCCGACGGTGTCGGAGGATTCCGGCGCAACGCTCGGCTCGTTGTTCGAGGCGCAGGTCGCGCTGACTCCCGAAGCAACGGCTATCACCTACGAGGGGACGAGTCTGTCCTACGCCGAGTTCGCGGATCGGGTGCGCAAGCTCGCACGCTGGCTGGTCGCGGCGGGTGTCGGACCCGAGACCCCGGTGGCGCTGAGCATGCATCGGTCCGTCGACCTCGTGGTCGGTATGTACGCGATCAGCGTCGCGGGCGGTGTCTTCGTGCCCTTGGATCCCGAACATCCGGTTGAACGCATCCGATACGTTCTCGAGACTGTCCGGCCGATCTGTGTGCTGACCTCCGCAGCTGGCTTGAAAGATGTCGATTGGCCCCTGGTTCGGATCGATGAGCTGGACCTGTCGGATCGTTCCGGCGCGGTGGTGACCGATGCGGACCGATTGGTGTCGCTCCGGGCGGCCAATACCGCCTACGTGATCTTCACTTCCGGTTCGACGGGGCGTCCCAAGGGTGTGGCGGTGAGCCATCAGGCCATCGTGAATCAACTGGTGTGGATGAACGCTCAGTTCGGTCTCGCGGCCAACGATGTGGTGTTGCAGAAGACTCCCATGAGTTTCGATGCGTCGTTGGGCGAGTTCTTCTGGCCATTGCAGGTCGGCGCGCGGATGGTCGTCGCAAAGCCCGATGGGCATCGGGACCCGTTGTATCTGGCACGTTTGATTGCCGCCGAACAGGTCACCGTCACGCAGTTCGTGCCCTCGATGCTGCAGCAGTACCTGACTGTGGGCCAGGCACATGAGACTCATTCTCTGCGCCTGGTATTCGCCGGCGGCGAGGCTCTTCCGGGCTTGGCCGCCCAAAAATTCCGTGCGTTGACAGGTGCGCGGTTGTGCAACATGTACGGCCCGACGGAATCGACGATCGATGTGACCTACCACGAGGTCACCGATGCCGACCTGGCGTCGGTGCCGATCGGTGCTCCGCACTTCAACACCCAGGTGTACGTGCTGGATTCGCGTCTGCGGCCGGTTCCGGTGGGTGTCGCGGGTGAGCTGTACCTGGCGGGCGATCAGCTCGCCACCGGGTACGTGGCGCGTCCGGATCTGACCGCGGATCGCTTCGTGGCCAACCCGTTCGGGGACGGTGCGCGCATGTACCGCACCGGTGACCTCGTCACCTGGACCGGTCATGGCGAGCTGGAGTACCTGGGTCGCACCGACTTCCAGGTGAAGCTGCGTGGTCTGCGCATCGAGCTGGGCGAGATCGAGTCGGCGCTGACCGCGCTGCCGTCGGTCGCGCAGTCGGTGGTCGTGGTCCGTCACGACGAGCGCACGGGTGATCAGCTGGTCGCCTACCTCGTGGCCGCCGACAGTCACCTCGATCTCGACGCGGTGAAGGACGCTGTCGCCGAACGGCTTCCGGCGTACATGGTTCCGGCCGCCTTCGTAGTGCTGGACGCCTTCCCGCTCAATGCCTCCGGCAAGCTGGACCGCAAACTACTGCCCGCGCCGACCTTCGCGGTACGCACCTACCGTGCCCCGGAAACGCCGGTGCAGCAGACGGTCGCGGGCACCATTGCCGATGTTCTCGGCCTGGATCTGGTCGGTCTGGACGACGACTTCTTCGAGCTCGGCGGCAACTCGCTGATCGCCACCCAGGTGATCGCGCGCCTGTCGGCCGCGCTGGATGCCGACATTCCGTTGCGCACGCTGTTCGAGGCCACCACGGTGGTTTCGCTGGCCGCGCAGCTGGAATCGCGGGTCGGTACCGGTGCGCGTGCGGCGCTGGTGGCGCAGGAGCGGCCGGAGTTGGTGCCGCTGTCGCTGGCGCAGCAGCGGATGTGGTTCCTCAACCGCTTCGACAGCCGCACCGCGGTCAACAACATTCCGGTGGCGCTGAAGCTCACGGGCGCTGTGGATCTCGATGCCTTCCGTGCCGCCATCGGCGACGTGTTGGCGCGTCATGAGTCGCTGCGGACCGTGTACCCCGAGGTCGAGGGTGACGGCTACCAGCGGATTCTGCCGCCCTCCGAGGTGAAGTTCGAGGTGCGGTCGGAGACGGTGAGCGCCCAAGAGCTCGTCGCACGGGTCATCCGGTTGGCAAGTGTCCACTTCGACGTGACCCGCGAGGTGCCCTTCCGTGCCACGGTATTGAACCTGGGAGTGGACGAGCACATCGTGGTGTTGGTACTGCACCACATCAGCGCCGACGGATTCTCGCTCAGGGTGTTGGCGCGGGATGTGATGACTGCCTACCTGTCTCGTACCACTGGTGAGGCTCCGGCCTGGTCGCCGCTGCCGGTGCAGTACGCCGACTACACACTGTGGCAGCGCGAGATCCTCGGTGCGGAAACCGATTCCGAGTCGATCGCCGCCGAGCAGATCGCCTACTGGAGCACCCAGCTGGCCGACCTGCCCGAGCAGATCGAGCTGCCCGCCGATCGGACGCGTCCGGAGATCGCCACCAATGCCGGTGGCACCCACGACTTCTCGATCGATGCCGAGCTGCACCGCGCCCTGACCGGTGTGGCCCGCGAGCACGATGTCACGCTATTCATGCTGGTGCACGCGGCACTGGCGACCTGGGCTTCGCGTCTGTCGCGTGCCACCGATATCGCCATCGGCACCCCGATCGCGGGTCGTGGCGAGCGTGCGGCCGACGACCTGGTCGGCATGTTCGTCAACACCCTGGTGCTGCGCAGCGAGGTCAAGCCGGACACCGCATTCCGCGACCTGCTCGCCCAGGTGCGCCGCACCGACCTGGCCGCTTTCGCGCACGCCGACGTGCCGTTCGAGCGGCTCGTGGATGTGC